>JAVJTX010000067.1:0-63354 GCA_040220035.1 Roseovarius sp. | reverse complement strand
GGTGACGCGGCCATTCTCGAGGTACTTGTCGGCGAAGGCGAGGCCGGCGCCAAGCGGCACGTTGGCGCCGACGATGCCGTGGCCGCCATAGAAGTGCTTGTCGGTCGAAAACATGTGCATCGACCCGCCCTTGCCCTTGGAATAGCCGCCATCGCGGCCGGTGAGCTCGGCCATGACGCCATCGGGGTTCATGCCGCAGGCCAGCATGTGGCCGTGGTCGCGATAGGTGGTGACCCGCTTGTCGCCTTCCTCCGCCGCGGCCTCAAGGCCGACGACGACGGCTTCCTGACCGATATAAAGGTGACAGAACCCGCCGATGAGGCCCATGCCGTAAAGCTGGCCGGCCTTTTCCTCGAATCGGCGGATTAGCAGCATGTCGCGGTAATACTGTTTCAGCTCGTCGGCCGAAATATTTGGTTTCTTTGAGGTTTTACGGGCAGCCATGGGTGGCGTTCTCCTCCGCTCACAATATAGTTTAGTGTTAAACTATCCATAACATGAGAAGGCCCTTTGTGGCGAGGGTGAATTTGCCGCAGGGGCACGTGGCGCGTGCGTCTGCCATGGCAGGTCCGTGTCGGAGGCTTGGAAGGCGGGTTGTCGGGGGACGTTGCCGGAGCGGGAACGGCGGCGGGCCTTAGCGGATCACGATTTCGTCGGAGCGGATCATGCCAAGCACGTCGCGGGCCTGCTGGTCGAGCAGGTCAAGGTCAAGAAATCCGTCGGAAAGCCGCTTGGTGAGGTTTTCCATCCGCGCGACCTCGCTTTCGATCTGGTCGAGCTGGGCCTGCAGGGCCTTTTCCTCGGCCTCGATCTCGGCCCGGCGAAAGAGGCCGTAATCGCCCTGCACAGCCGCAAAGGTGAAATACCCGCACATGGCGAAGGCGATCATGAAGTAGACGAGCGCGCCGAAGGCGGGACGTTTGCGGGTGGACATGTGGGTCTGCTCTGCCTTTTGCTGCCGCCTCTTTTCGGGCGGTCGAGGGGTATCCTGCCACAGGCGAATCGCTTTGTGAATCCCCTTTCGTTCACAAGGTTTTGCGGGCTAGAAATAGCGGTGAGGAGAGTCTTTCATGCCACATCTGCCACCCCGGTCCGACCTGCCGACGCACGAGGTGACGAACCAGCCGCCCGCGCGGGGCGATATCGACCTGTGGGCGAGCGATCCGGCGTTGCAGACCCATGCCGGGGCGTCGGGGGCGGATGCGGCGCATCTGGCGGGCTACGGTGCGGCGATCGGCACGGAGGAGATGCAGGCGGCGGGGCGCATCGCCAACCGGCAGGGGCCGGAACTGGTGCAGTTCGATGCGGGCGGGCGACGGCTGGACGAGGTGCGGTTTCATCCGGCCTATCACCGGCTGATGGAGGCGGGGGTGGGTTCGGGGTATTCCGCCATCGCGTGGGAAGGCGCTGTGGGCGGGCATGCCACCCATGCGGCGATGGTGTACCTCACCAGCCAGATTGAGCCCGGCGTTTGCTGCCCGATGACAATGACCTATGCCGCCGTGCCTGCGATGCGGGCGGACGAGCGGCTGTTCGAGACATGGGTGCCAAAGCTGACCTCGCGGGTCTATGACGGGTCGGTCCGGCCTTTGGCGCGCAAGCCCGGCGCGACGATGGGCATGGCGATGACCGAGAAACAGGGCGGATCAGACGTGCGGGCCAATGCAACGGTCGCGACGCCGGATGGCGAGGCCTATCGGCTGCATGGGCACAAGTGGTTCTGCTCTGCGCCGATGTCGGACGGGTTCCTGACGCTGGCGCAGGCCGAGGGCGGGCTGACCTGTTTCCTCGTGCCACGGTGGCTGGAGGAGGGGCGGAACGCCATCCGCATCCAGCGGCTGAAGGACAAGCTGGGCAACCGGGCCAACGCATCGGCCGAGATCGAGTACGAAGGCGCTTTGGCTTGGCGGCTGGGCGAGGAAGGCGCGGGGGTGCGCACGATCATTGAGATGGTGCACCACACAAGGTTGGATACGGCGATGGCGCCGGCCGGGTTGATGCGGGCTGCGCTGGATCATGCGTGGTACTGGGCGCGGCATCGGACGGCGTTTCAGAAGCAATTGAGCGACCAGCCGCTGATGCGGGCGGTGCTGGCCGATCTGGCGCTCGACTGGGAGGGGGCGCTGGCGCTGGGGATGCATGTGGCGCGGAGCTTCGACGGCAAGGGCGAAGGGCAGCGGGCATTTGCCCGGCTTGGGGTGGCGCTGGCCAAGTTCCTCGGCAACAAGCTGTGCCCGAACGTGGTGTATGAGGCGATGGAGTGCCTTGGTGGTATAGGTTACGTCGAGGACACGCCGCTGCCGCTGCTCTATCGCGAGGCGCCGCTGAACTCGATCTGGGAGGGGTCGGGGAACGTGATCTGCCTCGATATCCTGCGGACGCTGCGCAAGTCGCCCGTGGCGGGCGAGGTGCTGGCCGCGGAATTGGGCAAGGCTGCGGGACAGGATGCCCGGTTCGATGCCGGGCTGAAGGCGCATATGGAGCGGTTTCCGAAGCTGCCCGAGGAAGGGCAGGCGCGGTGGTACGTAGAAAGCCTGTCCTCGCTTCTGACGGCGGCGGTGCTGATCCGCAATGCGCCCGCGCCCGTGGCCGAGGCCTATGCCGCCACGCGACTGGGGGCGCCGAGGGGCCGGGTGGCGGGCGCGATTTCGGGCGTCGATACCGGGGCGGTTCTGGCGCGGCTGGGAGGATAGCGAGGCCGGAAACGCGGAGGTTCCCGGCCGTCTGCTTCCTACGCCGGGAGGTGGATGCGGAACCGCTCGCGGATGGCCTTGTCTGTCACCGGATCGAACCGGGCGGGGGAGCGTTCGGACAGGATCGCCTCTTTCCGCCTGATCGCGCTCTGGTTCAGGTCGGGCTTGTCCTTTTCGACCCATTCCTTGGGCGACATGCGCTCTCCGGTCGATGGGTAGACGTAATCAGACTGCATCCGTGCCAAAGTCTGGCCCATGCCGAGATAATGGCCGGGGCCTTGGAGGCAGACCTCGCGGATCTGCTCGACCGCGAGCGTTTCGTCATCCACCTCGATGCCGCGCACACAGCGTTGGGCATGGCCGATGAGGTCGTCGCCGAGGATCAGGCTTTCGTGGCAGAAGCCCAGAAGCGAGGCGTGCATGCCCGCCGCCTCGTAAACCATGTTGAGCCCCGAGAGACCGGCCATGACGTTGGAGCACATCGCCTCCCATCCCGCCTGCATATCCGGTAGCTTGGCGTCGGTGATGCCGCCCACCGCGCCGCCGGGGACGCCGTAGAACTTGTGCATCTGGGCGCAGCCCGCCGACAAGAGCGCCTGTTCGCCCGACCCGCCGGTCATGGTGCCGGTGCGCAGGTCGAGCCCGAAGGGCCATGTGCCGAAGATCGCCGGCGCGCCGGGGCGCACCGCGTTGACATAGACGAGCCCTGCTAGGCATTCGGCCACCGCCTGAACGATGGCGCCTGCGATGGTCGAAGGGGTCGTGGCGCCGGCCATGCCCGCCGAGAGCAGCAGCACGGGCATGCCGCCCGCGATGCAGAGTTCCATCGTCTGGCAGGCTTCGGTGGCGAATTTCATCGGCGGGACGACGAAACAGTTGGAGTTGCTGACGAAGGGGCGCGCGCGCCATTCCGCCTCGCCCCCGGCGATGAGGTACAGCATCTCGAAGGAATCGGCCACGTGCGAGGGGTCGGAGAAAGAAACGCCCACATGCTTTGTCGTGCCCGAGCAACAGGCGTAGATGGTGTTCAGGTCCATCTCGCGGTTGTCGGGGATGTCGCGGGCCACCATCGGGCGCTGAAGGAAGTGGATGTTGTCGAGCCGGTGGGTGATGCGGGCGGCGTCGTGCAGGTCCTGCAGGGTGCTGTCGCGGTATTGGCGGCCCTCGACATCGACCATGCTGACCGCGGCGCCGGCGGTGCCGTAGTGCACGCGGTTGCCGGACAGATCGAGATCATGCATGCCGTCGCGGCTGAAGAGGGTGATCTGCCGGTTGGCATGCGCTACCGTATCCTCGACCAGCGCGCGGGGGAACCTGATGCGCCCGTCGGACCCGTGGATGGCGCCGGCGCGGGTGAGATGGTCGACGCCGCTCTGGGGCGCGTCGGCGAGGCCGATTTCCTCGAGCACCTGAAGAGCGGCGTTGTGAATTTTCAGGATGTCTGCCTGCGACAGCACCTTCAGGGCGTCGCATTCCATACCGGGGCGTACGGGGCGGGTTGCGTCATCGAGCGGGGCGGCACGGCTGGCACGGCGCGCTGCGCGGCCACCGGTCCGGCGCGGGGGATTATCTTTCATGTCTTTGATCCTTGTCGTGAAAATGGCCTGGGGACGTTCAGGACATTCCCGGCCTTCCACGAGCGGCGAGCCCGCGCACGGCGCCGATCGTATAGATCACAAGGGCGATCTTGCAGCTTGGCGACATGGGCCAGCCCCTCCCAAAAGTGGAAGGAGGTGACCATGATTCCATCGCTTGGTCTGTCTCAATTGCGACTTGTGTCGCTTTCAGACCGTGAAGCGGCGAGACGGGGGGTCAGGCGGCCAGCTCGGTGGCCAGTTCGATCAGCAGCCCGATGGCGCCCGCGAGCCGATCGTCATCGACCGTCAGCGCCACCCGGATATGGCCTGCCGCCGCTTCGCCGAAGCTTTCGCCGGGCATGACGCCGACAAGGTGCTCGGTCAGCAGGCGGTCGGCGAACTCCTCACCCGACAGGCCGGTGGCGCGCATGTCGAGCATCACGAACATGCCGCCATCGGCGGGGATGGCGCGCACGGCGTTCTGACCTTCGAGCATGTCGATCACGAGATCGCGGCGGCGGCGGAAGGGGTCGGAGATGTCCGCCTCGAACGCGTCGCCCTGGGCCAGCGCGAAGGTCGCGGCCTCCTGCACGAATCCCGCCACGCCATAGGTGGTGTGGGTCGAGAGGTTGCCGAGATGTTCGATCGCCTCCTCCGGACCGATGATCCAGCCGATGCGGCTGCCGGTCATGGCGTGGCTTTTCGACATCGACCCCACGACCAGCGTGCGCTCGGCCATGCCGGGCAGGGTGCGCGGGCTGATATGCTCTCCCTGCCAGATCATCGTGTCATAGACCTCGTCGGAGATCAGCCAGAGGTCATGCTCCTGACAGATTCCGGCGATGCCGTTCATGGTGTCGGCGGTGTAGATCACGCCGGTGGGGTTGTTCGGCGTGTTGATCAGCAGCGATTTCGCCTCCGGGGCCACGGCGGCGATCTCGGCCGGGTCGGGCTGAAAGTTCCGGTCGGGGCGGGCGAAGACGGGCTGCGCCTTGGCCCCCACGCCGCGGATCGTGCCGGGGTAGGTGGCGTAGTAGGGATCGATATAGAGCGCGGTGTCGCCCTCGTCGCAGGCGGCGTGATGGGCGGCGAAAAGCCCGGCCTGACCGCCGGGCACGACCAGCACGTTGTCGGGCGTGGTGGGCACACCGGTGCGGGCGGTGACGCGGGCCGCGACGGCCTCGCGCAGGTTGAGGTTGCCGTTGAACATGGAATAGCCGACATGACCGCCGATGGCGGCCGCATGCATGGCGTCGATGATCTTGCGGTCGGTGCCGATATCGTGCTCGCCGATGGTCAGCTGGATGACAGGCTCGCCCGCCTTCAGCATGTCATTGGCGCGGTAATACACGTCCCACCCGTCCGAGCCGCCGGCGGTCAGCCCGGTGATCCTGCGCGACAGTTGCATGGCCTGCCTCCCATTGTCTGAAGTCCCGTTCGCGGCGCCAGATGGCCCGGGCCGAGAGGGCAAGTCAAGCAGGTAGCCGGGGTGGCTGCGGTCAGATCTCGTCGGAGCGGTCGCCCATCACGTAGCGGGGGCCTTGGCCCCGCGTGCTGGCCTTGTCTTTCGGATTGTAGAGCGAACAGGTCTTGAGCGAGAGGCAGCCGCAGCCGATGCAGCCGTCGAGCCGCGCGCGCAGGGCTTGCATCTGTTCGATGCGGGCATCCAGCACCTTTCCGAAGCGGCGGGAGATGCGGGCCCAGTCGCCCTTGTTGGGGGTGCGGTGTTCGGGCAGATCGGCCAGAGCCTCGCGGATTTCCGAGATGGTGAAGCCCAGACCTTGGGAGATCATCACGAAGCTGAGCCGCCTGATGTCGGAGCGGGCATAGCGGCGGTGGCCGCTGTCGTTGCGGTCGGGGGTCACCAGCCCTTCGTCCTCGTAATAGCGGATGGCCGAAGGGGCAAGGCCGGTGCGGTCGGCGATGGACCCGATTGTCAGGCCGCGGTTTAGCAAGGGGCTGGATGGCATGGATATTTTCCCTATTGGCTTCAAGTTAACTTGAAGAATTAGGTTGATTTCAGAACGGAATCAACACTGGAAGGAAAGACCCATGCAGATCGAACATGTGAACATCACCGTCCCCGACCCCAAGGCCAGCGCGGCCAAACTGTGCGAGCTGTTCGGCTGGCATATCCGCTGGGAGGGGGCGGCGAAGGATGACGGGTTTACCGTGCATGTCGGCGACGATGACAGCTACCTTGCGCTTTACGCGCCGAAGCCGCCGCTGGAACCGATGGGCGTGACCTATGGGCGGGTCGGCGGCCTTAACCACGTGGGTGTGGTGGTCGACGACCTGCGGGGGACCGAGGCGAAGGTGAAGGCGGCCGGGTATAGACCGCATAACCATGCAAATTATGAACCCGGCGAACGGTTCTATTTCGATGGGCCTGACGGGATCGAGTTCGAGGTGGTGCATTATGGCTGACGCGGTGAGTAACGGGCGGGCCGTCGGGCTTTTGCTCTATACCGGGGCGTTGCTGGGGGTGAACCTTCCCCTCGGCAAGCTTGCTGCACAAGCCGGGGTGCCGCCGCTTTTGTGGGCGATGGTCGTCTCGGCCGGGGCGGCGGGGCTGATGATCCCGGCGCTGGTGGTGCAGAAACGGTTTGTTGTGCCGAGGGGGCAGGTGCTGCGCTATACGGTCATTTCGGGGGTGCTGAGCTTTGCCGCGATCAACGCGCTGCTGTATCTGCTGATCCCCCGGGTCGGGGCGGGTTATGCCGGGCTGATGTTCGCCTTGTCGCCGGTGGCGACGCTGGGGGTGACGGTGCTGGCGGGGCTGAAGACGCCGCCACGGCTGGGCGTGATCGGGATCGGTTTCGGGCTGGCCGGGGCGGCGGTGGTGGCGCTGACGCGCAGCGGGAGCGGCGGGGCCGAGGGGCTGATCTGGCCGCTGGTGGCTTTCGCGCTGCCGGTGATCCTAGCGCTGGGTAACGTGTACCGTACGCTCGACTGGCCCGAGGGCGGGCATCCAGCGGCGCTGGCGGTCTGGAGCCACCTCTTTGCGCTGACGGGGCTGGCCGCGCTGCAGGTCGCGACGACCGGCGAGCTGCCGCTGCATCACCTGCGTGAGGTGCCGATGCTCGTGTTGGGGCAGGCGGTCGTGGCCGGGCTGACCTTTCCGGCCTACTTTGCCCTGCAGAAGGCCGGCGGGCCGGTGTTGCTGAGCCAGATCGGCTATGTCGCGGCGGCGGTGGGGTTGGCGACCGGGACGCTGTTTCTGGGTGAGGTCTATGCGCCGCTCACATGGGCGGGGGCGGCGGTCATCGCGGTGGGTATTGCGCTGACCATTCGGGCGCAGGTGCTGCCTCGGCCGGTAAGCATGGAAACGGCAGCACGACGCTGTCCGGCATGAGCCAGAGCGCCGCCGCCGATCTCGGTTGGCGGCGCTCATGGTGATGTCACCAAAAGGAGAAAGCCATGAAGGTCGAGAAGTTTGGCATCATACTGAACACCGAGCATTATGCGGCCTGTGTGGGCTTCTACCGGGATGCGCTGGGGTTGGAGGTTTTGTTCGAGAAGGCCAGCGAGGAGGAGCGGCTGACCTGTTTCGACATGGGCGGCGCTTATCTGATGGTGGAGCCGGGCGGGCGGGCTTCGGCGGGCGGCAAGCCTCCGACGGCATGCCCGTCGAAGCTGCGGTTCAACGTGGTCGATGTCGAGGCGGCTGTGGTGGAACTGGCCAGCCGGGGCGTGCAGGCCGAACTGTGGCGGCGGCCCTGGGGTGTCACGGCGGAGTTCTTTGACCCCGACGGGAACCGCTGTGCCTTGCGCGAGGTGGCGGGGTTCGGGCAATGAGATGGCTTGACCGGTCGGGGACGGACCCATATGGTCGTCCCCATGAAGACCGCAACCATCATCATTTGCTGCATTACCCACTGACATAGTCAGGCGGGCCGGTCTTCTATTCCATCTTTCAAACCGAGTTGATAAGCCCGCCGCGGGGAAACGCATGCCTGCGCAAGAGGGGCCTATGACCGAGATCACGCTCTACAATACCAAGTCGCGGAAGAAGGAGCGGTTCGAGCCGCTCGATCCGGATAATGTGCGCATGTATGTCTGTGGGCCGACGGTCTATGACCGGGCGCATCTGGGCAATGCGCGGCCCGTGGTGGTGTTCGATGTGCTCTACCGGCTTTTCCGGCATGTCTACGGGGGGGAGCATGTGACCTATGTGCGCAACTTCACCGACGTGGATGACAAGATCAACGCGCGGGCGAAGGAGAATGTGGGCGAGGGTGGTGACGTCAATGCCGAGATCGCCCGACTGACGGGGCAGACGACGCAGTGGTTCCTTGATGACATGGGGGCGCTGGGGGCGTTGGAGCCGGACCAGATGCCGAGGGCGACGCAGTTCATCCCGCAGATGATCGAGATGATCGGCGAGCTGATCGAGAAGGGCCATGCCTACGAGGCGGAGGGGCATGTGTTGTTCGCCGTGGATAGCTGGAAAGAGCGCTATGGCAACCTGTCGGGCCGGTCGGTCGATGACATGATCGCGGGGGCAAGGGTGGAAGTGGCGCCCTACAAGCGGAACCCGATGGATTTCGTGCTTTGGAAGCCCTCGTCGGAGGACCTGCCGGGATGGGAGAGCCCGTGGGGCCGGGGGCGGCCGGGCTGGCATATCGAGTGCTCGGCCATGTCCTATGAATTGCTGGGGGACAGTTTCGACATTCACGGGGGCGGCAACGACCTGATGTTCCCGCACCACGAGAACGAGATCGCCCAGTCCTGCTGTGCCCATCCGGAGGGGGAGTTCGCGAAGGTCTGGATGCATAACGAGATGCTGCAGGTGGAAGGCAAGAAGATGTCCAAGTCGCTGGGCAACTTCTTTACGGTGCATGATCTGCTGGAGAAGGGCTATCCGGGGGAAGTGATCCGGTTCGTGTTTCTGAGCACGCATTACCGGAAGCCGATGGATTGGACCCATGAGAAAGCCATGGAGGCCAAGGCAGAGCTTGCTCGCTGGAGAGAGTTCGCCGAAGGAATTGAGCCTATGGGTGGGCCGCATCAGGACGTGGTGAAAGCTCTCGCGGATGACCTCAACACCCATGGGGCTATCACGATCCTGCGCGACCTCTACAAGTCGGGCAATGCGCACGACTTCCGTAAATCGGCCGAGCTGTTGGGGCTGCTGACCTCTGAGCTTGGCAATTGGGCGGAGGAAGGAGCTGAGCCAGAAGCAAGCGAGCTAATTGAATACGCCTTGAGGATGCGCGCAGAAGCCAAGGCGACGAAGGACTTTGCGACCGCAGATGCTGTTCGCGATGCATTGGTGGATGCCGGGGTTCTTGTGAAGGATACCAAGGAAGGTGCCTCGTGGGAGCTTGGTCCCAATTTCGATCCCACCAAGCTGGAGGCCCTGAAATGATCCAGATTGATATGGCGAGGCCCCGGCTCGGGGGCCGGGGCGGGGAGGTCTGTCGATGACCCGCGAGCGCCTCTACCTCTACGACACCACGCTGCGGGACGGGCAGCAGACGCAGGGGGTGCAGTTCTCGACCCCCGAGAAGCAGGCGATTGCCGGGACGCTCGATGCGCTGGGCGTCGATTATATCGAGGGGGGCTGGCCCGGCGCCAACCCGACCGACAGCGCGTTTTTCGATGCGGCCCCCGAGACGCGCGCCACCATGACCGCCTTTGGCATGACCAAGCGGGCGGGGCGGAGTGCGGAGAATGACGATATCCTCGCCGCCGTGCTGAATGCGGGCACGAAGGCCGTTTGCCTTGTCGGCAAGACCCATGATTTTCATGTCGAGAAAGCGCTGGGCGTGACGCTGGAGGAGAATACGGAGAATATCGCCCGGTCGGTCGAGCATATCGTCAGGCAGGGCCGTGAGGCGCTGTTCGATGCGGAACATTTCTTTGACGGGTACAAGTCGAACCCGGATTACGCGCTGGAGGCGCTGAAGGCGGCCTATGATGCTGGGGCGCGGTGGATCGTGCTGTGCGACACCAATGGCGGCACGTTGCCGACCGAGATATTCACTATCACCAGCGCCGTGATCGCCGCCGGGATCCCCGGCGAGCGGCTGGGTATTCACACCCATAACGACACCGAGAACGCGGTGGGCGGGAGCCTTGCCGCCGTGGATGCGGGGGCGCGGCAGATACAAGGAACCCTGAACGGGCTGGGGGAGCGGTGCGGGAATGCGAACCTGACCTCGCTCATTCCGACGCTCTTGCTGAAGGAGCCTTATGCCTCGCTCTACGAGACGGGGATCACCCATGGGGCGCTGACGACGCTGACGATGGCGAGCCGGCAACTGGACGAGATCCTCAACCGGGTGCCGATGAAACAGTCGGCCTATGTGGGCGCCTCGGCCTTTGCGCATAAGGCGGGGCTGCATGCCTCGGCGATCCTGAAGGATCCCACGACCTACGAGCATATCGACCCGGCCACCGTGGGCAACGCGCGCGTCATCCCGATGTCGAACCAAGCCGGGCAGTCGAACCTGCGCCGGCGGCTGGCCGAGGCGGGGCTGGAGGTGGAACGGGGCGACCCGGCGCTGGCCCGCATCCTTGACGAGATCAAGGAACGCGAGGATCGCGGCTATACCTATGACAGCGCGCAGGCGAGTTTCGAGCTGCTGGCGCGGCGGGAACTGGGGCGGCTGCCGGATTTCTTCGAGGTCAAGCGCTACAAGGTCACGGTCGAGCGGCGGAAGAACAAGTATGACCAGATGGTGTCGCTCTCCGAGGCGGTGGTGGTGGTCAAGATCGACGGGCAGAAGACGCTGTCGGTCTCGGAATCAATGGATGAGCTGGGCTCTGACCGGGGGCCGGTCAATGCGCTGGCCAAGGCGCTGGCCAAGGATCTGGGCAAGTACCAGTCGGCGATTGATGACATGCGGCTGGTGGATTTCAAGGTGCGCATCACCCAAGGGGGGACCGAGGCGGTGACCCGCGTGATCATCGACAGCGAGGATGGTTCCGGTCGTCGCTGGTCGACCGTGGGGGTGAGCCCGAACATTGTCGATGCCTCCTTTGAGGCGCTGCTGGACGCGATAGCTTGGAAGCTGCTGCGCGATGCATGAAGACGTCATCGCCTGTGCCGATCTGGTGCGCCGTGGCGATCCCGACAGGTTCCGCGCGGTGATGGCGGCGCCGGTGGCGGCGCGTGAGGCGCTGTTTCCGGTCTATGCCTTCAACCTCGAGGTGTCGCGGGCGCCGTGGGTGACGGAGGAGCCGATGATCGCCGAGATGCGCCTGCAATGGTGGCGCGATTTGCTGGGCGAGATCAAGGCGGGCGGGCCGGTCAGGCGCCACGAGGTGGCAAGCCCGCTGAGTAAGGTGGTGGACGCCGAAGGGGCCGAACTGCTGGATCAGTTGGTCGCGGCGCGGCGGTGGGATGTCTATCGCGAGCCGTTCGAGGATATGGCGCATTTCCGGGAATATATCGGGAAGACCTCGTCCAACCTGTTGCTGGCGGCGGCGCGGGCGCTATCCGGGGTGCCGGAGGATACGGTGCGCGAGGCGGGTTATGCGTTGGGGCTGGCCAACTGGCTGCGGGCGGTTCCGGAACTGGAGAAGGCGGGGCGTATTCCACTGGTGGAGGGCACGCATCAGGCGATCCGGGCGCTGGCCGAGGAAGGGCTCGACCATTTGGCCAGTGCGCGGGCGGCAAGGCGGACGATTCCTGCGGCGGCGCGACCGGCCATGCTGGTGCTGTGGCAGGCGGGGCCGGTGCTGAAGGCGGCACGCAACGTGCCGGGGCGGGTGGCCGGCGGCGCGCTTGATAGGGCGCCGTTCCGAAGCCGGGTGACGCTGATGGCGCGGGCGGCGACGGGGCTGTGGTGACGGCTGTTCAGGCTTCCTTGTGGTTGGTCCAACCCTGCGGGCGGACGACGAACCGGCGGGTCTGACACATGGCGAAACGGTTGTCGCCCTCGGCCGTGGCATAGCGGGTGACATCGATCAGCCCGTCGTCGATTTCCAGCAGGTTGAAATCATTGTCCTGTCCGCGCAGGCGGGTCGAGAGACCCGTGCCGGCATGGACCTGCAGCACCGCGTTGCGCCCCGGCTTCTCGGCGAAGGGGTCGGCGCGCCAGTTGTGCAGGTGGCCCGAGAGGACGACATCGGCGTTGAGGCGGGCCAGCTCCTCCATCGCCTCGTCGGCACCCCGCATCAGCTTTTTCTTCTCGCCGGGCAGGTGTTCGAGCGGGTGATGCGCCACCACGATGCGGGTGCGGCGGCCGCGGGTGTTGCTGAAGGTGTTGCGGACGCGGTCGAGCGCGCGGGGGGTGAACCAGCCGCTTTGATGCGCCATCGGGTTGACGGTGTTGACCCCCAGCACGATCATCTCGCCGTCGTGAAACTCGGGTTCGAGATCGGGAGAGATCCATCTGCGGTAGTGCCGCCACGGCCAGAGCAGGCGGAGGAAGAGGTTGTGCAGCGGCACGTCGTGATTGCCCGGCACGGCGAGAACGGGGGCCTCCAGACGGTCGATGAACTCTCGCGCGGCGCGGAACTGGGCCGGGCGGGCCCGCTGGGTCAGATCGCCGGAGATGGCGGCGAGGTCGGGCGACAGGTCGTTCACCGCCTCGACGAGCGGATCGAGCAATTCGGGGCGGTCGCGGCCGAAATGCAGGTCAGACAAGTGAGCGATGCGTCTCACCGCGTGTCGCCCTGGCGGGCGAGCGGGGCCACGACATTCAGCTCGTTTTCCATGACCTGCAGGTCGTAGGGGGCCCTCATCCGGTCGCGCTCGCCATCGCAGGCGATGTCGTGCTTGCGCTCGTTGTTGACGATCCGGATGCGGTCGGCGGCGAGGAAGTCGAATTCCTTTTCGCGCTCGGCAAGGCCCAAGGCCAGCATCAGCGCGTTGCACAGCATGCCCCAGCGGTTGGTATCCGGGGCAATGAAGAGCGCGAGACGGCCCCGGGCGATCTCGTCCTCGCCCTGAAGGCCCACCTGATTGAGCTGAAAGGCGTTGTTGACGGCAAAGATCAGCGGCGTGCGGCGCTCGAGCACCTTGTCGTCGGCCTCGATGCGGACGCGGAGGGGGCGGCGCAGGGTAACCAGCGTGACAAGGACCGACCAATAGGCGGCAATGCGGCTGCGGCCCCAGCGGCGGTAGACATCCTCGCGCGTCTTGAGGATGGCCGGGTAGGCGCCGAGGCTGGCGTTGTTGAGGAAGACCCGGTCGTTGATCCGGGCAATGCGGACGGGCCGGGCCGCGCCGTCGCAGAGCAGGTCGATGGCGTCGGGAATCTCGGTGGGAATGTCGAGCGACCGGGCGAAGTAGTTGAACGTGCCGAGCGGCAGGATGCCCATGGTCACGCCGGTGCCACACAGGACACTGGCGACGCCCGACACCGTGCCGTCGCCGCCGGCGGCGACGATCATGTCGAAGCCTTCCTCGACGGCCTTGCGAGTGGCCGGCAAGAGGTCGGACCCGCTGTCCAGCACGCGCAACTCGGCATTCGGGGCGCGTTCACTTAACGAAGTGCGAATCCGAGCGGGAATATCCTGTGTATCGCGGCGACCCGATTTGCCGTTCATGATCACGCAGATCCGCCCCAGTTCGGTCGGGGTAGGCTCGATTGGTTGCATTTTCATTCTGTCCCCGCGCGTTGCGCACACATCTCCCCTCAAAACGCAGAAGGAGCGCGCGGGTTCCCGGGGTTCACGAAAGCTGAGGCCGGGCAGGGCGCGCGTGGTCAGGCCTCTTTCGGCCGCAACATCAGCCAGATCAGCGCACCGCCCGCCAGTGTCAGGCAGGGGATCATCGCGAGGTTGACCAGCGCCCAGCCGGCCTCGGGCGTGCCGCCGGAGCAGTTCATCAGACCGCCCGACGAGAGCGAGGCTAGCGTCACGCCGCCAAAGACGATCAGGTCGTTGAGCCCCTGCATGCGCCCGCGCTCATGCGGCTCGTGCGAGGCGGCCAGCAGTGTGGTGGCCCCGATGAAGCCGAAGTTCCAGCCAAGGCCCAGCAGGATGAGGGCGATGAAGAAGTTTTCCAGCGCGACGCCCTGCAGCGCCACCACGCCCGCGCCGGCAAGGATCAGCAGGCCCAGCCCCATGATCTTTTCCGTGCCGAAGCGGGCGATCAGGTGGCCGGTAAAGAAGGACGGCGCGAACATCGCCAGCACGTGGCCGGTGACCACGTCGGCGGCATCGCCGGTCTTGAACCCGCAGCCCACCACGGCCAGTGGCGTCGAGGTCATCACGAGGTTCATGAGCGCATAGGAAACGGTGGCGCAGATCACCGCAACGGCGATGCGCGGGGTGGTCAGAAGCTCCATCCGCGTGCGTCCGCGGGGCGCGTCGTCGCCCGGCACGGGAGGCTTGGGGATGTCGAGGAAGAGGAAGAGCAGAACGCCCAAGACGTTGACGCCGATCACCGCGAGGTAGGTGCCGAGGAACGGAATCACCATCGACTCGGCCGTCAGTTTCACCAGTTGCGGCCCGATCACCGCGCTGACCAGCCCGCCCGCCAGCACATAGGAGATGGCTCGCGGGCGGAAGGCCTCGCTGGCGGTGTCGGCGGCGGCGAAGCGGTAGAAGCCCTGCGCCGACATGTAGATGCCGGTGAAAAGGCTGCCCAGCAGGTAGACCGGGAAGGAGCCAAGATAGAGCCCGTAGGCCCCGATCGCCGCGCCGGCCGCGCCGCCGGCGGTGCCGATCACGAAGCCCGCGCGCCGGCCCCAGCGCTGCATCGCCCAGCTCAGCGGCGTGGCCGAGAGCATCGAGCCCAGCACGATCAGCGAGATGGGCAGCGTGGCGAAGCAGATATTGCTGGCCAGCGATTGCCCGGCCAGCCCGCCCACCACGAAAATCATCGGCATCTGCGAGCCCAGCACCGCCTGCGCCAGCACCAGTACGGCGACATTGCGTTTGGCGCGGGAGTCGGAATGGGGGAGGACGGCATCGGTCATGGGGGTCTGCTAGCCCCGTTGGCGGGAAGCTGCAAGTGGCGCTAGTGCACAGCCGGGTCTGCGTCGATCACATGGGCGAAGCTGCCCGACACACGGCCGCGGCGCAGGCCCATGGCGGGCAGGGTGGTGCCCTCGGCATCGGTGGCGCGGACGAGCGGGTCGCCGGTTTCGCTCAGGGTGGTGGCGTAGTGGAATTCGTGGGCGGCAAGCGGGCCGGTGAAGGGCCCGCCCAGCGGGGTGAGGTGGCGGTAGCCAAGATGCAGGCGGCGCGTCTCGAAGGAGGTCTCGACGTCCAGCAGACCGGCCATGGCGTGGCGTGTGCCATCGGCATCGACCAGACCGTCGCCCAGCACCATGTAGCCGCCACATTCTCCATAGATGTCAGCAGATTGCGCGGCCTTTCTCAGGCTGTGCAGAAAGCGGTCCGCCGCCGCGATCCGGCCCGCGTGCAGTTCCGGGTAGCCACCGGGCAGGAAGATGAAACCGGCGTCGGGGACGGCTTCGTCGGCGAGCGGCGAAAAGGGGCGGATTTCGGCGCCTTTGGCACGCCAGTCGGCCAGCATGTGGGGATAGGCGAAGGCGAAGGCGCGGTCCTGTGCGATGGCGATGACCTGTGCGGGCGGGTCGAGGGCGGGGGCCTGTCTTGCCTGCGGGAGAGGGCGAGCGATATCGAGCAGTGCGGCGCGGTCCAGCGTCGCGGCCAGCGCATCGGCCGCGTGGTCGAGGAAGGTGTCGAGGTCGGGGCGTTCGCCGGCCTGAACGAGGCCCAGATGGCGGGAGGGCTGGGTGAGTGCGCCATCGCGTTTGAGGGCTGCCAGCACCGGCAGGCCCAGCGACGCCAAGGCGCGGCGGAGCATCGCCTCGTGCCGGTCGCTGCCGATGCGGTTGAGGATGACGCCGGCCACCTTCACCTGTGGGTCGAACCCGGCGAACCCCGCCACCAGCGGCGCGACGGAGCCCGCCATCCGGCCCGCGTCGACCACCAGCACCACCGGCAGGCGCAGCTCTCGCGCCAGGTCCGCCACCGCGCCGCGCCCGTCGGGTGGCGCGCCATCGAAGAGGCCCATCGCCCCCTCGATCAGCAGCAGCCCGTCGCCCGCCGCCAGAGTAGACAGGCGTGCGGGCGACATGGCCCAGGCATCGAGGTTCGGGCAGGGCCGGCCGCAGGCAGCTTCGTGAAACCTGGGGTCGATGTAATCCGGGCCGGATTTCGCGCCGCGCACGGCCACGCCGTCGCGGGCCAGCAGCCGCAGCAGGGCCAGCGTGACGGTGGTCTTGCCCGCGCCCGAGGAGGGCGCCGCGAGGATCAGGCCATTTCCCACGCCGGGCCTTTCATCTTTCCGAAAATACTCCGGGGGAGGCGTTGAAATTCCTTTGGAATTTCAACGTCGGGGGCAGCGCCCCCAAATTCCTCTCCGCGCTTCAAGACGCCTCGGCGGGGCGCCCCCGGCCGAGCGGGTCGAGGTTGCGCGGGCGCTCGCCGGCCAGCATGCCCTGCCAGTCGAGCACCTGCCGCATCAGCACCGAGCGGCCCACGCAGAGGATGGCGGGCGGCTCGAGCGTGCTGTCGGCGATGTCGCGGGCCATGCTGCCCAGCGTGGTTTCCAGCACCTTCTGGTCGCCCGTGGTCGCCGCGCAGACCACGGCGCAGGGTTCGCTGGCCGGGCGGCCCGCCTCGATCAGGGCGCTGCTGATCTGTTCGACATGTTTCATGCCCATGTAGATCACGATCACCTGGCTGCCCTGCGCGATGGCGTTCCAGTTGAGCGAGGAGGGGGTGAGGCCCGATTGGTCGTGGCCGGTGACGAAGGTCACCGACTGGTTCACGTCACGGTGGGTGACGGGGATGCCGGCATAGGCCAGACCGCCGAGTCCGGCGCTGATGCCGGGGATGATGCGGATGGGAACGCCATGCTGGACAAGGGTTTGCGCCTCTTCTCCGCCGCGGCCGAAGACGAAGGGATCGCCGCCCTTGAGCCGGAGGACGCGCTTGCCCTCCGCTGCCAGATCGACCAGCCGGAGGGAGATGTCGCGCTGGACCGCCGAGGGTTTGCCGCCGCGCTTGCCCGCGTAGAGATGTTCGGCCTGCGGCGCCCAGTCGAGGATGCGGGGCTCGACCAGCGCGTCGTAGATCACCACGTCGGCCTGTCGCAGGGCGTTGACGGCGTGCAGCGTCAGGAGCCCCGGATCGCCGGGGCCGGCGCCGCAGAGCCAGACCCAGCCGGGCTCGAGCGTGGGCCAGGGGCCGTCGGGAAGGGGAAGCGAGTCGGTCATATGCCCTGTATGCCCCGAGTTGGGCCGTCGGGAAAGGGCGGCAGCGACCACAAGGGGCGTCTGTCGCGACATGCGAATTGCCGATTGGCCTTGAAATGCCGCATCCCTATAGTCCGCCCCTGACATGGCCCGCAAACCCGACAGACCCCTGCGCCGCGGCTGGACCACGGGCGCCTGTGCCACCGCCGCGACGCGGGCGGCGCTGATGGGGTTGTGGGGGGGTGGAAGGCCTGAACGGGTGATGATCGTGCTGCCAAGGGGAGAGCAGCCAGAGTTCGATATTTCCCATTGGGATCAGGGCGATGGCTGGTGCGAGGCCGGGGTGGTCAAGGATGCGGGGGATGATCCGGACGTGACGCATGGCGCGTTGATCCGGGCGCGGGTGTCGGCCTCGGGCGGGGGTGTGGTGTTCGCGGCCGGAGAGGGGGTCGGGACGGTCACCATGCCGGGCCTGCCCATTCCACCGGGGGAACCGGCGATCAACCCGGTGCCACGGCGGATGATGGAGGACGCGGTGGGCGAGGTGGCGGCCGAGCTGGGGCGGGCGCCCGATATCCGGATCGAGGTGTCTGTGCCGGGCGGGGCGGCGCTGGCGCAAAAGACGTGGAACCCGAGGCTGGGGGTGAAGGGAGGGCTGTCGATTCTGGGGACGACGGGGATCGTGCGGCCGTTTTCCTGTGCGGCATGGATCGCCTCGATTCATCGGGGGATCGACGTGGCCTGTGCGCAGGGGTTGGAGCATGTCGCGGGCTGTACCGGGGCGAGCAGCGAGAAGGCTGTGCAGACGCTCTATGGCCTGCCGGATCATGCGATGCTGGATATGGGGGATTTTGCCGGGGGCATGTTGAAATACCTCGGGAAACACCCGGTGCCGAGGGTGACCGTGGGCGGCGGGATCGGCAAGATGACCAAGCTGGCGCAGGGGGCGCGGGATTTGCATTCCGGGCGGAGTCAGGTGGATTTCCGGGGGCTGGCGGAGGTGCTCGGGATCGAGGATGTGGCGTACATGAATACGGCCCTGCAGGTACTTGAAAGTACCGGAGAAAGCTATGCCGAGTGGGTGGCGAGTGCGGCCCTGGAGCAGGTCAGGGCGATGCTGCCGGAGGGGATAAGGGCCGATACGGTGGTGACGGACCGGCAGGGTGCGATATTGGCGAGGGCCGGGGTATGAGGCTGTTGTTGCTGGCGGGCACGGGTGAGGCGCAGGAGGTGGCCAAGGCCTTGGCGGAAAAGGGTATTCCGGCGGTGGCGTCGCTGGCCGGGGCGACGCGGGCGCCGAAGCCCATGGGGCTGCCGACGCGGGTTGGCGGGTTCGGGGGCGAGGAGGGGTTTGCGCGGTATCTCGACGCGGAGGGGATCACCGCCGTTGTGGATGCGACGCACCCCTATGCGCATCGGATATCGACCCGAACGGCGTGTATTTGTAATTCGAAATCAATGCCTTACCTTCAAATCCTCAGGCCGGGATGGGAGCCAGCGCCGGGCGATCTGTGGACGGAGGTCGAGCGCGAGGAGGATGTCGCCGCGCTGGTGCCCGAAGGGGCGGTGGTGTTCTTGGCGACAGGGCGGCAGACGCTGGAGCGGTTTGCCAATATGGGCCATGCGGAGTTGATCTGTCGCCAGATCGACCCGCCGGACCGCCCGTTTCCATTCGTTAACGGAAGGTTTCTTGTGGGGCGTCCGCCGTTTTCGGTGGAGGAGGAGCGGGACTTGTTTCAAGGGCTCGGTGTCGACTGGCTGGTTGTTAAGAATGCGGGCGGGGCGGCGGCGATGTCGAAGCTGGTGGCGGCGCGGGAGTTGGGGGTGCGCGTGGCGATGATTGTACGGCCGCCGCAGCCCGATGCGCTTAAGGTGGCGAGCGTTGCGGAGGCGCTTGCGTGGGTGGACGCGCTGTGACCGGGCGGATCATCGAGACGCTGGCGGATGTGGAGGAGGGGGCGGATTATCTTGAGGGCGTCTGTCCGAGGCTGGCGGAGGCGCGGCGATTGACCGGGCCGCTGCCGCTGCGGCGGAAGCCGGAGGGGTTTGCCGAACTGTTGAGCGCCATCGTCAGCCAGCAGGTCAGCACCGCCTCGGCGGCGGCGATCTGGGGGCGGATGCGGGCCGCCGGGCTGACCGGGCCGCGCAAGATCATGTGGGCGAGCGATGACGATTTGCGGGCCGTGGGGCTGAGCCGACAGAAGATCCGCTACGCAAGGGCGCTGGCGGAAGCGCGGATTGATTTCAAAGGGTTGCGGGACAGAGCTGATGCGGAGGTGGTGGCCACGCTGACCGAGGTGCCGGGGATCGGGGTGTGGACGGCGGAAATCTACGCGATGTTCAGCCTTGGCCGGGCCGATGTATTCGCGCCCGGCGATTTGGCGCTGCAGGAGGCGGCGCGGGTGCTTTACGGGTTGCCGGAGCGGCCGAGGGACCGGGAATTCAGGGCGATGGCCGAGGCGTGGCGGCCGTGGAGATCGGTTGCGGCGCGGCTTTTGTGGGCCTACTACCGGGTGGACAAACAAAGGGAAGGGATCAGATGACGCGCGTTCTGAAGGCTGGCCGCACGGAGCCGCAATCCGGTGAGACACGGTCGATCGTGGTGTTCCTGCATGGCTATGGTGCGAACGGGGCCGATCTGCTGGGGCTGGCGGACGTGCTGGGCGAGCATCTGCCCGATACGCTGTTCGTGGCGCCGGATGCGCCGGAAGTCATTCCGATGATGCCCACGGGGCTGCAATGGTTCCCGATTCCGTGGATCGACGGGTCGTCGGAGGAGGAGGCCGAGCGCGGTTTGCTGGCGGCGACGGAGGATTTGAACGCGTTCCTCGATGCGCTGATGGTGGATGAGGATGTACTGCCGGAACAGGTTGTTTTGTTTGGCTTTTCCCAAGGCACGATGATGGCTTTGCATGTGGCGCCCCGGCGCGAGGATGCGGTGGCCGGCGTCGTGGCCTTCTCGGGGCGGCTGTTGTCGCCGGATCTGCTGAAGGATGATGCGGTGAGCCGGCCGCCGGTGCTTTTGCTGCATGGGGATCAGGATGACGTGGTGCCGCCGCAATCGCTGCCCGAGGCGGCGGAGGCGTTGCAGGCGGCGGGGTGGAAGGATGTCTTCGCCCATGTGATGAAGGGCACGGCGCACGGGATCGCGCCCGATGGCCTGTCGGTGGCGCTCGCGTTCATGCGGGACAAGCTGGGGCTTTAAGAGCGGTTAATTCCGGGCATTTCGGGACGTTGCGCCGGGCCGTTGCAGTAACAGGTGTAAACGACGGAAAACGCTGGAAATGCAATGTCGGTATTACGTCGGTATTTTGTCGGTATTGCGTCGGTGCGCGTGACAGGCGGCGCATGGTCGGCAAAAGGGCTAAACCGGCCGGACAAGGATATCGGCCGGGCGTTGCCCATATAACCGGCAAGCGGCCCTGACAGGTCCGCCGCCCTGTTGGGGTAGGCGAGGAATTGCCGGTAAGCGCCCGGCGCGCGGCGCGAAATTGCTGGTGAACGGGCACTGTTGCACGGCAGGGCTGGACCGGGGGCATCGAAGGCTAGATGTAATTGCACATCGCAACCACGAGGCCCCCACGTGAATTTTGATTTCAGAAAATCCCGTCACACCGCCGCGCTCGCGGTCGCCGCTGTTTTCGTTCCCGCCGCCGCGCAGGCCTATGTCGGGCCGGGCGCCGGGTTGACGGCGATCGGCACGATGATCGCGCTGTTCGCCGGTATCGTCTTGGCGATCATCGGGTTCGTCTGGTACCCGCTGAAGCGGATGATGAAGAACCGGGCGAAGCCCGCCGAGCCTGTCCAACCTGCCGAGCCCACGGTGGAGCGTAGCAAGTGATCGTTGCAGCGCTGCTGCTGGGGCTGATCGCCTTTATTGCCGTTCTGCGTATCCTGAGGGCCGAGATGGTGGCCCGGCGCGTGGCGTCGACGGCGCAGACCGCGCTCAGGGTGATGAGCGACCCCGACAAAACCGACGACGAGAAGGAGCGGGAGGTGCGGCGCGCCTCGGTGCGGCTTTTGGGCCTGTTTTTCGCGATTGCCGGGATCGGTGTTGCCGCGCTTGGCGCGACGGTGGCGGTGGTCTGGGGCGGGGCGCAGGCCGGGCTTTATTCCATCGACGCGGCGATTGCCGTGGCCTCGGGCTGGCCGTTCCTGCTGGGGTCGAGTGTCGGGGCGGTGGCGCTTTGGCTGGCGCTGGACCGGATCGGGCGGAAGACGCCCGCGACGGAGGGCGAGGAGGCGGCGGACCGGGGCGAGGTGCCTTATGGGCCGATGGAGCAGGCGCTGCACAATTTCGCCTTTGCCTCGCCCGGGCGGCAGAAACGGCTGGGGGCGCTGGAGACGCGCATTTATCGACGGCGGATCGACCCGGAGCGGGCGCATCGGCCGGTCTTCGTGACCTCGCTGCCGAGGGCGGGCACGACGATCCTGCTGAATGCCATGGCCGGGCTGCCGGAGTTTGCCTCGGCCACCTATCGGCACATGCCCTTCACGCTGTCGCCGCTGCTGTGGAGCCGGATCGGGCCGATGTTCCAGCAAAGCGCGGCCAAGGCGGAGCGGGCGCATGGCGACGGGCTGGA
Source organism: Roseovarius sp. (assembly GCA_040220035.1). Lineage (GTDB taxonomy): Bacteria > Pseudomonadota > Alphaproteobacteria > Rhodobacterales > Rhodobacteraceae > Roseovarius. Next base: position 41,368 of record JAVJTX010000067.1, on the reverse strand, counting down.
GGTGTCGGGGGAGAGCCCCGAGGCGTTCGAGGAAATGGTCTGGATGGCGTTTTACGCGGACCATTACCGGCAGGACCGGATCCTGCCGTGGGACGTGGGCGATTACGATCAGGCCTTTGCCGAGTATTTCCGCACGCATATGGCCAAGGTGGTGGCGACGAAGCCCGGCGCGCGGCGGTATCTGTCGAAGAACAACGCCAATATCGCGCGGCTGCCGCTGATCGACGCGATCTGTCCGGATGCGACGGTGCTGATCCCGGTGCGGGATCCGCGGGCGCATGTGGCCTCGCTCATGCGGCAGCACGCGCGGTTTCTGGACCTTCATGCGCGCGAGCCATTCGGGCGGCGCTATATGGAAGGGGTGGGGCATTTCGAGTTCGGAGAGGCGCTCAGGCCGATCGCGTTCCGCGAGGGCGCGCCGGGGGCGGAGGCGGCAACGGGGCCGGATTTCTGGCTGCGCTACTGGATCGATGCGTATGAGCATGTGCTGGCGACGGCCGGGCGGGGTGTGGTGTTCCTTGACCATGACGCGTTCTGTGCCGCGCCGGGCGCGCAACTGCCGCTGTTGGCCGAGGCGGTCGGTGCGGCGGACCCGGCGGAGGTGGCCGGGCTGGCGGGGATGTTCCGCGCGCCGGGGCCGGTGCCGGTGCTGGAGGGGGCGGACCCGCAGCTATTGGCGCGGGCCAGCGGCTTGCATGACAGTCTTTGCCGCCGGGCCCTCGGGGCCGGGTCGGCGCAATTCGCGAAGGAAGCCACCGCATGAGCAAGCGGCCATTATCGGAACGTCTCGCCCCTGTTGCATTCACGGCGTCGGTCGCCGTTCTGGGCATTGTCTATGGCACCGTGTCTTCGTGGTGGGGCTGGTTCCCGGCGCCGCAGATCGGAACGGCGCACCGGACCTATCTGGACGTCAAGAACAACTGGCGCAACGATATCGGGCTGGAGCCCACGCGGCATATCGTGGCCCCCGACGACAGCGGCGAGGCGCCGGACCCCGAGCGGGGCTTCGTGGCGCATCAGCCGGAGTTGATGGAGGGCGGCTATACCCTCATCGCGGGGCTGAACGCCGACCCGGAGGGCACGTTCCACGTGGTGCGGATGTATGATGCACAGGGCGAGGAGGTGCATCACTGGCCGGTGGCCTATAGCGAGATCGACAGCCAGAACAAGGCGCAGAACACCATGCTGCACGGGATGGAGGTGTTCGAGGACGGCTCGATCGCGGTGACGTTCGATTCGGGGAACGTGCTGGCGCGGCTCGATACCTGTGGTGCGCCGATCTGGAGCAACAACGCGTCGTTTCACCATTCGCTGGCAAGGGATGGCGAGGGGCATCTGTTGTCGTGGCGGGAGGAGCTGATTTCGTGGGTGGACGAGGAGAGCGGTGAGGAGGTGCGCACGCTCGATCTGCGGGAAACGGTCATCTACGGCAATGACAAGGCGCAGCAGGGGTATCTCGACATCCGCACCGTCACGCCCGAGAAGCCGGGCGAGCGGGTGCGTTACGTGGACGACCCGTATCACCCGAACGATGCCGAGCCGCTGCTGGCGGAGATGGCCGACGCCTTTCCGATGTTCGAGGCGGGCGACGTGCTGATCAGCCTGCGGGAGTTGAACCTCGTGGCCGTGGTCGACCCGGAGACGGGGGTGATGAAATGGTGGCAGCACGGGCCGTGGTTCAAGCAGCACGACCCGGATTTCCAGCCTGACGGCACGATCACGGTGTTCGACAATGGCACCGGCACGACGCGGTCGCGGATCATGCGGGTCGATCCGAAGACGGGCGAGGTGACCGAGGATTTCGCGGGCACCGAGGCGCAGCCCTTCTACACGTGGCGGCGTGGCAAGCACCAGGTCCTGCCGAATGGCAACCTGCTGCTGACCGAGGCCGAGCACGGGCGGCTTCTGGAGGTGGACGCGGAGGGCGAGCCGGTCTGGGAGCGGCACATGCGGTGGGATGACGCGAGCAATGTCATTGTCACCGAAGCACGGCATGTGCCGGAGGATTTCTTTACCGACGGGGTGCCGAGCTGTGCGGCGGAAGTGGCCGACGCCGGACTCGACTGAGAGTGAGCGCTGCGGGCCGCGAGATAGCCGGTTTCTTGGACGAAAACGGCCCGGAAAATTGGAATTTTCCGGGCCGGCATTTTGCAAAATTCCGGCTGGGGCGGTGGGCCCCGCCTTAGCCCAGCTTGCGCAGGCGTTTGAACAGGCTCGACGTGTCCCAGCGGCCGCCGCCCATTTTCTGGACGTCCTTGTAATACTGGTCGACCAGCGCCGTGACCGGGAGCGAGGCGCCGTTCTCGTCGGCGGTGTCGAGGCAGATGCCCAGATCCTTGCGCATCCAGTCGACCGCGAAGCCGTGGTCGAACTTGTCGTCGATCATGGTCTCGTAGCGGTTGGCCATCTGCCAAGATCCGGCGGCGCCCTGGCTGATGACCTCGACGACGGAACGGCCGTCGAGCCCGGCCTTCTCGGCGAAGTGCAGCGCCTCGGAGAGACCCTGCACCAGACCGGCGATGGCGATCTGGTTGGCCATCTTGGTCATCTGCCCGGCGCCGGAGCCGCCGATTCGGCGGCAGAGCTTGGCGTAGGTGTTCATGATCGGCTCGGCCGCGGCATAGACGTCTTCGTCGCCGCCGCACATGATCGAAAGCTGGCCGTTTTCGGCCCCCGCCTGACCGCCCGAGATCGGCGCGTCGACATAGCCGAGGCCGGCCTCCTTGGCGGCGGCGTAAAGCTCTTCGGTGACCTTGGCCGACACGGTGGTGTGATCGACGAAAGTGGCGCCTTTCTTCATGCCGGCAAAGGCGCCGTCATCGCCGAGGCACACGCTGCGCAGGTCGTCGTCGTTGCCCACGCAGGACATTACGAAATCTGCGCCTTCAGCGGCCTCTCGCGGCGTGGTGGCATGGGTGCCGCCATGCTGATCCACCCATTTCTCGGCCTTTGACGTGGTTCGGTTGTAGACACAGACCTCGTGGCCCGCCGCCTGCAGATGCCCCGCCATCGGGTGGCCCATCACGCCAAGGCCCAGGAATGCCAGTTTTGTCATCGTCTTTTCGCCTCCCATTGTCTCGCCCCGAATTTCTGACTATCCCGACCCGAGATGCAAGGAGAAACCGGGCAGCATGGCGCAGGTCTTCAAATGGCTTTTTCGGATTGCCGGCGCGATGGTCGTGCTGGCCGTACTGGCGATCACGGTGATCTATTTCCTGCTGTCGCGGTCACTGCCCGAGTATGACAAGACGCTGGCGGTGGACGGGCTGTCGAGCCAGGTTGAGATCGTGCGGGATCATTCCAACGTGCCGCATGTGTTCGGGGGCACCGATCTCGATACGTTCTACGGGCTGGGCTATGCCCATGCGCAGGACCGGCTGTGGCAGATGGTGATGCTGCGGCGCACGGTGCAGGGGCGGCTGTCGGAGGTGTTCGGCACGCAGACCGTGGACGTGGACAAGGTGTTGCGGCGGTTCGACCTGTACGGGCAGGCGAGGGATTCGGTCAACGTGCAGGATGCGTGGACGCAGGAGGCGCTGCGGGCCTATTCGCGCGGCGTGAACGCGCGGCTGAACGAGATCAACGATGAGGCGCGCGGGCGCGGGGCGCCGGAGATGTTCCTGTTCGAGTTCCCCATCGCCCCGTGGCAGCCCGCCGATTCGATCGCCATCGTGAAGCTTCTGTCGGTGCAGTTGTCAGCGCATCTTGAGGAGGAAGTGCTATATGCGCGGGCCTCAATGGCGCTGAATGACGATGACCGGATGAAGGATATCATGCCGCTGGCGCCGGGCAGCGGGATTGCGGCGCTGCCGGATTATGCCGCGCTGTTTCCCGAGTTGAGGGATCATGCGCCGCGCTATTCCAAGTCGGATATCACCAAGAACCGGCTGTCGCCCTTCAATCACCGCGCCTTTGCCGGGGCGTCGAATGCGTGGGCGGCGGCGCCGTCGCGCTCGGCCGCGGGGGGGACGCTTCTGGCCAATGACCCGCATCTGGGGTTCACCGCGCCGGGGGTGTGGTATCTGGCGCGAATCGAGTTGTCGAGCGGGGGGGTGATCGGCGGTACGATCCCCGGTGTGCCGGTGGTGATGACCGGGCGGAGCGAGAAGCTGGGCTGGGGGGTGACGTCCTCCTACATGGACGATCAGGACGTCTATATCGAGCGGCTCAATCCCGAGAACCCGAGCGAGTACCTTACCCCCAACGGGTACAAGGATTTCCGCACCGAAAGCACGATCATCGAGATCAAGGACCGCGATCCGATCACGCTGACGCTGCGCTGGACGGATAACGGGCCGGTGATGCCGGGCACGCATTACGATCTGGCCGAGGTGACGCCGCCGGGGCATGTGGCCTCGGTTGCGTGGACGGCGTTGTCGGGGGCCGACACGACCATGACCGCGGCGATGCGGCTGATGCAGTCGCAGAACGTGGACGAGGCGCTGAAGGCGGGGCGGTTCTATGTCGCGCCGTCGCAGAACCTGATGCTGGCCGATGACGAGACCATCGCCATGAAGATGATCGGCGCCATGCCGCGCCGGGATGCGGGGCATGAGACGAAGGGGCGGATGCCCGCGCGGGGTTGGATCAGGGAAAACCGCTGGCCGGCGATGACGCCCTATTCGGCCAACCCCGAATTCGTGGCGCCGGTGGGGGGCGTGCTGGGCAATACCAACAACAAGACGGTGAGCCGGCCGTTCCCGTCGCATGTGAGTTTCAAGTGGGGCGATACGCAGCGGATCCACCGCTGGCAGCGGCTGATGCAGTCGCGCGAGGTGCATACGCGGGACAGTTTCATCGAGGCGCAGCTCGACACGGTGAGTTTCACGGCGAGGTCGCTGTTGCCGCTGATCGGACGGGATTTGTGGTTCACCGGAGAGGCCGCACCCGAGGGCACGCCGGCGCGGCAGAGGCAGCGGGCGCTGGACTTGTTGTCGAACTGGAACGGGGAGATGAACGAGCATCTGCCGGAGCCGCTGATATATGCGGCGTGGCTGCGGGCGCTGATGACGCGGCTGATCCAGGACGATCTTGGCCCGCTGGCGACCGAGTTCACCCATCCCGACCCGGTGTTCATCGAGCGGGTCTACCGCGATATCGAGGGCGCCTCGGAATGGTGCGACATCCGGCAGTCGACGCAGGAGGAGAGCTGTACCGATATCGCGCGGCTGGCGCTGGACGATGCGCTGGTGTGGATCGGCGAGCGGTACGGCTCGGCGCTGGAAAGCCTGCGCTGGGGGGATGCGCATCAGGCGACACATGACCATCAGGTGCTGGGCGATGTGCCGTTGCTGCGGTATTTCGTGAATATCCGGCAGTCGACCTCGGGCGGGGACAACACGCTGTTGCGGGGTCGGACGAGCGGCGAGGGGCCGGACCCCTACGAGAACGTGCATGGCGCGGGGTTTCGGGGGGTGTATGATTTCGCCGATCCCGACAGCAGCGTGTTCATCATCTCGACCGGCCAGTCGGGGCATTTCCTGAGCCGGCATTACGATGACCTCGCCCAGCTGTGGCGGCGGGGGGAGTAAATCCCGATGTCGCTCGACCCGGCGCTGGCGAGGGCGGCGGCGGTGGGCGTGACGATGCTGGTGCCGCGGTAGGGGGCTAGGGCGCGATCGCCTCGACCCCGCACCATTCGGCGATGAAGAGCGCCATGGCGATGGTCGTGCGGCGGATGGATTCCACGCTGACCCGTTCGTCGACGCCGTGGATGTTTTCCGAGATCGGCCCGTAGCAGAGCGAGGGGATGCGGTTGTAGAGCTGGTAGACGCGGCAATCGAGATAGCCGGGCGTCACGAAGCTTTGCATCTCCTCGCCCGTCGCGGCGTGGTGGGCGCGGCCCAGAACGGCCTCGGCCTCGGAGCCGGGGTCGAGCGTGTAGCCTTCGGAGAAGAAGCCGTTGAAGGTGACGATGGGCGGGGAGTTTGACAGGTAGGGATCGTCGGCGGCGAAAGTGCTGATCGTGTCTTCGATCTGGCGGGCGGCGTCGGCGGCCTTGATGCCGGGATAGATGGCGATGCGGCAGTCGACCCGGCACCATGACGGCACCGAGGAGGCCCAGTCGCCGCCTTCGATCTTGCCGATATTGAGGTTGATCGGGTGGTCGAGATCCTCGAAGAAGCGGTGTTCGGTCTTTTCGGCGTTCCATGCCTCTTCGAGTTCGCGCAGGGCCGCGATGACGCGGTAGCCGGCGTCGATGGCATTGGCGCCGCTGCCCATTTCGCGCACGTGGACCGGTTTCCCCTGCACCTCGACCTGAAACCAGAGGGTGCCGACATTCGCGCGCACGAGCATTTCCTCTTCCGGTTCGGGGATCAGGACGGCATCGGCGTCGTAGCCTTTGAGGTATGTCATCAGGGCGCCGTTGCCGGTGGATTCCTCTTCGACGACGGTTTGCAGGTGGACCCGGCCCGCCGGGGCGAAGCCCGCGCGGCGGAGCGCGTCCATGGCGAAGAAGATCTGGGCCTGTCCGGCCTTCATGTCGGCGCCGCCGCGGCCGTAGAGCCAGTCGCCCTCGACATGCGGCTCGAAGGGCGGGTGGCGCCACATGGTGTCGGGGCCGGCGGGGACCACGTCGACATGGGATTGCAGGATGAGCGAGCGGCCGGCCTCGTTTGCGGGCTGGTGGGTGCCGACGACGATGGGGGCGGTGGAATGCTCTGGCGTGATCCGGCCGGCGCCTTCATGGGCCTCGATGGCGGCGCGGTCCATGTCGAACTGGTCGATATCGTAGCCGCGTTCCGCCAGTTGGCCGGCGATGAACGCGACGATCTCGTGCTCGTTCCCTCGGGTGGAGGGGAAGCGCACCAGCGTTTTGGTGAACTCGATCTGTTCGGCGAATCCCTGTTCGACGGCGTCGACGATGGCATTCCTTACGTTGTCGGATAGGGGCATTCCAGAATCCTGCTTCAGCCGGGTGTCGGGCGCAGAGTGGCACGGCTTCGGCGGCGCCGGAAGTCTCTGGCGTGAAATAGGTTGCCGGGTTAGACCTTTGCGGGTGCGCTCGGCGGGGACAATGTCAGGCCGGCGCGATAGCTGGTTTCCAGAAGGGCCTGCCTGCGGTCCGGCGAGCCCTTGGAGCCGTGGAGCAGTTCGAGCCTTCGGGGAGAGAAGCCAAAATAGCCGAGGGTGCCCTTGATCCATGCCGTTTCCATGGCGGCGAGGTATCCTTCCTTTTCCACTTCGTCAGAGCGTGCCGCGGCCGGGACGAGGAGGACGCCCGAGCGGGGCCGCTGACAGGAGTGTTCGGGGTCGTCGAGCTGATCATAGGCCCAGCCCCATGACCAGACACGGTCGAGCCAGCCCTTGGTCATGGACGGCATGCCCCACCAGTAGAGCGGGAAGACGAGGCATATGGCGTCGGCCCGTTCGATGCGCGCCTGTTCCCGGGCCACGTCTGGCGGGGCGATGCCGCCATTGTCGGCGGTGATGTCGGCCATCGTCCAGCGGGGGTCGAACCCTTCGGCATGGAGGTCGGCCAGCTCGACCGTATGGCCGGCCGCGGTGGCGCCCTTGATGAAGTGGTGGGCGACGGCGGCGCTGAAGGCGTTGGGGTCGGGGTGGTCGAGGATCGTCAGGACATGCATGTGGGGCTTTCCGGGTTTGGACGGGGATTCGGATGCCGTTGTAGGAGTTCAAGGTAACTTGAGGTCAAGAACAATCGGATGTGCGGCGGGGTTCGGCCCCGGATTCCGCGCCGGGGCCAAGTGGAAACGGGCTCATCCCGGCCGCCCGCGGCGCTGCACGTTTGACCTTGTGCTGAACCCTCTCTAGCTTCATCTCCAGCGCATCCGAACAGGAGACCCCATGCTCGACCGTCCCGTCGCCCGCATCGAGAATCTGCGGGTGGAATTCCAGACGCGTGATGGCCCGGTGACCGGGGTGGAGGATGTTTCCTTCGAGGTGTTCCCCGGCGAGACGGTCTGTGTCGTGGGCGAATCCGGGTCGGGCAAGTCGGTGTCGTCGCTGTCGCTGATGCGGCTGGTGGAGTTCGGGGGCGGGCAAATTGCCGGGGGGCGGCTGATCTTCGACGAGGGGACGGGCGACGAGATCGACCTTGCCAAGACGCCGCAGAACCTGATGCGGACGATCCGGGGCAACCAGATCGGGATGATCTTTCAGGAGCCGATGACGGCGCTGAACCCGGTGTTCACCATCGGGCGGCAGCTGACCGAGGGGGTGCGGCTGCACAAGAAGATGGACCGGAAGGCGGCGAAGGCGCGGGCGCTGGAATTGCTGCGGGAGGTCAGGATACCGGAGCCGGAACGGCGGCTGACGCAGTATCCGCACGAGTTGTCGGGGGGGATGCGGCAACGGGTGGTGATCGCGATGGCGCTGGCGTGCCAGCCGCGGCTGCTGATCGCCGACGAGCCGACCACGGCGCTGGACGTGACGATCCAGGCGGAGATCCTCGCCCTGATGAACCGGCTGAAGCGGGAAACCGGGACGGCGGTGATGTTCATCACCCATGACATGGCCGTGGTGGCGCAGATGGCCGACCGGGTGGTGGTGATGTATCGCGGCCGGAAGGTCGAGGAAGGGCCGGTGGAGGAGATCTTTGCCAACCCGAAGCATGATTATACCAAGGCGCTTCTGGCGGCCGTGCCGCGGCTGGGCGAGATGCGGGGGAAGGCGGCGCCGGAGCCGATGAAGCTGCTCGGGGCCGAGGATCAGGAGATCGCGCCGATCATGGGCAGCGACGAGCGGCTTTTGTCGGTGAAGGGGTTGGTCACGCGGTTTGCCGTGCGCGGCGGGTTGTTGCGGCGGACGGTGGCGCAGGTGCACGCGGTGGAGGATCTCTCGTTCGAGCTGGACCGGGGGAAGACCCTGTCGCTGGTGGGCGAATCGGGCTGCGGGAAGTCGACCGCGGGCCGGTCGATCCTGCGGCTGATCGAGCCGGATCGGGGGGAGATCACGCTGGACGGCACGGATATCATGGCGCTGGGGTCCGGCGAGCTGCGCAAGGCGCGCATGGATATGCAGATGGTGTTCCAGGACCCGTTTGCGAGCCTCAACCCGCAGATGAAGCTGTCTGACCAGGTGGCCGAGCCGATGAAGAATTTCGGGATCGGCAGCGCCTCGGACCGGGGCGACCGGGTGGCGATGCTGTTCGACCGGGTGGGCTTGCCGAGGAGTTTCCTGCGGCGCTACCCGCACGAGTTGTCGGGCGGGCAAAGGCAGCGGGTCGCCATCGCGCGGGCGCTGGCGCTGAACCCTAAGCTGATCGTGGCCGACGAGGCGGTGAGCGCGCTCGATGTGAGTGTGCAGGCGCAGGTGCTGAACCTGATGATGGAGTTGCAGGCGGAGCTTGGCCTGTCCTTCCTGTTCATCAGCCATGACATGGCGGTGGTGGAGCGGGTGAGTCATGATGTGGGGGTGATGTATCTGGGCCGGATCGTCGAACGGGGGCCGAGGGCGGCCGTGTTCGAGAACCCGCAGCACCCCTATACCAAGGCGCTGCTGAAGGCGGTGCCGGTGGCCGACCCGGCAAGGCGCCGGTCGGAAGAAGATTTGCAGTTCAAGCCGATCCCGTCGCCCATCCACGAGGTGGGGTACGAGCCGGGCCCGTCCGTCTATGAAGAGGTCGAGCCGGGCCATGTCGTACTGGTGTCGGAGAGCGGATATTGAGGAAGAAGGAGCGAATGAGATGCCCGTGAAAAACCGGTTTGCAGAGTTGCATGACGAGATCACCGAATGGCGGCGGGATATCCACCAATACCCGGAGATCCTGTTCGAGACGCACCGGACCAGCGCGCTGGTGGCCGAGAAGCTGGAGGCGTTCGGCTGTGACGAGGTGGTCACCGGGCTGGGACGCACGGGCGTGGTCGGCATCATCCGGGGGCAGAAAGCCGACAGCGGCAAGGTGATCGGGCTGCGCGCCGATATGGACGCGCTGCCGATTCATGAGCAGACGGGGCTGGACTATGCCTCGAAGACCGATGGCGCGATGCATGCCTGCGGGCATGACGGGCATACGGCGATGCTGTTGGGGGCGGCGAGGTATCTGGCCGAGACGCGGAATTTCAACGGCACGGTCGCGGTGATCTTTCAGCCCGCCGAGGAAGGCGGGGGCGGCGCCAAGGTGATGTGCGATGACGGGCTGATGGAGCGGTTCGGGGTTCAGGAAGTGTACGGGATGCATAACTGGCCCGGCGTGCCGATGGGGCAGTTTGCCATCCGGCCCGGCGCGTTCTTTGCCGCGACCGATAAGATCGAGATACTGGTCGAGGGCCGCGGCGGGCATGCCGCCAAGCCGCACGAGACGGTCGACCCCTCGGTGATGGCGGCGCATCTGCTGACGGCGGTGCAGACGATTGCCAGCCGGAACGCGGACCCCACGGAGCAGCTTGTGGTGTCGGTGACGTCGATGGAGACCTCCTCGCATACGTTCAACGTGATCCCGTCCTCGGTGAAGATGATCGGGACGGTCCGGACGCTGAGCACGGAGATGCGGGATCTGGCGGAGGCAAGGCTGCAGGGGCTGTGCGAGAGTTTCGGGCCGGCCTTCGGCGGGAAGATCACGCTGAATTACGAACGGAACTATCCGGTGATGGTGAACCATCCGGATCAGACGGATTTCGCGGCCGAGGTGGCCCGCTCGGTCAGCGGGCAATGCGATGACGCGCCGCTGGTGATGGGGGGCGAGGATTTCGCCTTCATGCTGGAGGAGCGGCCGGGGGCGTATATCCTGGTGGGCAACGGCGATACGGCGGCGGTGCATCACCCGGAATACAATTTCAACGACGAGGCGATCCCGGCGGGGTGCAGCTGGTGGGCCGGGGTGGCCGAGCAGCGGATGCCGCTTTGATGTGAGTGTTGGAGTGGGGGCCAGCCCCCACGCCCCCGGGATATTTTTGGCCAGAAGAAGCTGGGGTCAGGTTTCTGACCAAAGCTGGTCGTAGACCGTGGCGATGGCGGTGGCTTCGCCTTCGATGCTGTAGTGGGTTTCGGCGGCGCTGCGGGCTGCGGTGGCCATTTGGGTGTGGCGGTCGGGGTTGGTAAGAAGGGTGGCGAGGGTTTCGGCGGCGGTGTCGGGCTCTGTGATTAGGCCGCAGGTGTTCTGGCCTGCGAAGCTTTGGTAGTAGCCCTGATCGGTGGCGACGAAGGGGGTGCCGGAGGCCATGCCTTCCAAGGGGGCCATGCCGTAGCCTTCGTAGCGGGGGAGTTGCACCACGGCGGAGAGGGCGCGCATCAGCGGTGGCAGCTCCTCGGGGGGGATTTCACCGAGGAAGAGGATGCGGTGGGAGAGGCCCGCCGTGGCGATGCGCTGTTCGAGGCCGGCGAGGAAGGCGGCGTCGGATTTGGCGGCGCGACCGATGACGAGGGCGGTGAGGCCGGGGTGGTGCGGCAGCAGCTCGATCATGGCGTCGACGAAGCGGTCGGTGCCTTTCTCGGGGCGGATGCGCCCGATGGTGGCGATGCCGGCGGTGCCGGGGTGGCCGGTTGCGGCCCATGCGGCGGCGCGGTCTGTTGCGGGGGTGAAGCGGGTGGTGTCGACGCCGTGGGGGACGGTGGCGCGCACATGGGGGACGAAACTGGCGGCCTTTTCGGTGGTGGCGATCACCGCGTCCATGCGTGAGATCAGCCAGCGGGGATAGGCCGAGTGGCGGCGGATGGCGGCGGAGGTGAAGACGATTTTCACCGGCAGGCGGAGGATATCGCGGGCCCAGAGGGCGGCGCTCATTTCGGGATTGCGGCGGACATGCCAGATGGTGAAGGGGCGGTTGTCCGGCTTGGTGCGGGAGAGACGGGTGGCCTCGCGGCGGGTGACGGGGGTGGGGCAGCCCGGCAGGGGGTGGCCGGCGAGGACCATGTCGAATTCCGAGGCCTGCTGGCGGACGACGCCCGCGGCGGTGGCGGAGACGCCGGTGAAGTTCGGGTTGAAATTGGTGACGATGAGCTCTGGCAAGGGGGCCGCCATGGTTGGTGTGGCGCCTGACTAGCGCAGGGCGAGGGCCTTGCAAAGGGTTTCGGCGAAGGCGTCGAGCATGTCGGTCTGGCTGGCGGCGAAACGGCGGGCGTTCTGGCGCATGGTCTCGAGCTGGTCGCGGGTGGTGAGCAGGTGGTCGAGTTGGGTGGCGAGCGCGTCGGCGTCTTCGACTTCGAGCGCGGCGCCGGAGGCGTCAAGTTCGGGGTAGGTCTTGGCGAAATTGGCGTAGAGCGGACCGTGGAGGATGGCGGAGCCGGCATGGGCGGGCTCGTAGGGGTTGTGGCCGCCGACGGGGGTGAAGGAGCCGCAGAGGCAGGTGAGGGGTGACAGGGCGTACCAGAGGCCGGTCTCGCCCAGCGTGTCGGCGAGGTAGACCTGGGTGCCGTCGGTGGGGTGCTCGCCGGTGCTGCGGCGGGCGGGGGTGAGGCCCGCGTCGGTGATGAGTTTCGCGATGGCGTCGGCGCGCTCGGGGTGGCGGGGCACGAGGATGAGGAGAGCGTCGGGGTGTTTGGCCAGCACCGAGGCATGGGCGGCGAGCATGATCTCGTCTTCGCCGGGATGGGTGGAGCTGGCGAGCCAGAGGGGGCGGGGGCCGATCGTCTCTTGCAGGTCGGCAAGGGCCTTGGCGTCGTAGGGCAAGGGGCCGGCAAGGGATTTGAGGTTCTGGCCGGTTTCGGCCTGGGGGAGGCCGAGGTCGTGGAGATGTCGGGCGGTGCGGGCGTCCTGACAATGGATCAGGCGGAAATGGTTCATCAGGTGGCGGGCCGTTTGCGGGAAGCGTTTCCAGTTCCGCGCCGAGCCGTCAGAGATGCGGGCGTTGATCAGGGCGAGGGGAATGCCCGCGTCATGGGTGTGGGAGAGCATCTGGGGCCAGAGTTCGCTTTCGACGAAGATCGCCGCGTCGGGGTGCCAGTTGCGCAGGAAACGGCGCAGCGGGCGGGCGGCGTCGAGGGGTGCGAACTGGTGCTGGGTGCGGGGGGGCAGGCGTTTGGCGACGATCTGGGCCGAGGTGGCGGTGCCGGAGGTGAGCAGGAAGGAGGCGTCGGGCAGGGCGTGGCCCAGATGCTCGATCAGGCGGAGAACCGAGAGGCTTTCGCCGACGGAGGCGGCGTGGAACCAGATCAGCCGGCCCTTGGGGCGGGCGGCAGTGGCGCGGCCCAGGCGTTCCTTTTGGCGGGTGGGAGAGATGCCCTGCGCGTCGAGCTTGGCGGCGACGCGGCGATAGGCCAGCGGTGCCACGATATTGGCGGCGACACGGTAGAGCCGGACGGGCAGGGGCGCACCCTGCATCAGCCGCCGGTGTGGCTCATGTGGCGGGACATCTTGCCGTCGACCCCCTGACGGGAATAGTCGAAATCGTGGCCCTTGGGCTTATGCGCGATGGCATCGCGGATCGCCTGTTCGAGCGGGGCATCGTCGGCGGGGTTGTTGCGGAGCGGCGCGCGCAGGTCGGCCATGTCTTCCTGACCGAGGCACATGTAGAGCTCGCCGGTGCAGGTGAGGCGGACGCGGTTGCAGCTTTCGCAGAAATTATGGGTGAGCGGCGTGATGAAGCCGATCTTCTGGCCGGTTTCCTGCAGTTGGACGTAACGGGCGGGGCCGCCGGTGCGCTCGGGCAGGTCGGTGAGGGTGTATTGCTCGGCGAGGCGCGCGCGCAGGTCGGTGAGTTTCCAGTATTGGTCGAGCCGGTCCTCGTTGCCGATATCGCCCATCGGCATGACCTCGATGAAGGTGAGATCCATGTCGCGGGTTGCGCACCATTGGACGAGCTCGAACAGCTCGTCCTCGTTGAAGCCCTTGAGGGCCACGGTGTTGATCTTGACCCGGAGACCGGCCTTTTGCGCCGCGTCGATGCCGCGGATCACCTGCGGGAGGCGGCCCCAGCGGGTGATGTCGGCGAATTTTTTCTCGTCGAGCGTGTCGAGCGAGATGTTCACCCGGCGGACGCCGGCGGCGTAGAGCTGATCGGCGAAGCGTTCGAGTTGCGAGCCGTTGGTGGTGAGCGTGAGTTCGCGCAGACCGCCGCTTTCGAGGTGGCGGGTCATGCCGTTGAAGAAGGTCATGATATCGCGGCGCACCAGCGGCTCGCCCCCGGTGATGCGCAGCTTTTCCACGCCGAGACGGACGAAGGTGGAGCACATGCGATCCAGCTCTTCCAGCGTCAGCAGTTCCTTCTTGGGCAGGAAGGTCATGTTCTCGGACATGCAGTAGACGCAGCGGAAATCGCAGCGGTCGGTGACGGAGACGCGCAGGTAGGAAATCGCGCGCTGGAAGGGGTCTATGAGCGGGGCGGTCATGGGGAAGAACCTATGCCGTGGGGAAAGGCGGCACAAGGGCCGTTCTTTGGATTGTCGGGGGCGGCCGGGGGCCCTAGATTGGGGGGATGAAACAGGTTTTTGCGATCATTGGCTGCGTGGCTCTGACCGGGTGCGGGGCGTTCGAGGGCGGGCTTTTCAAGCCGAAGACGCGAGCGCCGGAGCCGGCGGAGGCGCAGGCCACGAGCTCTGCCCCGACGCCGCCATCGGGGGCGATTACGGCGGATTCTCTGGATACCACGAGCGACGAGGAACGGCAGAAGGCGGTGGCCGATGCCGGAAGTGCCGGGGGCGAGACGGATCTTGGCGCAACGATCGCCTCGCTGGGCGCGGTGTCGGAGCCGGGGATCTGGCTGAAGACGCCGCTGGTCAAGTCGCAGGCGCGGGGCCGGGTGGAGTTTCCGGAAAAGGGCACGAAGGTTGCAGTTGATTTGCTGCCGCTCGATGCCGAGCCGGGGGCGGGGAGCCGGTTGTCGCTGGCGGCGATGCGGATTCTGGAGGCGGATCTGACGTCGCTGCCGGAGGTGCGGGTGTACCGGACGGAGTGAGGCCGGTTTAGCCGAAATTCTCGTCGAGATGTTTCGAGGCTTCGCGGCGGGCGAAGCGTTTCATGTGGGTGGCATTGGTCTTGAGAAAGGCGCGGACGCGTTCCGGGTCGTGCTTGGAGAGGTCGCGGAGCCACCATGCGACGGATTTCTGGATGAACCAATCGGGGTCGCGCACATAGGCTGCGGCCCATTCGAGCACGCGCTCGCGGATTTCGTTTTCCTGCGGCTTGGGCTTGTTCTGGCGGGCGAAGGGCAGGGTGATGACCATCGCGGCGCGGCGAATCCAGTGGGAGTCGGATTTCGTCCAGCTTTCCACTTCGTCAATGCGGGAGGGATCGGCGGTGAGGCGCTTTTGCCCGGCGGCCATGGCGTGATCGGCGATGGCCCAGCTGTCGAGATCGGGCAGCCAGCTTTTGATCAGGTCCCACACGGCATCGTCGGGGCGGATGCGGGCCTGTGTCAGCAGCTTGGCGGCGGCGAGGCGGGCCTCGAAGATATCGGTGTTCCAGAGGTCGCGGGCGAGGGTGACGCGTTCGTCGACGGTGAGGGTCTGGCGCCATTCCGTTGTGAGGTCGTTGATGGCCGGGTTGGGGATGCCGAGGTAGCGGCGCGGCAGTTTGTGGTATTCCGCCATGCCCTCGGCGCGGCCGGGTTCGATGTGGGACTCGAGTTGGGCGAGCGCGTCGTCGACGGTCATGATGTGCCTCCGGTGCCGGTGGGGGCGCCGTCGAGCGTGGTGGCGTTGCGCTCGGACCAGTAGGTGCGCAGGCCGTCTTCGCCTCGGGCGTCCGTCCAGTCTTTGAGCGTGTCGCGGTCGCCTGCGTGGTCGAAGAAGGGGACCGCGTAGCCGCAGGATTTCTGCACCATGTCGATGGTCATGTCGTAGATCTGGCGCATGCCGGGTTGGGGCGGGAAATGGGCGGCGAGGTCGTCCCAGTCCGCGTCATGGGGGTGGATCGTCTGTGCCGAGCCGTAGGCGCGCAGAATGATCGGCTGGCGGGTGAAGGAGCACCACATCAGCGTCATGCGGTTGGATTGCGCGAGGTGGCCGGCGGTTTCATTGCCGCTGCCGGTGAAGTTCCGCCAGAGGATGCGATTGGGCGTGAGCACGCGGAGGCTGTCCATCCCCTTGGGCGAGACATTGACGAGTCCCGTGGGGGCGGCGGTGGCGCAGAAGAAGAGGTGCTGCTTGCCGATGAGCTTGATATGGGCGTCGGAGAGGGCGTCGAACTGGGTTCCCATGGGTTCACTCCACCGTGACGGATTTGGCGAGGTTGCGGGGCTGATCGACATCGGTGCCCTTGGCCACGGCGGTGTGATAAGCCAGAAGCTGCGCCGGGAGGGCGTAGAGGATGGGGGCGACGAGCGGGTCGCAATCGGGCACGATGAGCTGCCACCAGACGCCCTCGTCGGCCTCGGCCGCGCCGTTTCGGTCGGTGACGAGGAGGACCTTGCCACCGCGGGCCATCACCTCCTGCATGTTGGAAACGGTCTTGTAAAAGAGCGCGTCGCGGGGGGCCATGACGATCACGGGCATGGTCTTGTCGATGAGCGCGATGGGGCCGTGCTTGAGTTCGCCTGATGCATAACCTTCGGCGTGGATATAGCTGATTTCCTTGAGTTTCAGCGCGCCTTCGAGGGCGAGAGGGTAGAGCATGCCGCGCCCCAGGAAGAGGGCGTGGTCGGCCTCGGCCAGCTGGTTGGAGGCGCGGCGGAACTCTTCGCCGCGTTCCAGCGTGAGGTTCATCAGCGCCGGGAGGGCGCGGATCGAGGACAGCTTGTCGGCGATCTGATCGGCGGTCAGGGTGCCCCTGTCCTTGGCGGCCTTGAGCGCCAGCAGCAGGAGGACGACAAGCTGGCAGGTGAAGGCCTTGGTCGAGGCGACGCCGATCTCGGTGCCGGCATAGATCGGCAGGGCGAAGTCGCTTTCGCGGGCGATGGAGCTTTCGGTGACGTTGACGACGGACAGCAGGCGTTCGGCGCGGCCGTCGCAGTAGCGCAGCGCGGCGAGCGTGTCGGCGGTTTCGCCCGACTGGCTGACGAAGAGGGCGGCGGTGTGGGCGGGGATGGGCGGCTCGCGGTAGCGGAATTCGGAGGCGATATCGACATCGGCGGGGATGCCGGCCACCTGTTCGAACCAGTATTTCGCGGTGAGGCAAGCGATATGGGCGGTGCCGCAGGCGACCAGCGAGACACGGTCGATCTTCGAGAAGTCGGGCAGGGTGTCGTCGAAGACGATGTCGCGGCCATCGTCGGAGAGGTAGTGGCGCAGGGCATCGCCGAGGACCACGGGCTGTTCGGCGATTTCCTTGGCCATGAAATGCTTGTGGCCGGCCTTGTCGACGCGGGCGTTGTCGATGTTGACGGTGCGGATTTCGCGGTTGGCCAGCTTGCCATGGGCGTCGGTGATGGTGACGCCGGCGCGGGTGACGACGGCGCAGTCGCCTTCCTCGAGATAGGTGATGCGGTCGGTGAGGGGGGCGAGCGCGATGGCGTCGGAGCCCACGAACATCTCGCCGTCGCCATGGCCGATGGCGAGCGGGCTGCCCTTGCGGGCGGCAACCAGCAGGTCAGGTTCGCCGTCGAAGAGGAAGCAAAGGGCGTAGGCGCCTTCAAGCTCGTTCAGGGTGAGCTTTGCCGCCTCGACGGGCGCGTGGCCCTCTTCCATGTACTGGCGGGTCAGGAGGGCCACGGTTTCGGTGTCGGTGTCGGTGTCGAAATCGTGGCCCTTTTCGGCGAGACGTGCGCGCAGGTCGCGGTAATTCTCGATGATGCCGTTATGGACGACCGCCACGGGGCCGGCCTTGTGGGGGTGGGCGTTGGAGACGTTGGGCGCGCCGTGGGTGGCCCAGCGGGTGTGGCCGATGCCGGCCTTGCCAGCGAGGGGCTGGTGCACGAGCAGGTCGGACAGGTTGACCAGCTTGCCCACCGCGCGGCGGCGGTCGAGATGGCCCTCGTTGAGGGTGGCGATGCCGGCGCTGTCATAGCCCCGATATTCGAGCCGCCTGAGCGCCTCGACCAATGTGGGGGCGACCTCGTGGGTGCCCAATACGCCTACGATGCCGCACATGTCAGCCTGCCTCCGTCTTTGATTTATCGGCCTTCTTCTTGCGCAGAAGGTCGAAGAGTTTGCGGGCCATGCCGGGCTTGTTCACCTGCGGGGCGCGGGCGATGGCGAGCGCGTCGGCGGGCACGTCCTTGGTGATGACGGAGCCTGAGCCGGTCAGAGCGCCGTCGCCGATGGTGACGGGGGCGACCAGCATGGTGTTGGAACCGATGAAGACGTTTTCGCCGATCTCGGTGTGGTGTTTGCCGACGCCGTCATAGTTGCAGGTGATGGTACCGGCGCCGATATTGCTGCGCTGGCCGATATGGGCGTCGCCGATATAGGAGAGGTGGTTGACCTTGGCGCCCTCGTCGATGGTGGCGTTCTTGACCTCGACGAAATTGCCGATGCGAGTGTCTTCGGCCAGTTCCGCGCCGGGGCGCAGGCGGGCGTAGGGCCCGACGACGGCGCCGCGAGAAACGTGGCAGCCCTCGAGATGCGAGAAGGCGCGGATATGGGCGCCGGTTTCCACAGTGACGCCGGGGCCGAAGACGACGTTCTGTTCGATGATCGTGTCGCGGCCGATGGCGGTGTCGAAGGCGAAATGCACGGTCTCGGGGGCGGAAAGGGTGACGCCGTTCTCCATCGCTTCGGCGCGGGCGCGGGCCTGAAAGGCGGCCTCGGCGGCGGCGAGGTCGGCGCGGGAGTTGATGCCGAGGGTTTCCGCCTCGTCGCAGGCGATGGCGGTGGCGGAGAGGCCCTTGTCATTGGCGATGGCTATGATGTCAGTGAGGTAGTATTCGCCGGAGGCGTTGTCGTTGCCGACCTCGCCGATGAGGTCGAAGAGGGTTTTGGCGCTGGCGCAGATCACGCCGGAATTACAGAAGCATATGGCGCGTTCTTCATTCTTGGCGTCCTTGAATTCGACGATCCGGTCGAGGCGGTCGCCTGTCATGACGAGGCGGCCATAGCGCGCGGGAGCGGCGGGTTCGAACCCGAGGACGACGACATCGTGGGTCTGGCGCGCCTCGGCCATCCGCTCGAGCGTTTCGGGGGAGATGAAGGGGGTGTCGCCGTAGAGGACGATGGCGTCGCCGTCGAAGCCTTCGAGAGCCGGTTTGGCCATCGACACGGCGTGGCCGGTGCCGTGTTGTTCTTTCTGCAGGGCGATGATGGCGTCGGGGTCGTAGTCTTTCGCCGCCGCCTCGACCTGATCGGCGCCGTGACCGGCGACGACGATGGTGCGCTCGGGCGACAGCGCCGCGCCGCCGCGCATGGCGTGGTGCAGCATGGGCACGCCGGCCACCTTGTGCAGCACCTTGGGCAGGTCGGAATTCATGCGGGTGCCCTTGCCTGCGGCAAGAATGATCAGGGCCGTGGACATGCGGTTCCTCTTCCAATTCGGGTGCGCCCGTTTTATCGGGTTGCGGGCCCCGTGCAAGGCGGGAGGCCATCAAAACTGATTGCGGCATGTGACAGGGCTTGGCGGAATGGCGCCGAAGCGGCAGGGAGACGAGGCGATGCGGACGGTTGTGTTCGATCTGGACGGGACATTGGCGGATACGAGCGGCGACCTGATCGCGGCGGCGAATGCGTGTTTCCGCGAGATGGGCGAGGGCGACCTGCTGGACCCGGTGGCCGATGCGGCCACGGCGCTGCGCGGGGGCAAGGCGATGCTGACGCTGGGGCTGAAGCGGCTGGGGCGCGTGGATGACGTGGCGGAGATCGAACGGCAGTATCCGCTTCTGCTGGAGGCCTATGCCGGGGCGATCGACACGCATACGGTGTTGTATCCCGGCGCGATGGAGGCGGTGGCGCTGCTGGCGGATAGCGGCTATCGCGTGGCGATCTGTACGAACAAGCCGGAGCATCTGGCAAAGCTGCTGTTGGAACGGCTTGGGGTGAGCGGGGCGTTCGGGGCGATGATCGGGGCGGATACGCTGCCGGTGCGCAAGCCCGACCCGGAGCCGTTGCGCGAGGCGGTCAGGCGGGCCGGGGGCCTTCCGGAGCGGGCGTTGCTGGTGGGGGATACGGTGACGGACCGGGAAACCAGCCGGGCGGCGGGAGTGCCGTCGGTGCTGGTGACTTTCGGGCCGGGGGGCGCGGGCGTGGCCGCGCTGGAGCCCGAGGCGCTGATCGGGCATTTCGACGAGTTGCACGGGGTGTGCGACAGGCTGCTGGGGCCCGCGTGAGGGCCGGCAGGTTATTGACCTGCGGGCAAGCGGGGCGCAGAAAAGAGCCATGACGGAAAAGTTCACAGGCAGTTTCACCCAGCAGGAGCCGATCCCGGAAGAGGGGATCGCGGCGGCGCTGGAGGTGATGCGGCACGGGCGGCTGCACCGGTACAACCTGACCGAGGGCGAAGAGGGTGAGGTCGCGCTGCTGGAGCGGGAGTTTGCCGGGTATCTGGGCGCAAGGTATGCGCTGGCGGTGGCTTCGGGTGGCTATGCGATGGCCACCGCGCTCCGGGCCGTGGGGGTCAAGCCGGGCGACCGGGTGCTGACCAATGCCTTCACGCTGGCGCCGGTGCCGGGGGCGATTGCCGGGATCGGGGCGGTGCCGGTGTTCGTGGGGGTGACGGAAGAGCTTGTCATCGACCTTGAGGATTTGCAGGCCAAGGCGGGCGAGGCGGATGTTCTGATGCTGAGCCATATGCGCGGGCATATCTGCGACATGGACCGGCTGATGGCGATTTGCGATGGCGCGGGCATCACCGTGATCGAGGATTGCGCGCATACCATGGGGGCGGCGTGGAAAGGTGTGCCCTCGGGCCGGCACGGGCTGGTGGGGTGCTATTCGACGCAGACCTACAAGCATATGAATTCGGGCGAGGGCGGTTTCCTTGTGACCGATGATGACGAGGTGATGGCGCGGGCGGTCATGCTGTCGGGGTCGTATATGCTCTATGGCCGGAACGGGACGGTGCCGCCGGAGGACGTGTTTGCGCAGGTCAAGTACGAAACACCCAATGTCTCGGGCCGGATGGATAACCTGCGGGCGGCGATATTGCGACCGCAACTGGCGAAGCTGGACCGGCAATGCGCGGCGTGGAATGCGCGCTACAGGGCTGTCGAGGAGGGGTTGCAGGGCACGCCGGGCCTGAGAATCGTCGAGCGGGCGGAGGAGGAGCGCTACGTGGGCTCGTCGATCCAGTTCCTGTTGCTCGACTGGCCCGACGCGGCGGTGGCCGACGTGATCGACCGCTGCAAGGGCCGGGGTGTGGAGTTGAAATGGTTCGGCGGGGCGGAGCCCACGGGGTTTACCAGCCGCTACGATAGCTGGCGCTATGCGCCCTCGGAGCGGATGCCCGAGACGGACCGGGTGCTGAAGGGGATCGTGGACATGCGGCTGCCGCTGACCTTTAGCCTAGAGGATTGCGCGTTGATCGCGCGGATTATCAGGGCCGAGGTGGGCGCGGTCTGGCAGGAACAGGCGGCGTGAGATGAAAAGCGCGGCCCGGGTGGGGGCCGCGCTTTCCGCGTTCAGGGACGGGGTTCAGAACGTCAGGTGCGCGTGCTTACCAAGGTCGGGCGTGTCCTCGGTCATGTTGGCGCGGGCCATCTCGAAGAGGGTCTTGGCCGTGCCGTCGGTTTCCCAGACCTCGGCCTTGAGGGGCTTGAAGCCCACGAGGCAGACCTTGTCGTCATGGCGGCCGTCTTCGAACCACGCACCGGCCATGGGCGACCAGATTTCATCGAGCTTGTCGGCGTCGTTCACCAGCGAGAGCGTGCCTTCGACGGCGGCGTAGAGCTGACCGTGCGAGGAGGCGAGCGTGTAATGCGCCTGGGCGCCTCCCTGGGCTGCCTCGGCGATATCGGTGCCCTTGGCGGTGATGAACCAGAACATGCCGTCCTTGCTCTTGGCGATATGGGCCATCGGGCGGGGCGGCGCGGACGGGGCCGAGAGCATCCCGGCGGTGATGTCGTCAAGACGGTCCCAGAACGTGTCTTTTAGGTTGTCGGTCATGATAGGATCCTTTCAGATGTCAGCCTCTTCGGGGTGACAACGCGGGGTGCAAGGGCGGGGTTCCTCGCCGATCGGAGCCGCTGGCGAAGGCGCGCCGAGGGTTCCGGGATTGACGCGACTCGGTTTGAGATGTAGTAAATGAACAAGTGTTCAATAAATGCCGGAGAACCCGATGTTCAACGCTGTCATGAAGTTCGATCTGGGCGAGGATGTGAACGCGCTGCGCGAGATGACGCATCGCTGGGCGCAGGACCGGGTGAAGCCCTTGGCCGCCGGGATCGATGAGAAGAACGTCTTTCCCAACGAGCTTTGGAAAGAGCTGGGCGAGATGGGCCTGCTCGGGATCACCGTGCCGGAGGAATATGGCGGGGTGGACATGGGCTATCTTGCGCATGTGGTGGCCGTGGAGGAGGTGGCGCGGGCGTCGGCCTCTGTTTCGCTGAGCTACGGGGCGCATTCGAATCTTTGCGTGAATCAGGTCCGGCTGAACGGCAGTGCGGAGCAGAAGGAGAAATACCTCACCAAGTTGGTTTCGGGCGAGCATGTGGGCGCTCTGGCCATGTCCGAGGCGGGGGCAGGCAGCGATGTTGTCGGCATGAAGCTGAAGGCCGAGAAGCGCAACGATCACTACAAGCTGAATGGCAACAAATACTGGATCACCAACGGGCCGGATGCCGACACGCTGGTGGTCTATGCCAAGACCGACCCCGAGGCCGGGAGCAAGGGGATCACCGCCTTCCTGATCGAGAAGAACATGAAGGGCTTCTCGACCAGCCCGCATTTCGACAAGCTGGGGATGCGGGGGTCGAACACGGCCGAGCTGATCTTCGAGGATGTGGAAGTGCCGTTCGAGAACGTGCTGGGCGAGGAAGGCCGCGGCGTTCGGGTGCTGATGTCGGGGCTTGATTACGAGCGCGTGGTGCTGGCCGGGATCGGGCTGGGCATCATGGCGTCCTGTCTGGACGAGGTGATGCCCTATATGGTCGAGCGCAAGCAGTTCGGTCAGCCGATCGGGAATTTCCAGCTGATGCAGGGGAAGATTGCCGACATGTACACGGCGATGAACTCGGCCCGGGCCTATGTCTATGAGGTCGCCAAGGCGTGCGACCGGGGCGAGGTGACGCGGCAGGATGCGGCGGCGTGTTGTCTTTATGCCAGCGAACAGGCGATGGTGCAGGCGCATCAGGCGGTTCAGGCGATGGGCGGGGCCGGGTTCCTGAACGATTCTCCGGTGGCGCGGATTTTCCGGGATGCCAAGCTGATGGAGATCGGCGCCGGGACGAGCGAGATCCGCCGGATGCTGGTGGGCCGCGAGATGATGGGGGCGATGGCATGAGGTCTGCCTTGGTGGCGGTGATGCTGGCGGGGCCAGCCATGGCGCAGGAGCAGGTGTTCGATGCCTCGGTGGCGGAGGCGTGCCTTGAGAGCGTGGGCGTGGCTGGCCAGTTCGATGAGTGTATCGGGCAGGCGGCCGAGCGCTGTATGGAAGTTAGCGAAGGCGGGCAGACCACGGTGGGCATGAGCCAGTGTTTGCAGGCCGAGGCGCAATGGTGGGACACGGTGCTGAACGCGACCTATGGTGAATTGCTGGCCTTCTCGAAGGAGATGGATTCGGAGAATGGCGAGGGCGTGCCGAGCCAGGCGGCGGCGCTGCGGGATATGCAGCGGGCGTGGATCGGGTTTCGTGATGCGCGGTGCGGGTTCGAGCGGTCGCAATGGGGCGGCGGCACGGGCGGCGGGCCGGCGGTCGCGGCCTGTCTGATGACCCAGACGGCGCAACAGGCGCGCGTTCTGAAATCGGCGTTGCCGGAGTAAGCGATGCTGGTGCGCGCGGAGTCATATGAGGCGCTTTATGAAGGGTTTCGGTGGAACCTGCCGGAGCGGCTGAACATGGCGGCGCAGGTCTGTGACTTCTGGGCCGGGACGGCGCCCGACCGGGTGGCGATCCTTGATCTGAGCGACGGGCGGCAGGAGGTGAGCTACGGTCGGCTTCGGGAGATGGCCGACGGGCTGGCGCAGGCGCTGGTGGCGCGCGGCGTGGGCCGGGGCGACCGGGTCGGCGTGTTGCGCAGCCAAGGCGCGTGGTGTGCGGCGGCGCATGTGGCGATCTGGAAAATCGGTGCGATTTCAATACCTTTGTTCAAGCTCTTCAAGCAGGAGGCGTTGACCAGCCGGGTGTCGGATGCCGGGGCGGCGGTTGTCGTGACGGATGCCGAGGGTGTGGGGATGCTTGAGGATTTGCCGGGCGTTGCGGCCTTTGTTCCGGAGGAGGAGACCCTGCCCGGCGGGCGGTTCGAGACGGTGGAGACAGGGCCGGAAGACCCGGCGGTGCTGATCTATACGTCCGGCACGACGGGGAGCCCGAAAGGTGCGTTGCATGCGCATCGGGTGCTGACCGGGCATTTGCCGGGGGTCGAGGTGAGCCACGATTTCCTCGGGGTTGAGGGCGATTGCCTGTGGACGCCGGCGGATTGGGCGTGGATTGGCGGTTTGTTCGACGTGTTGATGCCGGGGCTGGCGCTGGGGGTGCCGGTGGTGGCGGCAAGGCTGGCGAAGTTCACGCCGGAGGAGTGCGTGAGGATCGTCGGCGAAGGGGCTGTCAGGAATGTATTTTTCCCGCCCACGGCGCTCAGGATGCTGAAGGCGGCGGATGTGCGGATAGAGGGTTTGCGGACGGTGGCCAGCGGGGGCGAGCCGCTGGGGGCGGAGATGCTGGACTGGGGGCGGCAGGCCTTTGGCCTGACGATCAACGAGTTTTACGGGCAGACCGAGTGCAACATGGTGGGGAGTTCCTGCGGTGCCCTCTTCAACCCGTTGCCGGGCTGTCTGGGCAAGCCGGTGCCGGGGCACGAGATCGCGGTGCTGGATGGCGATGGGCGTCCGACCGGCGAAGAGGGGGACGTGGCGATCAGGCGCGGCTCGGGCTCGATGATGCTGGGGTATTGGAACCGGCCGGAGGAAACGGCGGCGAAGTTTCGCGGCGACTGGATGCTGACCGGGGACAGGGGCGCCTGGGAGGGCGACTACCTGCGGTTTGTCGGGCGGGAGGATGATGTGATCACCTCGGCGGGCTACCGGATCGGGCCGGCGGAGATCGAGGATTGCCTGCTGAAGCACCCGGCGGTGGCGACGGTGGGCGTTGTGGGCAAGCCGGACGAGATGCGCACGGAGATCGTCAAGGCCTACGTGGTGCTGAAGGACGGGGTCGCGGCGAGCGAGGACCTGGCGGCGAGTTTGCAGGGATTCGTGAAGGAACGGCTTGCAACCTATTCATATCCAAGGGAAATCGGATTTCTGGACGCGTTGCCGATGACGGTGACGGGCAAGGTGATCCGAAAGGATCTGAAGGCCCGCGCGGCGGCGGAGGGCGGGTCATGACCGTTTGTGAAATGCAACGGGCCGGTGTGTCCACCGGCCCGCGCCTGTCGCCTTGTCTGACCGGCTCAGAATTTCATGACATAGGCGGCACCGATCACGATGGGGTCGATGCTGACATTGCCGATCGGAGTGCCGCCGACCTTGGCCTTGGTGTCGATATCCATCCAGCGGATGTCGGCCCGCAGCGAGGCTTTTTCGCTGATCTTGAAGTCGAGGCCCGCATGGACGGCGACACCCCAGCTGTCGTCGAGGCTGACCGGCACGCCGGCGAGGGCGCCGGTGCCCTTTTCATCCCAGAAGTGGGTGTAATTGACGCCGATGCCCGCGAAGGGCGTGATGTTCGACGTGTTGGTGAAGTGGTACTGGATCGAGACCGTCGGCGGCAGCTGCTTGGTCTTGACCACGTCGCCCGCGCCCAGCAGGGCGGCGTCGTGCTCGAAGGGCCATGCGGCCAGCACCTCGATGCCGATACGGTCGGCGAGGAAATATTCGAAGGTCAGGGTCGGGCGGACATTGTCGTCGACGCGGACGGGGCCAGCGGCGGTAGCGCTCCAGCTGTCGGTCGGATTGACCCAGTGCACACCGAGGCCGAGGAGCATGTCGCCCTTGGATTGTGCGAGGGCCGGCACGGCCGCAACGGTGGCAAGAGCTGTGGCAAGCGTAAGTTTTTTCAGGGTTTTCATGGTATGTCCCAATCTTTGTTCGTGGGCCCTGATTGCGGTTGCCGGGGCGAGTCGGGCCTTGATGCAGGTCAAGTCGCCGCGCGAATGCGGCGCTGCAGCATAATTGCAACAACCCGGGCCGAGACCGGCCTTGGGCGTGTGTGAGGAGAGACGATGAAACTGAAATCCAAGGCCCTGACATCGTCGGAGGATTTTATGGCCAACCGCAAGGCGCATCTCGAGGCGCTGGGGCTGGTCGAGGAGGCCGTGGCCGCTGCTGCGCAGGGCGGGGGCGAGGCGGCCCGCGACCGGCAGCGCAGCCGGGGCAAGATGCCGCCGCGCGAACGGGTGGCGAACCTGCTGGACCCGGGCAGCCCGTTTCTGGAGGTGGGCGCCACGGCGGCGCATGACATGTATGACGGTGCTGCACCCGGTGCGGGTGTGATCGCCGGTGTGGGGCGCGTGAGCGGCACGGAATGCATGGTGGTGTGTAACGATGCCACGGTGAAAGGCGGCACCTATTACCCGATGACCGTGAAGAAGCACCTGCGCGCGCAGGAGATCGCGGCGGAGTGCGGCTTGCCCTGTATCTATCTTGTGGACAGTGGCGGGGCGAACCTGCCCAATCAGGATGAGGTGTTCCCGGATCGCGACCATTTCGGGCGGATTTTCTACAACCAGGCCAATATGAGCGCGCAGGGCATTCCGCAGATTGCCGTGGTGATGGGGTCGTGCACCGCAGGCGGGGCCTATGTTCCGGCGATGTCGGACGTGACGATCATCGTGAAGGAGCAGGGAACGATCTTTCTGGCCGGGCCGCCCCTGGTGAAGGCCGCGACGGGCGAGGTGGTGAGTGCCGAGGAGCTTGGCGGGGGCGATGCGCATACAAGGCTGTCGGGCGTGGCGGATTACCTTGCCGAGGATGACGCGCATGCGCTGGCGCTGGCGCGGCGGGCGGTGGCCGGGCTGAACCGGCGCAAGCCCGATACGGTGATGTGGCAGGCCTCGGAAGAGCCGGCCTATGACCCGGACGAGATATTGGGCGTGGTGCCGGCGGGTCTGCGCACGCCGTATGACATTCGCGAAGTGATCGCGCGGGTGGTCGATGGCTCGCGCTTTGACGAGTTCAAGGCGCGGTTCGGGGAGACGCTGGTCTGTGGGTTTGCGCATGTGAAGGGCTGCCCGGTGGGAATCATCGCCAATAACGGCGTGCTGTTTTCCGAGTCGGCCCAGAAGGGCGCGCATTTCGTGGAACTGTGCAGTCAGCGGAACATTCCCCTGGTGTTTTTGCAGAACATCACCGGGTTCATGGTCGGCAAGGCCTATGAGAACGAGGGGATCGCGCGGCATGGCGCCAAGATGGTGACGGCGGTGGCGACGACGAATGTGCCGAAGATCACCATGCTGGTGGGCGGCTCTTTTGGAGCCGGGAATTATGGTATGGCTGGAAGGGCTTATCAGCCGCGCTTCATGTGGACATGGCCCAATTCGCGGATCTGCGTGATGGGGGGCGAACAGGCGGCGGGTGTGCTGGCCACGGTCAAACGCGATGCGATCGAGCGCAAGGGCGGGACGTGGTCGGCCGAGGAAGAGGACGCGTTCAAGCGGCCGACGCTGGAGCAGTTCGAGCATCAGAGCCACCCGCTCTTTGCCAGTGCGCGGATGTGGGATGACGGGATCATCGATCCGAGGAAGACCCGCGATGTGCTGGCGCTTTCGTTGAGCGCGGCGTTGAACAAACCGATCGAGGAGACAAGGTTTGGCGTGTTCCGGATGTGATCGGGGCGCGTTGGCGTGACCTTCCGGTTCCTTCTCCGGGCGATCGTGCTGACCTGTCTGACGGTGGCCGGGTGGCTTTATATCGTGCGGCAGGAGGTGCACTGGACCGAGGGAGGCGAGGCGATGACGGGCTGCGAGGTGGCCGGGGTGATGGATGCGCGGACGGTGCGGCTGAGTTGCGAGGGGGGCGTACAGGTGGCGCGGCTGGCGGGGATCGACGTGCCGGACATGGCGGAGCCCGGCTGTGAGGCGGAACTGGCGCATGGGGCGCTGGGGCGGGACCGGTTGAGGGAGCTGCTGGAGGATGGCGGCGTGGAGGTTTTCCGCGTGGGGGACGTGGCGGAGGACGGTGCGATGCCCGTTCGGATGACGGTGGCGGATGACAATGTGGCCGACCGGCTGGTGCGCGAGGGGCTCGCGGCGGAGGCCGGTGGCGAGGGGGCGGCGGTCAACTGGTGTGACCGGCTGAGCGCCCTGGTGGAATGACGGAAGGATTGAGCATGTTTGACACGATACTGATCGCGAACCGGGGCGAGATTGCCTGTCGGGTAATCGAGACGGCACGGGCGATGGGCGTGCGCACGGTGGCGGTTTATTCCGATGCCGACCGCAGGGCGAAGCATGTGGCGATGGCGGACCGGGCGGTGCATATCGGCGGCTCGGCCCCGTCGGAGAGCTACCTGCGGGGCGACCGGATCATCGAGGTGGCGCTGGAGACGGGCGCGCAGGGCATCCATCCCGGTTACGGTTTCCTGAGCGAGAACCCGGATTTCGTGGAGGCGGTCGAGGCCGCGGGGCTGAGCTTTATCGGGCCGTCGGCGAAGGCCATTCGCGCGATGGGGCTGAAGGATGCCGCGAAGAAGCTGATGGAGGAGGCCGGGGTGCCGGTGGTTCCCGGCTATCATGGCGAGAACCAGGAGCCGGGGTTCCTGGCCGAGCAGGCGGATGAGATCGGGTATCCGGTTCTGATCAAGGCCGTGGCAGGCGGCGGCGGCAAGGGTATGCGGCTGGTGGAAAACCCCGCGAAGTTTGCCGAGGCGCTGGAGAGTGCCAAGGGCGAGGCGAAGACCTCGTTCGGCAACGAGGCGGTGTTGATCGAGAAATTCGTGCAGAAGCCGCGGCATATCGAGGTGCAGGTTTTTGGCGATGGCGAGCAGGCTGTGCATCTCTTCGAGCGGGATTGTTCGCTGCAGCGGCGGCACCAGAAGGTGATCGAGGAGGCGCCGGCGCCGGGGATGACGCCGGAGATGCGCGAGGCGATGGGCAATGCCGCCGTGCGCGCCGCCGAGGCGATTGGCTATGCGGGCGCCGGGACGATCGAGTTTATCGTGGACGGCTCGGACGGGCTGCGCACGGATGGGTTCTGGTTCATGGAGATGAACACGCGGCTGCAGGTGGAGCATCCGGTGACGGAGGCGATCACCGGCGTGGATCTCGTGGAATGGCAGTTGCGGGTGGCGAGCGGTGAGGGGTTGCCGAAATCGCAGGAGGAGCTGACCATCAACGGGCATGCGTTCGAGGCAAGGCTTTATGCAGAGGATGTGCCGAAAGGGTTCCTGCCCGCCACCGGACGGCTGGCGCATCTGGAGTTTCCGGAGGGCGCGCGGGCCGATAGTGGTGTGCGGGCGGGGGACGAGATTTCGCCCTTTTACGATCCGATGATTGCGAAGCTGATCACGCACGGCGCGACGCGGGCCGGGGCGCTGCGGCGGATGTCGGCGGCGCTGGGTGATTGTCAGGTGGCGGGGACGGTGACGAACCTCGCGTTTCTGGGTGCGCTGACGCATCACGAGGGGTTTGCCAAGGGGGATGTGGATACAGGGCTGATTGACCGCAACCTCGATGCGCTGATCGTGGTGCCCGAGCCAGGGCCGCGGGAGACGGCGCTGGCCGGGCTCGCGGCGCTGGGGCTTCTGGGCATGGAGGGGTTCGAGACGGGGTTCATCCTGTGGACGCCGCTCACGCGCAGTGTGCATTTGCGGCGGGGCGGTGAAGAGATCGTCGTCAAGGTGCGGACGCTGTCGGCGAAAGCGCATGACGTGGTCGTGGGCGATGTCACGGTCGAGGCGCGGCGCAGCGGCGGGCGCTGGCAGCTTGACGGCGAGACGGCGCCGGAGGTGGCGGTGAATGGTCTCCTCGTGAGTGTGTTCGCCGGTTACGGCATGAGCTTTGACGTGGTCGACCTGCTGGAGCGCGACAGCCTTGCCGGGGGCGATGCCGATGTGATCGAGGCGCCGATGCCGGGCTTGGTCAAAGTGTTGCTGGCGGAGAAAGGGCAGGCGGTGAAGGAAGGCGACCGGCTGGCCGTGCTGGAGGCGATGAAGATGGAACATTCCTTGCTGGCGGCGCGCGATGGCGTGGTGGCCGAAGTGCTGGTCGAGGAGGGCGCGCAGGTGACGGCGGGCGCGGCGCTGGTCCGTCTGGAGGAGGGTGAGGCGTGAGCGACCTGCGTCTTACCGGCTATCACCTGAGCGTCTACACGCGGGCGGCACGGATGGCGCTGGTGGCGAAGGGCGTGGCCTATGGGAATGAGGAGATCGACCCGTTCGACGAGGCCTGCGCTGTGCGCCTGCGAGGGCTGCACCCGTTCGGGCGGGTGCCGGTGCTGGAGCATGGGGGGTTCCGGCTGTATGAAACGCAGGCCATTCTCGATTACGTGGATGGGGCGTTTGACGGGCCGGGGCTGGTGCCGGACGCGCCGCAGGCGCGGGCGAGGATGCGGCAGGTGATGGGGATCGCCGATTGTTACCTGTACTGGCCGCTGGTCCGGCAGGTGTTCTCGCACCGCGTGTTCCGCCCGCTGATCGGTGCGGATACGGATGAGGCGGTCGTGGACGCGGGGCTGGGCAAGGCGGGCCCGGTTCTGGACGCGCTGGAGGAGATAGCAGGCGAGGGGCTGGCGCTGGTGCCGGGGGAGATGCGGCTGGAGACCTGCCTGCTGTGGCCGATGCTGGATTACTTTCGGATGGCGCCGCAGGGTGCGGAGATGCTGGCGGCGCGGCGCGCGTTGTCGGACTGGGCGGACTGGGCCGGCACCCTCGGGGCGGCCAGAGAGACGCGGCCCAACCTGCCGGAAGGAGAAGAGACATGATCACGCTGCACCACGTGCCGCAATCCCGTTCGATGCGGGTGCTGTGGCTGCTGAACGAATTGGATGTGCCGTTTCAACTGGTCGAGCATCCGTTCGACAAGTCGCTCAGGCGGCCCGAATTCCTGTCGCTGTCGCCCGCCGGCCGGGTGCCGGCGCTGGAGATCGAGGGCGAGCGGATGTTCGAGAGCGGCGCGATGGTGGAATACCTGTGCGAGAAGTTTCCCGACAGGGGGCTGGGCCGGGCGCCGGGGGCGATGGACCGGATGGACTGGCTCATGTGGGTGCATTTCGCCGAGACGATCAGCCAGCACGTGGCGATCCTGACCCAGCAGCATATCATGCTGTATGACGATGCCATGCGCAGCCCGGTGGTGATGAAGCTGGAGGCCGCGCGGCTGAAGAAATGCTATGCCGCGATCGAGGCGCAGCTTTCGACGCCGGTGGAGAACCGCGATTACCTGCTGACCAGCGGGTTCTCGGCCTGCGATATCTGCGTCGGACAGGCGGTGTATATGGCGCGGCACTTTGCGAAGACGGAGGAGTTTCCGGAAGTGGGCGCGTGGATGGCGCGGCTTGCGGGGCGCGAGGGGTTTGCCAGATCGCTGCCGGGGCCGGAGGCGATGTTGTTGTACCAACAGGATTTTTACGAGGCTTGGAATGGCTGAATATGTCGAGATCTTCGAAGTAGGCCCGCGCGACGGGCTGCAGAACGAGAAGCGCCAGATCGCCACGAAGGACAAGATCGCGCTGGTCGACTGTCTGAGCGGCGCGGGGTTCCGGCGGATCGAGGTGGCGAGTTTCGTGAGCCCGAAATGGGTGCCTCAGATGGCGGATTCCGCCGAGGTGCTGGCGGGGATCACGCGCGCCGGGGGGGTGAGCTATGCGGCGCTGACGCCCAACATGCGCGGGTTCGAGGCGGCGGAGGCGGCGAGGGCCGACGAGGTGGCGATTTTCGGGTCGGCCTCGGAAGGGTTTTCCAAGGCCAATATCAACGCGACGATTGCCGAGAGCCTCGAGAGGTTCGCGCCGGTGGCGGCGGCGGCGAGTGTCGCGGGCTTGCCGGTGCGGGGATACGTCTCTTGCGTGACGGATTGCCCCTATGACGGCAAGGTCGAGCCTGCTGCGGTGGCGAGGGTGGCCGAGGCGCTGTACAATATGGGCTGTTACGAGATCAGCCTTGGCGACACGATCGGGCAGGCCACGCCAGAGAGTATCGACGCGATGCTGGCGGCGGTGATGGAGGTGGTGCCGGTGGAAAAGCTGGCGGGGCATTACCACGACACGGCGGGCCGGGCGGTGGAGAATATCGAGGCCTCGCTGGAGCGTGGCGTGCGGGTGTTCGATGCGGCGGTCGGAGGCCTTGGCGGTTGTCCTTATGCGCCGGGGGCCAAGGGGAACGTGGCGACCGAGAAGGTGCATGCGCGGCTGAGGGGGCTGGGGTATGAGACCGGGCTCGATTCGGCGATATTGAACGATGCGGCCGTGCTGGCGGTGGAGATGCGGGCGCAGGCGGGCGGATGAGCGGGTTTTACCGCGCCACCGAACGGCTGATGGGCATGAGCGATAGCGTCTGGGCGCGCCATGCGAGCCCGTGGTCGGTGTATACGCGGTTTGCGATCCTGCCGCTGCTGGCGCTGGCGGTTTGGTCGCGGGTTTGGATCGGGCCCTGGGCCTGGGCCGGGGTCGCGGCGGTGATGGTGTGGACATGGATCAATCCGCGCGCCTTTGCGCCGCCTGCGAGCCTTGATAGCTGGGCCTCGCGCGGTGTGCTGGGGGAGCGGGTGTTCCTGAACCGCCGCGACGAGGTGCCGGCGCATCACCGG
The DNA here is from genome assembly GCA_040220035.1 of Roseovarius sp. Lineage (GTDB taxonomy): Bacteria > Pseudomonadota > Alphaproteobacteria > Rhodobacterales > Rhodobacteraceae > Roseovarius. The sequence goes on along the minus strand of JAVJTX010000067.1, from coordinate 8,828 downwards.
AGATGGGCGGCACTTCTGTCCGCCGGGGCGCTGCCGGGGGCGCTGGTGATGGCGTGGGGGCTCTGGGCGCTCGATGCGGCTTGGGTGATCTTTGGCACCCTGCTGACGATGATCCCGAAGGTCTGGTTCGTGGACCGCATGGTGTGGGTTTACGCGGACTGGCTGAGAATGACTGGCAAGGAGTTGGGCGATGTATGAGACGGTGAGCATCGAGACGGACAGCCGGGGCGTGGCGACGCTGTGGCTGGATCGGGAGGAGAAGCACAACGCGCTGTCGGCGCAGATGATCGCCGACCTGCATGCGGCTGCAAAGGCCCTTGGCGAGGATGACGGGGTGCGCGTCGTTGTGCTGGCGGCGAAGGGCAAGAGCTTTTGCGCCGGGGGGGATTTGGGCTGGATGCGGGAGCAGTTCGAGGCCGATCCGCAGACCCGCTCGGCCGAGGCCACGAAGCTGGCGATGATGCTGCAGGCGTTAAACACGCTGCCCAAGCCGCTGATCGGGATGGTGCATGGCAATGCGTTCGGCGGCGGGCTTGGCATGATGAGCGTGTGTGACGTGGCGATCGGGGCCGAGGGCGTAAAGCTGGGCTTTACCGAGCCTCGGCTTGGGCTGATCCCGGCGACGATCGGGCCTTATGTCTGTGCCCGGATGGGGGAGGCCAAGGCGCGGCGGGTGTTCATGTCGGCCCGGATATTCGGTGCGGCGGAGGCCGTGGAGCTTGGGCTGCTGGCGCGGGTGGTGCCGGCCGATGGGCTGGCGGCGGCGGTTGAGGAAGAGGTTGTGCCTTATCTCAACTGCGCGCCCGGGGCGGTGGCGCGGTCGAAGGCACTGCTGCGGACGCTGGGGCCGCGGATCGACACCGAGACGATCGAGCATACCATCGGCGCGCTGGCTGATGCGTGGGACACGGCGGAGGCGCATGAGGGCGTCGCGGCCTTCTTCGACAAGCGCAAGCCGGGCTGGGTTTCGGAGTAGACCGGCAAGCCCTTTCGGCGACCGGGCTTGGTTAACGGCCCATCAACCATGTTGTGCCTAACCTGCAAGCGACTTTTGCAGGAGGTTAGGCATGGCAGGTTTCGTGATGCGCTGGATCGTGGCGCTGGCGATTGGGTTGGGCGCGGCGCAGGCAGGCGCGGAGGAGGGGATGTACAACCCCGACGGCCTTGTCCGGACGAGCCTGCAATATTCCGAGGAGATATTCGACCGGCAGGACCATGTGCCCAACAAGATCGCGCGCATGTTCCTTGCGCGGAGCGAGGCGCGGCTGGAGCCGGGGGCGCTGTACCTGGGCGGACGGTTCGTCGCGACGCAGATCTGGGAGCGGACGAATACGCCGGGGCGGTTTCCCATCCTGTCGCGGCTGCCGCCGACGCATACGGCCGGCACGTCGGACGGCTATGGCGTGATCAACGAGATTTCGGTGCACACCACGCTCGTGCTGCCGATGGTGACGGCCTTTGCGCAGGGGGAATATACGGAGGTCGAGTATCCGGGGCAGAAGCCGATCCAGCTGCGCAAGTACTGGGTGGCGATCGGCGATGCGGACGTGGCGCCGGTGTATCTCGCCTTCGGTCGCAAGACGGTGAATTTCGGGAATTTCGCCACCTATGCGCCCTTCACTCACAGCCATTCGGCGCATTATTTCTGGCCGCAGAGCGACGAGCCGGTGATCGAGCTGGGTTATGTCACGCCACGGACGGAGCTGGCCTTGACGCTCATTCCGGCGCATCGGGGCCTGCGGGTGCTGAGCAGCCCGAGAAATGACGGGGCGTTCAGTAATTTCGCGGTGAACGGGTCGCACCGGTTCGACCTGGGCCGGGGCCGGAGCCTCAGGCTGGGGGCGGGCTATCTGCACGGGACGATCTATGACAGCGTGATTGCGCATCACCCGCCGGGGCGGGGGATCAACCGGGTCTGGAACGGGCTATGGGACGTGAACGCCGTCTATTCGACACCGCGTTTCGACCTGATGGCGGAATTCACCCGGACGCTGCATGACTGGCCGGCGACGGGGCACCATGTGCAGGCGACGACGGTGCAGGGGCGCTGGCGGAGTGAGCTGTTCGGGCGGCCCGCGGTTTGGTCGGCCTCGTTCAGCCGGGGCGTGCAGGGCGCGCGGGGGCTGCCGTGGGAGAAGATGGAGCAGGCGATCCTTGGTGTCGAGGTGGAGGTGGCGCCGCATGTGAGGCTGGGGGCGGAATACATGTACAACGAGGGGTTCGTGCCGCTGATCCTGCCACGGGTGACGAGCGTGGCGGGGGTGAAATCACACACGGCAATCGTGGGGGTCGAATTGACCTTTTGAGGGGTAGGTGCGCGGCGGGCGGCAACGGCGCCGTCGGGCAGCCGGGGTAGACTCAGGCACCGGGCGGGTGCCGCACCGCGCGCATGCGCAATGCGGCGACGCAGCGACAACGTGCAGGCAAAACGTGATCGGCGCATCCCTCGACAGCGTTGCGCGCAATCTTACATCTCATGGCATGATGTGCTTGATCGCCTTGAAATCAAGCGGTTTTCGGTGAACCGGCGCCGGGCTGGCCGGTGCGGCAAGACGGGCCTGCGGACGGGTGCGAAATTGTCACCGTCTGGTTGACCCCATCATGGGGCAGGGGTAAACCCGATTATGTCAAAAGAGCCAGCTTGATGCGCATGGCATTGCGCATGAAAGGAGCCACCACGTGGATGAGATGCTGAGGGAATACCTCCCCGTCCTGTTTCTACTGGCCATCGCCATCGGTCTTGGCCTTGTGCTGATCCTCGCCGCCGTCGTTCTGGCCGTCCGTCACCCGGACCCGGAAAAGGTCAGCGCCTATGAATGCGGCTTCAACGCCTTCGACGACGCGCGGATGAAGTTCGATGTGCGGTTCTACCTCGTGTCGATCCTGTTCATCATCTTCGACCTCGAGATTGCGTTCCTGTTCCCGTGGGCGGTGGCCTTTCAGGATATCAGCATGGCCGCCTTCTGGTCGATGATGGTCTTCCTTGCCGTGCTGACCGCCGGGTTCGCCTATGAATGGAGAAAGGGAGCCATGGAATGGGAGTGAAGAGCGACATGGCCGAGGAAGAGGCACGGGTCACCGAGACCCAAGGCCAGGGACTTCAGAGCGACCGGATCAAGAGCGGGCCGTCGGCGGAGGCGCCGGTGGAGGCTTACAAGCCCGATTATGAGCGCGAGCCGGCGGTTCAGGCGCTGAACCGCGAGTTGCAGGACAAGGGGTTCCTTGTCACCTCGACCGAGGACATCATCAACTGGGCGCGCACGGGCAGCCTGCACTGGATGACCTTCGGGCTGGCGTGCTGTGCGGTCGAGATGATGCACACCTCGATGCCGCGCTATGACCTCGAGCGCTTTGGCACCGCTCCGCGGGCGAGCCCGCGTCAGTCGGACCTGATGATCGTGGCGGGCACGCTGACCAACAAGATGGCGCCGGCGCTGCGCAAGGTCTATGACCAGATGCCCGAGCCGCGCTATGTGATCTCGATGGGCTCCTGCGCCAATGGCGGGGGGTATTACCATTACAGCTATTCCGTGGTGCGGGGCTGTGACCGGATCATTCCGGTCGATGTCTACGTGCCGGGCTGTCCGCCGACGGCGGAGGCGCTGGTCTACGGCATTCTGCAGCTTCAGCGCAAAATCCGCAGGACGGGGACGATCGTGAGATGACGACAGCATTGAAGGAACTGGGCGAACATATCGAGGCCAAGCGCACCGACTGTGTGCTGGGCTGGGAGGTATCGTTCGACGAGTTGAATGTCGACGTGGCGCTGGCGAATATCGTCGGGCTGGTCGAGTTTCTGAAGACCGATCCCACCTGCCGTTTCTCGACGCTGGTGGATATCACGGCGGTGGACTATCCCGAGCGGCCCAAGCGGTTCGACGTGGTCTATCACTTCCTGTCGATGTACCAGAACCAGCGCATCCGCCTGCGGGTGCCCGTGCGGGAAGAGGACATGGTGCCGTCGATCACCGGAGTGCATCTCTCGGCCAACTGGTTCGAGCGGGAGGTGTTCGACATGTTCGGCATCCTGTTCTCGGGGCATCCCGATTTGCGGCGCATCCTGACCGATTACGGCTTCCGCGGCTATCCGCTGCGCAAGGATTTCCCGACCACGGGTTATACCGAGGTACGCTATGACGAGGTGCAGAAGCGGGTGGTCTATGAACCGGTGAGCCTTGTGCAGGAATACCGGCAGTTCGATTTCATGAGCCCGTGGGAGGGTGCCGAGTACATCCTGCCGGGGGACGAGAAAGACACCGCATCGAAATGAACGGGTGGGGCGCAGTGAGGGGTTACGGCATGATCTGGCTTATTCTTCTCTCGGTGGCGTTCGTGGTGCCGTTCTGGAAGCTGCTGCCGAGCTACGGCATTTCCAACTACTGGGCGATCACCGCGATCTTTCCGCTCTGCACGCTCATCATGCTCTATATCATGGCCTTTTCGGCCGAACGTAAGGGAGGTCCGCAATGATGGACGGCTCCAAGGGATTTGAAGACGCCCAGACGGGTGAGCAGAAGATCCGCAATTTCAACATCAACTTCGGGCCGCAACACCCTGCGGCGCACGGGGTTCTGCGACTGGTGCTTGAGCTTGACGGCGAGATCGTCGAGCGGTGCGATCCGCATATCGGGCTGCTGCACCGTGGCACCGAGAAGCTGATGGAAAGCCGCACCTACCTGCAGAATCTGCCGTATTTCGACCGGCTGGATTACGTGGCGCCGATGAACCAGGAGCACGCCTGGTGCCTGGCCATCGAGAAGCTGTGCAAGGTCGAGGTGCCGCGCCGGGCGCAGTTGATCCGGGTGCTCTATTCCGAGATCGGGCGCATTTTGAATCACCTGCTGAACGTGACGACGCAGGCGATGGACGTGGGTGCGCTGACCCCGCCGCTTTGGGGGTTCGAGGAGCGCGAGAAGCTGATGGTGTTCTACGAGCGGGCCTGCGGTGCGCGGCTTCACGCCGCGTATTTCCGGCCCGGCGGCGTGCATCAGGACCTGCCGGACGAGCTGCTCGACGATATCGAGATTTGGGCGAACGAGTTCCCGAAGGTGCTGGGTGATCTTGACGGGTTGCTGACGGAAAACCGCATCTTCAAGCAGCGCAACGCCGATATCGGCGTGGTGACGGAGAAGGATATTCTCGAGTGGGGCTTCTCGGGCGTGATGGTGCGCGGCTCGGGCCTGGCCTGGGATCTGCGGCGGGCGCAGCCCTATGAATGCTACGACGAGATGGAATTCCAGATCCCCGTCGGCAAGAACGGCGATTGTTACGACCGCTACCTCTGCCGGATGGAGGAGATGCGGCAATCGCTGAAGATCATGCACCAGTGCATCGAGAAGCTGCGGGCGCCGGAAGGGCGGGGCGATATCCTTGCGCGCGGCAAGCTGACGCCGCCGACGCGGGGCGACATGAAGACCTCGATGGAAGCGCTGATCCACCATTTCAAGCTGTACACGGAAGGCTTTCACGTGCCCGAGGGCGAAGTGTATTGCGCCGTCGAGGCGCCGAAGGGCGAGTTCGGCGTTTATCTCGTGGCGGACGGGTCGAACCGGCCGTACCGCGCGAAGCTCAGGGCGCCGGGCTTTTTGCACCTGCAGGCGATGGATTTCGTGGCCGGCGGGCACCAGCTTGCCGACGTGGCGGCGATCATCGGGACGATGGACGTCGTGTTCGGGGAAATCGACCGGTAAGAATGCCGGCAAGGCTGCCGGGGACCGGCGGCGACTAGGGGGAACGATGATGGGAATTCGGAAGGTGATGGCGCTTGCGGGGCTGCCCCTTGGTCTGGCTGCCTGTGTCTCTGCGCCGGAGGGCGTGAACGAGCAGATGATCGCGGATTACACGCTGGCCGCGTCGACGATCGGCTGCGAGCTGAAACACGATTCCGATTACCTGCCGGTCGAGCTGCAGGCCGGGCTGACCCGGCAGCAAGCCCTTGATATCACATCCTACATGCTCGCCAAGGAAATGGCCGTGAGCCTGCCTGACGGTGGCGTGAAACTGACTACGGGAGCCTGTGCCTGAGCATGCTGAGACGACTTCACCACGAACAGCCAGAGAGTTTTGCGTTTTCCGCGGCCAACCGGGCCTGGGCCGAGGCGCAGATCACCAAGTATCCCGAGGGCCGGCAGGCCAGCGCGGTCATCCCGCTTCTGTGGCGTGCGCAGGAGCAGGAAGGCTGGCTGACGCGGCCGGCGATCGAGCATGTGGCCGACATGCTGGACATGGCCCGTATCCGGGCGCTGGAAGTGGCGAGCTTCTACTTCATGTTCCAGCTGCATCCCGTTGGTTCGGTTGCACATATCCAGATTTGCGGCACGACCTCCTGCATGATCTGCGGGGCGGAGGACCTGATTGGTGTCTGTCGCGAGAAGATCGCGCCGAAGGCCCATGAGCTGAGCGCCGACGGCAAGTTCAGCTGGGAAGAGGTGGAATGCCTTGGTGCCTGTGCGAATGCGCCGATGGCGCAGATCGGCAAGGATTACTACGAGGATCTGACGGTCGAGCGGATGGCTGAAATCCTCGACGAGCTGGCGGCCGGCAAGGTGCCGGTGCCGGGGCCGCAGAACGGGCGCTATGCCTCGGAGCCGGCGGCCGGGCTGACCAGCCTGAAGGAATTCGACAGCGGGCAGACCAAGTATAACGCGAGCGTACAGCTGGCGACCGACCTGAACGACACGATCAAGCGGATCGACGGCACCGAGGTGCCGCTTCTGGCGCCGTGGCACGAGAAGGGGGCGAACCACCGCCCGGCGGACCCGGCGGTCAAGGTGAAAGAGCCGCCCAAGCAGGAGGCCGCGGAGGACCAGCCGGTCAAGAAGACGCCGGCCGGGGCCAGTGCCGATGATACCGGTGTGACCAAGGCGGAAGCGCAGGCCAAGGAGAAGGGCAAGCCCGAATCTGCCCGCGCACCGAAGGACAAGCCGGCCAAGACGGATGAACCGGCGGTGAAATCCAAGTCCAAGCCGAAGGCCAAGGTCGAACCGGCGGATGCGGGCGAGGGCAAGAAGCCCGAACTGCTGTCGGAGGCGCGCGAGGGCGGGCCGGACGACCTGAAACACATCAAGGGCGTGGGGCCGAAGCTGGAGCAGGCGCTGCACGATATGGGCGTGTTCCATTTCGACCAGATCGCCGGGTGGACCGAGGAAGAAGTGGCCTGGGCCGATCAGAACCTCGTGGGGTTCAAGGGCCGGGTGAGCCGCGACGACTGGGTCAGCCAGGCGAAGATCCTGGCCGAAGGTGGCTCGACCGAGTTCTCGAGCCGGGCCAAGAAGGGCGACGTTTACTGACGACCCGCTTGGGCGTCTGAGGAAAGGCTGTGATGTCACAGACGGCGAAACCGGAAACCTGCCTTTGGGCATGCTGGGGCGTTGGCGCGCTTACCGGTCTGGTTGCGCTGTGGGTGGTGATGTCGACATTTCCCGTGCTTGCGACGCTGATGTTCAGCGGCGGGCTTGCGGTGCTGGTCGCGATTTCGGTGTCGCGTATGGTCTGCGGCGATGGGGCCGCGCGGCAGGGTGCTGCGCCGGTCGTGGGGCCGGTGGGCGAGCGCGGCATCGGTGACGAAGTGGTCGGGGCGCCGGCGGCTGAGGTGGCGACCGGGCCGGCGGATGCGCGGCCCGCGGCGCTGGCGTCGGCGCGGGGCGATGCGCCGGACGACCTGACGAAGATCAAGGGGATCGGGCCGAAGCTGGCGTCTCTGTGCCACGAGCACGGGATTTTCCATTTCGACCAGATCGCCGTATGGGGCCCGGCCGAGGTGGCGTGGATGGACGCGCATCTCGAGGGGTTCAAGGGTCGAGTGACCCGGGACGACTGGGTGAGCCAGGCGAAAGACCTCTGTGATCACGCAAAGACGGATGGGTCAAAGCGTGATAAGACTGCGACGGGTGGTGCTGGATGACAGGCCGCGCGATGCAGAATGACACAGGGGGAACGTGAGATGGCGAACACGGCTTCAGGCATGAGTTGCCCGGCGAAATGCTGGCTGACGGCGGCGGTGGTCGGCGTGCTGACCTTTGTGCTGCTGGCTTTCTTCGATGATCTCGGGGTGCTGTGGCCATTGGTGCTGAGCGTGGTGATCTTCGTGGCGCTGGGGCTGGCGTTCCGGTTCCTGCTGTGCCGGGACGGGGCCGACGCCTCGGATGCGCCGGTGGCCCCGGCCAAACCGGCAACTGCGGCCGAGCCTGCCCCGAGGGCTGACCCGACACCTGCACCGGCCTCGGAGCCTGTCCCGGCAAGCCCGGCGACGGCGGCGGAACCGGCGGCAGAGGTGACGGAGGCGGTGACCGCGAAGGGCGAAGATAAAGGTGAGGCGGCCAAGCCCGAGGGCCTGTCGACGCCGCGCGACGGCAAACCGGACGACCTCAAGCAGATCAAGGGTGTCGGTCCGAAGCTGGAGACGATGTTGAACGAGATGGGGTTTTACCATTTCGACCAGATCGCCGGGTGGGGCCCGGCCGAGGTGGCGTGGGTCGACGAGAACCTGAAGGGCTTCAGGGGCCGGGTGAGCCGCGACGACTGGGTGAACCAGGCGAAGACGCTTGCCTCGGGCGGCGAGACCGCGTTCTCGAAGCGGGTCGAAGATGGTGACGTGTACTGAATGAGCGAGAGGCATGAGCAAACCCGACACAGCCGCCCGCAAGGGGCGCCAGGCTGCCCTGGTCATCGCCGGAACGGCGGTGCTATGGATCCTGGCCACCCTGATCGGAGACAAGGAAGGCTTCAGCCAGCGGCTGCGGCTTCTCTTCGATCTGCTGGCGCTGGCGGGGTTCGTCTTTGCCTTCTGGCTGATCTTTCAATACTGGCGGGCTCGCCAGGACAATCAG
>JAVJTX010000066.1:0-72957 GCA_040220035.1 Roseovarius sp. | reverse complement strand
GGGCATCTCGATCATGTCCACCTGTTCCTTGATGTTCGTCCACTTGTGGTTCTTCAGGCTCGCCACCTGAATCTCGTTGTCGAAATGGCCGATATTGCCGACGATCGCCATGTCCTTCATCTCGCGCATATGCTCGATGCGGATCACGTCCTTGTTGCCGGTCGTGGTGATGAAGATGTCGGCCGATTTGACCACGTCTTCCAGCGTCACAACCTCGTAGCCGTCCATCGCCGCCTGCAGCGCACAGATCGGGTCGACCTCGGTCACCTTCACCCGCGCGCCCGCGCCCGACAGCGAGGCCGCCGAGCCTTTGCCGACATCGCCATAACCGCAGACAACCGCGACCTTGCCGGCCATCATCGTGTCCGTCGCCCGGCGAATGCCATCGACAAGGCTCTCTTTACAGCCATACTTGTTGTCGAATTTCGACTTCGTGACAGAGTCGTTCACATTGATCGCCGGGAAGGGCAGATGCCCCTTCTCCATCATCTTATAAAGACGATGCACGCCCGTAGTGGTTTCCTCGGAAACGCCCTTGATCATGTCCCGCTGCTTGACGAACCAGCCCGGGCTTTCCTTCATCCGCTTCTTGATCTGCGCGAAAAGGTATTCCTCTTCCTCGCTCTCGGGGGTCTCGATCAGGTTGGTTTCCCCTTCCTCGACCCGTGCCCCCATCAGGATGTAGAGCGTCGCGTCCCCGCCATCGTCGAGGATCATGTTGGCGCCACCTTCCTCGAATTGGAAGATCCGGTCGGCGTAATCCCAGTACTCTTCCAGCGTCTCGCCCTTCACGGCAAAGACCGGCGTGCCGCCCTCGGCAATCACGGCGGCCGCGTGGTCCTGCGTGGAAAAGATGTTGCACGACGCCCAACGCACCTGCGCGCCCAGCGCCACCAGCGTTTCGATCAGGCAGGCGGTCTGGATCGTCATATGCAGCGACCCGGCAATCCGCGCGCCCTTCAGCGGCTTCGCCTCGCCATACTCTTCCCGCAGGGCCATCAGCCCCGGCATTTCCGTCTCGGCAATGTCCAGTTCCATGCGCCCGAAACCGGCGAGACTGATATCCTTGACCAGGTAATCCTTTGCCATGTGGCGGCTCCTTAAAAATCCGATAATCGCATGCCAGATAGCACCCGGCTCTCACGCGGGCAATGCAGTAATCCCTGCGGACCCGGCCGGCTTGCCTAAGACTTTACAAAAACACCGTGCCGCCGCTATGAGTGCCCGCGTTTTACCCGATTGACCGGAGTTCCCCCGTGGCCAAACCCCGCGCCTGGCAAAAGATGCTCTCGGGCCGCCGGCTCGACCTGCTCGACCCGACCCCCGTCGATATCGAGATCGAGGATATCGCCCACGGCCTCAGCTTCGTCGCCCGCTGGAACGGCCAGACACTGGGCGACATGGCCTATTCCGTGGCCGAGCATTCCCTGCTCGTCGAACGGCTCTACGCCCGCCTCAACCCAAACGCCCCGGCCAAGTGGCGCCTTGCCGCGCTCCTGCACGACGCGCCCGAATACGTGATCGGCGACATGATCTCGCCGGTAAAGGCCGCCGTCGGCCCGGGCTATGACGAGCTCGACAAGCGCCTCGCCGCCGCCGTTCACCTGCGCTTCGGCCTGCCCGCCACCATCCCCGTCACCGTCAAAAAACAGATCAAGAAGGCCGACAAGATCAGCGCCTGGATGGAGGCCACCGAAATCGCCGGCTTCTCCGAGCCCGAGGCCAACCGCTTCTTCGGCAAGCCCGACGCCGCCATGATCGACGGGCTCCACATCCACCTGCGCCCGCCCACTGAAACCCGCGCCGCGTACACCGCCCGCCATGCCGGGCTGCTGATGGAAATGGGATGATCCATATCCGTACCGCCGGCCCGATCGACGCCGCGCCCATGGCCGACCTCCTGAACGCCATTATCGGCGCGGGCGGCACCACGGCGATGACCGACCCGGTGACCGCCGCCATGCTGAAAGACTGGATGCAGGCCAAGCCCGGCACCGCATGGCACCTCGCCGAGGATGACACCGGCACCGTGCTCGGCTTCCAATGGATCGAACCGAAAGTGGGCCTCCCCCCGGAGGCCTGCGATATCGCTACCTTCGTCCGGACGGGGCAGGCCAAGCTCGGCATCGGCTCCGCCCTCTTCGACCACACCCGGACCGCAGCAAAATCCCTCGGCTACGGCTGGATCAACGCCACGATCCGCGCCGACAATACCGGCGGCCTCGCCTATTACCAAAGCCGCGGCTTCGAGACTTACACGACCCGCAAGAACGTGCCCCTGCCCGGCGGCGCAACCGTCGACCGGATCAGCAAACGCTTCGACCTCTAGCCCCTACCGCGGCGACCGCTTCGCCAATATCCGCTGCAACGTCCGCCGGTGCATGTTCAGCCGCCGCGCCGTCTCGCTCACGTTCCGGTCGCACAGCTCATAGACCCGCTGGATATGCTCCCACCTGACCCGGTCGGCGCTCATCGGGTTCTCGGGCGGCGGCGGCAACTCATCCTCCGTCGCCAAAAGCGCGTTGGTGATATCCGTGGCATCCGCCGGCTTCGACAGGTAATCCGTCGCCCCGATCTTCACCGCGGCCACGGCGGTGGCAATCGCGCCATAGCCGGTCAGCACCACGATCCGCGCATCGGGCCGCTTTTCCCGAATGGTCTCCACCACGTCGAGCCCGTTGCCATCCTCCAGCCGCAGGTCGCACACCGCATAGGCCGGCGGCCGTGCCGTGGCGATGGCCTGACCGGCGGCGACCGATCCGGCGGTCTCCACCTCGAAACCGCGCTTCTCCATCGCCTTGGCAAGCCGCTTCAGGAACGGCTCGTCGTCATCGACCAGCAAAAGGGATTTGTCCTCGCCAATGTCACGCTGCCTGTCGGCCATTCGGTCTCTCCCGTGAACGCATCCGGCGTGACGACCATCTCTATCGCGCCCCGCCCCATGCGTCAAACCTTCGCACCGGCTTCAGCCGGCGTCCAGAAAACACTGCACCCGGTCCGCCATCTCCTCGGCCGAAGCGTCGCGGCGGAAGAAATCGGCAAACCCGGTCTCCGGCAGGACAAGATAGGTCATGGTCGAGTGGTCGACGAGGTAATATTCGTCATCCTCGTCGTCATGGGCGCTGTAATAGGTCCGATAGGCTTGGCTCGCCGCCTTGACCTGCTCGGGCGATCCGGTCAGGCCCAGCATCCGCGGATGCAGGTTGGCGGTAAAGTCGTCCACCACTTCCGCCGTGTCCCGCTTGGGGTCGATCGAGATAAAGACGGGCTTCACCATCTCGCCCCGTTCCTCAAGGATATCAACGGCCTGCGCATTGCGCGCCACATCCACCGGGCAGACATCGGGACAAAAGGTATAGCCGAAATAGATCAGCGCCGGCTGATCGATCACGTCCTTTTCGGTCACCGTCTCGCCGGTCTCGCTGACCAGCTCGAACGGCCCGCCAATGGCCCCCGCACCGCCTGCGACATTGCTGCCACGGCACTGGGCGTACTGGTCATCACCATCCCCCCGCATCGTCATCCAGTAAATGGCACCAAGCAGTACAGCCAGCACAACGGCCGACCCGATGGCGATGATCCGTGTCATGGGAGACCCTTTCATTTCCGGGGTTCTTTTCGCGTTACCGCACATCTAACATCGCGTACGGAATCTGCAACGTCACCCGGGTCACATATGGCGGAACATCGAACGGCCCCTGCCGACACGAGCGACAGCGACAACTGGATCCGGCTGCGCACGCTGGTGCTTCTGCGCTGGTGGGCGATCATCGGCCAGATCTCCGCCCTGATCGTCGCCCAGCGCCTCTACAATCTCGAGCTCGAGATCGGCCTGTGCTACCTTGCCATCGGCGCGGCGGTCATCTCCAACCTCGTCGCCGGCTTCGTCTTCCCCGAGAACAAGCGCCTGACAGAATCCCAGACCCTGCTGGTCGTGCTCTTCGACATGCTGCAACTGGCGCTGATGCTCTACCTCACCGGCGGGCTGCACAACCCGTTCTCGATCCTGATCGTCGGGCCGGTCACCGTGTCGGCCTCGGCGCTCTCGTCGCGCTCCACGCTGCTGCTCGGCGTGATGTCGATCCTCATCGTCACCCTGCTCATCCCCTTCCACCTGCCGCTGCGCACCGCCGAAGGCTTCCTGCTTCGCGTGCCGCAGATCTTCCTCTTCGGCAACTGGTTCGCCATCGTCATCGCGGTGATCTTCCTCGGGGTCTATTCCCGCTGGATCGTCTCGGAAATGCGCGCCATGGCCGAGGCGCTGCAAGCCACCCAGATGGCGCTGGCGCGCGAGCAGAAACTGACCGATCTGGGCGGCGTCGTGGCGGCGGCGGCCCATGAACTTGGCACGCCGCTGGCCACCATCAAGCTCGCCAGTTCCGAACTGGCCGAGGAACTCGACGACAACCCCGACCTCCGCGCCGACGCTTTGCTGATCCGTGAACAGGCCGACCGCTGCCGCGATATCCTCCGGTCCATGGGCCGCGCCGGCAAGGATGACCTGCACCTGCGCCGCGCCCCGCTCTCCGCCGTGGTCGAAGAGGCCGCCGACCCGCATATCGACCGCGGCAAGGCCATCCATTTCGAACATGCCCCGGCCGAGGGCAGCAACGCCTTCCAGCCCGAGATCCACCGCCGGCCCGAGGTGATCCACGGCCTGCGCAACCTCGTGCAGAACGCCGTCGATTTCGCCCGCGGCAACGTCTGGGTCGAAAGCCTCTGGTCCGATGACGAGGTCACCGTGCGCATCATGGATGACGGGCGCGGTTATCCCTCGCACCTTCTGGGCCGCATCGGCGACCCGCTGATGCGCCGGCGCGGCGGCGGACGCGACCCGCGCCGCCCGGAATACGAGGGCATGGGGCTCGGCCTCTTCATCGCCAAGACCCTGCTGGAACGCTCCGGCGCCAATCTCAGCTTCGCCAATGGCAGCGAAAGCTTTCGCCACCGGCTCGACCGCGCCCAGCGCACCGGCGCCGTGGTCGAGGTCCGCTGGCCCCGCGCCGCGATCGCCTCCGACACCTCGCCCGGCCGCGCGGCCTTGGGAGAAAACCAACCGATCCGATCATGACGCGGCGGCACTCGACCTCAGGTTGAAGCCGTTAACCTGCCGTTAACCGAATTGCGCAACCCTGATCCGGGGAAGACAGGAGATTGGGGATGCAGGTCATCTTGTTGGGGATGCCGGTCGCCGTCATACTTTCGGGGCTGATGGCAGGGCTGGTAATGTGGGCGCTCGCCCGGTGGCCCCAATGGCTCCGGCGCACGCCCGGCGCCAAAGTCCGGGTTGGCCGCGCCGCCACGAACTTCTTCCTGTTCCGCGACGGCCTGCTCATCGACCATGACACCGGCCCCTCCGGCGGGCCCGGCGACACGCTCACCGGCGTCACCGAATGGCCCGACCTGCGCGCCTGGCTCGATCCGCGCTTTCCCGGCCTGCCCGCCACCCTGCCGCCCATATCCCCCGGCCAGCTCACCACCCACCCGGCCGAAAACCCGGCCGACACCGCCGTGATCACCATCGCCGCCATCCGCCACGGCCACCGCATCACCCTGATCGACCCGGCCCTGCCTTCCCCCGCCGAGTGGCACGACACCCTCAGCTGCCTCGCCACCAAGCGTCTTCTCCGCAAGGCCGCGGAAACCGCGCCCATCGCCATCTGCACCCTCGACCGCGACGACAACATCGCCTGGCGCAACGCCGTCTTTCAGGATTTCACCGACGCCGACGAAACCCGCCTCCTGCACGCCGCCAGCCACCCCGCCGAGACGGCGGGCGAGCCGGTCACCCTGAGCGATTCCGAAACTGGCCAGACCCGGCATATCGACCTCTCCCTCACCGGGGCCGGCGCCCAACGCATCCTCTACGCCACCGACGTGACCGACCTCGTCAACACCGACACCATGCGCAGCAGCTTCATCCAGACCCTCACCAAGACCTTTGCCGATCTCGCCACCGGCCTCGCCGTCTTCGACCGGGGCCAGCGCCTCGCCCTCTTCAACCCGGCGCTCGTCGATCTCACCGGCCTTCCCATCGAATTCCTCAGCGCCCGCCCCGGCCTGCTCGATTTCTTCGACCGCCTCCGCGACCGACAGGTCCTCCCGGAACCGAAAAACTACGCCTCCTGGCGCGCCCAGATCAACGAGATGATCGAAACCGCCTCCGACGGGCTCTATTCCGAGGCATGGTCACTGACCTGCGGCCTCACCTACCGGGTCACCGGCCGCCCCCATCCCGACGGCGCCATCGCCTTCCTGATCGAGGACATCACCGACGAAATCTCGCTCACCCGCCGCACCCGAAGCCAGCTCGAAATCCGTCAGGCCGTGCTCGACCAGCTCGACGATTCCATCGCCGTCCTCGGCCCCGACGGCGCCTTGATCCTCTGCAACCAACCCTTCCGTGACCGCTTCGCCGTGGCCGACGACACCTTCACCGAAACCACCCTCGAAGATCTCGTCACCAAGGGCCGCAGCCTCTACCCCAACGACGCCCTCTGGACCGGCCTCCTCGCCCGCTCCGGCCACACCCCGCTCTCCGGCCAGGCGGGCGACACCGCCACCGGCCATGTCGCGCTTCAGCTCGACCCGCTGGCCGGCGGCTTCGCCATGCTGTCCCTCTCGACCATGCGCGTACCGGAACTGCCCCCGGCCTGATCGCTGTTGCAGGCAGCGGCGGCGCGTGTAATTTCCCCCCATGTCCGCCGCGCTCCTCACCCTCACCTCCGACAGCCCCGACGCGACCGACCGCGTCGCGCGCACGCTGGCCCGGCGCCTCGCCCCCGGCGACACCATCCTGCTTGCCGGCGATGTCGGCGCCGGCAAAACCCATTTCACCCGCGCCGCCATCCTCTCCCTGCTGGAGCTGCCCGAGGACGTGCCCTCCCCCACCTACACCCTCGTCCAGACCTACAACGCCACACCCGGCGAAATCTGGCACGCCGACCTCTACCGCCTCACCGACACTTCCGAGATCGAGGAGCTGGGCCTGACCGCCGCCTTCACCGACGCCATCTGCCTCATCGAATGGCCCGACCGCCTCGGCCCGCTCACCCCGCCCGACGCGCTCACCATCACCTTCACCGCGCCGGGGCCCGAGGACGTGCGAACCCTCGCCTTCACCTGGACCGACCACAAATGGGCCGCCAAACTTGAAAGCCTCCACAATGCCTGACCGCACCGACCTGATCGACACCTTCATCGACCGTGCCGGCTGGTCCGCCGCGCAATGCGCGCTACTCGCCGGCGACGCCTCCAACCGCCGCTATTTCCGCCTCACCTCCGACAGCGGCAACGCCGTCCTGATGGACGCGCCCCCCGAAAAGGGCGAGGATATCCGCCCCTTCGTCCATATCGCGCAATACCTCACCGGCCTCGGCCTCTCCGCGCCCGCCATCCTCGCCGAGGATGACACAGCCGGCCTCCTCCTCCTCGAGGACCTCGGCGACGCCCTCTATGCCCGTGTCCTCGAAACCTCGTCCCAGCTCGAAAACAGTCTCTATTCCACCGCAACTGACCTTCTGGCGCATCTGCACGAGAACGACCCGCCTGCCGATCTCGAGCCCTACGATCCCCCGCTAATGACCGATCTCGCGGCCCTCGCCTTCGACTGGTACGCTTTCGCCGCCACCGGCGAAAAATCTCCCGACGCCCGCCAGCATTTCTGCGACACGTTTCAGCAGCTCCTCACCGATCACACCGCCGAAACCGTCCTCATCCAGCGCGACTACCACGCCGAGAACCTCCTCTGGCTTCCCGACCGTTCCGGCATTGCGCGGGTCGGTCTGCTCGACTTTCAGGATGCCATGATCGGCCACCGCGCCTATGATCTCGTCTCGCTCCTGCAAGACGCCCGGCGCGACGTGCCCGAAGCCATCGAAAAGGCCATGCTCACCCGCTACATCGAGACCACGCGACAGGAGGCCGACAGCTTCCGCACCGCCTACCACCTGCTCGGCGCCCAGCGGAACCTCCGCATCCTCGGCGTCTTCGCCCGCCTCTGCGTCCGCGACGGCAAGGCATGGTATGTCGACATGATCCCCCGCGTCTGGAATCTCCTCCAACGCGACCTCGCCCACCCGGCCCTCGCCCCCCTTCAACCTCACCTCGACACGCTCCCCGCCCCAAGCCCCGACATCCTCCAAAGGCTCAAAGACAAATGCGCGACGATCCCCTCCCTGTGATGATCTTCGCGGCGGGCTTCGGCACCCGCATGGGCGCCCTGACCGCGGATCAGCCCAAGCCGATGATCCCCGTCGCCGGCAAGCCGCTGATCGACCACGCGCTCGGCCTCGTCCATGACGCCGGCGCGGCCCGTATCGTGATGAACCTCCATTACAGACCCGAAATACTGCGTGCCCACCTCTCCGATACCGACATCCTCTTCTCCGAGGAACAGCCCGACATCTTGGAGACCGGCGGCGGCCTCCGCCACGCCCTGCCGCTTCTGGGCGAGGGCCCCGTCTACACCATGAATTCTGATGCCGTCTGGTCCGGCCCCAATCCCCTGACCCAGCTTGCCAACGCCTGGGATCCTGACCAAATGGACGGCCTCCTCCTCTGCATTCCCCCTGAAAACGCCATCGGCCACACCGGCAAGGGCGATTTCGAAATCGCCGACACCGGCCAAACCCGCCGCGGCCCCGGCGCCATTTATTCCGGCCTCCAGATCCTCAAGACCGACGGTCTCGCCGCTATCCCCGAGGATCATTTCTCCCTCAACGTGCTCTGGAACCGGATGCTCGACACGGGCCGCCTCTTTGCCACGACCTATCCCGGAAAATGGTGCGATGTCGGCCGCCCCGAGGGTATCGAACTGGCCGAGGACATGCTTGAATACACCCATGTTTGAGCCGTCCGACCGCCCCCGCGTCTTCGCCGTCCCGCTCGGGGTCGATTTCCCGGCCGCCCTCGTGCGCGGCCTCTCCACCCGCACCGAAACCCAACCGCCCGAGGCGCTCGCCCGCGCCCGCCTCCTCGTCAACACCCGCCGCATGGCCCGCCGCATCCGCGCGATCTACGACGACGGCCCCGCCTGCCTCCTCCCCCGCATCGGCCTCGTCACCGACCTTGGCGAGCACGCCCTGATGGCCGATATCCCCGACCCGGTCTCGCCCCTCCGCCGCCGGCTCGAACTCCTGCAACTGGTCTCCAAACTCCTCGACGCCCAGCCCGACCTCGCCCCGCGCAGCGCGCTCTACGACCTCGCCGACAGCCTCGCGGGATTGATGGACGAAATGCATGGCGAAGGCGTCTCCCCCGACACGATCGCCGGGCTCGACGTCACCGATCAATCCGGCCATTGGTCCCGCATTCAGGCGTTTTTGGGCATTGTCAGACACTATTTCGAGGATGCCACCGCCCTGCCGGATGTCGAAACCCGCCAGCGCCTCGTCGTCGAAACCCTCGCCAAGATCTGGGCCGAGACCCCACCCCGACACCCGATCATCGTCGCCGGATCCACCGGCTCGCGCGGCGCCACGCAACTCCTCATGCAAACCGTCGCCCGCCTACCCCAAGGCGCGGTCATCCTCCCCGGCTTCGACCGCGACATGCCCCCCGACGTGTGGGAGCGTCTGAACGACCCGAAAACCTCCGAAGACCACCCGCAATACCGCTTCGCCACCTTCCTTCAGGCGCTCGACCTCTCCCCCTCCGACCTCCCCGACTGGTCCGCCGACACCCCGGCCAGCCCCGAGCGCAACCGCCTCGTCTCCCTCGCCCTCCGCCCGGCGCCCATCACCGACCAATGGCGCCGCGATGGCCCGAAACTCCCCGGAATAGAGCCTGCCATGGCGCAGGTCACCCTCCTCGAGGCCCCCTCCCCCCGCGCCGAGGCGCTCACCATCGCCCTCCGCCTCCGCGACGCCGCCGAGACCGGCCAAAGCGCCGCGCTTATCACCCCCGACCGCACGCTCAGCCGTCAGGTCACCGCCTCGCTCGACCGCTGGGGCATCCTCCCCGACGACAGCGCCGGCATGCCCCTCCACCTCGCCCCCGTGGGCCGCTTCCTTCGCCACGTCGCCGAACTTTTCCACCTCCCCCTCTCGGCCGAGGCGCTCCTCACCCTTCTCAAACACCCGCTCACCCACACCGGCACCGATCGCGGCCCCCATCTCCGCCTCACCCACGAACTCGAACTCCACATCCGCCGCCACGGCCCCCCCTACCCGACCGCGCAAGACATCCACGCATGGGCCGTCGCCTCCAAGGACCCCCATGCCGAACCCTGGGCCGCCTGGCTCATCGCCTGCTTCACCGAAAAGGAACGCCCCGGCGAGGTTTCCCTCCAAGAGCGCACCACGAACCACATCGCCCTCGCCGAACACATCGCCCGTGGCGCCGATGGGTCCGGCAGTGGCAAGCTCTGGGCCGACGATGACGGTGCGCAAGCCCTCAAAACAGTCTCTGACTTTGCCGAAAACGCCCCTCACGGCGGCGCCGTCAATGCCCGTGACTACGCCACGCTTTTCCACGCCATCCTCTCCCGCGGCGACGTCCGCAAAACCGTCAAGGCCCATCCCCTCATCAAGATCTGGGGCACGCTGGAGGCTCGCGTTCAGGGCGCCGACCTCCTGATCCTCGCCGGCCTCAACGAAGGAAGCTGGCCCGAAAACCCCAGCCCCGACCCATGGCTCAACCGCGACATGCGCGCCGCCGCCGGCCTCCTCCTTCCCGAACGCCGCATCGGTCTTGCCGCGCATGACTTCCAGCAGGCCCTCCTCGCACCCGAGGTCTGGATCACTCGCTCGATCCGCTCCGACGATACCGAAACCGTCCCCTCCCGCTGGCTCAACCGCCTGCAAAACCTCCTCTCCGGCCTCCCCGACCAAGGCGGCAAGGCAGCGCTCGACCAGATGCGCCAGCGCGGTCAGCACTGGCTCGACCTCGCGCAGGCCTTCGAAGACCCCGGAACCACCCCCGCCGAAACCCGGCCTTCCCCCAAACCGCCCAACGCCGCCCGCCCCAAACAGCTCTCTGTTACGCAGATTCAGAGACTGATCCGCGACCCTTACGCCATCTATGCCCGCCACGTCCTGCGCCTCAAACCGCTCGACCCGCTGATGCGTGTGCCCGACGCGCTCCTGCGCGGCACCGTCATCCACAAGGCCCTCGAACGCTTCATCGACGCCACCCGCGACGCCCCCCAAGACATCACAACCGACCGTCTCATCTCAGAGACCGCCACCGTTCTGGCCGAGGCCGTCCCATGGGCCGACACCCGCGCCATGTGGCAGGCCAAGCTCGAACGCGCCGCCGACACCTTCATCGAGGGCGAACACGCCCGCCGCCAGCTCGCCCACCCCGCCGCGCTCGAGGCCACCGGCGCCGCCGAACTGCCAGAGCTCGGCTTCCGCCTCACCGCCAAGGCCGACCGGATCGACATCGACCCCGCCGGCAACCTGCACCTCTACGATTACAAGACCGGCAAGGCCCCCTCGAAGGACCAGCAAACCTATTTCGACAAGCAGCTCCTCCTCTCCGCCGCCATCGCCACGCAATCCGGCTTCGCCCCCATCGCCCCGGCCAAAGTCGCCCGCGCCATCTTCATCAGCCTCGGCAGCGGCAAACCCGAAGAACCGGCGCCATTAGACACTGAACCGCCCGAAAAGGTCTGGAACGAATTCCGCGAATTGATCGCCAGCTACATGTCGCCCGACCTCGGCTACACCTCCCGCCGGGCCTATGAGAAAACCACCGATACCGGCGATTACGACCAACTCGCCCGCTTCGGCGAATGGGACATCACCGATGACCCCGACCCGCGCGAGGTGGGCCAATGATCGGCCATAACGAAGCCACCCGGCGCCAGATCAAGGCCGCGATGCCCGACCGCTCGACATGGCTTTCGGCCAATGCCGGCTCGGGCAAGACCAAGGTGCTGACCGATCGCGTGGCCCGCCTGCTGCTCGAACAGGTCGATCCCCAGCACATTCTCTGCCTGACCTACACCAAGGCCGCCGCCTCCGAGATGCAGAACCGGCTTTTCGACAAACTCGGCAAATGGGCCATGCTGCCCGATTCCGACCTGACCGAAGAGCTTCAGTCTCTCGGCCATGATTTTGTGATCACAGAGGAAAGGCTCAACTGGTCCCGTCAGCTCTTCGCCCGCGCCATCGAAACACCCGGCGGGCTCAAGATCCAGACGATCCATTCCTTCTGCTCCGCTCTCCTCCGCCGTTTCCCGCTCGAGGCCGGCGTCACCCCCCAGTTCACCGAGATGGAGGACCGCGCCGCCACCCTTCTGCGCGCCGAGATCGTCGAGGCTCTCGCCAGCGGGCCCCATGCCGACACGCTCTACACCCTCGCCCGTCACCATACCGGCGAAACGCTCGACGAGCTGACACAGGAAATCGTCCGTAACAGAGCCGCTTTCGAGGCGCCCGCGTCCGACGCGTGGCTGAACAACCTCTTCGATCTGCCCCCCGGCACCACGCGAGAGAGCATCGCGGCGAGCGTCTTCCTCGGCGGCGAAATGGAGTTGCTGCAATCACTCTGTTCCGCACTGGCGGCAAGCGGCCCGAGCGATCAAGGGGCAGGCACCAAGCTCTCCAAGATCACTGGCGCAGGCTTCGACTGCCTTTCGATCCTCGAGAGTGTCTTTCTGACCGGAAAGGGCGCCAAAGAGCCGTTTTCAGCCAAGATAGGCTCTTTTCCTACCAAGGCGTGCCGCGAATCCAACGCCCAGCTGATGCCCAACCTCGAGAACCTCATGGCCCGCGTCGAAACGGCCCGCGCCCAGCGCATTGCGCTGCAAGCCAAGGAGCGCACGTCGGCCCTCCACGCCTTCGCCCGCATCTTCCTGCCCGCCTATGAAGAGGGCAAGCTCCTCCGCGGCTGGCTCGATTTCGACGATCTCATCCTCAAGGCCCGCGACCTGCTGACCGATCGCAAGGTCGCCGACTGGGTGCTCTTCAAACTCGACGGCGGGCTCGATCACATCCTCGTCGACGAGGCTCAGGATACTTCGCCGGTGCAATGGCAGGTCATCGAACGGCTTGCGCAGGAATTCACCAGCGGTCAGGGCGCCCGCCCCGACACGCCCCGCACCATTTTCGTGGTCGGCGACAAGAAACAGTCGATCTATTCCTTTCAGGGCGCCGACCCCCGCGAATTCGACCGGATGAAATCCGAGTTCGCCGCCCGCCTTTCAAACAACGCCACCCCGCTTCAGGACATGGAGATGGAGTTCTCCTTCCGCTCCTCCCGCGCCATTCTCGACATCGTCGACAAGACCTTTATCAGTCACGAATCCAGCGGATTTAGCCCCGAAACACCCCACAAGGCCTTCAAACAGCAAATGCCCGGCCGGGTCGATCTCTGGCCGCTGATCGAGGCGCCAGAAAAGCCCGAAGACCCCGAGTGGTTCGACCCGGTCGACATCAAGGCCCCCGACGATCCGGCCCGCGTGCTGGCCAAGACGCTCGCGCAGTCGATCAAGGCCATGATCGGCACGCCGCTGCCCGACCAGACTGGCGAAACCGCCCGACCCATCGAGGCCGGCGATATTCTCATCCTCGTCCGCCGCCGCTCCGACCTGTTCCACGACGTCATCCGAGAATGCAAGGCGCTGGGTCTCCCCGTTGCCGGGGCCGACCGCCTCAAGGTCGGCGCCGAACTCGCGGTAAAGGATCTCGGCGCGCTTCTGTCCTTCCTTTCCACGCCCGAGGATGACCTCGCGCTCGCCACCGCCCTGCGCTCTCCCCTCTTCGGCTGGTCCGAGGCGCAATTGTACGATTTGGCCCATAACAGGGTCGAAAAATACCTCTGGGCCGCCCTCCGCAACCGCATCGCGGATTTCCCCGAAACCATGGCCATCCTCGACGATCTGCGCCGTCAGGCCGACTACCTCCGCCCCTACGAGATCATCGAACGCATCCTCATCCGGCATAATGGCCGCCGCAATCTCCTCGCCCGGCTGGGGCAGGAAGCCGAAGACGGCATCGACGCGCTGCTCAGCCAGGCGCTCGCCTATGAACGCAACGCGGTCGACAGCCTGACGGGCTTCCTCGTCTGGATGGAAGCCGACGACCTCGAGATCAAGCGCCAGATGGACAATGCCGGCAACCGCATCCGGGTGATGACCGTCCACGGCGCCAAGGGGCTCGAATCCCCCGTGGTGATCCTGCCCGACACCAACCAGTGGCAGCTCCGCCTGCGCGACCAGACCGCGCCCACCGGCGGCACGCTGGTCTGGCGCATGGGCGCCACCGACGCCCCGCCGGCCCAGCGCATCGCCGATGACGACGCAAAAATCGCCCAGCAGGCCGAGCGCGACCGCCTCCTCTACGTCGCCATGACCCGGGCCGAGCAATGGCTGATCGTCGCCGCCGCCGGTACGCTGGGAACCGACGGGCTGAGCTGGCACGACAAGGTCCGCACCGGGCTCGAATACGCCGACGCCGTGCCGCTGATCACCGATCAGGGTCAGGGCCTCCGCTACCAGGTTGGCGAATGGCCCGCCTCGACCACCGGGACCGAAACACGCGATGCGCCTGAAACAGTCTCTGTTCCACCCCATTTCACCCACATCGCGCCCGAACCGCACCTCCCCCCGCCACCGCTCAGCCCCTCCACCGATCTCGGCGGCGCCAAGGCCCTTCCGGGCGAGGCCGGGCTCGACGACGACACCGCCAAACGTCGCGGCCGCCAGATCCACCTGCTCCTCGAAACCCTCGCCGGCACACCCGAAGACCGCTGGCCCGACCTCTCGGCCCGCCTCCTCTCGCAAGGCAAGGACGCCGCCACCGGCGACGAACTCGCCAGCCTCATCGCTGCCGCCGGCACCGTGCTCAAGGCCCCGGCGCTGGCCGACATCTTCACCTCCGACGCCCTCCTCGAAGTCCCGATCACCGCCCGGCTCGATGCGCTGAACGGCACCCGCATCCACGGCATCATCGACCGCCTCATCGTCACGCCCACCCGCGTGACCGCCATCGACTACAAGACCAACGCAATCGTCCCGGCGACCCCCGAGACCTGCCCCGATGGCCTGCTCCGCCAGATGGGCGCCTATGCCCACGCGCTCGAACAGCTCTACCCCGACCGTGAAGTCGGCACCGCTCTGCTCTGGACCAAAACTGCCCAACTCATGCCCCTGCCACACGATCTTGTGACGGACGCCCTGCGCAACACCCATATACCTTGACGCGCCGGGCCCCGCTTCCTAGGTTGCGATCCCAAGCCTCACCTCTTTCCCGGGAGAATTGAAATGCCCACAGTTGCCGTAACTGACGATACGTTCGACGCCGAAGTGAAGAACTCCGATATCCCCGTCGTGGTGGATTTCTGGGCCGAATGGTGCGGCCCCTGTAAACAGATCGGCCCCGCGCTCGAAGAGATCTCGGCCGAGATGGGCGGCAAGGTGAAGATCGCCAAGGTCGACGTCGATTCGAACCCCAACACCGCCACCCAGCTGGGCATCCGCGGCATTCCCGCGCTGTTCATCTTCAAGGATGGCGAAGTCATTTCGAACCGCGCCGGCGCCGCCCCCAAGGCCGCGCTGCAAAGCTGGATCGAAGACAGCATCTGAGGGTCCCTTTCGGAACCTGAACAGTACGGGTCGCCCTCTGGCGGCCCGTTTTCGTTTGGGGGCGCTGCCCCCCACCTTGAAACCCTTCAGGTTTCAAGGCTCCCCCCGGGATATTTCCGGCCAGAAGAAACATCAGGGCGGCTTTTCTTTCAGGCTCAGCGGTGGTTCTCTATGGGCCATGACGCTGACCAATTCCGATATTGCCGAGCTCATCACCCTTCGGCGCGACCTGCACCGTACCCCGGACCTGTCGGGAGAGGAGGCGGCGACGTCCAAGCGCATCCTCTTCGCCCTCTCGGCCTTTGCGCCCGACGAGCTGATCACCGGCCTCGGCGGCCACGGCATCGCGGCGATCTACGAAGGCGGCGAGCCGGGGCCGACCGTGCTCTTTCGCTGCGAGCTCGACGCGCTACCGATCCACGAGACCGGACAGTCGGACTACCGCTCTGAAACCGACGGCAAGGGCCACCTCTGCGGGCATGACGGGCACATGGCCATCCTTTCCGGCCTCGCCCGCCGCCTCTCTCGCCAGCGGCCCGCGCAAGGCCGCGCCGTGCTGCTGTTTCAACCGGCCGAGGAAACCGGCGCCGGCGCGGCCGAGGTCATCGCCGATCCGAAATACGCCCCCATCAGCCCCGATTATGCCTTTTCTCTCCACAACATGCCCGGCCTGCCCCTCGGTGCCATCGGCCTTGCCGAAGGCCCGGTCAACTGCGCCTCTCGCGGCCTCCATCTGACCCTCACCGGCAAATCCGCCCACGCCTCCAACCCCGAAAGCGGCACCTCTCCGATGGCGGCGGTCGCCACCCTCATGCCCGCCCTTACCGGCCTCGGCCAAGGCACGCTGGGTCAGCCGGATTTCAAACTCGCCACCGTCACCCACCTGCGCATGGGCGAGCCCGCCTTCGGCATCGCGCCCGGGGAGGCCACGCTTTACGCCACCCTCCGCACCCTGACGGATGACGGCATGGATGATCTCGTGAACGACGCGCTCACCCTCATCACCCATACCGCCGACCGCCATGGCCTCGCCGCCTCCCATAGCTTCGAAGATGTCTTTCTCCATTCCGAGAACGACGCCGAGGCCACCGCCATTCTTCGCCGCGCCCTCGACACCCTCGCAATCCCCCACGACACAACCGGCCAGCCTTGGCGCGCGTCCGAGGATTTCGGCCGCTTTGGCCATACCGCGAAATCCGCGATGTTCCTCCTTGGCGCGGGCGAAACACATGCCGCGCTGCACAACCCCGATTACGACTTTCCCGACGACCTGATCGCGCCCGGCGTGAAGATCTTCGAACAGGTGGCGCGCGACCTGCTGGGCTGATCCGCCCTTGCACCCTGCGCCCACCCCTTCCATATACCCCCGAGAACAAAGCGGAGGCCCCATGACCCAAGAATTCCCCGGCTGGCACGGCACCACGATCATTGCCGTGCGCAAAGGCGACGAGGTTGTCGTCGCCGGTGACGGGCAGGTCAGCCTCGGCCAGACCGTCATCAAGGGCACCGCCCGCAAGGTCCGCCGGCTGAGCCCGGGCGGCTATGACGTGGTCGCCGGTTTCGCGGGCTCCACGGCCGATGCCTTCTCGCTTCTGGAACGTCTCGAAGCCAAGCTCGAGGCCACCCCCGGCCAGCTTCAGCGCGCCAGCGTCGAGCTGGCCAAGGATTGGCGCACCGACAAGTACCTGCAGAAACTCGAGGCGATGCTCATCGTCACCGACGGCACACAGCTTTATGTCATCACCGGCGCGGGCGACGTGCTGGAACCCGAGCATGATATCGCCGCCATCGGCTCTGGCGGCAATTTTGCCCTCGCCGCCGCCCGTGGCATGATGGAGAGCGAGAAATCCGCCGAGGAGATCGCCCGCGCGGCGATGGCCATCGCGTCGGATATCTGTGTCTACACAAACGGCAACCTGACCGTGGAAACCATCGGCAAATGATCGAGCGCGACGATCTCCGCGCCGGCGTTTCGGCTGGAATCGTCTCTGAAGCGCAGGCCGCCTCGCTGGCCAGCCTCGCCGACAGCCGCCGGGGCGCCCGCGAGAACCTCGCGCCAGGCGACGAGCCGTTCGAGCTCTTCAAGGGTTTCAACGAGATCTTCATCGTCGTCGGCCTCGTGATCCTCGCCTCGGGCTGGATCGCGGTGAATGCGGCCACAATGCTGACCGAGATCGTCAATTACCGCACGCAGGTCATCACCATGGCCGCTATCGGCGCCGGTGTGCTCTGGCTTCTGTCGGAATATTTCATCCGTCGCCGCCGCATGGTCGCGCCCGCCATCGCGCTGTCGATCCTGTTCTTCGGCAACGCGGTCAGCGGGCTGGCGGCCAGCTTCTCGGAAATCTTCATGCTCGCGCAGGAGGATTATTCCAGCCTGCCGCTGCCCACCTTTCTGGCCACCGTGGCGCTTTTCGTCTTCTGGCTGCGCTTCCGGGTGCCCTTCGCCATGGCGATGATCGCCATCGGGCTGTTTGCCGTGGCCATGCTGCTCGCCGCCACCTCCGCCGGCACGCCCGACAGTATCGACGACCTGTTCCTGCTCTCCGCCGGCGGCCCCTTTGCGATGATCACGCTGGCACTCGGCTTCGCCGTCTTCCTCGTCGCCATGTGGTTCGACATGAGCGACCCGCACCGCGTCACCCGCCGTTCGGCCAACGGCTTCTGGCTCCACGTCGTCGCGGCGCCGGCGCTGGTGAATACCATCGCCCTCACCCTGCTCGACCGCGACACTGCCGGCTCAAACATCCTGCTGATGGCGGTGCTGGCCTTCTTCGCGCTGGTGGCCATCGTGATCGACCGCCGTTCCTTCCTGTTGGCGGCGATCGGCTACTCCGTGGCGCTCGCCTTCACCGTGCTGGGCGGCGATGGCGCGCCGACGACCGTGCTTTCGCTCGGCATCGTCCTGCTGATCCTCGGCGCCTTCTGGGAAAGGATCCGCGCGCGGCTCCTGCGCCTCATGCCCTTCCTGCCGCTCGACCGCCTGCCGCCATCGACGTGACCCGGCAGACCTGCTTGTGTTTTCTCCCCCCATGCTTACGTTCCGTCCAACCTCTGACAGGAGCCCCATATGACCGACCTCACCCCGCGCGAAATCGTGTCCGAACTGGACCGTTTCATCATCGGCCAGAAAGACGCCAAGCGCGCCACCGCCGTGGCCCTGCGCAACCGCTGGCGCCGCAAGCAGCTCACCGATGACCTGCGCGAAGAGGTCTACCCCAAGAACATCCTGATGATCGGCCCCACCGGCGTCGGCAAGACGGAGATCTCCCGCCGCCTCGCCAAGCTGGCCCGCGCGCCCTTCATCAAGGTCGAGGCCACCAAGTTCACCGAGGTCGGCTATGTCGGCCGCGATGTCGAACAGATCATCCGCGACCTCGTCGACGCCGCCATCAACCAGACCCGCGAATGGATGCGCGAAGACGTGAAATCCAAGGCCCATTCCAATGCCGAGGAGCGCGTGGTCTCCGCCATCGCCGGCGACGACGCCCGGGAATCCACCCGCGACATGTTCCGCAAGAAGCTCAAGAATGGCGAGCTTGACGACACCATGATCGAGCTCGACATCGCCGACAATTCCAATCCGATGGGCACGATGGACATCCCCGGCCAGCCCGGAAGCCAGATGGGCATGATGAATCTCGGCGACATCTTCGGCAAGGCCTTCGGCGGTCGCACCACCCGCAAGCGGATGACCGTGTCCGAAAGCTACGAGATCCTGATCGGAGAGGAAGCCGACAAGCTGCTCGACGATGACGCCGTCAACCGCACCGCGGTCGAGGCGGTCGAGCAGAACGGCATCGTCTTCCTCGACGAGATCGACAAGGTCTGCGCCAAGTCCGACACGCGCGGCGGCGACGTTTCCCGCGAGGGGGTCCAGCGCGACCTGCTCCCGCTGATCGAGGGCACCACCGTTTCCACCAAGCATGGCGCGGTCAAGACCGACCATATCCTCTTCATCGCCTCGGGCGCCTTCCACATCGCCAAACCCTCCGACCTGCTGCCGGAACTTCAGGGCCGGCTGCCGATCCGCGTCGAGCTTCGCGCCCTGACCGAGGAGGATTTCGTCCGCATCCTGACCGAGACCGACAACGCCCTCACCCGCCAGTATACCGCCCTGATGGGCACCGAGGATGTCACCGTCGACTTCACCCAAGACGGCATCGCCGCGCTGGCCCGCATCGCCGCCGAGGTGAACCAGTCGGTCGAGAATATCGGCGCCCGCCGGCTCTATACCGTGATGGAACGCGTGTTCGAGGAGCTCAGCTATACCGCCCCCGACAGGGCCGGTGAATCCATCACCGTCGATGCGGATTTCGTCGAGGCGAACCTCGGAGAGCTGTCGCGCTCCGCCGACCTCTCGCGTTACGTGCTCTGACCCGTGACCTCTCCCGCCCATAACCGGAAGGTCCGGCCATGAACATGCTGTCCACCTTCGTCAAGCCGATGCACCCCGAGGGCCGCCGCTTCGTGGCGATCTTCGCGGCCATCACCCTCGTCCTCTTTCTCGTCTGGGATGTGCTGGGCTGGCTGGGCGTGGGCCTCACCATCTGGTGCTACTACTTCTTCCGCGATCCCGAACGCGTGCCCCCAGACCGGCCAAACGCCATCCTCAGCCCAGCCGACGGCATCGTTTCGCTCATCGAACCGGCCATCCCCCCGGCGGAACTCGGCCTGCCCGAAACACCGCTCACCCGGGTCTCCGTCTTCATGTCGGTCTTCAATTGCCACGTGAACCGCGCCCCGGTCAGCGGCACCGTAACCCGCATGGCCTACCGCCCGGGCAAGTTCTTCAATGCCTCCCTCGACAAGGCCAGCGCCGATAACGAGCGCAACGGCCTCGTCATCCGCATGGAGGACGGGCGCGATCTCGTCACCGTCCAGATCGCCGGCCTCGTCGCCCGCCGGATTGTGAGTTTCATTTCCGAAGGCGATCGGTTAAACGGGGGGGAACGCTTCGGGCTGATACGCTTCGGGTCCCGGCTCGACGTCTACCTGCCCGAGGGCGCAACGCTCCTGGCTCAACCGGGGCAGACCATGATCGCCGGCGAAACCGTCATCGCGGAGACCGGCCCGCCAATCGAAAGCTGACATTCGGTACTGAATGCCACACAGGCACGGAAAACCACTACGCGAAACGCTGTTCGTCAGGATGTTGCCCAACCTGATGACCCTGGCTGCGATATGCGCCGGGCTCACCGCTATTCGCCTCGGCTTCGAGGCGCATTACGGGCCCGCGGTCCTGCTGGTGCTGGTCGCCGTGGTGCTCGACGGGCTCGACGGGCGGCTCGCCCGCATCCTCGGCAGCGATGGCGAACTTGGGGCCGAGCTCGACTCTCTGGCCGATTTTCTCAATTTCGGCGTTGCCCCGCCACTGGTCGTCTATTTCTGGGCGCTGCAGGAAATGCGCGTGCTGTCCTGGATCGTGGTGCTGGTCTTCGCGCTCTGCTGCGTGGTCCGGCTCGCCCGGTTCAATGTCGGCAACCGCGCCGGAACCCTGCCCGAGGACGGCAACCGCTTCGTCGGCATCCCGGCCCCCGCGGGGGCGACGCTGGCCATGGTGCCGATGTTCATGGCCTTCGCCTTCACCAACCGACCGATCCTGCCCGACCTCGCGATCTGCGTCTATCTTCTCCTGATCGCCGGGCTGATGGTCAGCCGCATCCCCACGCTCTCGTTCAAGGGCCTGCCTGTCGCCCGCGGCAATGTTGTGCTGCTCACCGCCGGCTTCATCCTTCTGGTGAGCGCCTTTTTCATCTTCAAATGGGTCACGATGATCGTCCTGTGCGGCATCTACCTCGCCACAGTCCTCTGGGCGGCGCTCTCCGCCTCCCGCAGACACCTGACAAGGAAGCGCTGACATGGAACTGAACGCTGTCGAAAACTCCTATGCCCGCTGGGCCCCCGTCTATGATGCCACCTTTGGCGCGGTCACCAATGCCGGCCGCCGCCGCGCGGTGAAATACATCAGCGAACGACCGGGCCGCGTGCTCGAGGTGGGCGTCGGCACCGGGCTCGCCCTGCCGCATTACAACCCGGCCTGCAAGGTGACCGGCATCGACTATTCCGACGAGATGCTCGAAAAGGCCCGCGCCAAGGTCAAGGCGCGCGGCCTCTCCCACGTCGAGGAGTTGCGCCAGATGGATGCCCGCACCCTCGACTTCCCCGACAACTGCTTCGATACCGTCGCGGCGATGCACGTGCTCTCCGTCGTCCCCGAACCCGAGCGCTGCATGGCCGAAATCGCCCGCGTCTGCGCGCCCGGCGGCCGGATCGTCATCACCAACCATTTCGTCCGCGAGAAAGGCCCGCTCGCCTTCCTCGAACGTATCTCGGCGCCTTTCGCCAACGTGCTTGGCTGGCATTCCGATTTCCACATCGACACCGTCCTGCGCGACGACCTCTCCGTCACCGACCGCAAGACAATCCCGCCACTGGGCATGATGACCTTCCTCGTGATGGAAAAACCCCGGCCATCGTAGGGTGGGTGCCAACCCACCGCCCCGCCGGGATCTCGCACCACAAACCCCCTGTTGCGCCCATCACAGCATCTCGTGCCACCCCCCACCGAACGCCACATAAACCCGGCCCTCCACCGTTCGGAACACCGACAAAATACCGACGTTATACCGACGCGATACCGACATTGGTTTTTCCTTGTTAATCGGGGCTTTAACCCCTGATTCGCCCCGGCTCGCGATTTCGCTTTCCTTTAACCTGTTTTCGCGCGACCAAAGGGCATGCCCATTCTCGCCTTCCTCCGCGACAACGCCCCATGGCTAACCGCCGGTGTTCTGCTGACCTTCCTCAGCAGCTTCGGCCAGACCTTCTTCATCTCGATCTTCGCCGGCCATATCCGCGAGACCTTCGAGCTTTCCCACGGCCAATGGGGCGGCATCTACACGCTAGGCACCACCGCCTCGGCGCTGGTGATGGTCTGGGCGGGTGGGCTGACCGATCATTTCCGGGTGCGCGTCCTTGCCCCGATCATCCTTGTTTTGCTGGGGTTTGCCTGCGTCTCGATGGCGCTGAACCCGGTCTGGTGGGGGCTGATCCTCGTCATCTTCGCGCTGCGCTTCACGGGGCAGGGGATGACCAGCCATATCGCCGTGGTCGCCATGTCCCGCTGGTTCATCGCCAGCCGAGGCAAGGCGCTGTCCGTGGCCACGCTGGGCTTCGCGGTGGGCGAGGCGCTCTTGCCACTGGGCTTCGTGGCGCTGATGGCGATCTATGACTGGCGTCTGCTCTGGGGCGGGGCGGCGGTGATCGCAATGCTCGGCATACCCCTTGTTTTACTGCTCTTACGACAGGAACGCACCCCCCAGTCATGGGCCCAGTCCGACCAATCCCTCGGCATGGAAGGCCGCCACTGGACCCGCCAGCAGACCATCACCCACTTCCTGTTCTGGTTCATGATCCCGGCGCTTCTCGGGCCCTCCGCCTTCGCCACCGCCTTCTTTTTTCACCAGGTCCACTTCGCCGAGATCAAGGCGGTCGAACATGTTGAACTGGTTGCCATGTTTCCGATCTACACCGTGGTCAGCATCCTTGCCATGATGGCCTCCGGCTGGGGTCTCGACCGGTTCGGCACCCCCCGCCTGATCCCCTTCATGCAGATCCCGATGATCGCGGCTTTCTTGATCTTCGCGATGGCCCAGACCCCCCTTGCCATACTGGCCGGCTTTCTGTTCATGGGCCTCACGACAGGCTTCAACACCACCCTGCCCAACGCCTTCTGGGCCGAATTCTACGGCACCGGCCGCCTCGGCTCGATCAAGGCGATGGCAGCGGCCGTCATGGTCTTCGGCTCCGCCATCGGCCCCGGCATCACCGGCCTCGGCATCGACCTCGGGCTGGGTCTCGAGACGCAATACATGATCGTCGCAATCTACTTTGTTTTCACGACCATAATGATGATGATCGGCGTCGCCCGCGCCCGCCCGCTGCTAGCGCTTTCGCCGTAAATAGACGTAATACGCCCCGCCCCCGCCGTGCCGGATATGGGCTTCGGTGATCTGCAGAACCATCTGCGACAACGGCGGCGACTGCAGCCAATGCGGGACGGTATGTCGCAGAACGCCAGGGCGCTGCGGGATCGGTCCGTCGTCGGGGGATCGCCGCCCCTTGCCGGTGATCACCAGCACCAGCCGCCGCTCGCGGGCAAAGGATTTCATAATGAAAGACTGCAGAGCCGGCCCTGCCTGGTCGAGCGTCATGCCATGCAGGTCGATCCGGCCTTCCGGCTTGAGCTTGCCGCGCTTCAGCCGGTCATAGGCCTTTCGGTCCATCTGAACCGGTGTGGCGGCAATCTGTTCGGGCAGGCCGGGAAGGACATCGTGGCGTGCGGCCTTACCGTTGGCTTTCTGACCGATTTCAAACCGTTCGATCGGCTCACGGCGGGGTGTATCCGGGCTTTTCTTGTCCTCACGAAAAGGCAGATCCTGCTTGGCTTTGGCAGGTTTGGCCGGATGCATCCGCTCCGTCGTCTTCGCCACCCTGCTCCAGAGCTCAAGCTCGTCCGGCCGCAGTTTCCGCCGACTCACTGATACGGCTCCGTCGCCGTGGCAAAGGCCCTTTGGATCGGGAGCAGGACCACCATACGACCGGGATCCTTCAGCATCCCGGCGGCCCGACCAGCGGCGTCGCCTGTACCAAAGAACACGTCCGCCCGCTGCGGCCCCTTGATGGCAGACCCGGTATCCTGTGCGATCATGAGACGATTGAACGGGTCGGCTCCCTTTTTCTCAACCCAGACTGGTGCGCCCAGCGGCGTAAAGGCCGGATCGACCGCGATCGTCCGCTTCGCGGTGACGGAGCGGTTCATCGCACCGAGCGGCCCGTCTTCGGGCGGCACCTGGTCGACACGGCGGAAGAACACGTAAGACGGATTGTGGAATAAAAGCTCGCGCCCCGCCTGGGGGTTGCGCCTGACCCAGTTCTTTATCACCTCAGCCGAAACCTGATGCGCCTTGAAGATACCCCGGCGCACAAGTTCCACACCGATCGACCGATAGGGATGACCGTTGGCGCCGCCATACCCCACCCTGATCCGGCGGCCATCCGGTAGGCGAATGCGCCCTGAACCCTGAATTTGCAGAAAGAACAGTTCGACCGGATCGTCGACCCATGCAATCTCGTACCCCTTGCCCCGCATGAAATCACCGGTTTCGATCTCACGCCGGGTGAGCCAAGGATTGTTGACCTTGGCCGCCTCCGGTTCCCGGTAGACAGGATAGCGATACTGTGCGCTGGGAGACTGGGCGCCGTCGAGTTCCGGTTCGAAATATCCGGTGAAAAGCGCCCTGCTGCCGTTCTCTATCAGCATGGGCCGAAAGAATAGTTCGAAGAAGGTTTTCGCGTCCGGTTCCTGCTGGGCCAGCGCGCAGAGAGAACGCCAATCCGGGTCGCGCAGATCGGGGCAGGTGACGAGAAAGGCCTCGAGCGCCCGGTTATGGGCGTCGAAATTCCAGCCTTCCAGATCGTCGAACTCGAGTATCTTGTGGGTCACGTCCTCTGAGGCGGCGGTCGCGGCCGCCAACATCCAGACACAGAGGGCGGCCCACAACCGCCGGATCATTCGCCCGTCGCAACAAGCCGCCAGTTGGGATCGCCCGACCCCATGACCCGCTCGAACGTCCAAGTGTCCTTTTGACGTTTGGATTGGCCCGGCTTGCCTTCGACAATTTCGCCATTCTGGTCTTTCACCACCGAAATCAGCTCGCCAATGAACTTTACCGTCACCTCGGCGCGGTTAGAGGTGTTGTCGAACTTGGCGTCGGACAAGGTCGTGCCCCGAACGCCCACGAACTCGGCGTCGACGGTAAGGCCTTGTTCCTGCCGGGAATCCACGACCTGCGCAAAGGCCTCGTAGACATCTTCGGCAAGGAAGGGGGCAACCTGATCGAGATTGCCGTTCTCGAAGGCCATCAGAATCCACTCATACGCGCCGCGCGATCCCCCGAGGAAATCGGTCACCGTAAAGGATGGCTCGACGCGCTTCATTTCCGCCAGCGCAGCGGCCGCGTCGGAATCTTCCGGGACGTGATCGGTAATGTCATGATCCGGACCGCCTTCGATCACCTCGAACTCCTGACGTCGGTCATTCTTGGCGGGCTCGGGCGCACCGCGGCGCGGCGGACCCTCGAACCCGTCCCGTGTGCCGAGAACGCTTTTCAGGCGCAGGATCAGGAATATGGCAATACCTGCCAGCACCAAAAGCTGCAGTAGCGGGGAATTCATAGGTACCTCTTCACATGCGGGGCATGGTAACACATGGTCTTCAAACCTATGTAGGTGACTGATGCAGGCAAGTCCACCGTACAGGGTGGGCCCGGATACGAGGTTTTTGCAATGTGGTTGTTCCTTGCGTTCCTTTCGGTGCCACTGATCGAGATCGCCCTGTTCATTCAGGTGGGCGGCGCGATCGGTTTGTGGCCGACGTTGGGGATCGTGGTGCTTACAGCGATCATCGGCACGTGGCTCGTGCGTACCCAGGGCGCGATGGCACTGGGTCAGGTGCGATCGTCGTTTTCGCGTTTGAATGACCCGACCGAACCGTTGGCGCACGGCGCGATGATCTTGTTTGCCGGCGCCTTGCTTCTGACGCCCGGGTTTTTCACCGACGCCGTCGGTTTCGCGCTGCTGATGCCGCCAGTGCGCCATGCCGCCTTCAATTATCTGAGCAAACGGGTACGAGTCGAGCGGTTCGAGATGGGGCCAGAGAGCCCGCGTCGGCAACCACCGCATCGACATCCGCAAGGACCGGACGTGATCGACGGCGAGTACGAAGACCTTGACCGAAGCGACCGCCCGGCACAGGGGTCATCAGGCTGGACTAGGCATTGAGGCCTGTTTGCCTTCCTGCTAAGGCAACTCTCGATTTAAGTCCGCTTTTTGGAGAGCTCCATGGCCGAACAGGAAAACGGCGGCGCGCAGCCGCAACAGCCCCAGCAGCCGCCACAGGTCAAGATGAACATCGCGACCCAGTTCGTGCGCGATATGTCATTCGAGAATATCCTTGCGCAGCAGGGTTCGGGTGGCGAAGTGACGCCCGATATCGAAGTTTCGGTAAACCTCGATGCGAAGAAACGGCAGAACCCCGACACGTATGAAGTTATTACGAAACTGCGCGTCGGCTCCAAGAACAAGGGCACTGAACAGCACCTTTTCCTGCTGGAGCTTGAGTATGTGGGCGTCTTCCATATCGAGGGGGTGCCGGACGAACAGCTTCATCCTTTCCTGCTCATCGAATGCCCGAGGATGACGTTCCCGTTCCTGCGCCGGATCGTCAGCGATGTCACCCGAGACGGAGGGTTCCCGCCGCTGAACCTCGAGAACATCGATTGGGTGCAGCTGTACCGGAACGAGATTGCCCGCCGGCAATCGGTGTCGGGCCAGCCTGAAACGCCTGACGCCTAAACGGTCCGTTTCCACATAGCCGCGTCGCCCATGGCCTCGACAAAGGCCGCATGGGCGGCGGCTTCTGCCTCGGTCAGCCGAGAGGGCAGGGGTGTGGGACGTGGATGCGGCCGCCAGCTGCCGATGGTGTCGCTGAGTTGCTCGGACGTGGTGGTTTCGCCAGCGGTGAGCCCGAAATCCGGCTGCCGCCCGCCAATCAGTTCCAGATAGACTTCGGCCAGAATTTCCGAGTCGAGCAACGCTCCGTGTAGGGTACGCGACGAATTGTCTATGCCGAACCGTCGGCACAGGGCATCAAGGCTGGCCGGAGAGCCCGGGAATTTTCGCCGGGCGATATCGAGCGTATCAATCGCCTGCTCCCAAGGGATCGCTGGCAACTTGACCCATTTCAGTTCTGCATTGATGAACTTCATGTCGAACGCAGCGTTATGGATGACCAGCTTGGCGTCGGATACGAAAGTCACGAAATCCTCGGCGATCTTCGCGAAAACCGGTTTGTCGCGCAGGAAATCATCACCAAGCCCGTGTACCTGGAAAGCCTCCTGCGGCATGGAGCGTTCGGGGTTTATATACTGGTGATAGGTCCGCCCGGTGGGCATGTGATTGTAGAGTTCAACGGCCCCGATCTCGACGATGCGATCACCTTCGTCGGGGTTGAACCCGGTGGTTTCCGTATCAAGGACGATCTCACGCATTTGCCAGCCTGTTTCTTATCTCTTGCACCACATCCTGAACCTGTTCGCGGGCATGCTCAAGGGAGTCTGTCACGATGACGTAGTCGGACCTTCGTCGTTTTTCCGCATCCGGCAATTGCTTGGCAAGAATAGCTTCGAACTGCGCTTCGGTCATCGTGCCGCGCTCAAGGACGCGCGCCCGCTGAACATCGGGCGGGGCCGTTACGCAGATCACGGCATCCATCGCGCTTTCGCCGCCAGTTTCGAAGAGCAGAGGGATATCGAGTACGGCTATGTCAGCTTCGGCCGTCTTGAGGAAGGTCGTGCGATCCGATCCGACCAGCGGATGAACGATGGCTTCGATACGGGCGAGGGCGGCCGGATCCTCGGCAAGGATGTCCTTGAGCCGCGGACGGGATACGGCGCCGTTTTCGATAACGTCCGGGAAAGCGTTTGACAAAGGAGCCACGGCACCGCCGCCCACGCCATAAAGCCGGTGCACAGCCGCGTCGGCATCCCACACTGCGCAGCCTTCCTCGGCGAACAAACGGGCCGTTGTCGATTTGCCCATGCCGATAGAGCCTGTCAGCCCGAGCCGAAAGATCATCGAAGCGCCGCTGCCCGGGTTGCGCTATCGACTTCAGGGCGGACCCCGAACCAGCGCTCGAAACCCGGTGCGGCCTGGTGCAACAGCATTCCGAGACCGTCAACGATGTGACAGCCAAGTTGTTCGGCTTCGGCAAGAAACCTCGTTTTCAGCGGGGCATAGACGAGATCGTTGACGACAGCGCCGCGCTGAAGGCCGTCCAGAGGAACGCGCAGAGGCGGCTTGCCGATCATACCCAATGATGTGGTATTCACCACGGTCAGCGCGTCCTCGAGCATGTTACCAGCCTGGACCCAATCAACGACCTGGAGCCGTTTTCCGAAATCGGCCCGCAGCGCCTCGGCGCGTACTTTCGTTCGGTTTGAAATCAGAATCTCGGGAACACCGGCTTCCAGTAAGGAGGTGATCACGGCGCGGGCCGCGCCCCCCGCGCCGAGGACGGCCGCGGGACCCGCCGTTGGATCCCAGTCGGGCGCATTCTGGCGGATGTTGCTGATAAACCCGTGGCCATCGGTGTTGTCGGCATGGATCTTGCCGTCCGGCCGGAAAATAAGGGTGTTTGCGGCGCCGATCAGCGTGGCCCTGTCGGTGATCAGATCTGCGATCTCGAGCACCTTTTCCTTGTGGGGCACGGTAATGTTCACCCCGACGAAGCCCATTTTGGGCAACGAGCGCAGCACGCTTTCTAGGTCTTCGGTTTTCACCTCCATCGGGATGTAGAACCCCGGCAGACCATTGACCTTGAGCCAGTGGTTATGAAGTTGAGGCGACTTGGAATGCGCCACAGGTGAACCGATCACCGCGGCGAGCGGAATCTTTGTTTCACTCATGTCTCTATTACCCCACGCAAACCGAGAAACGCCAAGAGTTCCAATAATGGCAATCCTAGGACGCAGAAATAATCGCCCTGAACCTGAGAAAACAACCTGACGCCTTCTTCTTCAAGCTTATATCCCCCGACCGAGTGACGGATGCTGTGCCAGTTGCGTTGGAGATACGCCGCGAGGTATTCGTCTGAGAAGGATTTCATTGTCAGCCGAACCACGCCCACATGCCGCCATACTGGTGCGCCGTCGTCGTAGATTACTGCGGCCGACAGAAGCTGATGCGTATCGCCGCGCAAGCTTTGCAGCTGTTCTTCTGCTTCATCAGGGCTATCAGGTTTGCCAAGTATCCTGCCTCGATGAGCCAGCACCTGATCGCATCCCAGCACCAGGGCGTCACCGGCACGCGCCGCTACCTTTCGCGCCTTCATTTCGGCAAGGGCGTCTGCAATATCCCGGGGCGGGGCTTGTTCGGCCTGCATTGCATCTCGAAGAGAAACTTCGTCGACCCGGGCGGGCTGTACGTCAAACGACACGCCGGCATTGCGAAGCAACTGCTGGCGAATTTCGGAAGCTGACGCGAGCACGAGTTTCTGGGACATGTGGACAAACCGAGGGATTATTACTGGATGCACCGAGGACTGAACCCGGACATTTCCACGCCGACTTGCTGCATGCAAGAATTCACGGTTCTCTTGTGGTGTTTTTCCAAGGTTATCAGGGTGTGGGCAAGGATAAGCTCGGTGCCGCTCAAACGCGTCTTACCGAAGATTCAACCGGCATTTCGTCCACAGGTTGCTTCCGAAGAAATGACATCACAATGCATTGAAAAATATTAATTTATTTCACGTGGCCGGCGGTCTTTCACTCGTTCTTCTACAGGTTTTCCCACAAACTTAGAAACTGTTCATAGCTCTGTTGAGAGAACTTTAATCCACAGATTTTGGCCTGCCTACAAACACATCATTCTTTCTTCTCTATTTAATTATTATTAGGAGGATAGACAAAACCGGGGCACATCATGACCGACCTACTGTCGCTTGCCTATCCGTGGACCAAGGCGTTTCACATCATCGCCGTGATCTCCTGGATGGCAGGAATATTCTACCTTCCCAGGCTTTTCGTTCATCACGTCGAGCAGAAGGATGGGGATGATCCCGTCTTTGAAATGATGGAAGCAAAGCTTCTACGTGTGATCATGAACCCGGCAATGATTGCTACATGGGTTTTTGGCCTTTGTCTCGTCTTTACGCCGGGGCTCGTCGATTGGGGATTGGTCTGGCCCTGGGTCAAGGCGGCGGGTGTCCTTGCGATGACATGGTTCCACCACTGGCTTGGTCGCAGGAGGAAGGATCTGGCGGCTGGTCGAAACACGCTGACCGGTCGACAATACAGGTTGATGAACGAGGTTCCGACCTTCCTGATGGTGTTCATCGTTTTAGCCGTGGTGGTTCGTTTCTGACTCTCGTTGACATATGGGGCGTGGCTCCTTATATCCGCCGGCAGGCTCCCGTCCGGGACGCTGGTTTTCCATGAATGAAATTGGTTGCCGCGCACGTTCTGCGCCAAACCAAAAGGTGTCTTCCCATGTCCCAAGACCGTTTGAACCTGTCCGATCTGAAAGCGCAGACTGCGGCAGACTTGCTCGCCATGGCCGAGGAACTCGAGATCGAGAATGCCTCGACGATGCGCAAGGGCGAGATGATGTTCCAGATCCTGCGCGAGCGGGCGGATGAAGGCTGGACGGTTTTCGGTGATGGTGTTCTCGAGGTCTTGCAGGACGGGTTCGGGTTCCTGCGCTCGCCGGAAGCCAACTACTTGCCGGGCCCTGACGACATCTACGTGTCTCCGGACACCATCCGCCAATTCTCGCTGCGCACCGGTGATACGGTCGAAGGTGAAATCCGGGCGCCCGATGACAACGAGCGTTACTTTGCCCTGACCAATGTCAGCCAGATCAACTTTGAAGATCCCGAGCATGCGCGGCACAAGATCGCGTTTGACAACCTGACGCCGCTCTATCCCGACGAGCGGCTGAATATGGAAATCGAGGATCCGACGATCAAGGATAAGTCGGCTCGCGTGATCGACCTGGTGGCGCCCATCGGGAAGGGGCAGCGGTCGCTGATCGTGGCACCGCCTCGGACGGGTAAGACGGTGATCCTGCAAAACATCGCAGCGAGCATCGAGCGCAATCATCCGGAATGTTACCTGATTGTTCTGCTCATCGACGAACGGCCGGAAGAGGTGACGGACATGCAGCGTTCGGTGAAGGGCGAGGTGATTTCATCGACCTTCGACGAACCGGCGGCGCGGCACGTGGCCGTGGCGGAAATGGTGATCGAGAAGGCCAAGCGGTTGGTGGAGCATAAGCGAGATGTTGTTATCCTTCTCGACTCTATCACAAGACTTGGTAGGGCGTATAACACGGTTGTTCCTTCTTCCGGCAAGGTTCTGACGGGTGGTGTCGATGCGAATGCGCTGCAACGACCGAAGCGCTTTTTCGGTGCAGCGCGGAATATCGAAGAGGGCGGATCTCTGACGATCGTGTCGACCGCGTTGGTCGACACCGGTAGCCGGATGGATGAGGTGATCTTTGAAGAGTTCAAGGGCACCGGTAACTCGGAACTCGTGCTTGATCGCAAGATCGCGGATAAGCGTGTGTTCCCCGCCATCGACATCCTCAAATCAGGCACTCGGAAGGAAGACCTTCTCATCGACAAGGGCGACCTGCAGAAAACCTTTGTGTTACGTCGGATCCTCAACCCGATGGGAACGACCGATGCGATCGAGTTCCTGTTGAGCAAGCTCAAGCAGACGAAGACAAACTCGGAATTCTTCGACTCGATGAACACCTGACCGGGAGCCTCTTCGGAGGGTACTCATGGACACGATATTCGCAGTTTCGACGGCGCCGGGGAAAGCCGGAGTCGCCATTGTCCGCGTGTCGGGGCCAACAGCTCATGACGCCGTGCGAGCACTGTGCGGAGATGTGCCGGCTTTGCGGATAGCGTCCCTCCGCGTACTCAAGGACAGGGAAGGGCGTCAGCTTGACGAAGCGGTTGTCCTGACATTCGGAGAGGGCCACAGCTTTACCGGTGAGCCATCAGCAGAATTTCAGGTGCATGGAAGTAGCGCAATAACCGCCGCTTTGCTGGAGGAACTGGGAAGTTTCGAGGGCTTGAGAGCGGCGGACCAAGGTGAATTCACGCGCCGGGCGCTAGAAAACGGTAGGCTTGATCTTGCACAGGTGGAGGGCCTTGCCGACCTGATCGACGCGGAAACGGAAGCCCAGCGGCGGCAGGCTATGAGGGTTCTGTCCGGCGACCTTGGAGAGAAGGCAGAAGGCTGGCGAAGGAAGCTCATCCGGGCGGCTGCGTTGCTGGAGGCAACGATAGATTTCGCCGATGAGGAGGTTCCCGTCGATGTGGCCCCGGAGGTGACGGAGCTCGTAGCGGACGTGATCTCGGAATTGCAGACAGAGATTGCCGGGGTAGGGATAGCGGAGCGTATCCGCACTGGTTTCGAGGTCGCTATCGTCGGGGCGCCGAACGTGGGAAAGTCTACGTTGTTGAATGTTCTCGCAGGGAGAGAGGCGGCGATCACTTCGGAACACGCCGGAACCACCCGGGATGTAATTGAAGTACGCATGGACCTGGCCGGGTTGCCCGTGACACTGTTGGATACCGCCGGTCTTCGGGAGACAGACGATGCAGTTGAATCAATCGGGATCGACCGAGCACGCGAACGTGCGGCGATGGCTGACCTGAGGGTCTTCCTTGTCGAACCTGGCATGGAGCCTGACATCCAGCCGATGGAAGGCGACATCGTTCGCGTGACCAAGGCTGATTTGAACCAAAGTGAGAGCGCCATATCCGCAAAGACCGGTAAGGGAGTGAGCGAACTGGTGGAGAGGATATCTTCAACTCTTTCGAACCGGGCAATGGTTAGTGGCGTTGCAACACGGTACCGGCATCGGAATTCTATGTTGCGAGGCATGGCTGCGCTTGAGTCCGCGGTTCGTCTGTTGCCCGGTGGCGGTGATACGGCTGACCTTGCCGCGGAAGAGCTACGGACAGCTATTCGTGCCCTTGATTCTCTGGTAGGACGCATCGATATCGAGAATGTTCTGGACGAGATTTTCGCGAGCTTTTGCATCGGGAAGTGAGGAGTGTTTCACGTGAAACATTTTGATGTGATCGTTATTGGCGGCGGGCATGCCGGTTCGGACGCTGCACATGCGGCCGCACGTATGGGTGTACGTACGGCGCTGATTACGTTGTCCCGAGACGGGATCGGTGTCATGTCCTGCAATCCTGCTATCGGAGGCTTGGGAAAGGGCCATCTTGTACGCGAGATCGACGCGATGGATGGTGTAATGGGTCGGGTCGCCGATAAGGCGGGGATTCAGTTCCGCCTGCTAAACCGACGGAAAGGGCCGGCTGTCCAAGGTCCTCGCGCCCAAGCAGACCGGAAGATCTATCGCGAACAGATGCTCGCGGAGATGACAGCGGTACAGGATCTCCGAATCATAGAGGGAGAAGCGGCGGACTTCATTATGCATGGAGATGCTGTATCTGGTGTCAGACTTGCTGATGGCAGTGAGGTCAGGGCAAACGCGGTTATTCTGACCACCGGAACTTTCCTGCGCGGTGTGATTCATATCGGCGACGAATCTCGTCCAGGTGGGAGGATGGGCGACAAGCCTTCCATTAAGCTTGCAGAACGGATCGACTCCTTCGACCTTGACCTTGGGCGTTTGAAGACGGGAACACCACCGAGGCTGGATGGGCGCACGATAGACTGGGATGCTCTCGACGAGCAGCCGGGCGATGATCAGCCAGTTATGTTTTCATTCATGTCGAAAGGTCCATCTGCCCGACAGATCAATTGCGGTATTACGCATACCAACGAGCGCACGCACGAAGTTATCCGCAATAATCTTGACCGGTCGGCTATGTATGGCGGTCACATTGATGGGATTGGCCCGCGTTACTGTCCGTCAATCGAGGACAAGGTCGTGCGCTTTGCCGACAAAAGCTCACATCAGATTTTCCTAGAGCCCGAAAGTCTTTCAGATAGTGTGATTTATCCAAATGGAATATCGACCTCCCTGCCAGTGGATGTCCAGGACGAGTATGTGCATTCCATTCAAGGCCTTGAGGCGGCACGGATTCTCCAACCTGGATATGCGATCGAGTACGATTATGTGGATCCGCGCGCGTTGGATTCCACGCTCGCGGTGAAATCGGTACCTGGGCTCTATCTTGCGGGCCAGATCAATGGCACGACGGGCTATGAAGAGGCGGCCGCACAAGGGCTGGTGGCCGGCCTTAACGCGGCGATGTTTGTGCAGCAAGTCGAACCAGTTATCTTCAGTCGGTCCGAAAGCTACATCGGGGTCATGGTCGACGACCTGATCACACGTGGCGTTACAGAACCGTACCGCATGTTTACGTCGCGGGCTGAGTTCCGGTTATCGCTGCGGGCGGATAACGCGGACCAACGGCTTACCCCGATCGGCTTGTCGATTGGCTGCGTGAGTGAGGCAAGGAAGGCTGCGTTTGAAGGCAAGATGAACAGGATCGAACGGGCTCGGCGACAGCTTGAAGACAACACCTATACACCGAAGGATCTTGCGAGCATTGGCTTGAAAGTGAATGCAGACGGGTCTCGGCGCAATGGGTTCCAGCTTCTCGCGTTTCCCGATATAGACTTTGCTAGCGTGGTAAAGCTTGATCCAATGCTGTGCGCGGTCGATGGTGAGACACGAGCGCAAATCGAGAAAGATGCTCTGTACGCCAATTACATAGAACGCCAGAACCGGGATGTTGAGATGTTGAAGCGCGACGAAGCGCAGGCCATCCCGCATGACTTTGACTTCATGTCGCTTGTCGGGCTGTCGCATGAGCTTCAAGCTAAGCTCTCGTCGGCAAAACCTGGAAACCTCGCACAAGCTGCGCGGATTGACGGGATGACGCCCGCGGCCCTGACGCTTATTCTAGCGCGGTTGCGCCAACTCAAGCGAAAGAAGTCTGCATGAGAAACAGCAAGCCGCTCGATGTTTCACGTGAAACAATGGAGCGGCTCACGATCTATGCTGACCTGCTGAACAAATGGAATCCGCGAATCAACCTCGTGGGAAAGTCCACCCTGACTGACCTATGGCGCCGACATTTCGTTGATTCAGCCCAGCTTTACCGTCTGGCGCTCCATCCTGTGGAGCACTGGGCAGACATGGGTTCCGGCGGCGGATTCCCCGGTTTGGTGATTGCCATCCTAGCAATGGAGCATGGCTCACCCATGCGGGTGACATTGGTCGAAAGCGACGCACGGAAGTGTACGTTTCTTCGGACCGTCATTCGCGAAACGGGCGCTCCGGCGACGGTCATCAACCACAGGATTGAAAGCCTCCCGGCGCTACAGTGTGACGTGATGAGCGCAAGGGCGTTGGCGAAGCTGACGACGCTGATATCCTATGCCGAACGACATATTCGTATGAACGGCATCGCGCTATTCCCAAAAGGGGAAACTTGGAAAAAAGAGCTCGCCGAAGCGCAACAGACGTGGAAGTTCGAGTATCAGGTTGCTACTAGTCAAACCGA
Source organism: Roseovarius sp. (assembly GCA_040220035.1). Taxonomy (GTDB): domain Bacteria; phylum Pseudomonadota; class Alphaproteobacteria; order Rhodobacterales; family Rhodobacteraceae; genus Roseovarius. Next base: position 37,297 of record JAVJTX010000066.1, on the reverse strand, counting down.
GGAAGGCCCCGTTATTCTGAGCATCGCAGGAGTTTCCCGTGTCTGACCCGACCCGGCCCAAAGCCGCAAGAATCATTGCAGTTGCCAACCAAAAAGGGGGCGTGGGCAAAACCACGACCACGATTAACCTTGGCGCCGCCTTGGCAGAATCGGGGAACCGGGTTCTGATCGTTGATCTGGATCCACAGGGCAACGCCTCTACGGGGCTGGGAATCGAGCCGGATGCCCGGACTTACACGGCTTATGATCTCCTTCTCGACGAGGTCGACCTCGAGGAAGTTGTTCTTGAGACCGGAGAGGCCAACTTGCAAATCATTCCGGCAACCGTCGACCTGAGCTCTGCCGACATCGAGCTCATTTCCAATGAAAAGCGGAGCTTTCTGCTTCATGACGCCCTGCGCCAGCCGGCGATCGACCAGTTCAACCTCGACTACATATTGATCGATTGCCCGCCATCGCTCAACCTTTTGACCGTCAACGCCATGGTCGCGGCCCATTCCGTGCTGGTTCCGTTGCAATCCGAGTTCTTCGCATTGGAAGGCCTGTCGCAGTTGATGCTGACCGTTCGGGAAGTGCGTCAGTCAGCTAACCCGAACCTGCGGATAGAAGGGATCGTGCTGACAATGTATGACATGCGCAACAACCTGTCGGCGCAAGTTGAAGAAGACGCTCGCGAAAACCTTGGAGATCTTGTGTTCAAAACCATGATTCCGCGGAATGTACGTGTCAGCGAAGCTCCGTCTTACTCGGTGCCGGTTTTGCGGTATGATACGGCGTCAAAGGGTGCGCAGGCCTATCGTGAGTTGGCCGCGGAGATGTTGCGAAATCACGCCCCTGTGGCGGCCTGAAGACAATGAGAGGCAGGGATGGCAGATAAGAAACCCAAGCGCGGCCTTGGACGCGGCCTGTCGGCCTTGATGGCGGACGTCAATGAAGGCCATGGCGAAGTAGCCGAGGATGCCAAGCAGCCCGACCGGGTCATTCCGATTGAAATGATTGCGCCAAACCCGGATCAGCCCCGCCGAACCTTTGATCCGGGGGCGCTGGAAGACTTGGCCGCCTCAATCCGTGAAAAGGGGATCATCCAGCCGCTGATCGTGCGGCCGAGTCCTAAAACCGAAGGGCAGTTTGAAATCGTTGCCGGTGAACGCCGCTGGCGTGCCGCGCAGATGGCCAAGCTTCATGCAGTGCCGGCTTTGGTCCGAGAGTTTGACGACACTGAAGTTCTCGAGGTTGCGATCATCGAGAATGTCCAGAGGGCCGATTTGAATCCGGTGGAGGAAGCTGCCGGATACAACCAGTTAATGGAAAAGTTCGGGCATACGCAGGAGCGGCTGGCAACGGCGCTCGGAAAAAGCCGCAGCCACATCGCTAATTCCGTGCGTCTCCTCACGCTTCCAATAGAAGTGCAAGACTATGTTCGGGATGGCAAATTGTCTGCCGGCCACGCCCGGACGTTGATAACGGCTGAGGATCCTGTCGCTCTGGCCAAACAGGTCATCAAGAAAGGCTTGTCGGTGCGAGAGGCTGAGAAGCTCGCCAAAACCGAACAGGACAACGTCTTTTCAGAGCGTCCAAAACGTCAGGCAAAATCAACCTCGGAGAAGGACGCCGATACGAAAGCGTTGGAAGGTGATCTTTCGGCCGGGTTGGGGATGAAAGTGTCTATCGACCACAAGGCAGGAAAAGAGAATGGTCAGATCGTCATCGCCTACGATACGCTTGAACAGCTCGACGACCTTTGCCGCATTCTAAGCGTCAGTCACTAGGTCGTGTCCAAAGGAAAATCAGGACGCAACCAAGCACAAGTCCTTGGGTTACCAAGAGCAAGGGCCGTAGGCCCAAGGCGATGGAAATCGAAAAGACCAGGGCGACTGAAATAGTAGCAAGCTTCTTGGCTTTTCTGCTGATTGCCCCTTTTTCGTGCCAGTTGACAATGGCTGGCCCGAAATGTGGGTGGCCAAGTAGCCATCCATGAAGGCGTTGTGATGATCGCGCAAAAAAGAAAGTCGCCAACAGGAGGAACGGAACAGTTGGCAACAGCGGCAGGATGACACCTACCATACCAAGGGCCACACAGAATAATCCCAGGCCGAGCCATAAGATGCGCATGGGCTAATCGGCCAAAAGCTCTTTGATCACGGCGTTCAGGATCAAACGACCCCTCTCCGTTGCCCGAATTTGGTGTCTATCCTGCCTGATCATGCCGATTTCCTCCAGCCGCGCCAGCGCTTCGGCTGACAGGTCTCCGCCAGACATAGCCTTATAGCGTCGGGCATCTATGCCCTCGCTGATCCTTAGACCCATCATCAAGTATTCATTGGCTTGATCGTGTCCTTGGATCGAATCCGCGGTTCCACTGGACGACCCGGTCTCGATCGCGTTCAGCCATTTCCCGGGTTGCGAGAAAGCCTCGGTTGCGTATCGCTGATCATCGTCGGTGATCCGACCGTGTGCTCCCGGACCAATCCCTGCATAATCTCCGTAGCGCCAATAGACGAGATTATGCCGGGATTCGGCGCCCGGAGCGGCATGGTTCGAAACTTCATATGCAGGGAGGCCGGCCGCACTGCACACGTCCTGGGTTACATCATACATGTCACCGGCGCGGTCCTCGTCAGGCAACCCCCGCAGTTTGCCACGGGCGAACCGGTCGCCGAAGGCCGTGCCGGGCTCGATCGTCAATTGGTACAAGGATAAATGGTCAACAGCCATCGAGAGGGCCTGCTGAAGCTCCGCGCGCCAAGCAGTCACCGTTTGATCCTGCCGAGCGTACATCAGGTCAAAACTCACGCGGTCGAAATATTTCCGGGCAATATCAAAAGCTTGATAAGCATCAGCGACGGAATGAATTCGCCCCAGTCGCCGGAGGTCGGCGTCGTTCAACGCCTGAATGCCCATCGAAACCCGTGATACACCAGCTTCGGCATAGGCGGCAAAGCGGCCGGCTTCGACTGACCCGGGATTGGCCTCCAGAGTAATCTCTAGGTCATTGGATGTCGGCCAGCTCCGGCGAATTCTTTCGACAATCTCGGCAACAACACCGGGATCCATCAGGCTGGGCGTGCCTCCACCGAAGTACACGGTGTTGAGCACACGGTTTGGAAGAAGCCTCGCGTATCGGTCGATCTCGGACACATACGCTTTTTTCCAACGTTCCTGATCGATTGTTCTCGCGACGTGAGAATTGAAATCGCAATACGGGCACTTTGCTTCGCAGAATGGCCAGTGAATGTAGAGGCCAAATCCCCCGTGCTGCCAGTCCTCAGTCAAAGCAACCCTGCACCAGTTTCGCGAACGCATCGGCGCGATGGCTGATCCGATTTTTTCTCAGGCCGTCCATCTCGCCGAACGTGACATCGTAGCCGTCCGGCTGGAAAACCGGATCGTAGCCATGCCCCTCGTTTCCGCGCATGGGCCATACGACGCGCCCTTCGACCCTACCCGGAAAAACTTCGTCATGCCCATCGGGCCAGGCAAGCACAAGCGTACAGCAAAAGCGTGCAGTCCAAGGTTGAGGCACGCCGGATTGCACCAGCTCATCGTGGGCCCGCGTCATGGCCTTCACGAAATCGCGCCCGTTTTCCGTCTCGGCCCAATCCGCAGTCCAGACACCCGGCTTGCCGCCAAGCGCGTCGATTTCAATACCGCTATCATCCGACAAGGCGGGCAAACCCGTAGCTTTGGCAGCTGCATGGGCCTTGATTCTCGCGTTACCCACGAACGTGGTTTCGGTTTCCTCAGGCTCCGGCAGGTTCTTCTCGGCGGCGCCGATAACGGACACGCCATAGGGTCTCAGCAAACTCGCGATTTCCTCCAGCTTGCCCGCGTTGTGTGTCGCCACCAGCAGCGTATCGCCTTGGAGTTTACGCATTGACAGCCGCATTCTGCGCGTCAACCAGCTCCTTTACGCCCTTCTCGGCCAAGTCCATCAGTTGGTCCATCTGCGACCGGGAGAACGTGGCGCCCTCGGCACTCATCTGAACCTCGATCAACTGGCCGGAACCGGTGATGATAAAGTTGCCATCAACGCCTGCATCACTGTCTTCCGGGTAGTCGAGATCAAGGACAGGCTGTCCGGCGTAAATGCCACAGCTCACAGCCGCCACAGGATCGATCATCGGGTCACTGATCACGTCGCCGATCTTGAGGAGCTTTTGGACGGCAAGGCGAAGCGCGACCCAGCCGCCCGTAATCGAAGCACACCGCGTGCCTCCATCGGCCTGGATCACGTCGCAATCAACGGTGATCTGTCTTTCGCCGAGTGCCACTCGGTCAATGCCGGCACGGAGACTGCGGCCAATCAGGCGCTGGATTTCGACAGTACGACCGCCCTGCTTGCCCGCCGTCGCCTCACGACGCATTCTGCTGGTCGTCGAGCGAGGAAGCATGCCGTATTCCGCTGTCACCCATCCAAGTCCGGAACCTTTGATGAACGGTGGCACGCGATCTTCGATCGTCGCAGTGCACAAAACATGCGTGTCGCCGATCTTGATCAGGCAGGAGCCTTCCGCATGTTTCGTGACTCCGGTTTCGATTGAAACCGGCCGCATCTCACTTAAGTCTCTCCCGGAAGGCCGCATAGCAAATACCTCGTTATTTGGTGCGTTGGGGATACATGGCTGCCATCGCTATGTGCAACCCCGATTGACGTTTTCATCTGTCCGTCTTTAATGACGGATCACTTAGGAAGGATGTCCTTCGGAATGAACGACGCAGGCAAGGTTCTCGAAGAGATGAACGCACGCTCGCGCGAAGTCTTTCGCCGCGTCGTTGAAACGTATCTTGCTACGGGTGACCCGATCGGCTCTCGCACGCTGACACGCAACATGAGCGAGAAGGTAAGCGCGGCGACGATCCGAAATGTAATGCAGGACCTTGAATATCTCGGTCTTCTCAACAGTCCCCATGTGTCGGCGGGCCGGATACCGACACAAGAAGGGCTTCGGATGTTCGTCGATGGATTGCTGGAAGTCGGCGATCTCGACACGACCGATCGACAGATGATCGACGCCACGCTCGGAAGCAATTCCGACGATGTGGGGACGGCGCTTGACCGGATCGGCTCGGCGCTTTCGGGTGTGACGCATGGCGCATCGCTGGTACTGGCGCCGAAGCATGAGGCGCCTATCAAGCATATTGAATTTGTTGGTCTCGGACATGACCGGGCGCTTGTGGTGCTGGTCTTCGCTGACGGGCATGTAGAGAACCGGATTTTTACCCCGCCGCCGGGCCAGACGCCCAGTTCGATGAGAGAGGCCGCGAACTTTTTGAATGCGCTGGTCGAGGGCAAAACCTTGTCGGGTATCCAATCCGTCATCGCGAAGGAAATCGAGTCGAGACGACAGGAGATCGACCAGCTTGCACGGCAACTGGTCGAAAGCGGGCTTGCCATCTGGGAAGGCGAATCAGACAACTATGAGCGGTTGATCGTTCGGGGTCGGTCAAACCTTCTTAATCCGGAGACCGAGGAAGTGGATCTCGAACGCATTCGAACATTGTTCGATGACCTCGAAAGGAAGCGGGATATCGCCGAGTTCCTCGAACTTGCCGACGAGGGCGAGGGTGTGCGAATTTTTATCGGGTCAGAGAACAAACTTTTCTCACTTTCGGGTTCCTCTTTGGTGGTCTCTCCATATATGAACGCTGACCGAAAGATTGTTGGCGCGGTGGGCGTGATTGGCCCCACGCGCTTGAACTATGGCCGCATCGTGCCGATCGTCGACTACACGGCTCAGATCGTCGGCAAACTTATCGCGGACCGAAGTTAGAGGTGCAAGAATGGCAAAGCGTGAAGAAGACCGGTTCCTGGACGACATCGCCGAGGTAGAAGCCGAGGAAGAAGCCCGTTTGGCTGAAGATGTCCCCGAGAGGGACGAGGTCGAAACGCTGAAGGCGGAACGCGACGCGCTGCAGGACAAGTTCATGCGCGCGCTGGCCGACGCGGAGAATGCGCGCAAACGTGCCGCGAAGGAAAGGACCGAGGCCGAGAATTACGGCGGGTCCAAACTGTCCCGCGATATGCTTCCGGTGTTCGACAACATGAAGCGGGCCGTAGAATCGGTGACCGAAGAACAGCGTGAGGTGGCTGGCCCTCTGATCGAGGGCATCGAATTGACCATGCGCGAGCTGATCAAGGTGTTCGAGAAGCACGGCATCCGCGTGATTGACCCGCAGGTGGGTGACCGGTTCGACCCGCAACAACACGAGGCGATGTTCGAGGCGCCGCTTCCTGGCACCAAGCAGGGCGATATCATTCAGGTTTCCGCACAAGGTTTCATGCTGCACGATCGCATCCTGCGTCCGGCGCAGGTGGGGGTATCATCATTCCAAGGGTAGGTCAGCCCTTCAACAGACCTTTCAATTCATAGATCAGGTCGAGTGCTTCCCGAGGAGTAAGTTCGTCGGGAAGTATCTCGCCAAGTCGCTTCTCGGCGATCGATTCCTCTGCCTTGGACTTTGGTTGCGGAGGAGGGCTGGCGGCGAAAAGTGGCAGATCGTCGATGAAAGCCTCGCGCTTGCCATGGCCTTCGCGCTCACCTTTCTCAAGCGCGTCCAAAACCACGCGCGCCCGCTCTACGACTGACTGGGGCAATCCGGCCAGCTTGGCAACCTGAACGCCGTAGCTCCTGTCGGCAGCGCCACGCCGGACCTCGTGCAAAAAGATGACGTCGCCCTCATGTTCTTTCACGGCAACCGTTGCATTATCGACCCGGGCCAGTTTCTCACTGAGGTTGGTGAGTTCGTGGTAGTGCGTCGCAAAGAGCGCACGACAGCGATTGGTCTCGTGCAAGTGTTCCAAGGTGGCCCACGCGATGGAAAGACCATCATAGGTGGCCGTGCCACGACCGATTTCGTCTAGAATAACCAGGGCATGATCTTCGGCCTGGTTCAGGATCGCCGCGGTTTCCACCATTTCGACCATGAAGGTCGAGCGGCCGCGGGCAAGATCATCCGATGCGCCAACCCGGCTGAAGAGCTGGCTCACCATGCCCACATGAGCGGATCGGGCAGGCACGAAAGCTCCCATCTGGGCAAGTACGGCAATCAAGGCGTTCTGGCGCAGGAATGTGGATTTGCCGGCCATGTTGGGCCCGGTGAGAAGCCAGATGTCGCTGTCTTCTCCCAACACGCAATCATTGGCGATGAACGGATCGCCACCCTGAGCGCGCAGGGCACGTTCAACGACGGGATGCCGCCCACCCTCGATCAGCAGCGCGCGACTTGCATCCACCTTCGGACGGCACCAGTTTTCGGACCGTGCCAAATCGGCGAGGGCGGTGGCCAGATCAAGCTCTGAAAGGGCAGCTGACGTCTGGGATAGGGTCGGAGAATTCTCCAGAACGGTGGATTTCAGGCTTTCATAGAGCCGCTTTTCGATATCCAGCGCTCGCCCGCCGGCGTTCAGGATCTTCGTTTCCATCTCGCTGAGCGGAACGGTCGTAAAACGCACTTGATTGGCTGTGGTCTGGCGATGCTTGAAGGTCTCGTTGAGAGGAGCCGACAGCATCTTGTCGGCATGGGTGGCGGTTACTTCGACGAAATAACCCAGAACGTTATTGTGCTTGATCTTCAGGCTCTGAATACCGGTCAACTTGATGTAGTCGGCTTGCATGCCGGCAATCACACCGCGGCCCTCATCCCGCAACCGGCGCGCCTCGTCGAGGTCTTCATCGTATCCCTCGGCAATAAAACCACCGTCACGCGCAAGAAGGGGAGGCTCAGCAACCAGTGCCTTGTCCAGCAGGGCGAGCAGATCGTCATGACTTGAGAGTTCGCCCACGGAGCGCCCGATCAAGTCCGGCAGGTCCATCCCCTGCATCAAGGAAGCGATGTGCAGCGCCTGGGTCAAGCCGTTCCGGATCGCCGTTAGATCACGCGGTCCGCCCCGGTCGACCCCCAGACGCGAAAGTGCCCGGTCGAGATCGGGAACGCGGCGCAGCGCATCGCGCAGGTCATCGCAGAACCGGGAATTCTCTACGGCGAATGCCACCGCATCCTGACGTTCCTGAACGACATCCAGAACCCGAGAGGGAGACGAAAGCCGCCTTTCCATCAACCTTCCTCCGCCAGCGGTGACCGTTCGATCGACCGCTGCGAGCAAAGAGCCGGCCCGCCCGCCCGAGAGCGCATGGGTCAACTCGAGGTTCCGACGCGTCGCGGCGTCGATCTGCATAACGCGCGACTGTGCCTCTCGGTTAGGCGTCCGCAAGAGGGGCAGCTTGCCCTTCTGTGTGATTTCCAAGTATTCGACCAAGGCGCCCATCGCGGCAACCTCCGGCCTCGAGAAGCTTCCGAACGCTTCCAGGGTCTCGACACCGAACAAGGTGCAAAGCCGCTCGTTCCCACCGGTGCTGTCGAACGCAGATCGGCCCAGTGGTGTGACCGAAATGCCGGCCTCTGACGTCAATTCCTCCAGCTCCAGTTCGTCCGCTTCGGAGAGGATCAGTTCGCTGGGCGCCAGTCTCGCCAGTTCTGGTCCCAGACGCACTTCCGGCAGCGGCATGACGTGAAAGCTGCCGGTCGATATGTCGACCCAGGCCAATGCGCTCTCACCGCGCACCCGCGAAAAACTGGAAAGGTAATTGTGACGCCGCGCTTCGAGCAGGCTTTCCTCGGTCAGCGTTCCCGGGGTAACCAATCGCACGACGTCGCGCCTGACGACAGATTTAGAGCCGCGCTTCTTGGCCTCCGCAGGGTCTTCCATCTGCTCGCAGACGGCCACGCGAAACCCCTTGCGGATCAGCGTCAGCAGATAACCTTCGGCCGAATGGACCGGCACACCACACATAGCGATGTCTTCGCCAAGATGCTTTCCGCGCTTCGTCAGGGCGATATCCAGAGCCTCGGCAGCGGCGACCGCATCGTCGAAAAACAGTTCATAAAAATCGCCCATCCGGTAGAACAAGAGCGCATTCGGATATTGCGCTTTGATCTCCAGATATTGCGCCATCATCGGCGTCACGGCTGCCTTCTGAGATGTCACTATGCCCCCCGGATTCACCTTGCCAGACCTTACAAACCGGCAGTGACCAGCGAAACCCAATTCTCACCGCTGTTGAGCCGGGAGCAAACCCCCGGTAAGGATCAACCGACACAATCAGGAATGACAGCGAACGCCATGTCGAAACCCAAGTATACCCGCGAAGAGGCGCTTGCCTTCCACCTCGAGCCGACGCCCGGAAAATTCGAAGTGACCGCCACCGTGCCGATGACGACGCAGCGCGACCTGTCGCTGGCATACTCACCGGGTGTTGCAGTGCCCTGCGAAGAGATCGCGCAGAATCCCGAGCTGGCCTACGATTACACCAACAAGGGCAACCTGGTTGCGGTTATCTCTAACGGGACGGCGGTGCTGGGCCTTGGCAATCTCGGTGCGCTGGGCTCGAAGCCGGTGATGGAGGGTAAGGCGGTTCTCTTCAAGCGGTTCGCCGATGTAAATTCCATCGACATCGAGCTCGATACGGAAGAGCCCGAGGATTTCATCAAGGCGGTCAGGCTGATGGGTCCGACCTTTGGTGGAATCAACCTCGAAGATATCAAGGCACCTGAATGTTTCATCATTGAGCAGACGCTCAAGGAGCAGATGGACATTCCCGTTTTTCACGACGATCAACACGGCACGGCCGTCATCTGTGCGGCGGGGCTGATTAACGCGCTGTACCTTTCTGGCAAGAAGATCGAGGAGTGCCGCATCGTTCTCAATGGCGCCGGTGCCGCCGGGATTGCCTGTATCGAATTGCTCAAGGCCATGGGCGCGCGACACGAGAATTGCATCGCGTGTGATACGAAAGGTGTCATCTATCAAGGCCGACAGGAGGGCATGAACCAGTGGAAATCGGCGCATGCCGTGGATACCGAACTGCGGACACTGGAAGAAGCCATGAAGGATGCCGACGTCTTCCTCGGTGTCTCGGTGAAGGGCGCCGTAACGCAAGACATGGTCAAGTCGATGGCCCCCGATCCCGTGATCTTTGCCATGGCCAACCCCGATCCCGAGATCACGCCGGAGGATGCGCATGAGGTGCGTCAGGACGCGATCGTGGCCACAGGGCGGTCGGACTATCCAAACCAGGTCAACAACGTTTTGGGCTTTCCCTATCTGTTTCGTGGGGCGCTAGATGTACATGCCCGGGCGATCAACGACGAGATGAAGATTGCATGTGCCCACGCGCTGGCCCGGCTTGCGCGAGAGGATGTGCCCGATGAGGTCGCCATAGCTTATGGCCGGAAGCTGTCGTTCGGTCGGGATTACATCATTCCGACGCCGTTCGATCCGCGGCTGATCCACACAATTCCGCCGGCTGTCGCGCGGGCCTGCATGGATACCAGCGCGGCGCGCCGGCCGATCGTCGACATGGATGCCTATGAGCAGGCATTGAAATCGAGGCTGGACCCCACCGCCTCGATCATGCGGTCGATCAACGCGCGGGCGCGCAATGCCCAGGCGCGGATGATCTTTGCAGAGGGGGATGACCCGCGGGTCCTGCGGGCTGCAGTGCAATATACGCGCTCCGGGTTCGGCCACGCCATCGTCGTGGGACGGGAGGACGACGTTCAGCACAAGCTGGATGCCGCAGGGCTTGGGGATGCGATATCCGAAATCGAGATTACGAACGCTGCGAAGACCGAGTATCTCGACGAATACAAATCCTTCCTCTACGGAAAACTTCAGCGTCGCGGGTTCGACCAGCAGGATATTCACCGACTGGCTGCCCGTGACCGGCACGTGTTCTCTGCCCTGATGCTGGCACATGGGCACGGTGACGGGTTGGTGACAGGGGCCACCCGCAAATCAGCCCATGTCCTCGACCGCATAAACCATGTGTTCGACGCTGGAGCGGAACATGGGGCTGTTGGCGTTACCGCGCTGTTGCACAAGGGCCGGATCGTGATGATCACCGACACCCTGGTTCATGAATGGCCAGACGAGGAAGATCTTGCCACTATCGCTGAGCGCGGCGCGCACGTTGCCCGCAATCTCGGGATTGAACCTCGTGTTGCGTTCGTATCCTTCTCCACCTTTGGCTATCCGCGGTCGGAGCGCGCGGAAAAGATGCACCGTGCGCCCAAGGTTCTGGAATCGCGAGGGGTGGACTTCGAGTTCGAGGGGGAAATGACCGTGGATGTCGCCCTCAACATGGCCGCGCAGGAATACTACCCATTTCAGCGCCTCACCGGTCCTGCGAACATCCTCGTTGTTCCGGCTCGGCATTCTGCTTCCATCTCAACCAAGCTAATGCAGGAAATGGCCGGTGCCACGGTTATCGGTCCGATTCTCTCGGGCATCGATAAGTCGATCCAGATATGTTCGTCCGCATCCACGGCCAGCGACATCCTTAACATGGCCGTGCTGGCGGCTTGCAAGGTTGGTTGATGGCCAATGATCTATAACCTGGGGTCGATCAACGCGGATTATTTCTACAAGGTCCCACGTCTGCCCGCGCCGGGCGAAACATTGGCCGCGACCTCGATAAGTTCCGGTTTGGGTGGAAAAGGCGCGAACCAATCTGTGGCGATGGCCCAAGCCGGTGCCGATGTGTGCCATATCGGGGCCGTTGGCCATGACGGCCAATGGCTCATTGATCGAATGGCCACGGTGGGAATCGATATCCGGCATATTCACCAGAGCCAGCACCCCACAGCGCATGCCATCGTGATGGTCGATAGCCGGGCCGAGAATCAGATTGTGATCTTTCCGGGTGCCAATCAGGATCAGAACTTGGAGATGATCACGCGGGTCTTGTCAGAGAGTCAACGGGGCGACTGGCTTTTGATGCAGAACGAGACCTCGCATCAGGCGGAAACTGCCAAGATCGCTGCAGAGAAGGGTATGATCGTCGCTTACTCGGCGGCACCGTTCGATGCCGATGCGGTGACCGAACTGTTGCCTTACCTGAACCTGCTGATCATGAATGAGCTCGAAGCCGGACAACTGACGAAGGCGTTGGGCATCCAGTTACTGAACCTGCCGGTGGCAAACGTTCTCGTAACCAAGGGCATCCGGGGGGCAGATTGGCACGATACGCGTCTGATGCAGACAACTTCAATACCGGCCTTTCCGGTAACAGCGGTCGATACGACCGGGGCGGGCGACACGTTCACCGGATACGTGATTGCAGAACTGTCGAGGGGTTCAAGCCCACAGTTAGCATTGCGTCGCGCCGCCGCCGCCGCGGCCATTTCCGTAACACGTCCGGGAACGGCCGATGCCATACCCACAATGGCAGAGGTCGAGGCGTTCCTAGCCTAGCTCCCTACGAACGGTGCGGCCGATCCCCAAAGCTGCCGAATGCGCTGGTCGCGGTTACAGCCTTCCCTGTAGAATTTGTAGGCTGACGATTGCTTCTTGGGCCCGGCGCGGGTGATCACCAGTTTCGTGCCCTTATAATAGTCCTGGTGGTAGTCCTCGGCTTTGTAAAAGGGTCCGACATTCAGGATGGGAGTTACGATGCTCCGGCCCAAAGCCTTTGCCGCTTCGGCTTTTGCTGCCTCTGCCGCCTGCCGGCTTGCGCCGTCCTGGGCAAAGATCGCGGTGCGGTAGCTTGCGCCGCGGTCACAAAACTGGCCGCCTGCATCTGTCGGATCGATCGACCGAAAGAACAGGTGTAACAACTGCTCCTCCGTAACGCGGGCCGGATCATAGAAGATCTGGACAGCCTCATAATGCCCGGTGCCGCCGCGGGTCACCTCCTTGTATGTGGGGTTCTTTGTCGTGCCACCAGTATAGCCTGACACCACCTCTTTGACGCCGCTTACGCTTTCGAAATCGGCCTCAACGCACCAAAAGCAACCTCCGGCCACTGTCAGAACTTCAGTACCGGCGGCGCGCGCCTTGTTACATTGCACACCCATGCCGACGATGATCAATCCGGCCAGCAACACGGCTTTGACCTCTTTGAGATAAATGATCATGAAAGCGATCTCCCCAATAAACGCCATTACTTTGACAGTTGGCGCGAGTCTCACCAATAGGGGCGACACCCATGTCACGCAGTGGTGAGCCGATTTTACCCTTGGCACCGGATTCGGCCCTAAATAACGTGCTGCTGACCGGCGGCGCCGAGGCTGTCTGTAACAATAGAGGGCACCGATGACCGAGCACCAGACCACTCACCAGGCCGAGGAAGATGCGCGGAACGAGTCAATCCGGATCTGGTTGAACGGAAAGATTGTACCCAAGGCCGAAGCGGTGGTCAGCGTATATGACAGCGGGTTCATGCTCGGCGACGGTATTTGGGAGGGGTTGCGCCTCTACGACGGGAGGTGGGCGTTCATCGACGAGCATCTCGAACGTCTGTTCGAGGCGGCCAACGCCATTGATCTCGACATTGGAATGAGCCGGCAGGAAGTGGCACAAGCTGTCATGGACACGCAAACCGCCAACGAGATGACGTCGGATGCCCATGCACGCCTGATGGTCACCCGGGGCACCAAAAGCCGGCCGTTTCAACACCCGTCTCTGTCAAAACAAGGTCCGACCGTCACAATTATCATGGAGCATTCCAAACCGCAGATTGCCCGGCCGATCCGGCTTGCGACCGTACCTCATCTTCGGGGATTGCCGATGACGCAGGATCCGAAACTCAATTCCCACTCCAAGCTCAACTGCATCCTCGCCTGTATCGCCGCCGAGAAAGCCGGGGCAGACGAAGGGCTGATGCTTGACGTGAACGGCTTCGTGAATACTACCAACGCGTGCAACTTCTTCATCGTGCGCAAAGGAGCGGTTTGGACCAGCACGGGAGACTATTGCATGAACGGCATAACGCGGCAGAAGGTCATTGACCTGTGCCGCGAAAACCAGATTCCGGTGTTTGAGCGCAACTATTCGCTGGTCGATACCTATGGTGCTGACGAAGCGTTCCTGACTGGAACTTTCGGCGCCCAGACACCTGTTGGTGAAATCGACGGACGGGTCATCGGGGATGGTCAAATGGGTCCCGTGACCAAGACGATCCGAGGCCTGTACAAGGCACTGATCCAGCGGGAAACGGCCTAATGCGGATCGCCATGTGGTCGGGGCCGCGCAACCTGTCGACGGCGATGATGTATTCGTTTGGGGCACGGGCCGACTTTTCCGTGATCGATGAACCGTTCTATTCCGCCTACCTGACCCAGACCGGTCTCGACCATCCGATGCGCGACGAGATCCTCGCCTCGCAGCCATGCGACCCGAAGGATGTGATCGCGCGACTTCTTGGGCCCATCCCCGACGGTAAGCCGCATTTCTATCAAAAGCACATGACACAACACATGATTGAGGGTGTTCCGCGTGACTGGATTGAGGAGGTGACAAACGTCATCCTCATCCGGCACCCCGCGCGTGTAGCGGCCAGCTTCTCGGCGAAATATGACAATCCGACGCTCGCCGATATGGGCTTCACCCAGCAATTGGACCTATACGAGCAGCTGAAAAGCCAGGGCCGAACCCCCGTTGTCGTTGACTCTGCCGAAATTCGCCGTGATCCGGAGGGGATGTTGCGCCAACTTTGCGAGGTGATTGGCCTTTCGTGGGATCCCGAGATGCTATCATGGGCCAAAGGTGGCCATCCGGCCGATGGCGTCTGGGCGCAGCATTGGTACGGGACGGTTCATAGGTCTACCGGGTTTGCGCCGGCGGAGGGCAATCTGCCAGACCTCAGTGAAGACCAGGCAGTCTTGGCCGAGGCGGCCATGCCCTATTACCTGCCGTTAAGCGAGGTGGCGCTCGGCCGAGCGAAAGCATGAAACTTTTCCAATCGAGATTCGTGTCTGTAGTTGAGCGCGCATTCAGAGCGCCGAGATTTACCAGATTGGAGATTTTCGATGAAGACCCTGATCAACCTAACCGCCGTCGCCATCATGGCCGCCGGCACCGCGTTTGCAGACGATGACGGCATGGAGCCGATGGTCAAAGCGTCTGACCAAGATGTCTCGAACGGTGTTGTCAGCGCCGAAATGATCGCGGCGCCCAAGAACGGCTGGCTTGTCGTGCACCGCACCGACGCCGAGATAAAACCCGGTCCGGTTGTTGGCTATGCCCCGATCCGCGAAGGCGAAACCAAGGACGTGGCCGCAATTCTGACCGAAGAGGTGGCCACCGGCGACATGTTGATGCTGATGATTCATTCCGAAGATGGCGGAATGGAAACCGGTATCTTCGAATACACTTTGGGCGCCTCGGAAGACGGGCCGATCAAGCCCGATGGCAAGCTGGTGATGACGGTCATCACCGCGCAATAAGCGCCAACCCTAACAAGGAAAGGGCGGTGGGTTAATCCCGCCGCCCTTTTTCGTATCAGCTTTTGAAACGACGCTCGCGAGCCGCCAGAAGCTTCAATCGCAGTGCATTCAGCTGGATGAACCCAGCTGCGTCCTTCTGATCGTAAGCGCCGGCATCATCCTCGAAGGTCACATGTGCCTCCGAATAAAGCGAATGGTCCGACCAGCGGCCGACCACGTTGACCGACCCCTTGTAAAGCTTCAGCCGCACAGTACCGGTCACATGCTGCTGGCTCCGGTCGATGGCCGCCTGTAGCATTTCGCGCTCGGGGCTGTACCAAAACCCGTTGTAGATCAATTCCGCATAACGCGGCATCAGTTCGTCTTTCAGATGCGCTGCGCCCCGGTCGAGCGTGATCTGTTCGATCCCGCGATGCGCTTGCAACAGGACCGTCCCACCGGGGGTTTCATAAATCCCGCGCGATTTCATCCCCACGAACCGGCCCTCAACAAGGTCGAGCCGGCCGATGCCATGCTTGCCGCCCAGTTCGTTCAGCTTTGTCAGCAGCTCTGCAGGCGAAAGCGCTTCGCCATTGATGCTGACGGCGTCGCCCTTCTCGAACCCGACTTCGATGAATTCGGCTTCGTTCGGTGCGTCTTCGGGATGGGTCGTGCGTTGATAGACGTAATCCGGCGCCATCTCTGCGGGGTCTTCAAGTACCTTGCCCTCCGAAGAGGTGTGGAGAAGGTTCGCGTCGACCGAGAACGGCGCTTCGCCACGCTTGTCCTTGGCGATCGGAATCTGGTTCTGCTCCGCAAAATCGATCAGCTTGGTTCGGCTGGTCAGATCCCATTCCCGCCAAGGCGCAATGACCTTGATATCGGGGTTCAGCGCATAAGCCGCCAGTTCGAACCGAACTTGATCATTGCCTTTGCCCGTTGCCCCGTGGGCAACGGCATCGGCGCCGGTTTCCTCGGCGATCTCGACCAGTCGCTTGGAAATCAGCGGCCGAGCAATCGACGTACCCAGCAGGTAAAGCCCTTCGTAAACGGCATTGGCGCGGAACATCGGGAAAACGAAGTCGCGCACGAATTCCTCGCGGACGTCCTCGATGTAGATATTCTCGGGCTTGATCCCCAGAAGCTCGGCCTTTTCGCGCGCAGGGTCGAGCTCTTCGCCCTGCCCAAGATCGGCGGTGAAGGTCACGACCTCACAACCATATTCGGTTTGCAGCCATTTCAGGATGATCGAGGTATCAAGCCCCCCGGAATAGGCCAGTACGACTTTCTTCGGCGTGGACATCGGTTTCCCCTTTTTACGGTCTTGGGCGAGGCGATTATCGGCTTTTGTGGTGCTGGGCAAGGTGCAGTCGCTGCCTGTATGCGCGGGTATTCTTTGCTGCAAGCTCTTGTCAGTGCGCCGGGATTGCGACAGTGACACTTGCATGACCGATTTCCGCACCCTCGCCCGCACGGCCGAAACCGCAATGCGCGGCGTATTCGACCCGACGCCGCTTCAGAAGAACGAGCATCTGTCGGAGAGGTTCGACGCGGAAATCTACCTGAAACGAGAAGACTTGACACCGGTGCGGTCGTACAAATTGCGCGGAGCGTTCAACGCGATGCGCAAGGTACTGGAGAAGAGTCCGGGAACGGTATCGTTTGTTTGCGCCAGCGCGGGCAATCACGCACAGGGCGTGGCGTTCATGTGCCGTCATTTCGGGGTGAAAGGGATGGTTTTCATGCCGGTTACCACCCCGCAACAGAAGATCATGAAAACAAAGAGCTTTGGCGGCGAGTTCGTGACCGTGGAATTGACCGGTGACTATTTCGACGACACGCTTGCGGCCGCGAAAACTCACTGTGCAGAGAAAGGTGGCCACTTCCTCTCTCCTTTCGACGATACAGATGTCATCGAAGGACAGGCCTCGGTCGGTGTCGAGATAGAACGACAACTTGATGGCGCACCGGATCTGATTGTCATGCCGGTGGGCGGCGGCGGCCTCTCCTCCGGCGTGCGCAGCTACCTTGGCAACGTGTGCGAATACGCCCTAGTCGAACCCGAGGGCGGCGCGTGTCTTGGTGCCGCGTTACAGGCCGGTCGACCGGTTCGCCTGAACCATGTCGTGACCTTTGCAGATGGGGCGGCCGTCGCCCAGATCGGCGAAAGGACTTTCGAGCGGCTGCGAGACCTCGACCCCGCCTGCGCGATGACGGTGAACGAGGATCGGCTTTGCACGACCATTCTAGAGATGTTGAACGTGGAAGGTATCGTACTTGAGCCTGCAGGGGCATTGGCCGTGGATGCGCTCAAGGATCTGCGAAAGAGCATCCGAGGCAAACGTGTCGTGTGTGTCACGTCCGGTGGCAACTTTGACTTCGAACGCCTACCGGAAGTTCGAGAACGTGCACTTCGATCCTCCGGTGTAAAGAAGTACTACATATTGAGGATGCCGCAGAGGCCCGGCGCGCTTCGGGACTTCCTGAACATTCTTGGTCCGCGTGACGATATCTCCCGCTTCGAGTATCTGAAGAAATCCGCGCGAAATTTCGGCTCTGTCTTGATCGGGATCGAGGCTGGCGATCCTGAGAACTTTGCCCGGATCGAGGCCAAAATGCAGGCGGCAGGCTTTGCCTTCCGCGACATTACGAATGACGAAGTTCTGGCAGAGTTCCTGATCTAGGCTGCCGCGATCCGGTGCATGCCGCGGATAAACGCCTGCTTTGACTGATCATAGCAGGTGAGCACCTCATCAATATCAATATCGCTTTCCGCGTCGGTTTCTCCGGCCTGGCACAAGGCCGAGAAAGCCGTGAATCCGAGGTTCAAGGCGCTGCCCTTGAGAAAGTGCAGCCGCGCGGCCAACGTTGCCGTGGCGTGACAGCCGGTAAGCCGTGCAAGTTCGTCTTCCACCTCGAAGAGGAAAAGATCGATGACCTCGTCGAAATTCTCCTCTCCGACTTCTTCGCGGAGTTCGGATACACGTTTCCAATCAATCATCTTTTTGGCCCCTTTGGTCGTGTTGGACCGGGAATTTATTGGGGAGAGATTAACCAAAGATTGACGCATTCGTTCGAATTCAAGCTGAATTGACAGCTTCACAGATACTTAAGCCCGCGACGCTAGGTCAGGCCGTAAGGCAAGCGGCGGTGATGTGCGTGGCGCAGACAAAAAACCTTCTTTCGAACCCTGCGGTCACCTCGACGGCGGTGCGCAAGGTGCTGGTCGTTGATGACAGTTCCTCGCAACGGCTGACCCTGACTCAGATGCTGCGTCAAGCGGGATATTCGGTTCGCGGTGCGTCCTCAGGGCGCGAAGCACTTGGCATGTGCCGGGATGATCCGCCCGACCTCGTATTCAGCGACTGGATGATGCCGGGAATGAACGGTCTGGAATTCTGCCACGAGTTTCGCAAGATGACGCGAGAGGGATACGGTTACTTTATCCTTCTTACGTCGAAGAGCGACAGGCAGGACATGGCCCGCGGATTCGATGCCGGCGCCGATGATTTCCTGACCAAACCGGTCAACGCAGTCGAAATGCGCGCCAGGATCACCGCGGCTGAGCGGGTTGTGCGGATGGAACGGGAACTGACGGAAAAAAACCGATTGGTCCAATCCACGTTGCACGAACTCCAACTGATCCATGATGCCATCAACGGCGATCTCATCGAGGCGCGCAAGCTGCAGCAGTCCCTTGTTCGGGAAAGGTACCGCGGTTTCAAAACTGCGGAGGTTTCCCTGATGCTGCATTCCTGCGGGCATGTCGGCGGTGATCTCGTCGGTATGTTTCAGATCAGCGACTCCCAGGTCGGCGTCTACGGCATGGATGTGTCCGGTCACGGCATCAGCTCGGCGCTGATGACGGCGCGGCTTGCAGGCTATCTCTCTGCGACAACGCCAGAGCAGAACATCGCCCTTGTTGCCGATGAGCTGGGCAAGTTTCGCGGGCGTTGCCCGGGGGAGACCGCTGCGATACTGAACGAACTGATCCTGGGCGAGATCGAGACCGAACATTACCTTACTCTGCTATTGGCGATCCTCGACCTCGACACCGGAGAGGTAGATTACGTTCAGGCTGGTCATCCCGCCCCGCTGATCCAGCGAATCGACGGAACAATCGAGTTCGCAGGAGAGGGCGGGCTACCGGTCGGCTTGTTGAGCGAGGCAACTTATCAGGCGCGAAAGCTGAAGCTGTGCCCGGGTGATCGGCTGTTGGTGTATTCCGACGGTATCATGGAATGCCGCGAGCCCTGCGGAGACATGATGGGTGAGAGCGGCCTTGCCAGTGTGGCTTCAGAATTACGCCACGCACGCGGTGCGGAGTTTCTTCAATCGTTGGTCTGGCGGCTGGCAGAGGTTACCGGAAGCGATCAGTTCGACGATGACGTTTCTGCGGTTCTACTCGAATTCAATGGTCTCTCAGATATGTCCTGACAAAATGCCTGTCGCCGGAATTCCCCAACGCCTCGACGGCAAAAGCCGGCCTGGCCCACAAGGCGGTGTGACCGGCCTCTGCCGGTGGTCCGTGCGGGCGTACGGGAAGCGCAAGGTAAATCAGACAGAGCTTTTCTGCCCATTTGTCATACTCCGGCATGTAGACGAACCTCCGAAACGCACCAAGCCGCCTTGGTCGGGCAATAATCCAGCCGGTTTCCTCGAACACCTCGCGATGCAACGCTCTAATTGGCGATTCGCCGGGGTCTATCCCCCCACCCGGCAATTGAAGTTCCGGTTCGGGCTCGTGCTGAAGCGTCAACAGGAGCTGCCCCCGCCTCGCAAGGATGGCATAGGCACCCATGCGATGCGAATAGGCTATATCGCGGCGTGGCACGGGGCCGAATCTTGGGATCATGCAGCCTCTCTTGGATCATCACTGGCGGTTCATATATAGTCGCGGTATGCCAATTTCCGCGGCTTAAGGAAACTCCATGACACTTGGTCAGAAAATTGCGTGGGATGATACGATCCTGCCGTTTCAGCTCGATGCCTCAGACATGCGCGGCCGTCTTGCCCGGCTTGACGGTGTGCTCGATGGTATCCTGCGTCAGCACGATTATCCGCCGGCGGTGGAAGCCTTGGTGGCTGAGATGTCCTTGCTGACAGCGCTGATCGGACAGACGATAAAGCTGCGCTGGAAGCTTTCCCTTCAGGTGCAGACCGACGGGCCGGTGCGCATGATCGCGACGGATTATTACGCACCACAGGACGAGGGCGAGACGGCAAGGATTCGGGCCTACGCCAGCTTCGACGGTGACCGCGTGACAGAAGAGCGGCCCTTCGAACAGCTTGGCAAAGGTTATTTTTCGGTTGTTATCGATCAGGGCTCCGGTTCTGATCCGTACCAGGGCATCACACCGATTGCCGGCGCCAGCCTGAGCGCGTGTGCTGAAGCGTATTTTGCCCAATCGGAACAACTGCCGACACGCTTCGCGCTGAGCTTCGGCAAGTCGACCGAGCGGGGCGAGGCCGAGCATTGGCGCGCCGGCGGGATCATGTTGCAGCACATGCCCAAGGCTTCTCCCGGAGTTTCCGGTGGCGGTACGGGAGAAGACGGTCTGCTTGTCGCCGAGGACGTGGTCGGCGAAGATGGCGAAGAAAACTGGAATCGCGTCAATATCCTGCTCGATACCGTCGAGGCGCTGGAACTGATTGGCCCATCAGTGGCTCCTGCGGACCTTCTGGTGCGGCTGTTTCACGAGGAAGCGCCGCACGCCTACGAATTCCAGCCCGTACGCTTTGGTTGCACCTGTTCGGAAGACCGTGTGCGCCAGAGCCTGTCGATCTACTCCGCTCGCGACATAGAGACTATGACGACGGACGAGGGGGTCGTTACCGCAGACTGTCAGTTCTGCGGCGCTCATTACCGGCTCGACCCGGCGACGCTTGGTTTTGACGCGTCCCAGTCACCTCAAGATGACGGGTAATCCCGCCGATTGGCTGCGCAAGGCGGTCGCTGGGGCCCGCGCACCGTCGTCGGATTACGATCTGAACCCCGACACGGTATTGCCGAAGGGTCGCAAGTTGCGGCCGGCGGGAGTGCTTGTGCCGGTGCTCGTGCAAGGAAACTCGGCGCGTCTGTTCCTGACCAAACGGTCCTCGGCCCTCAAACATCATCCAGGCCAGATTGCCTTTCCTGGTGGGAAACAGGACGACGGTGACGCCGACGTCTCGGCGGCGGCCATGCGCGAGGCCCATGAAGAAATCAGACTCGCACCCGAGAATGTCGAAGTTATGGGCCTGTTGCCAGCGCACGAAACGGTAACGGGCTTCTACGTGACCCCGGTCATCGCTCTTGTGCGAGAGCCATTTACGCCGGTGCCGGAACTTGGGGAAGTAGAGGAAGTGTTCGATGTACCGCTGGACCATGTGCTGAGCCCAAGTAACTACAGCGTGCAATCACGCCGCTGGCGCGGCAGCCGACGGCATTATTACACGGTACCCTTCGGCCCCTATTACATATGGGGAGCGACGGCACGCATTCTGCGTACAATGGCCGACGCGCTTGAGAGCCAATGAAGCTTTCCGGAGACTGGATCAGTGCGGAACCGACGCAAGCTCTTTGCCGCACACTCGAGAATGCCGGGTTTCAGGCCCTGTTCGTCGGCGGCTGCGTCAGAGATGATCTGTTCGGGATGCCCGTGCGCGACATCGACATTGCCACGGACGCGCTGCCGGAGGCCGTGATTGCACTTTCGCAAGCGACCGGCCTCAAGCCGGTATCGACCGGGATCGAGCATGGCACGATTACCGTGGTGTCCGGTGGCCTGCCACATGAAGTCACCACTTTCCGTAGAGACGTCGAAACTGATGGCCGCCGTGCAACTGTCGCCTTCTCCACCAATGTGATCGAAGACGCCCGGCGCCGGGATTTCACAATGAATGCGCTTTACGCCCGATCCAACGGCGAGGTAATCGACCCGCTGAATGGCATGTCGGACCTGCAAGCGCGCCGCGTGCGCTTTATTGAAGATCCGGAACAGAGGATCCGAGAGGATTACCTGCGCATATTGCGGTTCTTCCGGTTTCACGCGTGGTACGGCGCGGACGGATTGGATGCCGACGGTCTGGCTGCTTGTGCCGCACTAGCAGAGGGAATCGCGCATCTTTCGAAGGAGCGCATCGGAACAGAGTTCCTGAAGCTTCTCGCCGCGCCCCAACCAGCGGGATCCGTTGCGTCAATGCGGAGTTCCGGTGTTCTGCTCCACGTGCTCCCCGGTGTGGATGACAGTATGCTTGGTCCTCTGGTACATATCGAGCATTCGCTCTCTCTGCCCGCCGAGCCGATCAGAAGGCTGGCGGCATTGGGCGGACAGGACCAGTCGAATCACCTCAGGCTAAGCCGCGCGCAATCCAAACGACTCGGTCAACTGATTGATGGAATGGCATCCACCGCATCGATGGAGGAACTCGCCTATCGCCTTGGCGGAGAACTGGCGCGCGATGTCCTCTTGCTCAAGACAGCGGCAGAAAATCGGCAGCCCTCGACTCAGGAGTTGGACAACGTCGCGGTGGCCGCCGGGGCAGAGTTTCCAATATCCGCAGCCGACCTTATGCCCGCTTACAAAGGTCCGGAACTGGGCAGGAAAATTGCCCAGTTGGAGCAGACATGGATCGACTCCCGTTTCACTCTCAGCCGCGAAGACCTGCTTGGTCGCGACCTGTCATAGAGACTTCAATTGACAATCTGATCATAAACGGGCCATCTTCGCATGACTGACGAAGGAGGGACGCAAAATGTATCGCGGGATCTGGCTGAGCTAAGCTCATAATCCGCCCGAAGTGATACCGAACGCGGCTAGGGCCGCGTTGCTTTTGCGCCCCATCAGGATGTCGTTCCATGTTCAAATTTTTCGAGAATCTCGTCGATCCGTATTGTGATTATACGGAGACCGACACACCCCCGACGCGGCTATGGCCCTTCATGCGAGACTACATGAAGCCGTTTCGCCGGGTTTTCTGGGTCACTGCCATCTTTTCGGTGATCGTGGCAGCGATCGAGCTTTGGCTGATCTATTACATGGGGGAACTGGTTGACCGTCTGTCGGGCGAGCCGGAAACCGTATGGCAGCAATACGGTCTGGAACTCATCGTGGTGGCATTGTTCATCTTGATACTGCGGCCCTTGGTACAGGCGATTGACGTACTGCTTCTCAACAATACGATCATCCCGAATTTCGGCACATTGATCCGCTGGCGTTCGCACAAGCATGTGCTGCGGCAGTCTGTTGGCTGGTTCGAGAACGATTTCGCCGGGCGGATTGCCAATCGGATCATGCAGACGCCGCCTGCCGCGGGCGAGGCCGTCTTCCAGGTGTTCGACGCCATCACCTTCGCGCTGGCCTATGTGGTCGGTGCGGCGTTGATGCTGTCCGGTGCTGACCCGCGGTTGGCGATTCCAATGGTTATCTGGCTGGTTCTCTACGGCTTCCTCGTCCGCTGGACGATGAAGCGCGTCGGCCCGGCGTCCAAAGCGGCATCGGATGCGCGATCACAGGTGACGGGGCGGGTGGTGGATGCCTATACGAATATCCATTCCGTCAAGCTCTTTGCCCATCACCGGCGCGAGTTGGAATACGCCAAGGAGGCTATCGAGAACACGCGCACCACATTCCGGGCCGAAATGCGGATTTACACGATCATGGACGTGTGCCTCGTTATTCTGAATGGTCTGTTGATCGTCGGCGTGGTCGGGTGGGCGATGCTGCTCTGGACGCAGGGTAGCGCGACCGTCGGTGCCGTGGCAGCGGCAACGGCGCTCACCCTCCGTCTCAATGCCATGACGGGATGGATCATGTGGGCGCTCACCACGTTCTTCCGGCAACTCGGCGTGGTGGCCGAAGGGATGGAAACGATTGCCCAGCCCATTGACCTTGTCGACGACCCGAACGCCAAGCCGCTGCAGATGACTGACGGCAGAATCGAGATCGAGACGGTCTCCCACCACTACGGCCGTGAGGCGGGAGGGCTCGATCGGGTCTCGCTAATCATTGAACCTGGTGAAAAGATCGGGTTGGTCGGCCGTTCGGGCGCGGGCAAATCGACCCTCGTCAAACTACTGTTGCGGTTCTATGACACGGAAGACGGTCGCATTTTGATCGATGGCCAGGACATATCGCAGGTCCAGCAGGACAGCCTGCGTGATCATGTCGGCATGGTCCAGCAGGACAGCGCGCTTTTGCATCGTTCGGTGCGCGATAACATCCTCTATGGCAAGCCGGATGCGAGCGAGGAAGACATGCTGGCAGCGGCCCGCAAGGCCGAGGCGCATGAGTTCATTCTCGATCTTGAAGACGTACAAGGGCGCACCGGATACGAGGCACAAGTGGGCGAACGCGGTGTGAAACTGTCTGGCGGGCAGCGTCAGAGGATTACGCTGGCGCGAGTGATCCTGAAGGATGCACCGATCCTTCTGCTTGACGAGGCGACGAGCGCTTTGGACAGCGAAGTCGAAGCGGCAATCCAGCAGACACTTTACGGCATGATGGAAGGCAAGACCGTGATCGCGATCGCTCACCGCCTGTCGACCATCGCCCAGATGGATCGCATTATCGTGCTGGAACAGGGCCGAATTTTTGAAGAAGGAAGCCATACCGAACTATTGGCAAAGGGTGGTCTCTACGCCCGGTTCTGGGAGCGTCAATCGGGCGGGTTTCTCAATGCCGATGTCGACGACGAAACCGAGACCGCAGCGGAGTAGAGTTTGGCGGAACACAAGATCAAACGACTGGGTCACCTCGGGGATGGTGTCGCTGACGGCCCGGTTTTTGTCCCCGGCGCTCTGCCGGGTGAAGTGGTGACGGGCACACCGACAGGTGACCGGCTGGCTGATGTGCGCATTATCACGCCGTCTTCCGACCGCGTCGCGCCGCCCTGTCGCCATTTCAAGTCCTGTGGTGGTTGCCAGATGCAGCATATGGCAGACGCGGCGTTGGCGGAGTGGAAAACCGATATCGTCAGAACGGCGCTCAAGGCGCAGGGGCTGGAGGCAAGGTTCCTGCCCATGCACATCTCGCCGCCCAATACCCGGCGCAGGGCAACCTTTGCCGCCCGCCGTACCAAGAAAGGGGCGATGGCGGGGTTTTACGGCAAGCAATCGGAAACGATCGTAGAAATCCCTGATTGCCGGTTGCTGCACCCCCGACTGATGGCCGGATTGCCATTGGCGGAATTGCTGGCCGAAGCCGGCGCGAGCCGCAAATCACCGCTGCGCGTGGCAGTGACGCTGGCGGAAGCGGGGCTTGATGTATCGGTAACCGAAGGCAAGCCGCTCGACGGACCCCTGCGCATGACACTTGCCGAACTTTGCCAGACGCATGACCTTGCGCGGCTGAGCTGGGATGGAGAGACGGTGGCCACCCGCCTGCCGCCCGAGCAGAGGTTCGACGGCATTTCCGTTGTGCCGCCGGCGGGCGCGTTCCTTCAGGCGACCAAAGAGGGGGAAGGTGCGCTCCGCTCGGATGTGCTGGACATCGTCGGCGAGGCCACTTCAGTGGTCGATCTTTTCGCGGGGTGCGGCACCTTCGCGCTTCCGGTTGCTCGGAGGTCGGCGGTACATGCGGTTGAGGGCGACCGGGCCATGACGGCGGCACTTGATGCCGGATGGCGGCATGCGAAAGGCCTGAAAAAGGTCACGACGGAAACCCGCGACCTGTTTCGCCAGCCACTTCAGGCAGAAGAACTCGCCGGTTTTGATGCCGCCATCATTGACCCGCCCCGCGCCGGGGCCGAGGCGCAAATAACCCAACTCGCACAATCCGCCATACCGGTCATCGCGCATGTCTCCTGCAACCCGGTCACGTTTGCCCGTGATGCCGCCGCCCTGTTGCGAAGTGGTTACACACTGACCCGGCTGCGCGTGATCGACCAGTTCCGCTGGTCCGTGCATGTCGAGCTCGTTGCGGAATTTCGAAAAAACGCCTCGTAAATCTGCGCATTTTCCTTGGCCGATCTCCGCCAAGTTCTATAAAATGCGCCGCATCGAGGCAAACATATCGAGACAAGCCATGAAGGCAATCAAGCTGATTACCGTCCTCCTGCTGGCAATCGGGCTGGCAGGCTGCGGATCGAAGTTCAAGAAATACAACGGGCCAGAGGTGACTCAGGTCATCGTGCAGAAGGATGAGCGGCAGCTTTACCTGATGCACCATAACCGCGTGTTGAAGTCCTATCCGGTCGAGCTGGGTTTTGCCCCCCGGGGTCACAAGCAGTTCCAGGGCGACGGCAAGACGCCGGAGGGTTACTACTATATCGACCGGCGCAATCCGAACAGCAAGTTTCACCTGTCGATCGGTATTTCCTATCCCAATCCCAGTGATCGGGCCTTTGCCCAGAGAAATGAAAAGAAGCCGGGCGGGGATATCTTCATTCATGGGCGGCCGAACGGCAATCCGCGCGACAAACGCAAGGATTGGACAGAAGGCTGTATCTCGCTGAAGAACCGCCACATGGAATGGGTCTATGCGATGGTCAACAACGGAACGCCGATCGTCTTGACGCCGTAACCGGCAATGATCAGGAAGTCGTGCCGGCCGCCGTCCCGCGGCCCGTGACAAGCGTCCACCAGATCTTGCCGTTGGCTTCCTGTTCCCAGGCGAAACCCATCTCTGTGGCTTCCTTCGACAGGATTGTCCGGCGAGTGTTCTCGTTTTCCATCCACGCGGCGAGCGTTTCCAACTCGTTCTCGTAGGTTTCCGAGATATTCTCGCCGACAACCAGACCACCGTAGCCCACGCGGCGGACACGGTCGATCGGCGAAGAGCCATCCGAGCCGAAATGCCAGGGACGGTTCTGCAGCGACATATCTCGCGAATGGGTGGCGGCGGCGGCATTCAGGCGGGAATCAAGCGTCAGGGGCGCAGCTCCGGCGGCTTGGCGAAGGGCATTTACCGAATCCAGCATGCGATACTGG
The DNA here is from genome assembly GCA_040220035.1 of Roseovarius sp. Classification (GTDB taxonomy): domain Bacteria; phylum Pseudomonadota; class Alphaproteobacteria; order Rhodobacterales; family Rhodobacteraceae; genus Roseovarius. The sequence continues at coordinate 10,182 of JAVJTX010000066.1, read as the reverse complement.
ATGTTTGAGGTTTCGCCGGGGCTGATACGGTGAATGCGGGTGGTTGTACCACTGTCGGTACCGGCCGGCGGACCGGTCATGGAATTGCTGCACGCAGAAAGCAGTACAAGTGCCGAAAACAGAATTCCGAAGATACGCGCCATGAAGCTCAGCCACCTATTGAGTCGAAAGTTTCATCCGTTTAGCCCGCTATACCGTGTAGTTCAAACACGCTTGGGCGCCGCTTCGTTGCAGGTTGCGAGTTTGAATTGCGACTGCGGCATTCGCGCACTATAGTTTGCGCTGGTAAAAGCCAGCATTCACGGAGAAATGGCAATGGCGAAAATACAGTCGAGTGGTGTGAGCAGGCGTGCATTTCTCGCCGGTACCGCAACGGTGATCGGCGCCCCGGCCTTGGCTCAGAGCATGAACGGCGCCGCGACGACCGAGATGGAGGACGACATCTCGCAAACCGTTCGGCGTAATATCTCGAGCTTCCGGACATTGCATTGGCAACCCTATTTTTCGAACCTGAAGAATGGTGCGGTTCTGGTCGATACGCAGTCGCGTGCCCTGCATTACTGGTCCGAGGATCAGTCGGTCTACAAGCTGTACCCGACCAGCGTTCCGATGACCGAGGAGTTGACGCGCCGCGGTCGCACGAGTGTGGTCCGAAAGATCGTCGGACCGGAATGGCGCCCGACGCCTTCAATGCTCGAACGTAATCCCGACTGGCCCAGCTATGTGGGCCCGGGCCCGGACAATCCCCTCGGGACACATGCGCTTTACCTGAGCTGGACCTATTATCGCATCCACGGAACTCATGACACGCGCAAGATCGGGCGCCGGTCGTCGAACGGGTGCATCGGGCTTTACAACGAACATATTCAGGAACTGTTCGGCCTGACCAAGGTCGGCACGCAGGTGCTTTTGATCTGAAGTGGCGGACATCTCGGTATCAATCATGGGCGGCGCAGTGCGTCGCCCATTTCTGTTATCGAACAGGAAGGCATCCTGCGCCCGATCATCGAAAGTGCCGTCGTGATGTACAATTCCGGCCAGAAGGTGGACTTCGAGGCGAAAGGCGAACTGATCTAGCCGGATGAACTGAACGCAACAATCAAAAACCCGCGCGGATCGAGAATCATTACGATCGGACGGGCTCGGAATGCGCGATAGGTAGGCGAATGACCGGCCTCACCCTTCGACCCAACCTTTCAGGTTGTCCGAAATTACCGCGGTCAACGCTTCGATATGTGCATCGTCGTCGTTGAGGCAGGGGATATAGGTAAACGCCTTTCCACCCGCCTCCTCAAAGCTCTCGCGTATCTCCTCGTTGATCTCTTCCAGCGTCTCAATGCAATCGGCCGAAAAGGCAGGCGCAATCACCGCAATCCTCTCCTTGCCTTCTTCACGGGCGAGCCGGGCGACCTCTTCCACGGTATAGGGCCGCAGCCATTCCTCGGGCCCGAAGACCGACTGAAACGTCGTGGTAATCTGCGTGTCGTCCCATCCCAACCGTTCACGCAAAAGGCGCGTCGTTTTCTGACACTGGCAGTGATACGGATCGCCTTGCAGCAAGTAGCGCCTAGGCATCCCGTGATAGGATACTACGAGGATCTCGGGCTTTTCGTTCATCCCGTCATAGGCCCGCTCGACCGACTGCGCCAGCGCCTCGATGTAAAGGGGATGCTCAAAGTAGGGTTCAACGACGCGCGCCGCCGGTTGCCAGGTTTCTTGCATCAAAACGCGAAAGAACTGGTCGTTGGCGGTGGCCGACGTCGCCCCGGCATATTGCGGATAAAGCGGAAAGAACAGGATGCGGGTACACCCTGCTTCGACCATCGCACGCACCTTGGAGTGGGTCGATGGATTGCCGTAGCGCATGCAGAAATCGACCATGACCTGTTCGCCATACCTCTCGGTCAGGGTCTTCGACAGCGCGGTCGTCTGATCGCGCGTGATGGTCATCAGGGGGCTTTCGTTCTTCTCCTCATTCCAGATCGACTTGTAGGCCTTGCCGCTGGTGAACGGGCGTTTCGAGAGAATGACGAGTTGCAGCAGGGGCTGCCATTTCCATGGGCTGTAATCGATCACCCGACGGTCCGACAAGAACTCGTTCAGGTAACGGCGCATTGGCCAGTAGCTATAGTGATCCGGCGTGCCGAGATTGGCCAGCAAAACGCCTGTCTTGGCGTTGGCAATCGCCGGATGGTCAGCCGGGGCGTGATCGGGCCGGGTGGCGTCGGGCATGGCAAAAATCTTTCGTTCCTGTCAGCGGTGGACATAACGGCTTCCGCCGTCTCGTCAATCTTTGAGCTTCGTTTCCTCGGCTCCAAGCACATCGGCCAGCCGTTGCGAGGCCGAACCGGGGCGCAGCGGCTGTGGCTGACTGGCATCCGGGGCCCAACCGGTCAAAACGATCAGCTCGAACGTGGCTGGCACCCGACCATCTTCGTCGCTGTAGCTTTCGACATAGATCTCGCAGGCGCGGGCGAACAGCGCCTTGGATGATAGCGTTCGACGCCGGGAATGAAGGGCGTTGCCCTCCCCCATGAAACGCAACTCCCTCATCAGGTGCAGCGGCGAGGCATAGCTGGCGGTCAATCGCACACTGTCCGCCACCGGCAAGGCATAACCCGCACGCTGAAGCAGCGCGCCAAGGTCCCGGATCTCGGCCATCGGCGCCACTCGCGGTGACAGGCCGCCGAACAGGTCCGATTCCGCCTGAGCCAGTGACGCGCGCAACTCGTGCAGTGTCTCACCGCCAAGCATGACGCCGAGAAAAAGCCCGTCTGGTCGAAGCGCACGCCGCGCCTGAATGAGTTGGCCGACCGGGTCGTCGGACCAGTGAAGGCACATGGCGTGAACGATCAGATCATGCGTGTTCTGCTCAAGGGGAATGGTGTCTTGATCGTCTACCACCCGCGCGCCGGCCAAAAAACCATCCCAAAAACTCGCGAATCCTCGTATCAAGGCCGGATTACGAAAGGATTTATTAACCAGAGCCAGTCGATCCTCGATCTCATCGCGTGCGGCTTCATGCAGGAACGTAACCGGGGCGGCCATCGCGCGGGCTCGGTTGCGGATCAGGGCCGCGCGATCGGTAAGCGGAGTGGTCATGGCGCAAAAGGTAAGTTGACGTTGGTTTCTTTTCAAACTGCGCTGCAGTTGATCTATCCGCCTCGCTGTATCCTGTGCGGGACGCAAGTGGAAAGCGAATTCGGTCTTTGTGGCCCGTGCTGGCGTGATACACCGTTCACATCGGGCCTGTCCTGTCACCTTTGCGGCGTGCCGCTTCCCGGCCACGACGACGGTGAGACGGTGACATGCGACGACTGTCTCAGGATTGCACGGCCATGGAGCGCCGGCCGCGCCGCGATGCTTTATCACGAAAACGGGCGTAAACTGGTGATGGCACTCAAGCACGGTGACCGGCAGGAAATTGTCCGGCCTGCGGTCCTGTGGTTGGCCCATGCCGCGCAACCGCTCGTATCGTCCAATACGCTCATCGCGCCCGTCCCTCTGCATTGGACACGCATGCTGCGCCGCCGCTACAATCAGTCCGCCCTGTTGACCAACGGGCTGGCCCGGCGGCTGGATGTCGGACATTGTCCCGACCTTCTACAGAGAAATGTGCGAACGCTTCCGCTTAAAGGCAAAGGGTTTGACGAGCGTTTCGAAACCCTGTCAGGCACGATTTCCGTCAAGGGGGCCCGAACTGATCTCGCCCAGGGCCGAACGATCCTTCTGGTCGATGATGTGATGACCTCCGGTGCCACATTGGCAGCGGCATCCATGGCCTGCTATGCCGCAGGTGCCGAAGACGTGCGCATTCTGGTACTGGCGCGCGCGGCCAAGCGACCCTAAGTTCTCCTGAAACGGCATATATCGGGAGCACATCATGAAACCGGTCGAAATCTACACATCGCCGCTCTGCGGCTTTTGCCACGCGGCCAAACGCCTGCTGACCCAGAAAGGTGTCAGTTTCTCTGAAATCGACGTTCTGGAAAACCCCTCACGCAAGTCCGAGATGATCGACCGTGCCAATGGCGGGCGCACCGTGCCGCAGATCTTCGTTGGCGACGTCCATGTCGGGGGGTGCGACGAGCTTTACGCGCTCGATCGTGCCGGGAAGCTGGATCCCCTGCTCGCCGCATGAAAGCGGCCCTGCTTCAGCTGACAAGTGGCGACGATCCACCGCTGAACTGCGCAATGGTGAGCGCGCAGTTTGACGAGGCGGTTGGAATGGGCGCGGGCTTCATTCTGACGCCCGAGGTGACGAACTGCGTCTCAACCAGCCGAACCCGGCAGCAAGAGGTCCTCAGGTCTGAAGCGGAAGACGAAACACTTGCTGCATTGCGCGACAAGGCGCGGCAATCGCAGGTCTGGTGCCTGATCGGGTCACTTGCATTGAAGACCGATGACCCCGATGGACGGTTTGCGAACCGTTCCTTCCTGATCGCGCCCGATGGAACGATCGCTGCCCGATACGACAAGATACACATGTTCGACGTGCAGGTCTCCGAGACCGAGGTGTACCGCGAATCCGACGGGTACAGGCCCGGCGATACGGCGGTGACGGCAGAAACGCCGTTCGGCACGATCGGTCTGACCGTTTGCTACGATATCCGGTTTCCGCATCTCTATCGGCAGTTGGCGCAAGCGGGCGCCGGGTTCATGACCGTGCCGTCCGCCTTTTCTGCGGTGACCGGAGCGGCGCATTGGGAAACCTTGTTGCGCGCGCGAGCCATCGAGACAGGCTCCTACGTTTTGGCACCGGCCCAGACCGGCACACATCCCGCCACACGCGGCAAACAGCGCCAAACCTATGGGCACTCCATGGCTATCGGCCCATGGGGTGACATTCTGGCGGATGCGGGGGAAGAGCCGGGTGTGATATGCATTGATCTGAATAGAAAAGACGTGGAAGAAGCAAGGCGTCGCATTCCTTCCCTGCGGCAGGCCAATCGGTTCAATGACCCTGAATGACAGAAAAATCCGGCAACCCCCTCGCGGTGACGCTATTCAGCGAAATCCTGACCAATGAACAGCTGATCCGGAACAAGTTGAGCCGGGTGTTGCCCAAGGGCATGGAGATCTCGCATTTTTCGGTCCTGAATCATCTCGCGCGGATCGGCGGCGAGCGCAGTCCGGCGCAGCTTGCCAAGTCGTTTCATGTCACGCGCGGTGCCATGACCAATACGCTGGGCAAGCTGGAATGGGCCGGTTACGTTCATATCCGGCCCGACTGGGACGATGCCCGCCGCAAGATGGTGACGATCAGCCCGGCCGGTCGTCAGGCGCGCGATGCGGCGATTTCCGCGATTTCGCCTCTCATTTCCGAACTTGTCGACGAGTTGGGCGAGGACAAGGTGCGTGCAACACTGCCGGTTCTGCGTGAGTTGCGGACGAAGATGGAATCGGGAGGCTGAGGGTCAGGCCGGTTTAAGGCTGGCGGTGACGTAGTTCACGCTTAGATCACGATCCGATAGCGACCATGACCATGTTACCGGGTTAAAGACGAAGCCCTTGCGATCCACCGGAGTAAGTCCTGCTTGTTCCAGCAGCTTATAAAGCTCATCAGGCGTGATGAATTTCGACCATTCGTGCGTGCCCTTGGGCAGCCAGCGCATAACGTACTCCGCCCCTACAATGGCCATGGCAAAGCTTTTCGGATTGCGGTTGATGGTCGAGCAGATGTGGATCCCGCCGGGTTTCAGGAGTTGCTGACAGGCTGTCAGATAGGCCAACGGGTCGGAAACGTGCTCGACCACTTCCATGTTCAGCACCACGTCGAACTGCTCGCCCGCCTCGGCCAGCGCTTCGGCGGTGGTATGGCGGTAATCGATGCTGAGGCCCGATTGCTCGGCGTGAATCTGCGCCACAGGAATGTTCCCCTTGGCCGCATCGGCGCCCACGACCTCGGCACCGAGACGGGCCATCGGTTCGCTCAGGAGGCCGCCGCCGCAGCCGATATCGAGAATCCGCAGCCCATCGAAAGGTGACGTTGCGTTGAGGTCACGGTCGAACTCGGCGGCGATCTGATTGGTGATATAGTCAAGCCTGCAAGGATTGAGCATGTGGAGCGGCTTGAATTTTCCGTTCGGATCCCACCATTCGGCGGCCATTGCTTCGAACTTTGCGACTTCGGCGGCGTCAATCGTGGTCTGAGCGGCTTGCATTCTGCTCTCCATATGCTCTTTTGGTCCCGCCCTCGTATATAGGACGGTCATGGATAAATTCTCAGGCCAAAAGAGCGCAGTCCAGTATTTGTACCCGCCGGTCGAGCCGTTCGACCGGCGGATGATGGATGTGGGTGATGGGCATACGATCTATGTGGAGCAGTCGGGGAACCCTGATGGAAAGCCTGTCGTGGTGCTGCATGGCGGGCCAGGGGGCGGGTGCAGCCCGGCGATGCGTCGGTATTTCGATCCGGCGGTCTTCCGGATCATCCTGTTCGATCAGCGCGGCTGTGGCCGGTCGAAGCCGCATGCGAGCGTCGAGGCCAATACGACGTGGCATCTTGTTGCGGACATTGAGAAAATTCGTGAGGCGCTGGGCGTCGAGCGCTGGGTTGTGTTCGGCGGAAGCTGGGGCGCGACGCTGGCATTGATCTATGCGCAGAGCCATCCGGAAAGGGCGGTGCATCTTGTGTTGAGGGGGGTGTTCACCATGACCCGGGCCGAGTTGAACTGGTTCTATGGTGGTGGTGCCGGACGGTTCTGGCCGGAAACTTGGGAACAATTTCAGCGGCTTGTACCCGAGGAAGAGCGGGGGGACATGATCGCGGCCTATCATAGAAGGCTGTTTTCGGGGGACCGGGCGGAGGAGGCCCGATATGGCAAGGCTTGGGCGTCTTGGGAGAATGCGCTGGCGACGGTCGGGTCGACCGGGGTGGGCGGGGACAGCCCGCCGGACTATGCGCGGGCCTTTGCGAGGCTGGAGAACCATTATTTCACCAATGCCGGCTTCCTTGAGAAGGACGGGCAAATCTTTGATAACATACCGAAAATTTCCCATATTCCCGGCACGATCGTGCAGGGCAGATATGACATGATCTGCCCGCCGGAATCGGCGTTCCGGCTGGCGAGGGATTGGGAAATGGCCGATCTGCGGATGATTCCAATGGCCGGGCATGCGCTGTCGGAGCCGGGAATCAGCGGCGAACTGGTGCGGGTGATGCAGGCGTTGGGGCGCGACTGAGGCCCTGAAAACCCAATGTCGGTATTACGTCGGTATTTTGTCGGTATTACGTCGGTGGGCGGAACCGCAGGGCGATCTATCTCCCTCGTGACACAGGAGGCAAATCATGTCGGACAAACCAGCCATCGAAGCCCGTGAGAACGGCCCCTTCGTCGCCAAGCACATCCGTCGGATGAAAGGCCCCGACGGCGAGGACATCGAGGTGAAACCCACGATGGCACTTTGCCGCTGCGGGCATTCCGGAACCAAGCCGTTCTGCGATGGCAGCCACGAAAAGGTGGGCTTCAAGAGCGACGGCGGAGAGCCCGCTGGCAAGGACAAGATCCTGACCTATGAAGGTGAAGAGGTGACGGTGACGTTCAACCCGCGCGTCTGTGCCCATGCGGCCGAATGCGGGCGGCTGGCTGGGCATGTTTTCGACCCGGAGCAGAAACCGTGGATTCAGCCCGACAAGGGCACGCGGGCCGAGGTGAGGAGGTGGTTGCCGCTTGTCCATCGGGCGCGCTGGCGCTGAAACGCGCGGATGGCGGGCGAGAGCATCGGTTGCTGGAGCGGTGTGATATCAGCGTCGAGAAGGATGGGCCGTATTGGGTGCAGGACGTGACCTCGCCCGCCGGTGCGCAGGCGGAAGGCATGTCGTCGAAGAAATACGTGCTGTGCCGGTGCGGGTTGTCGGGCAACAAGCCGTATTGTGACGGGACGCACCGGGATGAGGGGTGGACGGCGGAGTAGTTCAACGGGTTGAGGCAGCGCACCCTTGCGCGGCTCCTTACCGTTGGCGCTATTGCGGCCCCTCGCCTGCCGTTGCAGGTTGACGGCCAGAAGCCCCCAAATTTGCGAGCACGCGCCATGACCAAGCCCGGATACCGTATCGATCCCGCCGAACCGGAGGCGTTTCGGCGGGCTTTTCACGAGCTCGCCGATGCCTGTCTCGACCGGGTGGAGCAGGCGCGTGACTTGCCGTGGATTTCGAAGCCGGACGACATGGCCGAGACTGTCGCGCTGGGCGCCGATGAGCCGGGGCTGGGCGAGGCGGAGGTCTTTGCGATGATGCGGGGCGAGGTGATGCCCTATGCCACGGGCAACACGCATCCGCGGTTCTTCGGATGGGTGCATGGCACCGGTCAGCCTGTGGGCGTGGCCGCCGAGATGGTAGCGGCGGCGATGAATTCCAACCTCGGCGGGCGCGATCACGGGGCGATGGCGGTGGAGCAGGCGGTGATCGACTGGTCGCGGCGGCAGGCCGGATTGCCGGAGGGGGCGTCGGGGGTTCTGACCACCGGCACGAGCCAGGCGACGATTCTGGCGTTGAGCGCGGCGAGGATGAAGCTGTTCGGGGATGCCGTGCGGACGGAGGGAATCGCCGGATTGGGCAGGGTTAGGGTCTATTGTGTGGACGGTGCCCATGCCTGTATCGAGAAGGCGATGGAGGTGATGGGCCATGGCAGCCGCGCCGTGCGGCATATCCCGCAAGGGTCGGATGGCGCGATGGACATGGCGGCGCTGGAGGCGGCGATTGCCGAGGATCGTGCCGCGCGGATACTGCCGATGGCGGTCGTGGGCACCGCGGGCTCGGTCAATACCGGGACGTTCGACCGGCTGGATGCGATTGCGGGGCTGTGCGGGAGAGAGGGGCTTTGGTTTCATGTCGACGGGGCCTTCGGTTTCTGGGCGGTGCTGGCGGAGGCGCCTTGGTGCGATCTTGTGCGGGGTGTCGACCGGGCCGACAGCATCGCGGCCGATTTTCACAAGTGGATCGGGGTGCCCTATGATTGTGGCATGGTTCTCATGCGCGATGGTGCGTTGCACCGGCGGGTGTTCTCGACCCGGCCGGCCTATCTCGAAGGGCAGGTGGCGGGCCTTGGCGGGGGCGAGACGTGGTTCACCGATTACGGTCTGGAGCTGAGCCGGGGGTTCCGGGCGCTGAAGGTCTGGGCGGCGATCAAGGCGGCAGGCGTGGCGCGGTTATCCGCGACGATCAGTGACAATTGCCGGCAGGCGGCTTTGATGGCGGAACTGGTGGAGGCGTCGGAGGTGCTGGAACTGGCGCAGCCGGTGCAGGCGAACGTGTGCTGTTTTCATCTGCGGGCCGGCGATGCGCCGGAGATTGCCACGGCATTGCAGCTTTCGGGGGAGGCGGTGTTTTCGACCACCACGCTGAACGCGCGGGCGTGTTTGCGGGCGGCGATCGTTAATCACCGGACGACGGATGAGGATATCCGGCTGGCGGTTGGGGCCGTGGAGCGGGAGGCGCGGGCGGCGGGGTAGGCGACATCGCGCGGCTTTGCGCATGGAATCAACCGAGCCTGCCGGTAGCGGGCAATTCCCTATGGGCGCGAGATCAAGTCAGCCCTTGCAGACTCGGACCGGTGGGCGTATATCCCCCTCAACAGCGGCGTCGCCGGGTCCACACCGGAGACACCACCGGATAGTTTCGACGGGCCGCGCGCCCGTTTTTTTGTGTTTGAAGGACTGATGAGCAACACCCTGATCGCCAAATCCGCCATCGACCGCAGGATGGCCGAGATCATTACCCCCGTCATCGAGGACATGGGGTATGAGCTTGTGCGCGTGCGGCTGATGGGCGGGAAGTCTGCGACGCTTCAGATCATGGCCGAGAAGCCCGATGGCGGGATCGAGGTGGATGATTGTGCCGACATTTCCAACGCGGTGAGCGCCGCTCTGGATGTCGAGGACCCGATCACCGATGCCTATACGTTGGAAGTGTCGAGCCCCGGGATCGACCGGCCGCTGACGCGGTTGAAGGATTTCGAGGAGTTCGAGGGGTACGAGGCGAAGATCGAGACGCATGAGCTGATCGAGGGCCGCAAGCGGTTCAGGGGCATGCTGGCCGGGGTCGAGGGCGGCGAGGTGCTGATCAATCTCGACGAGGGCACGGTGGGGCTGCAGTTCGACTGGCTGGCGGATGCCAAGCTGGTGCTGACCGACGAGCTGATCCGCGACATGCTGAAGGCGCGCAAGGATGCGGGCGTGCTC
>JAVJTX010000065.1:0-14843 GCA_040220035.1 Roseovarius sp. | reverse complement strand
GCTGCAGTGATTAGAATAGAAGCCTCTGAAAAGGAACCGGGCGGCCCGCCGATTGGCCGCCTTTTGACATAAGGGGTGGCGCATGTCCTGGAGCGACGAGCGTGTCGAGAAGCTGAAGAAAATGTGGGCCGAGGGCCAGTCCGCCAGCCAGATCGCCAAGGAACTGGGCGGCGTGACGCGCAACGCCGTGATCGGCAAGGTGCATCGCCTCGGCCTGTCGAACCGCAACGGCTCGGGCGGCGGCGCCGCGTCCGAACCCGCGCCCAAGCCCAAGCCGGCTGCCGCGGCCAAACCGCGCAACAAGCCCAAGCCCGCCGCCAAACCCGCCCCGCGACCCGAGGCCAAGCCCGACCTGACGGCCGAAGAACCCGCCGAGGCCGCGTCGGTCCCCGCCAGCCGCGCCAAGGCGATCATCCCGGCCGGCCAGCCCCTGCCGCCACAGCCGTCGGCGAACGAGATCGACCCCGAGGCTCTGGCCAAGGTCAGCGAGGTCGAGAAGAAGGCCAAGAGGCTCACGCTGATGGAACTGACCGAACGCACCTGCAAATGGCCCGTCGGCGACCCCGCGACCGAGGATTTCTGGTTCTGCGGCCTGCCCGTGCAATCCGGCAAACCCTATTGCGAAGCCCATGTCGGCGTTGCCTTCCAGCCGATGAGCTCCCGCCGCGACCGCAAACGCTAGCATCCCGCCCCGGCCCCCGGGCCGGGGCCTCTGTTTCGGACACGCCCTCCGGTTCACCGCAACAGCCAGCGCCTCACTCCCCGTCGCGCAAAAACGCCGGCCGCAGCACCATCACCGTGGGCTGCGCCGGCAACCGCTCCAGCGACACGGTCAATTCGCTCCCCTCGGTCAGCACCACGTCGAACCGCTCCCGCATCCCGTCAAGGAACGCGCCCAGCGTCCCGTCCCCGAACCAGTGCATCGGGATGACGATCGACGCCTTCAGCCGGTTCATCACCCGAAACACCGAAGGCAGGTCCAGCGTCAGCCCGCCATCCACCGCCACCATCACCACGTCCATCCGCCCGATGGCCACATATTGCTCGTCGGTCGGTTCGTGATGCAGGTGGCCCAAATGCCCGATGCACAAACCCGCCACCTCGAAGACGAAGATCGAGTTTCCCTCCGGCTCCACCCCCTCGCCCCAGGCCGAGCGGATATCGGTCGAAACATTGCGAACCACCATCTCGCCCAAGTCGACGTAATGGTCGATCCCCGCCCCGAACACCTCGCCCCAACCAGGCAGAACATGCGCGATCGCCGGATCAGGATGCGCCGTCCAATGCGTAGAATGGGCATGGTTCATCGTCACCACGTCGGGAATGAAATTCACATTGCCCAGAAACCCGGTGAAATCCGTCACCGCCGAAAGCCCGCCCTCCGTCTGCAACAGAAAGCTCGCATGGGTCACGTAACGGATGCGCACCGACTGCTCCGGCACCGGGTCGGTATAGGCCACGGGCTGGATATACTCGACCCCCGGCGTGGCCTCGGCCACCGCGATACAATGGCTCGGCTGGCGCTCCTGCGCGACGGCGGCAGAGGCGATAAAGGTCAGAAACAGCGCAAGTCGAACCATCGGCGGCACCTCCCTTACGCCAAGTTAGCACGACCCGGCCCGAAGTCACCGCCCGACACGCAAGGAGCCCCGGCACAACCGGGGCTCCCATCGCTCGTTGCACGAAAATCGCGCTTCAGAGCTCTTCGATCGGCGTCGCCCGGATGCCCGGCCACTTCTCTTCCGCCCCGGCAATCACCGCTGCCTTGTCCTCGAGATATTTCTCGAGGATCGCGGCGTTGACAAAGAGGTACAGCTTGCCGTCCACGATATCGGCATAGCGCACATCGCCGTCGAGCTTCTTGCCGACATAGACGCCGAAGGCACAAAAGCCCCCGAATTGCGGCAGGTACTCGCCCGGCGCCGCGTCGAACTTGGCCTTGGCGTCGGCATCGGTGAAATAGTAATCCACCCCGTCATGCGCCGAGGTATGGACGGCATCGCCAATGGCGGGGCCCTCGCCCTCGAACATTGCCACGGCGTCGAAGCCATGCAGGCCCAGTGGCTTGCCGGACAGCGTCAGGCCGTTATTGACGTTATACTCGTCCGCGGCCAGCGCCCAGGTGGCAAAGGTGAAAGTGGCGACGGAGGCGAGCGTCAGTGTGCCGGCCCAGTTCAGGGTGTTTTTCAGAAGGTCGGAAGTCATTGGTATCTCCATTGAGTTTAAGGTTGGTTGGGTAATTTCAGGGGTAAGATCAGACCGCCTGGCCGATCCGGGTGACGGCATCCTCCGTCCACCAGACGCCATTGGCGACCATGCGGAAGTTGATGATGGCAGCGAGGTATCCGTCGCCCTCGGGCACTTTCGCCCCGGCGGTGGCATCGCGCACCACGGCCACCTCGAAGCCAAGCTCCAAGAGCTCATACAGATGCGCCTGCGTGCACAGGTTGGCCGACATCCCCGCCAGGATGACCTTGTCGATCCCCCGCTTGCGCAGCTGCAGGTTCAAATCGTTCTGCGCCGGGCTGTAGACCTTGTGGGGCGAACAGATGACCGTCTCGCCATCCTCGATGTATTTCTTGTACTGCGGCATCCAGTCGGCGCCCGACCCGTCGAACCCGGTCAGGTCGAGCGGCCCGGGCCGGTCGAACATGCCAATCCCGTGCATGGTCGCCTCCAGCGTGCCCTCGAAATTCCACTTGTGGTCATGCGGGTAGTAATAATGGGGCGAGATGAACACCGGCATCCCGGCGGCCTTGGCGGCAATGAACAGCTGCTCGATATTGTCGACCGTTCCCTGTTCGGTCACGCTTTCGCCGACCACGCCCCATGTCACGCCATCTTCGGACAGAAAGTCGATCTGCGGGTCGGTCACCACCAGCGCGGTCCGTTTCAGGTCGATCTCCATGTCGATCTGCGGCAGGCCCGGCGTCTCGGGGTCGGCATAGGCGGCCCGCGCCTCTTCGGTGGCGGCAGCAGCACCCTGCCCCGTCATCGCGACCGGCCCAGCCGCCGCAGCCCCTGCGGCCCCGGCCAGAACCCGGCGGCGGGCGTGGTCCACATGCTCCGGCGTGATGCCGCAGCCGCAATCGTGATCATGTTCGTTTTTCTGTGTCATGGCAGTATTCCTTTGCTTGAAGTTGAGACGGCCCGGTGCATCCCGCGCCGCCAGTCGGGCAGACCTCCCCCGTCCGCAGCCGTCAGCCCGCTGCGCCAAGCTCGATCCGTTTCCCTCGGAAACCGGCGCCGCGGGTCACACCGCGCCGGAAATCTTTTCGCCGGGCCTCAGAGCCTCAGTTCGCTCAGCCCCGGATGATCGTCCGGCCGCCGCCCCTGGGGCCAGCGCATCAGGCGCGCGCTCTCAGAGATCGGCTGGTCGTTGATCGACGCAATCCGCCGCCGCATCAGCCCGTCGCCGGCAAATTCCCAGTTCTCGTTGCCGTAGGACCGGAACCAAAGCCCACCCTCGTCGCGCCACTCATAGGCAAAGCGGACGGCGATCCGGGCCTCACCGAAGCTCCACAACTCCTTGATCAGCCGGTACTCGTGCTCCCGCGCCCATTTCCGGCTCAGGAACCGCACGATCGCCGGGCGCCCCTCGATGAACTCCGCCCGGTTCCGCCATTGGCTGTCGGGCGTGTAGGCCTTCGCCACCTGCTCCGGCACGCGGCTGTTCCAGGCGTCCTCGGCAAGGCGCACCTTCTCGGCGGCCGTCTCGCGGGTGAAGGGGGGAAGCGGGGGTCGTGCCATCTGTTTCGTCTTTCCTTGTCAGGGCGCCCCGGCCGGTCAGACAGGGAGGAGAGGAGGACAACGTCCGGCCGGGGCGCGATGGGTTAACCGATCGGTCAACTTACGCCAATGTGTACCGATCTGTTAACCCTGTCAAGCAAGTTTACGCAGCGTCCGCTTTCGGCTGGACCTGCCTTCAAAAAACCTCATTTGTTTTAAGGTGTTACAAGCGTCCCCTTGAAACACGCCCCCCGCCGAGATAAAACAGATCAGTCAACTCTTGAGGCGAATCATGCAGCAGACGAAACGGGACGAACTCGTTCGCAAGGCGCTCGACACCTTCTACCGAAACGGCTTTCACGCCACCGGCATGGACATGATCGCCGCCGAAACCGGTGTCTCGAAAACCTCGATCTACAAGCACTTCCGCACCAAGGAAGACCTGATCCTCGCCGTCCTGCGCCTGCGCGACGAGAATTTTCGCAACTGGCTCTTCCGCCGGATGGACGACCTCGCTTCCACACCCCACGACCAGTTGCTCGCCATGTTCGACGCGCTCGAGGAATGGTTCACCCAGGACAGCTATCGCGGCTGCATGTTCATCAAGGCCAGCGCCGAATACCAGGAACTCGACGACCCGATCCACACCCAGTCGGCAGAGCACAAGCGCCTCCTGCAGGACCACGTCACAACCCTGGCAAAAGAGGCCGGCGCCCCCGCCCCACAGGATCTCGCCCGCCAGCTGCTTCTCCTTAAGGAAGGCGCCATCATCATGGCCGTCCTCGGCCGCGGCCCCGCCGCCGCACAGGACGCCAAGGCAGCCGCCCGCACCTTGATCGACGCGGCCCTGCCCAAAAACTGATCCCGTGACCCGCGCCCGGGCTTCTTCTGGCTAAAAATATCCCGGGGGAGACGTTGAAATTTCATTGGAATTTCAACGTTGGGGGCAGCGCCCCCGAAACCCTACCCGATCCCCGTCCGCCCGCGCCGGTCCGCCCGCAAGGCCGCGTAGAGAACATGCGTCCGCCACCGCCCGTTGATCTGCAGGTAACTCTGCGCCACGCCCTCGTACTTGAACCCGCATTTCTCCAGCAGCCGCCGCGACGCCTGGTTTTCAGGCAGGCACGCCGCCTCCAGCCGCGACAGGTCAAGCCGCTCGAAGGCGTGATGCACGATCCCGGCAATCGCCTCGCGCATGTAGCCCTGCCGCGCAAAGGGCGCGCCGACCCAATAGCCCAGCGTGCCCGACTGCGCCGGCCCCCGGCGGATATTGTCCAGCGTGATCGCCCCCAGCAGCACCTCGTCCTCGCGCCGGATCAGGAACAGCGGCACCGCCGAGCCGGTCGAGATCGACCGCTGCGCACAGTACACCCGGTTCGTGAACCCCTTGCGCGACAGGTGATCGCTCGCCCATTGCGGCTCCCACGGCACAAGGAAATCGGCGCTCTGCTCGCGCAGCGACGACCAGTCGCGAAAATCGGAAAGCTGCGGCTGGCGCAGGGTCAGGCGTTCGGTTTCGATCCGCGTTTTCCGGCGCGGCAGGAACATCAGGCCGCGCGCCTTTCCTGCAAGGCCTGCAGTGTCGGCGCCTCCTCGACCGGCCCGTAGAGCGCCATCGCGGCGGGGGCCTTGCTGATCGTGGTTTCGGCGATTGCACGCACCTCCGGCAGGGTCACGGCATCGATGCGTTCGACCACCTCGTCAATCCCCGGCACCCGGCCCCATATCTGGATCATCCGCGCCAGCCGCTCGGCCCGGTTCGACGGGCTTTCCAGCCCCATCAGCAACCCGGCCTTCATCTGCGCCCGCGCCCGTTCCAGCTCCGCCGGGCTCAAATCCTCGGCCGCGCGTTTCATCTCGTCCACCGTGATCTGGGCAAGGTCCTGCATCTGGTCACCGGCGGTGCCCGCATAGATCGTCATCATGCCGGTATCCGAATAGGCCCCGGCCTGCGCGAAGATCGTATAGCACAGGCCCCGCCGCTCGCGGATCTCCTGAAACAGCCGCGACGACATCGAGCCCCCCAGCGCACAGGAATAAATCTGCGCCGCGTAGACGCCGGGATCGGTGTAATTCGGGCTTTCGAAGGCCAGCGCGAAATGCGCCTGCTCGAGCTGCTTGACCCGCCGGCTCTCACCGCCCTCGAAGCGCGCGGTCGGCGCCGGCCCGGCATTGTTCCCGCGCATATCGCCAAAGAACCGCTCCGCATCGCGCACCAGCGCGTCATGATCCACGGCCCCCGCCGCCGACAGGATCATCTGCCCGGGCCGGTAATGCTGCTCCACGAACCCGGTCAGATCCTCTCGGGAAAACCGTTTCACCCGGTCCTCTTCGCCCAGAATGGTGCGGCCCAGCGGATGATCCGGGTACGCCTTCTCCTGCAGCCAGTCGAAGATGATGTCGTCAGGCGTATCAAGCGCCTGTCCGATCTCCTGCAGGATCACGCCCCGCTCCACCTCGATCTCGCGCGCATCGAACACCGGTTTGCGCAGGATATCGGCCACCACATCCAGCGCCAGCGACACATCATCCTTCAGCACACGGGCATAGAACGCCGTCACCTCGCGCGAGGTATAGGCGTTGATATACCCGCCCACATCCTCGATCGCCTCGGCAATCTGAAGCGAACTGCGCCGCTCGGTGCCCTTGAAGGCCATGTGTTCGAGAAAATGCGCGATGCCGTTCTGCGGCTCGGTTTCATGCCGGGCCCCGGCCAGCACCCACACGCCAATGGCAGCCGATTCAAGGCCGGGCATGTATTCGGTGACGATGCGGAACCCGTTCGGGAGGGTGGTAAGATTAACGGTCAATGGCCGGTGCGGTCCTTGATGATGTCTTCGATGGCGGTCAGGTCGTTCTCGACCCGCGTCACGCGCTCTGACCGCTCATACAGGTCGGCCATATGCAAGGGCAAGGGGGGTCGAAGGTCGCTCGCCTCTTCCACCGCGTCGGGAAACTTGGCCGGGTGCGCCGTGGCCAGCGTGATCATCGGCGTGCCGGGCGCATGGTTCTCTTCACCCACCTTCACACCCACGGCGGAATGCGGGCACAGCAACTCGCCGGTGCCGTTCCACAGCCTTGCGATCGTCGCCCGCGTCTCCTCCTCCGAGCAATTGCCCGAATCGAAGCTCTCCCGCAACGCCTCCAGCGCGCCTTGGCTCACCTTGAAGCCGCCCGCTTTCAGCTCATCCATCAGCTGGCCCACGGCGTTGCCGTCCTCGCCATACGCATAATAAAGCGCCCGCTCGAAATTCGAACTCACCTGGATATCCATCGACGGGCTGATCGACGGGATCACCCCGTCCGGCGTGTAATCCCCTTCGCTCAGGCAGCGGTGCAGAATGTCATTCTGGTTGGTGGCAACAACCAGCCGGTCAATCGGCAGCCCCATACGTTTCGCGATGTACCCGGCAAAGATATCCCCGAAATTCCCCGTCGGAACTGTGAAACTCACACTTCTGTGCGGGGCGCCCACAGAGACGGCGGAAGTGAAATAATACACCACCTGCGCCAATACCCGCGCCCAGTTGATCGAGTTCACACCGGCCAGCCCCACCGCATCGCGAAAGGCGAAGTCGTTGAACATATCCTTCACCCGCGCCTGGCAATCGTCGAAATGCCCGGTCATGGAAAGCGCGTGCACGTTGTCCTCCGACGGCGTGGTCATCTGCCGCCGCTGCACCTCCGACACCCGGCCATGCGGGAACAAGATGAACACATCCACCGCCTCCAGCCCCCGGAACGCCTCGATCGCGGCGCTGCCGGTATCGCCCGACGTGGCGCCGACAATACACACCCGGTTGCCCGACCGCGTCAGCGACGCCTCGAACAGCTGCCCGATCAGCTGCATCGCGAAATCCTTGAAGGCCAGCGTCGGCCCGTGGAACAGCTCCAGCAGGAAATGCCCTGAGCTGAGCTGCTTCAGCGGCGCCCGCGCGTCATGGGCAAACCCGGCATAGGCCCGCTCGATGATCCCGCGGAATTCGTCCTCGGTGAAGGCGCCGCCAAGGAAAGGCCACATCACCCGGAACGCCGCCTCCTCGTAACTCGCCCCCTCAAGCGCGGCGATGTCGGCGTGGCTCATCTGCGGAATGCTCTCCGGCAGGTACAGCCCCCCGTCACGGGCCAGCCCGGTCAGCATCGCCTCCTCGAAACTCAGAACGGGGGCGTTGCCCCGGGTCGAGATATACTTCATGTCTCTGCACCTTTCGCGGGTTGACGCATGCGCCAGATAAGCAGGCCGGTCATCGCGGCCCACAGAACGGCCAGCGAAAACCACGTGATCGCATATTGAAGGTGATCATTGGGAATGCCGCTCGTGTCCACCGGCAAAGGCGCCGCGCCCGTGTCTTCGGGCGACATTTCCCGCACCACCACCAACAGCGGCTCGGTCTCGAACACCCCGGCCATCTGGTCGATATCGCGGGCGAACCACATGTTCCCGTCCCGATCATTCTCGGGGGTCGAGGAATTGCGGTCATCCGGCCAATGCAGGTTGCCCGTCACCTCAACGGGCCCGGTCGGCGGCGCCCGCATCTCGCCGTCGATCTTGATGAACCCCCGGTCAAGCAGCACCCGCCGCCCCTCCTCCGTCTCGAAGGGCGAGATGATCCTGTACCCGGCGCCCACATGCTTCTGGCTCACCAGCACCCGCAGCAGCCCCGGCTGGAACCGCCCGGTCATCTCCACCGGCAGGTACTTGTCCGCCTCCGCATCCGGGCTCTCCGGCAGGGCCACGGGCTCGGCCGCGATCTTCGTCTCGATCTCGGCGAGGATCTCTTGCTTCCACGCCAGCCGCTGCACCTGCCAGACACCAAGGCTGACCAGCACGGCGACACCGGCAATTCCGAACAGCAGGGGTAGGATGAAACGCACCAGAATGCTTTCCCTGAATTGAAAAGGGTGCGCTTCAAGCGCACCCTACGGGATCATGTGTAGGCCGCGCCACAGCGCACCTCGCGCCGACCGGGTCAGCCGCCCCAGATATAGACGGCGGCGAACAGGAACAGCCACACCACGTCGACGAAGTGCCAGTACCATGCGGCGGCCTCGAAGCCCACGTGGTTCTCGGGGGTGAAATGCCCCCTCAGCACCCGCATCAGGCAGACGAACAGAAAGATCGTCCCGATGAGAACATGCGCGCCGTGGAACCCCGTCGCCATGAAGAAGGTCGCACCATAGATGTTGCCCGAGAAGCCAAAGGCCGCGTGGCTGTATTCATACACCTGAAACACGGTGAACAGCGCGCCAAGGGCAATGGACAGGACAAGGCCCCACTTCATGTCGTCGCGGTTGTTCTCGTGCACCAGCGCGTGGTGCGCCCATGTACAGGCCGCGCCCGAGCACAGCAGGATCAGCGTGTTGATCAGCGGCAGGTGCCACGGGTCGAACGTCTCGATCCCGGCGGGCGGCCAGATCCCCTCGACCAGCGGGCTCGCGCCGTCGGGGTCCATCGGGTACATGGCGTGCTTGAAGAAGGTCCAGAACCACGCCGAGAAGAACATCACCTCGGACATGATGAACAGGATGAACCCGTAGCGCAGGCCGATCCGCACGACGGGCGTGTGATCGCCCACGTGGTTCTCCTTGATGGTCTCGGACCACCATCCGAACATCGTATAGGCCACGCCCACGGTCCCCATCAGCAGCACCCACGGCCCGCTTCCATGGAAAAAGAGAACGGCGCCGAAGAGCATGACGAACCCGGCAATCGCGCCGACGAGCGGCCAGATCGAGGGGTTCAGGATGTGGTAGTCGTGGTTTTTCTCATGTGCCATGGTGCGTATCCCTCGCCAGAGCGTGTCTTAATTCGTGGTTGTACTTGTTTCGCCGTCCGTCGCAAGCGCTGCCTGCTCTTCGGGGAGGTCGATTTCGTAGAACGTATAGGAAAGCGTGATCACGTTGGTATATTTCGCGTCCCGATCCTGCAGGATTTCCGGATCGACGAAATAGGTCACCGGCATCTCGACCCGCTCGCCGGGTTGCAGAACCTGCTCGGTAAAGCAGAAACAGTCGATCTTGTCGAAGAACCCGCCCGCCTCGTAGGGGGTGACGTTATAGGCCGCCTGCCCGGCCACGGGCCGGTCGGTGGGGTTGTAGGCCTCGAAAAAGGCCAGCCCGGTCTCGCCCAGCCGAATCTCGACCTCGCGCTGCATGGGCTTGAACTCCCACGGCATGTCCCGCTCCTTCGAAGCCGAGAAGCGCACCTTGATCGTCTCGTCGAGAATTTCCTGCGATCCCGCCGATGCGGTGCCGGTGGTGCCGCCGAACCCCGTGACCCGGCAGAACCAGTCGTAGAACGGCACCGACGCCCATGCCAGCCCGCCCATCACAACGACCACGCCGACAAGCTTGACCACGGTCTTGGAATTGCCATCCATCGCCATCAGTCCGTCACCTCGTTGATCGGCATGGTGAAATCGTCGGTCGACACCTTCGCCACCGTCAGCCCGAAAATAAGCGCCACGAACGCCGCCAGCACAAGGCCAAGGCCAAGATTGCGCGAGAACCGCCGCTTGTGCAGGTCATGCTGTCTCGACAGCGCCATCACCAGCCTCCCAGGCCCAGCGGCGCCATCGCGGTATCAAGCGCGATCGCCCCGAAATGTGCGAACAGGTACAGCAGCGACAGCTTGAAGAACGACCGCTCGGCCTTGTACTTGTCGGCCTCCGCCATCGCCTCGTCGCGCCGCCAGATCGCCAATGCCCCCTTCAGGAACAGCGCGTTCAGCACCACGGCAGTCGCCAGATAGACCGGCCCGCCGATCGAGGTGAACCCGGCACCGATGGCCAGCGCCGCCAGCAGCACGGTATAGACAAGAATATGCACCCGCGTCGCCCGGCGACCGTGGGTTACCGTCAGCATCGGCACGCCCGCATCGTCGTAATCCGACCGCATGAACAGCGCCAGCGCCCAGAAATGCGGCGGCGTCCACATGAAGATCAGCGCGAACATCAGCACCGATTCAAGGCTGAAGCTGCCGGTGGCGGCGACCCAGCCGATCATCGGCGGAAACGCCCCGGCGGCGCCGCCGATCACGATGTTCTGCGGCGTCCAGCGCTTGAGCCACATGGAATAGATCACGACGTAAAAGAAGATGGTAAAGGCCAGCAGCGCACCCGCCAGCAGGTTCGTCGCCAGCGCCAGCATCACCACCGCGAACCCCGCCAGCGTCATGCCAAAGCCGAACGCCTCGGATTCGGTGATCCGCCCTGACGGGATCGGCCGGTTCCGGGTGCGCTTCATCACCCGGTCGATATCGGCGTCCCACCACATGTTCAGCGCGCCCGAGGCGCCGCCGCCCACGGCGATGAACAGGATCGCGGCAAAGCCCACCACCGGATGCACGGCACCCGGCGCGGCATACAGGCCCACGAAGGCAGTAAACACCACCAGCGTCATCACCCGCGGCTTGAGCAGGGCGAAGTAATCGCCGAACCCGGCCTCGCCGGTCTGCGGTGTGCTGGCTGTAACGCTTGCGTCGCTCATCTGGGTCTCCGTATGGCGTGGTCGCCCACCCTACGCGGTTCCGTAGGGTGGGTGCCAACCCACCATAAACTCACATCACTCGGCGGCCGAGGCCACGTCGACCGTCCGCGGCGTGCCGGCATATTCCTCGATCGCACCGTCAAGCCACTCGTCGTATTCTTCCTGGCTGACGACCTTGACCGTGATCGGCATATAGGCGTGGTCCTTGCCGCACAGCTCGGAACACTGGCCGAAATAGGTGCCTTCCTTCTCGGCGGTGAACCACAGGCGGGCGGTCCGCCCCGGCACCGCGTCCTGCTTCACGCCGAAGGCCGGGATGGTCCATGAATGGATCACGTCGGCGCCGGTCACGTGCATGACGACGGTCTGGCCCACCGGCACCACGACGGCCGTATCGGTCGCCAGCAGGTACTCGTCGGGGCTATAGCCGTTCTCCTCCAGCTCCTCGCGCGGCAGCAGAAAGCTCTCGAAGCCGAAATCATGATCTTCGTATTCGTAGCCCCAGAACCACTGATAGCCGGTCACCTTGATGTTGATGTCACCCTCGGGAATCTCCTGCTGCTTGAACAGCACCGGAAGCGAGAACGCGCCGATGAACACCAGGATCACGATCGGAACGATCGTCCATGCCACCTCGACCGGCGAGTTATGGGTGAATTTCGCCGGCTCCGGGTTGGATTTGCGGTTGTACCGCAGGATGCAGATCGCCAGCAGGGCGCAGACGAACAGCACGACTGCCGCCATGATGATGTTGATCATCCCGTCCAGCCAGTGAATGTCGCGCGCCAGTTCGGTCGCGGCGACCTGAAATCCGATGCCCCCCTCGTGCGGCTTGCCGATGTTCTCGGCCGCCTCTTGCGCGATGGCGGGAAAGGCGGTCATTGCGGCCATGGCGGCCAGCAGGCTGGAAAGTCTTCGCATTTTGCACCCTGATCGGTTGAAGCGTTCGTCGTGTATTAGTAAATCTCTGGGCAGGCCGCTGGGCAGCCCCCTCGTTCGCTGACGGTAGAAACCATATTCTGCCCCCGCAGACAAGAAAGACCATTGCGGCAAACGGACGCTTTTTTGATTCAGATCATGTTTAGGCGTCCCCCGTGACAAGGACAATGCGATGAGTGACACCCCTTTCCGCCCGTTCGAGACCGCCCTCGACCGCGATCTCGCCCTGAAACGGCTGGGCGAGGCGACCGCCGGCGCCGATGATGGCGAGCTGTTTCTCGAACGCCGCCGGTCCGAAGCCATCGTGTTCGACGACGGACGGGTAAAAACGGCCTCCTACGACGCCTCCGAGGGCTTCGGCCTGCGCGCCGTGCGTGGCGAGGTGGCGGGATATGCCCATTCCTCCGACATTTCCGAAGGGGCGCTGGCCCGCGCGGTCGAGACCGCCAGACTGGCCGTGGGCGACGGCGGCGGCACCATGGCCCCGCCCCCCGCCCGCACCAACACACACCTTTATACAGATGAGGACCCCATCGCCGGGGCCGCTTTCCCGGTAAAGCTCGAAACCCTGCGCGAGATCGACGCCTTCGCCCGCGATCTCGACCCCCGCATCGTGCAGGTCAGCGCCACCATCGCCGCCTCGCATCAGGAAGTGGTGATTCTCCGCCCTGACGGCACCGAGGTCACCGATATCCGCCCCATGACCCGCCTGAACGTGGGCGTGATCGTCGAACAGGACGGCCGCCGCGAATCCGGCGGCGCCGGCGGCGGCGGGCGGCTCGGCCTCGACGGGCTGATCGATCCCGCCGACTGGCAGGACAAGACGCGCGAGGCTCTGCGCATCGCGCTGGTCAACCTCCGCGCCGAACCCGCACCGGCGGGCGTGATGGACGTGGTGCTCGGCCCCGGCTGGCCCGGCATCCTTCTGCACGAGGCCATCGGCCACGGGCTCGAGGGCGATTTCAACCGCAAGGGCTCCTCCGCCTTCGCCGGTCTCATGGGCCAGCGCATCGCCGCCCCCGGCGTCACCGTGCTCGACGACGGCACCATCCCCGACCGCCGCGGCTCGCTCACCGTCGATGACGAGGGCACCCCCAGCCGCCGCAACGTCCTGATCGAGGACGGCATCCTTGTGGGCTTCATGCAGGACCGCCAGAACGCCCGCCTCATGGGCGTCGAGCCCACCGGCAACGGGCGCCGCGAATCCTATGCCCACGCGCCGATGCCCCGGATGACCAACACCTACATGCTCGGCGGCGAGACCGACCCGGCCGACATCCTCGCCGATCTCTCCGACGGCATCTATGCCGTGGGCTTCGGCGGCGGGCAGGTCGATATCACCAACGGCAAATTCGTCTTCTCCTGCACCGAGGCCTATCGCGTGAAAAACGGCAAACTCGGCGCCCCGGTCAAGGGCGCCACGCTGATCGGTGACGGCGCCACCGCGCTCCAGAAAATCCGCGCGCTCGGCAACGACATGGCGCTCGATCCGGGGATGGGCAATTGCGGCAAGGCCGGTCAATGGGTGCCCGTGGGCGTGGGCCAGCCGACGGTGATGATCGGCGGGCTGACCGTGGGCGGCTCTGCCGCCTGACCGGCCCCGCCCATGCCACGGCCGCCCTCCCCGCAAGACCCCGACGCCCTCCGCGCCTTCGGCGACAGCGTGTCCTTCGGTCGCACCGCCGGTGACTACGCCACCCACCGCGCGGGCTTCCCGCAGGCGTTCTTTGACCTGATCACCGCCCGCTTCTATGCCAGCGCTCCGGCCCGCGCGCTCGATATCGGCACCGGCACCGGCACGCTCGCCCGCGGCCTCGCCCGCTTGGGCCTCCAGACCACCGCCCTCGACCCTTCCGACGACCTGATGGCCCAAGCCGCCCGGCTCGATGCCGAAACAGGCGTCACCACCACCTATATAAAAGGCACCGCCGAATCCCTGCCCTTCGACGATGCCGCCTTCGATCTCGTCACCGCCGGGCAGTGCTGGCACTGGTTCGACCGGCCCCGTGCCGCCGCCGAAGCCGCCCGCGTCCTGCGCCCCGGCGGCCGCTGCCTGATCGCCCATTTCGACTGGCTCCCCCTGCCCGGCAACGTCGTCGCCGCGACCGAGGCGCTGATCCTCGCCCACAACCCGGCCTGGGCCGGGGCGGACGGCACCGGCCTCTACCCGGCATGGCTGTCGGACCTTGCCATCGCGGGCTTCACGAAGATCGAAACCGTATCCTTCGACATTGCCCAGCCCTATTCCCACGCCGCATGGCGCGGCCGCATCCGGGCCAGCGCCGGTATCGCGGCCAGCTTGCCCAAAGGGGCGGTGGCAGAGTTCGATTCGGCGCTCGCCGGTCTGCTGGCCCGGGAGTTTCCCGAAGAGCCGCTGCAGGTCCCGCACCGGGTCTGGCTCGTCACGGGCCTGAAAATGCCCGCCTGAGCCCCGCCCGGCCCGCGCCCCGACAGAGACAAAACAGCAAAAATCCGCGATTTTCCGGTTTTCGCCAAATTTTTTTCGATTGATTTACTCTGCGTTAACCCTGCGTGCGCTACCCATTGTTTGCAAGCAGGCGGAGTCACGATGTCCGAGGATACACATCCTTCCACTCACCCCCCACTCCCACCCACCACGGAAGATGATCGGATATCGTGGCTCCGTTTGCTGCGTTCACGGCGGGTCGGCCCGTCGACCTTCTACC
>JAVJTX010000064.1:0-114255 GCA_040220035.1 Roseovarius sp. | reverse complement strand
GATCGGCATGTGGTGGCCGCAATTGGTGCAGACGTTGAGGTTCTGGCTCAGTTCGCGGTGAAACAGCATGGTGCCGCATTCATCGCATTTCGACCACAGGTTCTCGGGGATTTCCCGGCGCGAGAAGATCGAGTTGATCCGGGGTCTGACGTAATTGGTGATCCAGTTCATCCGGTCGCCCTTTTGCGGCTTGGCCATATGGCGCCTGAAATAAGCGTCGGGCGCGCAGAATGCAATCGAACTTGCGGCATGGATCAGCGGCGCAGGGCAATCCGGGCGGTGAGCCACGCGCAGAGGGTGAAGAGAATCTCGATCGGCAGGACGTACCAGGCGAGGCCTTGTTCATCGAGCGAAAGCGGGAAGGTGTAGAGCGCGATGCCGTCGAGATTGCCCGCCGGGGCGGTGACGAGGATGGCGAAGACGTTGTTGGTGAAATGCAGCGCCAGCGCCGGGCCCAGCGTACCGGTGCGCGCGGTGAGATCGGCGGCGGTCACGCCGAAGAGCCCGGCCCAGAGAACCAGCGCCCAGGCGTTGGGGCCGGCAAGGAGCGGGCTGTAATGAAACAGGCCGAACAGCGCCGAGGGCAGGCCGATCCAGACAAGCGGGCTGCGAAAGCGGGCGGCAAGCTGGCTTTGCAGGTAGCCGCGGAAGACCATCTCCTCGGCGCCGATCTGAATTAGCACACAGATCAGCGCGAGGGGCAGCCAGAGTATCCATGTGCCGGGGGAGAGGTTTGGGCTGAGCTGATACTCGGGCGGCATCGGCATCACCGTCAACAGCAGATAGAGCGGCAGCAAGTAGCGGGTGCAGCGCAGGAATTGACGGGCGGCGGTGCCTGCCGGGCCGATCAGGCTGGCGAGGCCGCGCTGATGCACCAGCCGCAGGACCATCCCCAGCGAGAGGATCAGGAAGGTGAACTCGAAGAGCAGGATCAGCACCGCGAGCGGCGTGCGGCCTTTGATAAGAGAGACCGGCCCCTCGTATCCCAGCGCCGCCGGGACAACCCCGGCATAGGCGAAGGCCAGCGGCAGGAAGAGCACGATGACCAACACCGCCCCCGCAGCAAGCCGCAACGGGTGGGCCGAGGGCCGCGCCGGGGCGGTCAGGGTCTCGTGGGCATCATAGCGCATGACGGCCAAGCTAGGTGCCGGGCACGGCGGGGGCAATGGCACCCGGCGAAAAGGGCTCAACGCCGGGCCGACCTTTCGGTATCCTGTGGCCGGACAGGGAGAGTCGGCATGGACGGATATTTCAATCTGGGGGCGCACAGTTTCCCGGTGACCACGGGGTCGGAGGAGGCGCAACTCTGGTTTGACCGGGGTTTGTTGTGGACCTACGGCTATAACCACGAGGAGGCGGTGGCCTGTTTCGAAAGAGCCATCGAGGCCGATCCGGGCTGTGCCATGGCGCATTGGGGCAGGGGGTACGCGGCCGGGCCGAATTACAACATGCCGTGGGATTTGTTCGACGAGGCGGGGCGCGCGGCGGCGCTGTCGGTGGGGCATGCGGCGGCGCAGGCGGCACTGGCGCTGGTCGACCGGGTGACGGCGTGGGAGGCGGCGCTGATCCGGGCGTTGCCGGCGCGGTATCCGCAGGGCGAGCCGGCCGATCTGAAAGCGATGAAGGGCTGGAACACAGATTTCGCCGATGCAATGCGCGAGGTGTATCGGGCGCATTCCGGTAGCCTCGAAATATGTGCAGTCTTCGCCGAGGCGCTGCTCAATATCACGCCGTGGAAGATGTGGGACCTGCCCAGCGGCCAGCCCGCCCCGGGCGCCCGGACCGAGGAGGCGCAGGCGGTACTGGAGGCGGCCATGGCCGATCTGCCGGGTGCAATGGGGCATCCGGGGGTGCTGCACCTCTACGTGCACCTGATGGAGATGTCGCCCTTTCCGGAAAAGGCCCTGAAGGCGGGTGACGCCCTGCGGACGCTGGTGCCGGATGCGGGCCACCTGATCCATATGCCGACCCATATTGATGTGCTGTGCGGGCACTACCAGAACGTGGTGCACTGGAACGAGGCAGCGGTGCAGGCTGACGAGCGGTTCTGGCGCGAGCGGGGGGCGTACAACCTCTATTCCGGCTATCGGCTGCACAATTACCACTTCGTCATCTACGGGGCGATGTTCCTTGGCCAGATCGAACCGGCGCTGCGGGCAGTGCGCGGGGCGTTCGAGACGGTGCCGGAAGAGATGCTGCGGATGGAAAGCCCGCCGATGGCGGATTACTTCGAGGCCTATTTGAGTTTCGAGCCGCATGTTCTGGTGCGGTTCGGGCGGTGGCGCGAGGCGACGGAGCTTCGGCTTCCGGAGGATCCGGAACTGTACTGCACGCTGGCGGCGCATGTGCATTACGCGCGCGGCGTGGGGCATGCGGCGCTGGGCGAGGTCGAGCAGGCGCTGGCGGAGGAAAGCCTCTATCACGCGGCGATCGCGCGGGTGCCGGAAAGCCGGCTGATCCACAACAACAAGGTGGTCGATCTGCTGGCGATCGGGGCCGAGATGCTGCGCGGCGAGATCCTCTATCGCGAGGGGCGGTTCGAGGAGGCCTTCGCGGCGTTGCGCCGGTCGGTCGCGCTGGACGACACCCTGCCCTATGACGAGCCGTGGGGCTGGATGCAGCCCACGCGCCACGCGCTGGGCGCGCTTCTGCTGGAGCAGGGGCGGATCGCCGAGGCCGAGACGGTGTTCCGCGAGGACCTCGGGCTGGGAGGGCAATTGTCGCGGGCCACGGTGCACCCTGATAACGTCTGGGCGCTGAAGGGGCTGCATGACTGCCTCAAGGCGCGGGGCGAGACGGTGGAAATCG
This sequence comes from Roseovarius sp., assembly GCA_040220035.1. GTDB lineage: Bacteria > Pseudomonadota > Alphaproteobacteria > Rhodobacterales > Rhodobacteraceae > Roseovarius. The sequence goes on along the minus strand of JAVJTX010000064.1, from coordinate 111,447 downwards.
TGCAGCTGCGTCAGCGGCTCGATCTGGCGCAGGCAAGGGCGGACAAGGCGGTGGCGGCGTCGTGCTTCTGTGCGCAGGCGGCCTTGAAAGCGGCCGAATAAGGGGGGGGCGCTGCCCCCGCCGTTGAATTTCCGGCGGAAATTCAACGTCTCCCCCGGGATATTTTTAACCAAGAAGAAGCAGGGCGCGCGCCACAGGCTTCTTCTTGGTCCAAATATCCCCGCCGGAGGCATCCCGCGGCGCGGCCCTCGAGACCGCCCGAGGGGGACAACCCGCTTGCCCCACGCGCGGCTCTATCCTAGACCGTTGGGACGACGCTCCAGGAGGCCTCCCAGATGACGAAGTTCGACAAGACCAAGCTGCCCAGCCGCTACGTGACCGAGGGCCCCGCCCGCGCGCCGCACCGGTCCTATTACTATGCCATGGGCATGACCGAGGATGAGATTCACCAGCCCCTGGTCGGTGTCGCCACCTGCTGGAACGAGGCCGCGCCCTGTAACATCGCGCTGAGCCGTCAGGCGCAGGCCGTGAAGGGCGGCGTGAAGGAAGCCCACGGCACGCCGCGGGAATTCACCACCATCACCGTCACCGACGGGATTGCCATGGGCCATGAAGGCATGCGGTCGTCTCTGGCGAGCCGTGAGGCGATTGCCGACACGGTCGAGCTGACCATGCGCGGGCATTGCTATGATGCGCTGGTGGGGCTCGCGGGCTGTGACAAGAGCTTGCCGGGTATGATGATGGCGATGGTGCGGCTGAACGTGCCGAGCGTGTTCATCTATGGCGGCTCGATCCTGCCGGGCAAGGCGCCGCAGGTGGATGAAATTCCGGAAGATTTCCGCAGCCGCGACCTGACCGTGCAGGACATGTTCGAGGCCGTGGGCCGGCACCAGAACAAGGAGTTGTCGGACAAGGCGCTGGAGATGCTTGAGCGCGTCGCCTGCCCGAGCGCGGGCGCCTGTGGCGGGCAGTTCACGGCCAATACCATGGCCTGTGTCAGCGAGGCGATCGGGCTGGCGCTGATGAACAGTTCGGGCATGCCCGCGCCGTATGAAAGCCGCGACCAGTATGGCGAGGCGTCGGGGCATGCGGTGATGCACCTGCTCGACAAGAACATCCGCGCGCGGGACGTGGTGACGCAGAAAAGCCTCGAGAACGCCGCGCGCGTGGTGGCCTGCACCGGCGGGTCGACCAATGCGGGCCTGCACCTGCCGGCGATTGCCCACGAGGCGGGGATCGACTTTTTCCTCGAGGATGTCTGCGAGATCTTCCGCGATACGCCGTATTTCGTCGATCTCAAGCCGGGCGGGCAGTTCGTGGCGAAGGACCTGTTCGATGCGGGCGGTATCCCGGTGGTGATGAAGGAGCTGCGCAAGGCCGGGCTCATTCACGAGGATTGCGTGACCGCCAGCGGGCGGAGCATCGGCGAGGAGCTTGACCTGATCGACCGCGAGGCGGATGGCCGGGTGATCTATCCGATCGATAAACCGATCACCAAGACCGGCGGCGTCGTCGGTCTTAAGGGCAATCTTGCCCCGGCCGGCGCCATCGTGAAGGTGGCCGGGATCGCCGCCGAGAACCAGGTGTTCACGGGGCCGGCGCGGGTGTTCGAATGCGAGGAGGACGCCTTTGACGCCGTGCAGAACCGTGGCTACGAGGAGGGCGAGGTGATCGTCATCCGCAACGAGGGGCCCGCTGGCGGACCCGGCATGCGCGAGATGCTGTCGACCACGGCCGCTCTGTCGGGGCAGGGCATGGGCAAGAAGGTGGCGCTGATCACCGATGGCCGGTTCTCGGGCGCGACACGGGGGTTCTGCGTGGGTCACGTGGGGCCGGAGGCGGCGCATGGCGGGCCGATCGCGCTATTGCAGACGGGCGACATGATCACCATCGACGCGATCGAGGGCAAACTGTCGGTGGACCTGTCCGACGACGAACTGGCCAAGCGCAAGGACGCGTGGGGCGGCCCGCGAGAGACGATGTATGCCTCGGGCGCGCTGTGGAAATATGCCAAGCTCGTGGGCGAGACCTACAAGGGTGCGGTCACCCATCCCGGCGGCAAGGCCGAACGGCATGTCTACATGGATATCTGACAGGCGCACGGCCCGGGGATTTCTTCGGGCCGTGGCAATGGCGGCGGTGCTGCCGCTGGCGGGGTGCCTCGGTGGTGAGCCGGGTGCGCTGGGGTTTCTGGCGTCGGGCAGCGAGCCCGCCACGCGGGACGCGCTGCGCAAGGTGCAGATGTATGACGGCGACGTCATCGTGCGGGGGCCGGCGGGGTATTGCATCGACCGGCGGACCCTGCGCCGGGGCCGGGATGGCGGGTTTGTCCTGCTGGCCAGTTGCGAGTCGCTGAGCGGGTTGCGCGGGCACGGGGTGGAGCCGCTGCTGATGACCATAACGCTGCTGCCCGACGCGCCCGGTGCGACGCGGCCCACGCCGGCGGAGATCGCGGCGATGATGGCGCCGGCCGAGGTGATTGCCGCCCACGAGACGACGGATGTGACGCTGGTGCATTTCGCCAGCGGCGGGGACGGGGTTCTCGATGGCGGGGATGCGCGGCACTGGCGCGGGGGGATGCTGTTGAATGGCCACCTGATCGCACTGGCGCTTTATGCGCGCGAGGGCAGCCCGATGGCGGGCAAGGATGGACGGGCGCTGCTGACCGATCTGGCGCGGTCGATCCGGCGGGCCAGTCCGGCCCGCCCGGTGGCGCCGCCGACGACCGGGGCGGTACCGAAACCCGTGCCGGAAAGTTCGGATTCGAGTAGATTGTCAACGGATTCCGGATAATGATGGCACCGGGTTAACCGAGGCAGGACAGGGCGGACCAGACAGAGTGGACCCGGAATGGCAGTGTTGAGAAATTCGGTTCTGGACTGGATCGCGCAGCGGCGGTCTCTGCGGCGGTGGCGGACCGTGGCGCGGCAAGCGCCTTCTTTTTCTTTCAAGGAGTTACGGAAGGAACGGGCACAGGCACGCAAGCTTCGGCATGAGTTGAACGAGTTGATCGCGGTGGCTGATCACCGGCTGGCGCTGCCGGTGATCGGGTCGGCGGTGTTTCCGAAACCGCATGGCACCGACTGGGCGTGGCGGCCGTCCTTGTGGCGCAATCCGCTGGCCGTGCCGGGCGTGTCGTCGGCGCAGAGCAACACGCGGCTGGGCGACGAGATCGTGTTGTTTCACGACTGCAAGCATTCCGAATTGACCCTGCGGCAGGTGCGCAACCTCCGGGAGGCGGATCTGGCGCCGTTCGGGCTGCGGATGGACGTGTTCAATTTCGACGGATCCTTCCTGTCGCTGGCGCTGGATCTGCCGGACGGGGCGGTGCAGGGGCTGACGCGGTCGCACCTTGTGAGGGTCGATACGATCGCCGAGCTGGAGAAGCCGCTGGAGATCTTCGTGCGGCTGAATATCAAGCATGGGCCGAACACCGAACAGCTGGTGAGGGAGCTTCCGTTGAGGGAGGAAATGGTCATGGCGGAGTTTGACCTGGCCTATTCGAACATCAATGAAAAAAGGGTCGAGCGGGCCTGGATCGACCTGATTTTCGAGAACCCGCAGATGAGCCAGGTGACGGTGCGGGACCTGACGCTGAGCCGGCGGCCGAGGGCGGAGTTCTGAGGAGTATTTCATGACCGATCTGACACTGACCAAGACGCGGCTGTTCGAGGGCGTGTGGGAAGGCGTGCTGACCCGCGAGAGCGGCGGGACGGCCGCGCCGGAGGTCGAGGTGACGCATCTTCAGAAGCCCCTCGAGGGCGTGGAGATTATCGAAAAACCCGAGGAAAAACTGTGGGTTCTGCGGGTACCGATCCCGGCGGAGGCGATCGCGGACGGGGTGCAGACCTTTCTGATCATCGACCGGGCCACGGGCGAGAAGATCGGCGATTTCGCCCTGATGTCGGGGGATGCGCTGAGCTATGATATCCGGGCCGAGGTCACCCTTCTGCGGGAGGAGCTGGACATGCTGAAACGGGCCTTTCGGCGGCATTGTCTGGAGACGACGTGAGCGGGGTCCGGCGGCGTCGGTGACGGGCAGATTCTTGCCGGAACGGCCCCTGAATCGGCTTTCGGGTTGCCGATTCGGGACTTTTCCCTCTTTCTGCCCACACAAACGGGGTTTGGGACAGGACACCGCATGAATCTGAGAAATATTTTTCTGTGCCTCGGCATGGTCGCGATGGCGGCGTGCGGCGAGGCGCGGGAGCCGGAAGTGTCGCGCGCGGCGACACCGCTTTTCCCGAACGAGACGCCGGAGCTGCGCGTTCTGATCAACAAATATGCCGATCATTACGAGGTGCCGCGGCCGCTGGTGCACAAGGTGGTGCAGCGGGAGAGCGATTACCGGCCCAAGGCGCGGAACGGCCCCTATTACGGGATGATGCAGATCCTGCCGGCGACGGCACGGGGCATCGGGTTTCAGGGCCAGGCGGGCGATCTGCTGGATGCCGAGACCAACCTGCGATGGGCGGTGAAGTACCTGCGCGGGGCGTGGCTGGTGTCTGACGGGAACATGGACGAGGCGGTGATGTGGTACGCGCGCGGCTATTATTACGAGGCCAAGAAGCGGTGCCAGCTTGTGGAAACGGGCCTGTTGAACCGCGAGATCGCGAAGCACTGTCGCGGGTAGGGTTTTTGAGAGAATGACGCGAAGGGCCCCGGGGTTTCCGGGGCTTTTTTCGTTTGGGGGTGGTGGGTTGGCACCCACCCTACGGGGTGAGGGTGGGGGTGTGCTGCGCGGAACAAGGGCGAAGCCCGCCGCGCATCGACGGGCCGCCCCGACGGCACGGCGATTTGGCCATCGGAGTGCCACGCGCGCATGGTGCATGTGCTTGGCAAGCATAAAGTGCCCATCAGGAGCGTCGGATCGCCGCACCACGGCCCGCCGATGCGCGGCTATTCACCGGCGGTCTGAAGGTCTTTGCGGTCGTGGTCCGTTCTCAGGCGTGGTGGGTTTCACCCACCCTACGCAAGTGTTTACCGGCGGGTGAATTTGCAGGGCATGGGACGGTGTTTTGGCATGCGTGGAATTCCGCGTTAACCGGCTGAAATCGCCGGGAAAAGCCGATGTCGGTATCGCGTCGGTATAACGTCGGTATTTTGTCGGTGTTTTTTGCGGTGTCGTGGGCAAAAAGCAGGATCGTGAAGGCGCCGCGCGTCGGGTGCAAGAAAATGGTAAGGTTTGCCCTGTAGGTTTACCCCTCGGGCTTGGTCAGCTTCACGATGGTCGGCTCTGTCTCGGGGGCCAGTTCCTCGAAATCGAAATTGTCGAGGCGCTTGGCGCGGCGGCCGGCCTTGTCGGCGGAGACCTTGATTTCGGAGATGTCCTTGGCCGCCTGATGGAAGTGGCGGTCGAGGTTTTCGACGCGGTTGCCGAGCCGGTCGACATCGGAAAAGAGGAGGCCCAGTTCGCGGCGGATGGCGCCGGCCTGTTCGCGCATGCGGGCATCCTTGAGGATGGCGCGCATGGTGTTGAGCGTGGCCATGCAGGTGGTGGGCGAGACGATCCAGACGCGGGCGTCGAAGCCTTCGCGGACCAGTTCGGGGAAGTTGGCGTGGAGTTCTGCGTAGACGGCCTCTGACGGCAGGAACATCAGTGCGCCATCGGCGGTTTCGCCGTCGAGGATGTATTTCTCGGAGATGTCCTTGATGTGCTTGCGGACGGAGGTTTTGAGGAAGCGGGCGGCCTCCTGCACCTGTCGGTCGTCGCGGGCGTTGCGGAGGGCCTCGTAGGCCTCCAATGGGAATTTACTGTCGATGCAGATCGGCCCCGGCGGGTTGGGCAGATGGATCAGGCAATCGGCGCGGCGCCCGTTGGAGAGGGTGGATTGCAGCGTGTAGCTGTCGGAGGGCAGCGCCTTGGAGACGATGTCGTGTAGCTGGATTTCACCGAAGGCGCCGCGCGTTTGCTTGTTCGACAGGATGTCTTGCAGGGTGAGCACGTCGCCGGAAAGCTTGGTGATGTTTTCCTGCGCTTTGTCGATGGTTTTCAGGCGTTGTTGCAGGTCGCCCAGCGATTGCGCGGTGCGGCGGGCGGAGCCGTGGAGGTTTTCGTTCATCTGCTCCTGCACCTGTGCGAGGCGCTTTTCCATCAGGTGGAGCATGTTGGTTTGCGCCTTCGACTGGGCCTCGGCCACGTGGGTGAGGCCGCCGGAGAGCTGGTGCTGGCCGTCGGAGAGGCCTTGGACGCGCTGGCCGAGATCGCCCATCTGGCGGATTATCGGTTCGGTCAGCCGGGCCGAGCGGGTGGCCGCGCGGATGGCGGCGATGAGCAGGAAGACGATGACGAGCAGCAGCGCCCCGCCCGCCAGCAGGGCGAGCGTGAGCGGGTCGTTGAGGTCGAGTGTGGTGTCGCCGATCTGGATCATGTGCGCCCGAAGAGCCGTTCGATATCGGCGAGTTTGAGTTCGACATAGGTGGGGCGGCCGTGGTTGCACTGGCCGGAATGGGGGGTCGCCTCCATTTCGCGCAGCAGCGCGTTCATCTCGTCGGCGGACATGCGGCGGCCCGAGCGGATGGAACCGTGGCAGGCGATGCGTGACAGGATGGCCTCGATGCGGGCGCGCAGGGTGAGGCTTTCGCCTTGGTCGGAAAGCTCGTCGAGGATGTCGCGGAGCATGGCGCCGGCGTCGCAGGGGCCGAGGATGGCGGGTGTTTCGCGCACGGCGATGGCGCCGGGGCCGAAGGGTTCGATGGTGAGGCCGAGCTTGGCCAGTTCCTCGGCCTCGTCGAGGAGGCGGGCGGCGTCGGCCTCGCTCAGATCGACGATTTCGGGGATCAGGAGAGCCTGGGCGCGGACGGTGTTCTCGGCCATCTGGCGTTTGAGTTTTTCGTAGACGAGGCGGTCGTGGGCGGCGTGCTGATCGACGAGGATCATGCCGTCGTCGGTTTGCGCGACGATGTAGTTTTCGTGGACCTGCGCGCGGGCGGCGCCCAAGGGAAGGGATTGCGGATGTGGCGTGTGTGGCGGCTTGTCCGTCTCTGGCGTGACGGGTTCGCCTGTGGGTTCAACGCGGGCGCTGAAGGTGGTTTCCATTTCCGCGAAGCCCGGGGCCTGGGCCTGGTAGGCTGTAGCGCGGGCGGCGGGGGAGGGGCGGTCCATCTGGTCGATGCGGGGGGTGGTCGGCTCGGGACGCCTGGCGCCCAGCGTGGCGCCGGCGACGGTGGAGGAGGCGCGGTGCCCGGCCTCGGCCAGCGCGTGGCGGAGGCCCGAGACGATGAGGCCGCGGGCAAGGCCGGGGTCGCGGAAGCGGACCTCGGATTTGGCGGGGTGGACGTTGACGTCGACCAGCACCGGCTCGCACTCGATGAAGAGGGCGGCGGCGGGGTGGCGATCGCGGCTGAGGAAGTCGTGATAGGCGGCGCGGAGGGCGCCGTAGAGCATCTTGTCGCGGACGGGTCGGCCGTTGACGAAGAGGTACTGCGTGACCGAGGAGCCGCGGGAGTAGGTGGGGAGGGCCGCGAAGCCGGTCATGTGGAGGGCGTCGCGGGTGGCGTCGAGGCGGATGGCATTGTCGGTGAAGTCGCGGCCGATGATGCGGGTGAGGCGGCCGTGGAGGGCGTCGAAGAGGTCGCCGGTTTCGGCATCGGCGCGGAAGGTGACGCGGCCCTCGCCGCCACCGGAGGTGTCGCGGAGGGTGAAGCCCACGAAGGGTTCGGCCATGGCGAGGCGTTTGACGGTGTCGGTGATGGCCTGCGCCTCGGCCCGGTCGGAGCGCATGAACTTGAGGCGGGCCGGGGTGGCGTGGAAGAGGTCGCGCAGGGTGACGATGGTGCCGGCGTTGAGGGCGGCGGGTTTGACGGCGCCCTGACGGCCGCCGGTGACGGCGATTTCGGCGCCCTCGGCGCCGTGGGGGCGTGAGGTGATGGTGAGGCGGCCCACCGCGCCGAGGGAGGGGAGCGCCTCGCCCCGGAAGCCGAAGGAGTGGATGTTCAGGAGGTCGGTGCCGTCGATTTTCGAGGTGGCGTGGCGGGAGAGGGCGAGGGGCAGGTCGCCTGCCGACATGCCGCAGCCGTCGTCGGCGACGCGGATCAGGGTCTTGCCGCCATCGGCATAGGAGATGTCGATATGTTTCGCGCCCGCGTCGAGGGCGTTTTCCACCAGTTCCTTGACCGCGGAGGCCGGGCGTTCCACGACTTCGCCGGCCGCGATGCGGTTGACCGCCGCTTCGTCGAGTTGGCGGATGACGGGCCGGGATTGGCTTATATTGGGGCTGATGGTGTTCATTCCGCTAAACCTAGCATGGGAGGGAACGATTCTTCCAGCCGGGAACGGAGCGGGTGAGAGAGATTTGTGGCAAGGGGTTGGAAGTGAGACACATTCAATTATCTATATGTGAACACAGGAACGGAGGGTAGAGATGTTCAGCCGCAGGAGCCCGTCAAAGGGGCCGAAATCGCCGGAGGTGACGGGGTTTTACGAGGCCGATACCGGCAGTGTCCAATATGTGGTGGCCGATCCGGCGACGCGGAAGGCGGCGCTGATCGACGTGGTGCTGGATTTCGACCCGGCGAGCGCGAGGACGGGAACGGACAGCGCGCGGGAGATCCTCGATTTCGTGGAGCGGGAGGGGCTGGAGGTGGCATGGGTGCTGGATACGCATCCGCATGCCGATCACATGATGGCCTCGCACTGGCTGAGCGAACAGACCGGGGCGCCGAACGGGATTGGCGAGAAGGTGGTCGAGATCGCCCATCTGTGGGCGGATCTTTACAACATGCCGGGCGTGTTCGACCCGGAGCGGGATTTCAGCCGGTTGTTTGCCGATGGCGATACGTTCCGGATCGGGGAACTGGAGGTGCGGGTTATGCTGTCGCCGGGGCATACGCTGGGGTCGGTGACATACGTGGTGGGGGATGCGGCGTTCGTGCATGACACGTTCATGCATGTGGATGTGGGCACCTCACGCGCGGATTTTCCGGGCGGGTCGTCGAGCGTTCTGTATGACAGTTTGCAGCGGATATTGGAGCTGCCGGACGAGACGCGGCTCTTCATCGGGCATGATTATCCGCCGGTGGATGACCGGGAGGAGCCGGCGTGGGAGGCCACGGTGGCAGAGCATCGCGAGACAAACCCGCATGTGGGCGGGGGCGTGTCGCGGGAGGAGTATGTCAAGCGGCGGGACGAGCGGGATGCGACGCTGGGGCTGCCGGACCGGATGCTTTACGCGTTGCAGGTGAACCTGCGGGGCGGGCGGTTGCCGGATGTCGAGAGCGACGGGAACAGCTATTTCAAGATACCGGCGAACAGGTTCTGAAAGGAGAGGACGATGAAGACGGAAAACGTGGGCGAGGCCGTGCTGGAGACATGGGACGTGGAGGAGGTGGCGGAGGCCTTTGACCGCGACGAGATCGTGCTGATCGACGTGCGGACGGTGCAGGAATACGGGTTCGAGCATATCGGCGGCGCGCTGCTTCTGCCGCTGCCGTTCTTCGAGGCGCGGAGGTTGCCGGGACAGGCGGAGAAACGGATCGTGTTTCACTGCGGGTCGGGCGTGCGCTCGGAGAAGGTGGCACGGTTGTGCATCGAGGCGGGGATGGGCCGAGTGGCGCATCTGGAGGGTGGTTTCGGCGCGTGGAAGGCGGCGAAGAAGCGGTATGTGGGGACGGATATGGCGACCGGGGCGCCGAAGGTGGAGAATGGGTGACTGGGGGTGCTGGCCTTTTTGATTTTTCGGCGAAGGGCAGGTTCGTGCTCAATCGTGTTCACGCTGCCTTGACCCGCTTTCGTAGCTTTGAAAGCGCAAAATCATCGACTTTGGGCCAAGCCGGTTCTGCATAGGAGTGACTGGCGAATTCGGTGACTGCCCTCCAAAACGGCAAAATGACTTCGCTTGTGTTCCCCGACATGTCCAATACTGGGGTTCGATGCTGCGCATCCTTTTCAGAGTACTCGATGCGAAATTCATACCCTGGCTCAGCGAGGGGACTGAAACGTAGGTAGTAGCTATCAGGTTCTAAATTAAAACAAATTTCAGTCTCCAAGCCACTAATCGCCCTATCCAAGCCAAGTAGAAGACTGTCAATCGGATTGGTCGGGATGTGTGAAGCCTCAAATTCCAGCCTGAGGTCATTGCACGTTAGTTCGACCGGTAGCCATCCGGCGTGAGGCTCTCCAAAACGGCACTTAAACTTCATGTCGCCTCAGTGCTGGTTGCGATGAATACTTCTACATCTGTAATACGCCGGGTTGAAGCGTAACAACAGCTGCGTCCACGTTGCCGACCTTCAAGCACTGCGCGGTAGAGACCGGTTCAAGCCTAAAGCCAGCCTTTCCGCCAATCCCCGCGCGGAATCCAGGGCGAAGCCCGCCGCGCATCGACGGGCCGCCCCGACGGCACGGCGATTTGGCAGCCGGAGTGGCGCACTCGTAGGTTGGAGGTTCTTGGCAGGGATAAACTGCCCATCACACCCGTCGGTTCGCCGTACCACGGCCCGTCGATGCGCGGCTTCGAGATGGGGGCGGATATCGTCCCGGCCTTCCAGACATAAAAAAACCCCGGGCCGAAGCCCGGGGAAAGTTGCTCCAGGAAAGACGCTTTATCAAGCGTTGGAGAACTCGGGGTAGGCTTCCATGCCCAGCTCGCTCATGTCGAGGCCGGCGATCTCGGCCTCTTCGCTCACCCGGAGGCCCATGACGGCCTTGAGGATGACCCAGAGCACGAGGCTGGCCACGAAGGTGAACACGCCGTAGGCGATGATGCCCGTGATCTGTGTCACGATGCTGGCGTCGCCATTGTAGAAGACCACGGCGATGGTGCCCCAGATGCCCGCGAAGAGGTGGACCGGGATGGCGCCGACGACGTCGTCGATCTTCATCTTGTCGAGCATGGGAACGGTCAGCACCACGATGACGCCGCCGATGGCCCCGATCCAGAGCGCGCCGAAGAGCGTGGGCGCGAGGGGTTCGGCGGTGATCGACACGAGGCCCGCGAGGGCACCGTTGAGCACCATGGTGAGGTCGGGCTTCTTGTACATGACTTGCGTCAGGATCAGCGCGGTCACGGCGCCGGCCGCTGCGGCCATGTTGGTGTTGGCGAAGATGCGCGAGACGTCAGAGACATCGCCGACGGTGCCCATGGCAAGCTGTGAGCCGCCGTTGAAGCCGAACCAGCCCAGCCACAGGATGAACGTGCCCAGCGTGGCGAGTGCGAGGTTGGAGCCGGGGATCGGGATGACCTTGCCGTCCTTGGCGTATTTGCCGATGCGGGGGCCGAGCACGATGGCGCCGGCCAGCGCGGCCCAGCCGCCCACGGAGTGGACCACGGTCGAGCCCGCGAAGTCGGAGAAGCCCATTTCCGAGAGCCAGCCGCCGCCCCACTGCCACGAGCCGGAGATCGGGTAGAGGACACCGGTCAGCACGATGACGAAGACGAGGAAGGGCCACAGCTTGATGCGTTCGGCCAGCGCGCCCGACACGATCGAGGCGGTGGCGGCGACGAAGACCAGCTGGAAGAAGAAATCCGAGCCGATCGAGGCATAGTCGAGCGCCGCGTCGGCGGCGCCGACGCCAACCGGGTCAAGCACGGTCTGCGAGAAGAACGGACCGACCCAGCCCGACATGATCCAGGCATCGCCCGGGTACATCAGGTTGAAGCCGATGAGCCAGTACATGATCGCCGCGAAGGAGTAGAGGGCGATGTTCTTGGTCATCTGCATGGTGACGTTCTTGGAGCGGACCAGCCCGCCTTCGAGCATGGCGAAGCCGCAGGCCATGAAGAACACGAGGAACCCTGCCATGCAGAACAGCAGGGTGGTCATGATATATGGGCCGATTTCGTCGAAGCCCGGCGCCGCGGCGTCCTGGGCGAGGGCGAGTGACGGCAGCGCGGTCAATGCCGCGGCCCCAAGCCCGAATTTGGTAAGACGTTTCATTTGATAAAGTTCCTTTCCCTGCGCGCGGTGTTACAGCGCGTCTTCGTTGGTTTCGCCCGTGCGCACGCGCATGGCCTGTCCGATATCGAGAACGAAAATCTTGCCATCGCCGATCTTGCCGGTGCGGGCGGTCTTGGAGATGGTTTCGATCACCTGGTCGGCCATCGATGCGGAGACGGCGACCTCGAGCTTGATTTTCGGGACAAAGTTCACGGCGTATTCCGCGCCGCGGTAGATTTCGGTGTGGCCGGACTGGGCGCCGAAGCCCTTGATCTCGGTCACCATCATGCCGCGAACGCCGATTTCGGTCAGCGCTTCGCGAACATCCTCAAGCTTGAATGGCTTGATGGTTGCTACAATGAGTTTCACAGGACACCCCTTTCGGATTCTCAGTGCAAGGGTTAGTTTTGCACCTGCAGAAAAGCCGCCCGGCCGGGGGTTCGGAAGATGACTCGGAGGGTGGGCCGCGATAGAAACGGGCGGTGTGCATAAAAAATGAGCGGTAAATTTTGTATGCCTATAATTTAGGCTGTTCAAAAAGACAAAGCAGGGGTCAACTTTGTCCGGAAGGCGGTTTACTATCCGGATATCGGGCAAGATCCGAATGGGGCGAGCATGAGTAATAATGGTCGGAAGAATCCGCGTCTTGTCGCGGACGATCGGCGCAGGAAAAAGACGGCGAAGCCGCAGGCGAAAAAGGCCACCAAGACATCCCGGCGCAAGGCCGCACCGAAACGCAAGAGCGGTCGGAAGTCTCCGTTTGTGGTGCGGCTGTTCGGCGGGCTGTTTGGCTGGATCTTCCGGCTGATCTGGGCGGCGACGTGGCGGATCACGGCGGTGGTGGTTCTCATCATCGGCATGGCCGTGCTGTATACCTATTCGACCCTGCCGGACGTGCGCGAGGTGCTGGACGGGCGCGCACGCGGGTCGGTCACGTTGCGCGACCGCGACGGCGAGGTTTTCGCGTGGCGCGGCGACCAGTTCGGCGGCGTGGTGACCGCCGAGACGGTGAGCCCGCATCTGAAGAACGCCGTGGTCGCCACCGAGGACAAGCGGTTCTATCGGCATTTTGGGATCAGCCCGCGCGGCGTGGCCGGCGCAGTGCGGATCAACCTGAGCGAGGGACGGGGGCCGCTGTCGGGGCATGGCGGCTCGACCATCACGCAGCAGACCGCGAAGCTTTTGTGTCTTGGCGTGAAATTCGACAAGGATGTCTGGGAGAGCGAGCAGGATTACGTGCAGGATTGCCGGCGCGGGTCGTTGTGGCGGAAGGCCAAGGAGGCGATCTATGCGCTGGCGATGGAGGCCAAGTATACCAAGAACGAGATCCTCTCGATCTATCTCAACCGGGCCTATATGGGCAGCGGCGCCTTTGGAGCCGAGGCGGCGGCGCAGCGGTATTTCGGGCGTCACGCGGCCGAGGTGACCCCGCAGCAGGCCGCGATCATGGCCGGGCTGCTGACCGCGCCGACGCGGCTGGCGCCAACGACCAACCTCGAACGGTCGCATGACCGGGCGGCCACGGTGCTGCGGCTGATGTATCAGCAGGGGTACCTGAGCGAGGCCGAGATGGAGGAGGCGCAGAACAACCCCGCCACGCTGTCGGAGGCGGCGGAGGCCCAGACCGGTGGCTATTTCGCCGATTGGGTGATGGAATCGGGGCCGGACTTCTTTACCCGCGACACGACCGAGGACGTTCTGATCAGCACCACGCTCGATCAGCGCATCCAGCGCGCCGCCGAGGAGGCGCTGCAGGCGGTGTTCGACGAGAAGGTGAAGGACGGCTCGGAGGCGCAGGCGGCGATCGTGGTGATGTCGGCCGACGGCGCGGTGCGCGCCATGGTGGGCGGGCGCAAGACCAAGGTGACGGGCGCGTTCAACCGGGCGACCATGGCCAACCGGCAGACCGGTTCGGCCTTCAAGCCCTTTGTTTATGCCACCGCGCTGGAGCTGGGCTACAGCTACAATTCGACGGTGGTGGACGAGCCCTATTGCCTTGATATTCCGGGCTCGGGCCGGTGGTGCCCGGAGAATTATACCCGCAAGCATTACGGGCGGGTGACGCTGGCCGATGCGCTGCGGCGGTCGCTCAACGTGCCGGCGGTGAAGGTGTCGGAGGCGGTGGGGCGCGAGCAGGTGCGCAAGGTCGCCTCGGATTTCGGCATCCAGAGCAGCCTTGCCGACGGGCCGGCGCTGGCGCTGGGGGCGTCGGAAAGCACGCTGCTGGAGATGACGGGGGCCTATGCGGGCATCCTGAACGGCGGCTCGTCGGTGACGCCTTACGGGCTGGTGGAACTTTCCCTGCTGGGCGAGGACGATCCGATGATGGGCGCCGGCGGTGGCATCGGCGAGCGGGTGATCCGCGAGGAAGCCGCCAAGGAACTGATGTTCATGATGAACCAGGTGGTGATGACCGGGACCGGCGGGCGCGCGAAGCTGCCCGATCGCGAGGTGGCGGGCAAAACCGGCACGACGCAGGCGGCGCGGGATGCGTGGTTCCTCGGGTTCTCGGCGGATTACGTGGCGGGCGTCTGGATGGGGTATGACGACAACTCGCCGTTGCAGGGGGTGACCGGCGGCGGACTTCCGGCCGAGATCTGGCGCGAGGTGATGATCCGGGTGCATGACGGGCTGGAGTCGAAGCCGCTGCCGATGATGCGGGGGGAGCAGGTGGCCAGCGACCGCGATATCGATCCGCGCCCCGAGCCGCAGCCCCAGCCGCGGCAGGGCCGGGGGGAAACCGCGGTGGAGCGGATCCTGCGGGACCTGCTGGGCGGGGGGAACCGGTAGCGGGTGGTGATGCGGACTTTGAGGCCGTCCGCCGCACCTTTGAAACTTTGTGCTACGCCCGCGAAGTCATGTAAGAACAAGGGGCGGACGGAGGCCGCTCGCCGCGTCTGCGGTATCTGACATCGACGACACTGACCGTTGAAAGTTGCATCCGCCGCTTCTATTCTCTGGAGGAATGGATCGTATCTCATCTCTGCAATTTTTCGTCCGTGTGGTAGAAAGCGGCAGCTTCTCGCAGGCCGCGCGCGAGATGGGCGTTGGTCAGCCCGCGGTCAGCAAGCAAATCGCATCGCTTGAGCGACGGCTAGGCGCGCAGTTGGTGAACCGCACGTCCCGCGGCTTGCGACCTACGCCCGCGGGCGCGCAGTTCTACGACGACGCCGTGCGGATGCTCGGCGATCTCGATGAAGCGGAAAGCCGAGTCGCCACCAGTCAAGGTCGGCCCAGTGGCATGGTCCGGGTCGCGCTGCCATCGATGATGACCGCGAAGATGATTGTTCCAAACCTTGCTGATTTCTTCGAACGGTTCCCGGATATCTCCATCCAGTTCTCCGCATCGGAACGGTTCGCCGACCTGGTTCAGGATGGCTTTGACTTGGCTATTCGCGTCGGAGAACTAGCCGATTCAGGGCTTCTGGCAAGGAGAATCGGCCTTATGGAGATCGCGACGGTTGCGAGCCCGGTCTACCTTGCGCGGTACGGAGTTCCCGCAACACCCTCCGAGCTTGTCAGTCATGTACTTGTGGCGAATAGGCACTCTGGTGCGGTCAACAATTGGCATTTCTCCGATGCAGGTCGGGACATCACGATACCAGTCATGGGGCGTTTGGGCTGCAACGACCCTGCCGACGTTCAGGCCGCCGCCATTGCCGGGCTGGGGATCGCCCAAAGCGCCCGCGGCTTGTTCGAAGGGGCGCTGAACGCGGGCCGCCTGACCGAGGTGCTGGTAGACTTCGCACCCTCCGCCCTACCGATCCATGCGCTGTATGGCAGCCCGCGCATACCCCAGCGCGTTCGCGTCATAAGCAATTTCATTGCCCACTGCTTGAACGAGCATGCGGACTTCCGGCTTCCGGACGGGTCTATTCCAAAGCGGAATGGAAGCTAGTCCTACATGCCGCCTACAGCGGCAGAGAAATGGTCTCTAGCTTTAATGGAACCGCCCGCGAAGAACGCGGGGCAGGAAACCAATGGAGCGCAAAAATGGACGACAAAAGTATAGCCTTGGTCACAGGGGCCAATGCGGGGTTGGGCAAGCAGGTAGCGAAGGACCTAGTCGGACATGGGTATACCGTGCTTGTCGGCGCACGGGACTTGGCAAAGGGCGAGACGGCCGCCCGAGAGATCGGAGAACGTGCCATTGCTCTGCAACTGGACGTTACTGATCCGGCGAGTGTAGCCACAGCCGCCGAACGGGTACGCAAGGAATTCGGGCGCGTCGATCTACTGGTCAACAATGCCGCGATCGTCCAATCAGGTCGCTACGATAGCGCTGAAGAGGTCCTCGCAGCCAGTATGGCGAGTGCCGCCTCGCTCGATGAGATCAGGGCAATCTTCGAGACGAACGTGCTTGGGCCGCTGGCGGTCACCCAAGCGTTTCTTCCCCTTATGCGATCATCCACGGCGGGGCGTATCGTGAATGTCTCGAGCGGTATCGGTTCGCTGACGCTCAACTCTGATCCATCCTTCCCGTTCAGGCCCTATTTCGGCGTGACCTATCCCGCCTCGAAGACGGCTCTCAACGCTGTGACGCTGGCGCTCGCGATCGAGCTCGAGGACAGTGGCATCAAGGTACGCGCGGTAAGCCCCAGTTTCACGGCAACGGCCCTAAACGGTTTTCAGGGCACCGATAGTGTAGAGGTCGGAGCCCGGCCGATCGTCCTCGCGGCATTGGACACCGAAAGCCCGACGGGGAGTTTCACCGGTCCCGACGGAAACTACCCTTGGTAAGGGCCCAAACACCGCGACTATTCTCCGATGGCTGGACCGATCGCTTGGCCCGCCATCGGACTGGTTTGGCCGCCCTGTCCTTTGCCGAAAGCACCGTGGTGCCGATCCCGCTGGAAGCGATCGTTGCGCCACTGATGATTGGCCATTCGAAGCGATCCATCCCCATTGCCGTTGCAATCTGGATCGGCTGCCTCGCAGGCGCGTCGCTGTTCTTGCGCGACTCTTTGGAGAGGGTATCAGTCGTCTCAGCATTCCCAAACGGAAACTCGTACCGGCCTAGGAGCCTTGGTGTTAACCGCTTGGGTGGTTTGGCAGCTTCTGCCAGCCTAAGCGTTTGCAGATTTCCTCGAGAAAATCGCAACTAGCCTTCTCAAGTAGCCTGCGGCCGATCATGCAATACGGCGATCAGAACCGTGGCCAGCTTCCGGGTTGCGGTTGGTCCAGACTGGGCTAGGTCATGCCACCGAACAGCTCGGATCACGAGTCCATCCCGCAGCCGACGCCGATACGGACCGCGGCGGAGATCCGGTTCTAGCCCCTTCGGCATTGCACCTTCGCCGCGGTTTGAATTAGTGGCAGATCTGCTGGACGAAGCTGCCGTTCGATACTGACGGTAAGGAAAAGTGCACGCGTTTCGTGGATATGTCAGCTGTTGAATCAAACTAGGCTTTCACCTCAAGCGGCTTCTGCGGAAAATAACCTCTCAACTTGTTTGCGCAGGTCACAGCGCGGATGACGTTGTTTCTAGAGCGGCTAAGGCCTCTGCGTGCAAGGCGGGGCTGGCGGCCGCGATGACCTTGCCGTCCGATGCCAGTGTCAGTAGCTGGCCTTGCCAGTCAGTGATCACACCGCCCGCCCCTTCGACCACCGGGATGAGCGCCATGTAGTCGTAGGGGTGCAGGTTCATTTCAAAGAGCAGGTCGACATGCCCCGAGGCCAGAAGGCCGTAGCCGTAGCAATCGCCGCCAAAGCGTCGCATGCCGGCCTTTGCGGAGAGCCTGTCGAACAGCGTCAGCCCCGCCGCATCGAAATTGTCGGGGCTGGTGGTGTAGAGGATCGCGTCGGCCAGGGCCGTCCGCCCGCTGGTCTGGCAAGCGGTACCGTTCAGCGCCGTGGGCTGTCCGCGCTGGCCGGTCCACCGTTCACCCGTGGGCGGGATCGAGATCACCCCGAGCTCCGGCGAGCCATCGGTAAGGCAGGCAATCAGCGTGCCGAACGTGGGCATGCCCGACAGGAAGCTCTTGGTGCCGTCGATCGGGTCGATGACCCAGATGTGAGAGGAATCCAGTCGCGCGCTTTCCTGTTCCTCGCCCAGAATGCCGTGGGTGGGGAACGCTTGCGTGATCTGCTGACGCATCTCTGCCTCGATGGAGCGGTCGGCCTGCGTGACAGGCGAATCGTCTTCCTTTGCCTCGATGTCCAGCGGCTTGCGAAAGTAGGTCATGGCCATCGCATCCGTAACGTCGGCCAAACCTTCTGCGAACTGTGCCAGCCGGGCCGTTTCGGGAAGAGGCGAGAGAGTCTGCATGTTTTTTCCTCCGTGGCGGAGACTGGCGGGTCGCGAACGTCCCCTTCAAAAATTAATCGTAGACAAATGCCACAAAAACGCAAGACTGCACAAATAAACCCAGACTCAAAAACGGGTCAGGCAACTAGAACGGACCTGCACAACGGTCCGCAGCCATCCGGATACAGGTCCGGACCAAAGATAATTGGACCAACAAGGAGATCACCATGAAAACCTGGATTCAGACCACCGCGCTGTCGATAGCCGCCCTCGGACTTGCCGCGCCGGCACTGGCCGATGAATTGACCGTCTATACCGCCCTCGAGGAAGAAGAGATCGCGGCCTACGTGGAGGCGGCGCAGGCCGCCATGCCCGACACCGAGATCAACGTGCTGCGCCTGTCCACCGGCAAGCTGGGCGCGCGGCTGCTGGCCGAGGCCGAGAACCCGCAGGCTGACGTGATCTGGGGCTGGGCCGTCAGCGCGATGATGGACCCGCAGATTCTGGAAATGCTGGAACCCTACGAGGCCGCTGGCTCTGACGTGCTGCCCGAAAAGTTCCGGGACGCCGACAGCAAGTGGTTCGCCCCCATCGGATACATGGGAGCCTTTTGCGTCAACACCGCGCGGCTGGAAGAAAAGGGCCTGCCGATGCCGTCGAGCTGGAAGGATCTCGAGGATCCGGCCTTCAAGGGTGAGGTCCTGATGCCTGATCCGAACTCCTCCGGCACAGGCTATCTGCACGTGAACGCCGTGCTGCAAAGCATGGGCGAAGAGGCTGGCTGGGCGCAGCTGGAAGCGGTCGACCCGAACATGGCGCAATACACTTCGTCGGGGTCCAAGCCCTGCAAGTCGGCGCGCGTGGGGGAATACACCGTCGGTATTTCGCTGGCCTTCACCGCGATGCAGTCGATCGAGGAAGGCTACCCGCTGGCGATGGTCTTCCCCGAGGGCGGCGTGGGGTACGAGCTGGAAGCCTCGGGCCTGATGGCAAGTTCGGACAACAAGGAAGCGGCGAAAGCTTTCCTTGACTGGACCATGTCGGACGAAGCAATCGGCCTCTACCAGACCTACAAGGCGCTGATCACCGTGCCGGGCGTCGACGCCTCCGAAGCGGCCGAGAAAGCCGGGCTGCCCGCCGACATTTCGACGATCCTCGCGGATGTGGATTTCGTCAAGGCGGCAGAGGATCAGACAGCCGTGAAGGGCCAGTGGAAAGAAAAGTTCGGCCGCTGAGCCGAAGACCGGGGCGGCCCTGGCCGCCCCGACACGTCCCGGGCCGGTTGCGGACCGCCCGACCGAATAAGAAAGCACGCCCGCCATGTACCTGACCGTCCGCGACGCCACCAAGTCCTATGGCAATTTCACCGCGCTCGACCGCGTGTCGATCGAGATCGAGAATGGGGAATTCGTCTGCCTGCTCGGTCCGTCGGGATGCGGAAAGACGACGTTGCTGCGGCTGATCGCGGGGCTGACCGACCTCGATGGCGGGGAAATCACGCTGGAGGGAGCGCCCCTGTCGGACCTGCCCGCGCGCAAGCGGGGATTCGGCATCGTGTTCCAGTCGTATTCGCTGTTTCCAAACATGACGGTGGCCGAGAATATCGGTTACGGCCTGAAAATACGTGGCGGGCGAAAAGATGTCATCGCGGCGCGGGTGCAGGAATTGCTGGCGCTGGTGAAGCTGCCGCAAGTGGCCGATAACCTGCCGGGGCAATTGTCCGGCGGGCAGCAGCAGCGCATTGCGCTGGCACGCGCCATCGCCGTCGATCCGCGCGTCCTGTTGCTGGATGAGCCGCTGTCGGCACTCGATGCCAAGGTGCGCGCCGTGTTGCGCGACGAGATCCGTCAGGTACAGCGCGCGCTGGGTATCCCGACGCTGATGGTGACGCACGATCAGGAAGAGGCGCTGGCGCTGGCCGACAAGATCATCTGCATGAATCACGGGATCGTGGTGCAGGCGGGCACGCCAGAGGACCTGTACCACCGCCCCGCGACGCGCTTCGTGGCGGAGTTCATGGGGACCAGCAACCTGCTGTCCGCCGACACGGTTGCACAGCATTTCCCCGACCTGATGGCGACCCGCCCCACGTCGGAGAAGGCCTATCTTGCCTGTATCCGGCCCGAGCAGATCGACGCGACGCCGTCGGAGGCCGGTACAGCCACCGTGCGCAGCATCAGTTTCCTGGGCAACCTGCGGCGGCTGGACGTGGACAGCCCCGCCGGGCCGCTGCTGGTCGAAACGCATGGCGGCAATCCCTTTCGCACGGGCGACCGCGTGGATTTGAGCATCGCGCCCGGGGCCTGCACCTGGGTGCTTGATGACACCGCAGAGACCGGGGCGCCGTGACCCTCTCCGAGACGATATCCCGCGCTCGTGTGCGCCGCCAGCTTGACGCCGACCGCCTGCTGACGCTGGCCTGTATCGGGTTTCCACTGCTGGGGCTGATCCTGTTCTTCGCCTACCCGATGGTGATCGTATTCCTGCGCTCGATCACGGTCGGCGACAGTTACGGGCTGGGCAATTACACCGAAGTGCTGGGATCTTCCGGGTTCTGGCGGGCCACGCGGCATTCGCTGGCAATGGGCGGCGCGACCACGGCGCTGAGCGTGTTCCTGGGGTTCATCATCGCGCAGGCGCTCTATCGTTGTGCCTTTCGCGGCAAGTGGCTGATCCGCAGTATCATCGTGTTGCCCCTGCTGGCCCCGTCACTGGTGCAGGCGTTGGGCCTGATCTTCCTTCTGGGCCGCAACGGTGTCATCAGCCGTGCGCTTGGGATCGAGATCGAGATCTATGGCTTCTGGGGCCTCCTGATCGCCAACACGCTTTACGCACTGCCCCAGGCGGTAATGATTATCGGGGCGGCACTGGTACTGCTGGACGCCCGCACCTACGAGGCCGCCGAGGTCATGGGCGCGCCGCCGTGGCGGCAGTTCCGCGACCTGACCCTGCCCGCCGCGCGCTTCGGCATCCTGAACGCGGCCTTCGTCTGCTTCACCATCACCATCACCGATTTCGGCAACGCAGCGGTGATCGGGGGCGACTATTCCGTGCTGGCGACCGAGATATACAGCCAGGTCGTGGGACAGCGAAACTTCAACATGGGGGCCGTGGTGGGCATCATGCTGCTGCTGCCCACGGTGATTTCCTACAGCATCGAGCGGCAGGCGATGAAACGTCAGCAGGCCGGGCAGTCCACCGGACAGGTGCCCTATCGCCCCAGCTTTTCCCCGCTGCGGGACCTCATCATGGCGGCGCTGTCGTTGCTGATATGCGCCGGGATCGTGGCGGTGATCGGGATCGTGATCTATGCCAGTTTCGTCACGCTCTGGCCCTACAACATGGCGCTCTCGCCCAAGCATTACGATATCACGCTGGCGGGCGGATATTCGTCGCTCTGGATGACGATCGTGATCTCGCTGACCGCCGCCGTGGGTGGAACCATCGCGGTCTTCCTGCTGGGGCTGGGCCTGCGTCGCCTGCCACAGGCGCTGGCGCAACCGATCCAGATTCTGGCAGCGATGCCCGCCGCCGTGCCCGGGATGGTTCTGGGCCTGGCCTATATCCTGACGTTCAATTCCACAGCGACGCCGCTCTACCTGCTTTACGGCACCGCCGCGCTCATCGCGATCGTCAACTTCTACCACTACCACACGCAGGGCTTCCTGACGGTGATGACCGGATTCCGCCAGCTGCCCCCGGCACTGGAGGAGGCCGCCGGCAGCCTTGGTGCCGGGCTGGGCCGCACGGCGCGGGACATCGTCGCGCCCTTCATCGCGCCGATGCTGGTCTCGGTTTTCTTCTTTCTCTTCATGCGCTCCATGGTGACCCTGTCGGCGGTCGTCTTCCTGACGACACCTGACCTGAGCGTGGCTGCCGTGACGATCATGCGGTTGGACGATGCCGGGCTGACCTCGCAGGCAGCGGCCTTCTCGACCTGCGTAATGGCAGTTGTCTGCTTGGCCGTCCTGTCAATGAAAGTGATACTTGCGCTTTTGCGACGGCGTGGCGGGAACAAGGGGACGGCCTGATGTGGGCGAAGGAGCGTCATCAGCGGATCGTGTCGATGCTGGCGGCCAACCAGCAGGTCAGCGCAAACGATTTGGCCGAGATGATGGGCGTGTCGCGCGAGACCGTCCGGCGCGACCTGCTCGACCTTGAAGAGGTGGGAAAGGTGGCGCGGGTGCATGGCGGTGCCGTTCTGCCCGAGGCACGGACAGAGGACCCGTTTCAAAAGCGCATGACGAGCCAGATCCGGGCCAAGTCCGAGATTGCGAAGAAAGCGGTCGGCCTGATCCAGCCGGGGCAGACGATCATGGTGGATGCCGGGACGACCACTGCCGTGTTCGCCCGAGAGCTTGCCAAGGTACCCGCCGTGTCGGTGATAACGAATTCGCTGGATATCGCCGCGACGCTACAGGCCGCTGACAGGGAAGTACTCCTTCTGGGCGGTCGGATCGCAGCGGACGTGCCCGCCACGGTGGGCGAGCTGACCCTTTCGGAAATCCGGCGTTTCGAGGTGGAGCTGTGCTTTTCCGCGCCGGTGGCTCTGCATCCCGAGAAGGGAACATATTTCTACGACCTGCAAGAGGCCGAAATCTCTGCCGCAATGGCAGCACAGGCCGGGCGGGCGGTCGTGCTGGCGGACCATTCCAAGCTGGGAGGCACCAGCCGCGTGCGATCCTGGAAGGTGGAGGCGATCGGAACGCTGGTCACCAACCGAGCCGCCCCCGCCGCGCAACTCGAGGCGCTTCGCACGGCGGGGGTCGAGATCGTCTGACCTCATCGTATGCTCAAGGACGAGGGGCTCAGTTTTTACTGGATACAGGTGAACAACAACCTGCAGGCCGCGCCCAATTCTGAAAACGAAACGTATCAGGGCTATCGCAACCCCGAGAACATGATCGTGGTGTCCGACGCCTAACCGACGGTGACGGCGATGGCGGCCGACATCATCCGGCCGGCGGCGATGCAGGTCGAGAAGGAGGGCGTCTACGGCAATGCTTGGCTCCAACTGGTCGACGCGCCGGGCGAGGCGCGTTCGGACCTGTGGCAATTGGCCGAGTTCTTCAAGCGCTTCGCCACTGATGAGGTCTGGCCGGAGGAGATCCTCGTTGCCAACCCCGAATATCGGGGGCGGACAATCTTCAACGTGGCCAAGGTCACCAAGCGGACACGCCGATCACATGGGGGTGCGCCAGCAGCAGGGTGGCGAAAGCGGCGAGACCGATCAGCAGTCTGAGAAACAGGACAGGCCAGGAGCGCGGTGCGTGAAACCGCAGAGCAGCCTTTCTGGCCGTGTCGAGCGCGTGCCATCGCGACGCGCCGAGGACCCGCCGTTTGCGCCGATCGATCAGTGCCCGGCCAGCAAGGGCAAAGCTGCCCAGCACGCCGAACAGGATGACATGCGCAAGGTCACCATTGGGCAACATGTGCACCCCCGCCCAGATCGCCAGTGCCAGCAGGACCGGATGCCGCGTCCAGCGCACGATGCCGGGGCGGGATGCGTCGAAACGGTCGTTCCGCGCGCCGCCGAAGGAAAACGGGTTCGGCCGCCCGATGCTCAGCGCAAGCATCAGGCAGACGGCAAGCATCCCCAGATGCGCCACATGGCGATGCCATTCCATCTGCGGCCAGAGCTGGACGAAGGGCGCTTCGCCCGTCGACCAGATCAGCAGCGCCAGCATCCCGACCGAGAGCGCCGAGTAGGCCAGCCCGAAGCCGCGCGTGCCGATCCTGTCCACAAGGCGCGACTTGACCGATGGGCGCACCGGGATCGAGTGCGTCAGGAAGAAGGCCGCGAAAACGACGGCGAAGCCGGTCCATCCCATTTTTATTTCTCAGGTTTGCGGCGCAGGAGTGATGGGCCGTAGGCAAACACGAAGCCTGCGAAAGCGGCCAGCCAGAGTGCCCCTGAAAAATGGGTCAGGCCGGGCTGATAGGTTCCAAGGTAGCGCGCCAGGACCGAGCCGAAGAGGCAGAGGTATATTGCCACTGTGGCCCGGTTCGCAGTGAGAGACTGCCCGGTGTGGCCCAGACTGGCGCGGGTCATCACGGCAAGGGTCATCGCGCCGATGGCCCCGGCCATCCAGAGGTGCTGCGCCCCGGCGGTGCCCGGATTGCCCGTGATCTGGTCGAGGCTGAGCGCGATGGCCCCCAAGGGGATGAACAGGTAGGCCGCGTGCAGCACCCATACCAGCGGTTCGCGCAGCGTATGGTGTGGCTGCCAGCGGGCCTGCCGGACAAGGTGCAGTGCGCCGAACGCGATCAGCGCCGCGCCGGTTTGGATGTCATAAGGTCTGACAACCCAGAGCATCAGGATGGCGATGCTGGCCAGCAGCACGGCCTTGTCGAAGCGTTGCATCGGCGGCGCGGGCCGCGCGGGATCGTTTTCCTTCGCCAGCCAGTTGCGGGTGAACGATGGAATGATCCGCCCGCCGATTACCGCGATCATCATGATGCCGGTCGCAAGGCCAAGGCGCAGGCCGATCCCTTGTGCGGCGTAGGCACCGGTCAGGGCCTCAACGTGAAAGAACCCGTTGGCCAACGTGAAGACGGCCAGCAGGCCCAGCACGATCAGGTTGCGCCAGTTCTTGCCCGCCACGATCTCGCGCAGGATCAAGCCGCCCAGCACCAGCGGAAACGCAAGATCGACGGCGGGCGCGACCGCCGCAGGCAGGTGGCCCGAGACCAGTACCGCGAAACGCCCGGCGAGCCAGAGCGCGAAGAGTGCCGCCAGCCGCCAGCCCACCATCGGCAAGCGGCCCGTCCAGTTGGGCACCGCCGTCAGCAGGAACCCTGCCAGAACCGCGCCGAGATAGCCAAAGAGGAATTCATGCGCGTGCCAAGACACCGGGTCGAGGCGCGTCGGCAGCGTGATTGCCCCCGACAGGGCGGGCAGCCACAACAGCATCGCCAGCGCGACCCAAGCCGCGCCGAACAGGAAGAAAGGCCGGAAGCCGAAGCTGAAAAGCGCCGGCCCCTGCCACGCCCGCATTTGTTCTGCCGATGTCTTTGCCATTTACCGTGGTCCTGTCTTGGTGCGCTGGGTCTTGAGCACCGTTCCGTCTTTGGAACAGGTCAGGCGCACGCGCATGTCACCGTGAAAGAAGCTGAGCCGCATCTTCCCGGCGTCGACGTCTTCGCCGGTTTCCAGCCGCGTGGTGATCCGGCCGTCTTGCATCCTGTCGCGCATCTCTTGCGGGGACAGTTCCAAAAGACCGGCGAGGTCCGAGGCATCGATGGTGGGCTGGCCGGTCCGCATGTCGATCTTCATGACGCCTCCTTTCCATCCGCCACGTCCATCAGGTGGCGGATGTGCCGAGCGAAATACCACGTCGCGGGCGCCCCGATAGCACAGCCCAGCCCCAGCGACCAAGCGGTCGAGGCGACCGGCCCACCGACCCAGCTGAATATGAGCGAGGCGAAAAAGACGTTCACCGCCGCCGCCCCGGCCCCGAACGGGTAGAGCGCCAGCGCGATGCGCCGGGTGGACCATCCCTGCCGGGTCATCTTCGCGATACCAGTTTCTGGACCGCGATCATCGACGCGATGAGCGCGATGCAGGCCATCGCGTACCAGAATTCCGCCGTGGCCGACTGGGCCTGCGGGATCGGGCGGTCGAAGCTTTCGGCAAGAGCGGGCGAGGCGAAGAGGGTGGCTGCGGGAAGGATCAGTCTGCGCATGTCAGGTCTCCTGTGTCAGGGTGCGATAAATGTCGGGCAGGGCCCGGGTCAGACGTTCTGGATCGGGCAGAAGGGTAAAGCCGCCGCGCCCGAAGATACGCGCGAACCAGTCCTGCCCGTCCTCGTCGATGATGATGCCGTGCAGGCTTTGCCCTGCATTGCGGGCCTCGCGCACGGCCATGTGGCTGTCCTCGATGCCGTGCTGGCCCTCGTAGTGATCAAGGTCGTTGGGCTTGCCGTCGGTCAGCACGATCAGCAGCTTGCGGGCGCTTGGCTGGTCGGCCAGTTGTGCGCTGACATGGCGGACCGCGGCGCCGAGGCGTGTGTAGTGGCCGGGGCTCAGCGCCCCGATATTGGCGGTGATGTCGGGCGATAAGGGAGCGGCGAAATCCTTGCAGCGTGTCAGGAAGACGCGGTCGCGGCGCAGGGAGGAGAAGCCCCAGATGCCCAGCCTGTCACCCGCCGCGTCGATGCCCCCGGCCAGCGCCGCCATCGCCTCGCGCGCCACCTCTATCACCGAAGTGTCGCCGATCGCGGCCTCGGTGGAGCGGGACGTGTCGATCAGGAAGGCCACGGAAAGGTCGCGCTCGGTCTGGCGGGCCGATTGCCAGATGCGGTCCGAGCCGCGCCCGGTGGCGGCCAGATCCGCGCGGGCCGTCAGCAGGGCGTCGAGGTCGAGCTCGGCACCGTCCACCTGGCGCGGTTGCAGAATCCGGCGCGGGCGCAGCGCCTCGAACTGGCGGCGAACTTCGCGCAGGCGGCGGGCATTGGGCACGAAGGGCGTGCCGCCGGGCCGCGCGGGCGCGTCGAGCACACGGCAATGGCCGGGCATGTAGCTGCGGCTGCGGTGGTTCCATTCGGCATAGGTGTATTCCCCGGCCAGCGCCTCGTGATCGGCATCGGCGGGCGACAGGTCGAGATGCAGGCGCAGGCGGGTCGCGGCCTTGCGGTCGTGTTTCGACAGGGTGATCCGGTCCTGGTCGTCGGCGGCCTTCTGGGCGTTTTCGTCGTCGTCATCATCGACGCTCCGGTTGATGTTCATCGACTCGACCCAGGACAGGATCGACTCGAAGCGGTGGATGATGAAGCTGTCCTTGCGGTTCTGCTGATCCTGGTCCTTGCGTTCGCCCAGTTTGCGGTTGGTATGTGCGGCATTGGGTGGTGGGGCGGCCGGATCGGCCTGTTCTTCGCTTGCCGGTGCGCCGGAGCCGGGCTTGGTGAAACGCAGCCAGATTGGCACGGGCGCGGCGGGCATGTAGCCGCGCGGGGCCGGGATGGGCGCTAGCGCCGGTATTGCTCCGCCCAGCTGATCGAGAATGGCGGCCTCCATGGCCGCCTCCTGCGCCGGGCGGATCACGTTCGGGCGCATCTCGGCGCAGTGCAGTGCCATCTGTGCATAGCTGTGCCGCAAGCCGGGGCAGGCGGCATAGGCCGCGTCTGCTGCCGTCATGTTGGCCCGGATCTGGGCGCAGTCGAAGGCGGGTCCGTCCACGGCGAAGTCGTACTCCGCGATGTCAGAGCAAGCCGCCAGAGCGGTCAGCCAGAAATAGGCGGCGCGGTTCAGGGCGGGCTCGGGAAAGGCGGCGATGAAAGGGGGCAGGGCCAGGCGCTCACCGTCGAACCGGGCGAGCCATTCATGATCGCGCTCGGCCCCCAGCTTGCGCCGCAGGGGGCGTCGGTGGCGCACGAGCGACGCGGCGGATTCGGACAGTTCCACCCCCGCAGCGCCGCCCAGTGAACGGAACAGCACGGCGAGGCTGGGCCGGACCGAGGCGAGCGTGACGCTCGCCTGCGGGTAGCTGACCTCGGCCCCGATCTTGCTGGCCATGTCGTGCCAGAGGTTGCCGACGGTCTCTTCCGGTTCCATGAGGTCGAGAAGGTGCATTATGCTTACCCGTAGATCGTCTCGACGAGGTCACGCAGCGCCTGCTGCACGTCCGGCTCGTCGCTGAGCGGTTCGATGACGGCGGCCTCGAGCGCTTGTGTGACGCCCATCCCGCCAGCCATCAGCGTGGCCGCATAGATCAGCAGGCGGGTCGAGACGCCTTCCTCCAAGTCCATGCCCGAGAGCCGCCTTATATGCCCGGCCAGCCGCACCAGCGGCGCGACGCGCCCCTTTTCCAGCCCGCTTTCGGCGGCGACAACGGCGATCTCGGTTTCCGCATCCGGAAAGTCGAAGGAGATGGACAGGAACCGCTGGCGGGTGGAGGGTTTCAACCGTTTGAGCACGTTCTGGTAGCCCGGGTTGTAGGAGGCCACGAGCATGAAGCCCGCAGGTGCCACCAATTCCTCGCCGGTGCGGTCGATCATCAGGGTGCGGCGCGTATCGGTCAGCGGATGCAGGACCACGGTGACATCCTTGCGCGCCTCGACCACCTCGTCGAGATAACAGATCCCGCCCTCGCGCACGGCGCGGGTCAGGGGGCCGTCGACCCAGACCGTCTCACCGCCCTTGAGCAGGTAGCGCCCGATCAGGTCGGCCGCGCTTAGGTCGTCATGGCAGGCCACGGTGTAGAGCGGTTTGGCCAGACGCGCCGCCATATGCTCGACAAAGCGGGTCTTGCCGCAGCCGGTCGGCCCCTTCAGAAGAAGGGGCAAACCGTTGTCTTGGGCCGTCTCGAACAGGTCGCATTCGCGGCCCGTGGGCTGATAGAATGGCAGGGTGGGTTTGGTTTCCATGTTCATCGCTCATTCTCCGGGAACAGGGTTGGCGGGGCCGGGGGTGATGACCTCTTTGCGGCGCACGACCAGCATCGAGTAGATGAAGAGGAGCGCGCCGATGACCACCGCCGCCCCGGCGCCGAAGCGCATCAGGTAGAAGACCGACAGGCTGTCCTGCACCTCCATGTAGTAATCGCCCACCACGCGCTGCATATGCGTCTGGATGGTGCCCGCGAAGGTCAGCACGAAGGTCATGAACGCCATCCCCCCGGTCATCAGCCAGAAGCTCGCCATGTTGAGCACCTGGTTGTAGGGCTCGCGCTGGCGCAGCATCGGCATGGCATAGCTGAAGAACGCGAGGTTGAGGGCGACGTAGGCGCCGTAGAAGGCAAGGTGCCCGTGCGCCGCGGTGATCTGCGTGCCGTGGCTATAGAAGTTCACCCCGTGCAGCGTGTGCAGGAAGCCCCAGACGCCCGCGCCAAAGAAGGCGACGGTGGAGGAGCCGAGTGACCACAGAAGGGCGGCCTTGTTCGGGTGGTTCTTGCGGCCCTTCCAGACCATGACGAAGGCGAAGGACATCATCAGGAAGAACGGGATCACCTCGAAGGTCGAGAAGATCGAGCCGACCCATTGCCAGTAGCCCGGCAGACCGATCCAGTAGAAATGGTGCCCGGTGCCGAGAATGCCCGAAAAGAGCGCGGTGGCGACGATGACATAGAGCCACTTCTCGACCACCTCACGGTCCACGCCGGTCAGCTTCAGCAACAGGAAGGCGAGAAT
Source organism: Roseovarius sp. (assembly GCA_040220035.1). Lineage (GTDB taxonomy): Bacteria > Pseudomonadota > Alphaproteobacteria > Rhodobacterales > Rhodobacteraceae > Roseovarius. Next base: position 82,197 of record JAVJTX010000064.1, on the reverse strand, counting down.
CGCGGCCATCACCAGCTCCCAGGTCGCCTCGACCCAGAGATGGACGACGAACCACCAGTACATCTTGTCGAGGCTCAGGTTGTCGGGGTTGATAAAGGCGAAAACCCAGAGCAGCGACAAAAGCCACAGGCCCATGAGCAACACGTTGGTGATCGCCGTTCGCTTGCCCGACAGCACCGTCATCGAGATATTCACGAGGAAGATGACCGCGGCGACGAGAATGCCGAACTTGACCCAGAGGGGCTGTTCGAGGAACTCGCGCCCGCCATGGATGCCGACGAGGTAGGAGCCCACCGCGCCCAGCGTACCCACAAGCAGGATGATGAGTTGCAGATAGGCCAGTTTCGGCGACCAGATCTCGCGCTCGGACTCTTCGGGCACAAGGAAATAGGCGGCGGCGAAGAAGCCCAGCAGAAGCCAGACGATCAGCGCGTTGGTGTGGATCATCCGGATCACGTTGAACGGCAGCAATTCGGACAGGAAATTGGGCGAGACATAGATCCAGCCCGCCAAGAGCCCGCCCAGCACCTGAATGCCGAACAGGGCCAGGGCGGCCAGGATGTACCAGTACGCCACTTTTTGAGATTCGTATTTCATGGGTTCGCCTCCTTATCCGGCGTCATTGGGCGGCCAGCCCTGGGTGTCTGTCTGATCGGCCCATCGCAGGAATTCCGACAGGGCGCGCAGTTCCTCGTCGGTCAGGTCGTAGCGGGGCATCTGGCGGCGTCCTTCGATGCCGCTGGGCTGGCTTTCGATCCAGCCCTTGAGGATCCAGAACGCGTCATCGGGACTGTCCTGCACACCCCATCGGGTCATGACGTTGCCAAGCTCGGGCGCGAAATAGGCGCCTTCGCCGTGCAGGCTGTGGCAATTGATGCAGGAGTGTTCCTCCCACACATGTTTGCCGTGGCGCACCTCTTCGCTCAGCGGCATTCCGGCGGTCGAGGTCTGCACCACGTAGCGGTGCGAATGGACGGTCATCGCCACGAAGACCACGACAAAGAAAATCGAGCCCCCGTAGAAGATGTTTCGCGCCCGGGATTTCGTGAGAATTTCAGCCATGTTCGGGCCTCCTTGAAAGCGGGATGCCCATTGGTAGCGGTGCGTATGGCGCCGAAGTTTGTGCCAGCGCAAAGTTCGGCGCGATTGGCCGTTTAGGGTGACGTTGGAAAGGAGAGAGCTGATGGTCCGCGCCCGTTTGGACGACCCCGATCTGCCACTGGCCGACCTGATGACGGCGTGGCCGCAGACGATCCCGGTTTTCGTGCGGCACAGGATGCTGTGCGTCGGCTGCCTCGTCAGCCCGTTTCACACCATAACCGACGCCTGTGCCGAGTATCATCTGGACGAGGAAGATTTCCTGGCGGAACTCAGGCAGGCGGCGGAGCGGGGCTGACGGCTGTCACTTCTGGCCGAGGACCACCAGCGCGTGCGGATCGCGCACGACGATGCGCTTGCGCCGGCTTTCGACGAGGCCCTGCTTTTCCCAGCCACTGAGCAGGCGGCTGACGGTGTGCAGCGTGGTCGCGGTCAGCTCCGACAGGTCCTGCCGGGTAATCGGGAAATCGATCTCGATGCCGTTTTCGACCTTGCGGCCCGTCTGGTTGATCAGGCGCAGAAGCGCGTTGGCGACACGTTGTTCAACCTGTTGGGTCGCCATTTCCACGATCTTGTTCTGCACTTCGCCCAGCCGCTGGCCGACCGTCTTGTAGGTTTCGGTGGCAAAGCCGTCGTATTCCGCGACGAAGCTGTCCCACAGATGCATCGGCCAGCTGAGCGCCAGCGACTCGGACGCGGTCATCGCGGTGGCGGGATAGGTGTCGCGCCCGATCGCGCGGGCGATGCCAATCAGTTGCCCCGGCGGGATGTGCAGGGCGGTGACCTGCTCGCCGGTGGGCGTGATGCGCACGACCCGGACATATCCGTCCAGCAGCATGTAAAAGCGTTCCGCCGGGTGCCCCTCTTCGAAAATGGCGACGCCCTCGTCATAGCGCCGCGACGACGCCTGATCCAGAATCGTGCGAATCTGACGTTTATCGAGGCGCGAGAACGGCGGCAGATGCGTCAGCAGGCTCTCATCGAGGCGTGGAAGAGTCTTGCGCGAAGGGGGCGTGTCCATACCCCGGTTTCTGCCACATTCCGGGGCGTTGGACCAACACGCATTTCGTTCGGTCATCGCACGGAAGTTTGTGCCAGAGCAAAAAGCGCCGGCGCGGACGCGGTATCTTTCAGTCAACCGAAACAGCGATCTGAAAGGAAGATCCGATGATCCGCACACTGGCAACCGGCCTCGCACTCGCAGCCCTGATGGGCGGCGCAGCCTTCGCCGAAACATTCGAAGTCAAGATGCTCAACAAGGGCGCGGATGGCGAGCGGATGGTTTTCGAGCCGTCCTTCGTGCAGGCCGCACCCGGCGACACGATCAAGTTTGTCGCCGCCAACAAGGGCCACAATGCCGAGACCGCCAAGGGTATGATTCCCGAGGGGGCCGAGGGCTTCAAGGGCAAGATCAACGAAGAGATCGAGGTCACGTTGGACACCGAGGGCGTCTATGCCGTGATCTGCAAGCCGCACTACGCCATGGGCATGGTGATGACCATCGCCGTCGGTGATGTCGAGGCGCCCGAGGGTTTCCTTGAAGGGCGCGTGCCGAAGAAGGCCAAGACCCGTTTCGAAGAACAACTTGAAAACATGTGATGCAGCGGTGCGCGCGGGGTTGCCCGCCGCACCCATCTCCCAGGAGGATAGAATGACCAAATTCATCAACCCAGGCCTCTCGAAAACCAGTCGCCGCAACGTGCTGCGCGGATCGCTACTGGCCGGCGCCGCCGCCATGACCGGAGCAAGCGCAATGGCCACCCGCCGCCCGCAGCCGCCGCTCAAGGCCGACGCGGTGTCGCGCAACCTGCACAAGGCTGCCGCCGAACAGACTGTGGACAGCACCGCGAAACCGGCGGATCTGTCTGGCTATACCCGCGTCAAGCAGGAGCTTGTCGCGCCGCCCTTCGCCCCCGAACACGAGCAGGTCACCACCGGCGGGCCCAAGATCATCGAGATCACCATGGTGACCGAAGAGCGCCTGATGGTCGTCGACGAAGACACCGGCGCCAGCGTATGGGCGCTGACCTACAATGGCTCGGTCCCCGGCCCGCTCATCATCTGCCACGAGGGCGACATGGTCGAGCTGACCCTGCGCAACCCCGAGGATTCGATGATGGAGCACAATATCGACTTTCATGCCTCCACGGGTGCGCTGGGCGGCGGTGGCCTGACCCATGTCTACCCGGGCGAGGAATGCGTGCTGCGCTGGAAGGCGACGAAGCCCGGATGCTTCACCTATCACTGCGCCCCCGGTGGCGCGATGATCCCCTACCACGTCACCCACGGCATGAACGGCGCCATCATGGTGCTGCCGCGCGACGGGCTGAAGGATGCGCAGGGCAATCCGCTGCGCTATGACAGCATCGCCTATATCGGCGAGCAGGACTACTACCTGCCGATGGACGAGAACGGCGACTACAAGAGCTATGACGCCGCCGGTGACGACTATGCCGACAGTCTCGAGGCGATGCGGTCGCTCGTGCCGACGCATCAGGTGTTCAACGGCGCGGTCGGTGCGCTGACGGGGGCAAACGCGCTCAAGGCCAAGGTCGGCGAGACGGTTCTGATGGTGCACAACTCGTGCAATGTGGACAGCCGACCGCACCTGATCGGCGGACACGGCAACTATGTCTGGGAAAGCTCGTTCACCGATGTACCGCTGACGGGCATGGAGACGTGGTTCGTCCGTGGCGGTAGCGCGGCGGCGGCGATGTACACCTTCGAACAGCCGGGCGTCTATGCCTACGTCAACCACAACCTGATCATCGGCGCCATGCTGGGCGGAACCGCGCATTTCGTCGTCGAGGGCGAGTGGGACAATACCCTGATGGAACAGGTCGTGGAACCGCGAGCCTTCGAAAGCTGAGCGGAAGGAGCGGAAAGATGATCGCCGCGAAGACATGGAAGCCCGGCCTGAAGGTGTCCCTTCTTATGGTTGCGCTGATGGTCTTTGCGGCGGTTCTTTTCGGCGCCACGCTGACCCGGCGCGGCGCCGGATACGATCCGGCGCTGCTGCCGCAAATGGCCGCAAGCCCCGTCACTCTGTCCACCGGAGCGCAGCTCTACGTTCAGAAATACGAGGTCAGCGTGGCCGAATGGAACCTTTGCCACGACAGGGGCGCCTGTACCCTGCGCCTGCGGGTCCGGCCGGATCAGGACCCCATGCTGACACCGGCGACGGGCCTGAGCTATGTCGATGTCGGCGAATACCTTGGCTGGATCAACGACGCGACCGGCGCGACCTTCCGGCTACCCACTTTGACAGAGTGGAGCCAGATGGCGGCACCCGTCCTGCCGGACGAGACCGATCCGATCTTCACCGATCCAGCCCTCACTTGGGCGTCGGCATATCTGACCGAGGGGCTGGCCCCGCGCGCGCTGAAACCGCGCGGCAGTTACGCGATATCGCCCGAGGGCATCGCCGATCTTGATGGCAGCGTATGGGAGTGGACGCAGGAATGTTTTGCGGGTGCCGTAGGCGACGCCGGCCCGGCAAAATGCCCGGCCTTTTTCGTCGGCGGCGAACACGTCGCCGCAATGTCCTACCTCATCCGCGACCCCGCCCGCGGCGGGTGCGCCGTCGGGTCGCCTCCGGCGCATCTCGGCATGCGCCTGGTGAGCGAACAGGCGTTTGAAAGACGGTGATCGGGTCTCCCTGAACTGCTCAGACAGGTTTTCAGAGTCCGCTTTGGCGATGCCGCACGGCAGCGTTACATTCGTTGCGAAATGACCGGTTAGGGCCGTTCGCGTAGCCCGCGGCGAAGGTTTCGACAGTACGCACCTGCCTCTCACACATGACTTTCGTTTACACCGTGGACGCTAGACACCTTTCCTGACGGGCCACATGCCCAGTTTTCCGAGTCCATTGCGATGAACCGACCTCCCGACTTCCACAACAGGAGGTCGGGAAGATGCGTGAAGTGCACAAAGAGCATCCCGTGGTCATGCAGATGCAGGGGCTCTAGCCCGAGAACATCGGTTGCTTCGAGAAACACCGGCTGCGAGCATGTGGAGATTTGGGACATGTCGATCCCGACCTGTCGAAGAATAACCAGCCCGTGCTGGGTAAGGCGAACTGGGCGCAACTCGCGCACCAGGAAATACGCCGCGTGAGGTGGGTGAACCACGCGAAGGAGCTCGCTCAACTCGAGAAGCGCCGTCGGACGGCTGAGCTCCAGCGCCGTCTCGCGGAAGGTCCGAAAGATCCCTGGCGCCTGACGCTTCACGGTCCGATGCGCGAGATCTTCCTTACGGCGCACGCCGACTGGTTCCAGGCCCGAGACGGCGTTCCATTCGATCCCAAATTCGAGGCTCGTGAAGCAGCGTTCCAGCGGCTCGCCGTCGGATGGCTGGTAAAGACCTTCGGCGAGGATTGCGTCCACGCGCGGGCGGACCGGGACGAAAAGACCTTTCATATCCATGCGGTCATCCTGCCGCGTGCCGTGACCCAAGACGGGCGCAGATTGCTCCAGCCGTTAAAGCACGACGCGATCCGCAACTACGAGACGGCGCAGGACGATGTCGGCGCCTGGTTCGCCGCGGCGGGTCGCGGCCTCACACGCGGTGAGCGTCGGAAGAAGAAGGTGCGCGAGGCGATTAGGCACAACGAGAAGCTCCGAAAGGCCCAGGGCAAAGGCCATCGGCTCGATGACGTCGAGACTCGCCTGCGCGAGTATCGGCAGCACGGCAGCCCGCGGAAGTGGGGCGAAGAACAGGAGCGCGATCTCGCTGAGCGCGTGGCAGATGCCGAGGGGCGCGAGGAAAGGATAGTCGAAAGCGAGGCGGCGGTCGCGGAGTGAGAGCAGGTTGCCGACTACAAGCAGCGTGACGCCGATGAGGTCCTTTTCGTCGGATCGTTTCCGGTCGAATTCAGTCAGTACAAATTTCCCGTCAGGGCCGAATGGTCTGCCAAACAATAAACATCACAGTAGTCACAATTCGACAGACAAAACCACCCCGCAGAACACCCCAACCCCGCGCAAGGCGGACCAAAATCAGCGCGCGAAGCCCCAGCGGCGCAAGAAGGCGCCGCCGATCGACGTCGACGCACTGAACGAAAGCGACCAGAAGCTCCTCCAAAACATCGCGACCACGGGCGTCCGGGTTGCCGGACGCCAGAAAAAGATCCGCGACGGACAGTTGAACGCGATGAAGGACACGCTGGCCGACATCCTCGCCGACGGCGACGAGGCGGAAACGAGCTTTCTTGAGCACTTCTTCAAGGTGATGCTCGACAACGCCACTTATGCAAACGCGAGGATGATCGCTTCGCATCCACACTGCCCATCGGATCTGGCCGAACTTTACCGGCGGCGCGCCTGATTTCACCGCCACCCCGGTCCTTGCAAGGGCGCAGCGTAAGCTACGCCTTTTTGCAGTCCAGTCCATCAATGCCGTTCGGGCGCAATCCAAACGGCATTCACGCCGGGCACAGGCCCCACTGAGCCTACGGGATGAGTTCGCCGGTCAACGCTCAGACGAAAAAGATCTCCCGGTGCAAGCACAGGTTCTCGCGATGCGACGCGTGTTGTGTATCTTCAGGCCGGATCAGCTCTCCGTTCGGCACGATCAGCCGAGCTTAACCAAGGGCCCACGAATGCCGTAACAGGTAGAGATGTGGCTACCAACGCGCCGCTATGGTTCGCAAATGGCTTGGTGCTGCAATAAACAGCCGGGCAGGGCCCCCACTCCCCCTTAGCCGGCGCGCTGGAGGTCCTGGATCAGGGCGTCGATATTGCCGCGGCGGGCGTCGAGCATGGAGCCGATCTCTGTGCGTTCGCTGAGGCGGAGGCTGACGCCCTCGATTAGCATGTCGAAGAACAGGTCGCGCCCGGAGCGGTCGGAGACGAGGAAACGCACCTCGAAGGGCGCCTCGCCGCGCAGGTAGACGGTAGAGATGACCTCGTGCCACGATTTCACCTTCCGGACGCCCTGCACCTCGATCCGGCCGCCGACGAATTGCCGGAACTGCTTGCCGTATTTGCGAGCGATGTAGCCACGGAAGGTGTCGGTGAAGGCGCGCATCTGGGCCGGGCTGGCGCGGCGGGAATCGGCGCCGAGGGTCGATCGGGCGATGATGTTCACGTCGGCGTAGCGGGCGAAGATGCGCTCGAAATCCTGAATCATGGCGCCGAGCGACTTGCCCGAGGCGATGACGCGGTTGATTTCGGCCACGACCTTGTCGATGAGGGCCTTGGCCGACGCGTCGTTCAACGCGAGGGCCGGCAGCGGCAGGGCGAGCGCCGTGGTGGCGGCGAGGCCGGCGCCCAGCAGGCGGCGGCGGGTGAAGTCACTCGTCATAGGGGTCGTCATAGGGATCCTCATAAGTCGCGCCATACGGGTCTTCGTAGGGATCAACATAGGCCTCGCCCTCGGTTCCGCCCAGCTTGAACCTGCGATTCTGAAGATAAAGTGAGCGGGCCTGTGCGTAGCTGTCGGCGCTGTCGTAGAGGAGCGCGTCGATCGAGTCGCCATAGCGGCCGCGCTGCGACAGGGTCGAGGACAGGCGGGCGGCGGGCGGAATGTAGGATTCGGGCGATTCCAGCGCGTATCTGAGCGGGTTGGTGAGCAGGTCGACCCAGCGGCCGGCATAGTCGCGTTCCGTCGAGGGGCCGAAGACCGGGGTTTCGACATAGGCGCCCTCGGGCACGCCCCAGACGTGCAGGGTTTCGCCGAAATCGGTGTCGGTCGCCTCGGGCATGTTCAGTTCGGTGGCCGGATCGAAGAAGCCGCCCAGCCCGATCGTGGTGTTGACGACGAATCGGTAGGTGTCCTCGGTGGCGCCGCGCATGTTGCCCTGAAGGATGTTGTTCACCACCGATTGGGGGATCGACAGGTTGAAGGAGAAACGCGACACGGCAGCTTCGATGTCGTCGGGCATGAAGGCGCTGTAGCCGCGGCTGACCGGGCGGAGCACAGAGCGGTCAAGCCCCTTGTTGAACTTGTGAATCTTGCGGTTGCGCTCTTCATGCGGGTCCCATGGCGCGCCCGTCTGATGGTCGGCGCCGGGGGCCGAACAGGCGGCGAGCCCGGCGGCCAGAAGACAGGCCAGCGCGGCGCGCAGGAGGCGGGAGGGCGAGAGGGTAAGATGATAGGTCAAGAACTGGCAGCCACCGTGTTAATGGAACCGTGTTAATGGAACGGTACATAAACTATAGGATCATTCCGCCCAGAGGTCGCCCCGCAGGATCGAGACAGATGTGGCGCTCGGGCGACAGTAGGTCTATGGCAGGAAGTGGGTAATTTGCAAGATCGGCCGAGAAGAGAGCCATGATTTGATGACAAGTCATTCCCAGGATGTGCGCCGCGGCCGGGCGGAACTTCGCGCCGCGCGGAACGAAAACCGGGGGCTGTACTGGTTCGTCGGGTTGTTCAGTTTTTTCGTGAATCTGTTGATGCTGACCGGGCCGCTTTACATGCTGCAGGTCTATGACCGGGTGCTGGGAAGCCGGTCGGTCGAGACGCTGATCGCGCTGTCGGTGCTGGTGCTGTTTCTGTATTGCATGATGGCGCTGCTGGATTATGCCCGCGGGCGGATCATGGGGCGCGTGGCGGCGCGGTTTCAGGCAAGGCTGGACCGGCGGGTGTTCGACGCGGTGATTCGCAAGTCGGCGGTGGCCCCGGATGCCAACAGCGCGACCGGGCTGCGCGATCTGGAAGCGGTGCAGCGGCTGATGTCGTCGCCGGTGCTGATGTCGATCTTTGACATTCCGTGGACGCCGTTCTTTCTGGCGGGGATCTGGATATTCCATCCGTGGCTGGGGACGCTGGCGGTCGTCGGCGGGGCCGTGCTGATCCTGATCACCGTGGTCAACCAGCGAATGACGCGCGAGCCCTTGCAGGAGGCCAATGCCTCGGTCGTGCGGGCCGAGCAGGTGGCCGAGCAGATCCGCACCGAATCGGAGATGGTGCAGGCGATGGGGATGCGCGACGCGGCCTTCGGCCGCTGGCAGGAGGCGCGCTCGCGCGCCCTTCGCGGGCAGATCGAGGCGTCGGACCTTGGCGGGACCTTTACCACCTCGACCCGGGCGTTCCGGCTGTTCCTGCAATCGGCGATGCTGGGCGTGGGCGCCTACCTTGTGCTGCTGGGCGAGCTGACGCCGGGGGCGATGATCGCGGGCTCGATCCTTTTGGGCCGGGCGCTGGCGCCGGTGGAGCAGGCGATCACCCAATGGCCGATGGTGCAGCGGGCGATGCGGGGGTGGCAGAACCTCGAGGAGCTTTTGTCGGCGGTGCCGCCGGAGGCGCCGAAGACACCGCTGCCGCGGCCGATGGCGCGGCTGGACGTGCAGCGGATGAGCGTGGCGCCGCCGGGCGAGAGCCAGGCCTCGTTGCGGGGGATCACCTTTACCGTCGAGCCCGGGCAGGCGGTGGGCGTGATCGGGCCGTCGGGGGCGGGCAAGTCGTCATTGGCGCGGGCGATCACCGGCGTCTGGCGTCCGGGGGGCGGGTCGATCCGGCTGGATGGGGCGTCGCTGGATCAGTACGAGCCGGCGGTTCTGGGCCAGCATGTCGGCTATCTGCCGCAGCGGGTGCAACTGTTCGACGGGACGATCGCCGACAATATCGCGCGGCTGGCCGACACGCCGGACGCCGCGCAGGTGGTGGCGGCCGCGAAGATGGCCGATGCGCACGAGATGATCCTGAAGCTGCCGCAGGGCTATGACACGCGCGTCACCGCCTCGAGCGCGCGGCTGTCAGGCGGGCAGATGCAGCGGATCGGGCTGGCCCGGGCGATGTATGGTGATCCGGTGATCCTTGTTCTGGACGAGCCGAATTCGAACCTCGACAACGAGGGGAACGCGGCGGTGAACGCGGCGATCAAGCGGTTCAAGGCGCAGGAACGTTCGGTTCTGGTGATGGCGCACCGGCCGGCGGCGATACAGGAATGCGACCAGATCCTGATGCTGGAGGGCGGGCTTGTGCGGGCCTTCGGGCCGAAGGAGGAGGTGCTGAAGAAGGTCGTTCACAACCACGCCGAGATCGCAAAGGCGCGCGGCGCGGGAGGTGTGCAATGACCGCCGCCGAGAGCCGGAGCTGGTCGGTGCGCGGGCCGATGACCGTGGGGCTGGTGGGGCTGTTCCTGCTGCTGGGCGGGTTCGGAACATGGGCCGGGGTGACGACGATTTCCGGCGCGATCATCGCGCCGGGGCGGATCGAGGTGGACCAGAACCGGCAGGTGGTGCAGCACCCCGATGGCGGGGTCGTGGACGCGATCGAGGTGGACGAGGGCGACCGGGTGAAGGCCGGGGATGTGATGGTCCGGCTGGACGAGACGGCGCTGGCCTCGAAGCTGGCGATCACCGAGAACGAGCTGTTCGAGATCATGGCGCGGCGCGGCCGGCTGGAGGCCGAGCGCGATGAGAGCGGAGAGGTGGAGTTCGACCCGCTGCTGGTCGAGATGGCGGCGCAGCGGCCGGACGTGTTGGGTCTGATGCAGGGCCAGGCGCGGCTGATGGAGGCGCGGTCGGAATCGATCGCGCAGGAGATCGACCAGCTTGAGAAGCGGCGCGGACAGATCACCAACCAGATCGAGGGGATCACCGCGCAGGAAACCGCGCTGAGCCGGCAGCTCGAGCTGATCGAGAGCGAGCTGGAGGATCAGCAATCGCTGCTCGACCGGGGGCTGGCGCAGGCGACGCGGGTGCTGGGATTGCAGCGTGAGCAGGCGCGGCTGAGCGGGCAGGTGGGCGAGCTGGCCGCGTCGAAGGCGCAGGCGGCCGGGCGGATCACCGAGATCGAGGTGGAGATCCTCAAGCTGGGCTCGCGCCGGCGGGAGGAGGCGATCACCAACCTGCGCGACATCCAGTATCGCGAGCTGGAACTGCTGGAGGAGCGGCGGGCGCTGATCGAACAGCTCAACCGGCTGGATATCCGCGCGCCGGTGGACGGGGTGGTTTACGGGCTGACGGTGTTCGCACTGCGGGCCGTGGTGCGGCCGGCCGATCCGCTGCTTTACATCGTGCCGCAGGACCGGCCGTTGATCATCAATGCCGAGGTGGACCCGATCCATATCGACAAGCTGTATCTCGATCAGGACGTGGTGTTGCGGTTTCCGGCGCTGGATCAGCGCACGACGCCGGAACTGACCGGGACGGTGATGCAGATCTCGGCCGATGCCTTTCAGGAACAGGAGACGCGGCGGAGCTTTTACCGGGCGGAGATCGCGCTGAGCGAGGGGGAGCAGGCGAAGCTTCCCGAGGGGGTGACGCTTATTCCGGGGATGCCGGTGGAGGCGTATATCCGCACGGCGGACCGGACGCCGATTGCCTATCTGGTCAAGCCGCTGACGGATTATTTCAACAAGGCGTTCCGGGAATAGGGGCCGTGTTGGTGGGTTGGCACCCACCCTACGTGGTGCCCGCCCCGGTCTGATCCTTTGCCTCTGGCCTGAAAGCGGGTGTCACCGGGCCCGTAGGCGTGCCGCTGTCTCGACATGTTTGACCAGGGCCTCGGCGTGAGCGCGGGGGACGTGGAGGCGGTAGGTGGTGGCGTCTTCGAGCCGGTAGAGGAAGACGCCGAGGCCGAAGAGCAGACGAGCCGTGGAGCGGGAGGGGATGTCGGGGGTGATTTCGGCGCCGCGCCCGAGGAGGGGCAGGGCGTCTCCGGTCAGGTCAAAGACGGTGTAGGCGTCGGTGACGTCGGAGGTGGCCTGTTGGGTGGTGTCGTTCCAGCCATCGGGGGTTTCGGGGGCGTTGACCTGCAGGACGCGGTCGCGGCGGAGGGCGAGGGCGTAGGGGCCGGACGGCGCGGCGCCGGGCCATTCGACGAGGGGGAGGTCGGTCTGGTGCAGGACATTCGGACCGGAGACGAGGGTCTGGCGGGTGAGCTGCACCGGGGTCAGCGTTGCCGGGCCGAGGGCGATGGGATGGGTCGGGTCGCGGGGGACATCCCAGAGGGCGGTGTCGTCACGCATCGAGGCGGTCTCCTTCGGGGTCGAGGGCGCAGGGCGGGCTGATGGTGACTTGGCGGGTTTCGCCGAGGTGCCACGCCGTCACGGTGTCGCCGATGCGGTCGGTGCCGTTTGCGACAAGCGCGAGGGCGATGGGGCGGCCGAGCGTGGGGCTGTGGTAGCTGGAGGTAACGTAGCCGAGGGAGCGCGGGGGGGCGTCCTCTGTCACGAGGTGGGCGCCGGTGGGCAGCGGCGGGGTGCCGGATGGGACGGTGAGGCCGACGAGTTGTTTGCGGTCGGGGGCGTTGGCCTTGTCGGTGTGCAGGCTGCGGTCGCCGACGAAGGGTGTGGTTTTCTTTTGCCGGGGGGCGGGGAAGCCGAGGTCGTGGGGCATGGTTTCGCCGTCGGTGTCCTTGCCGATCATGAGGAAGCCTTTTTCGGCGCGGAGGATGGAGAGGGCTTCGACGCCGATGGGGCCGGCGTTCAGTGGTTTGGCGGCTTGGGTGAGCGCGTCCCAGAGGGCGGGGGCATGGGAGGCGCGGAGGGAGAGCTCGAAGCTGGTGTCGCCGGTGAAGCTGACCCTTGCGAGGCGGAGGGGGGTGTCGCGCCATTCCGTTTCGCGGAGGGACATGTGGGGGAGGTCGGTGTCGAGGTCGAGCGTGTCGAGGATTTGGCGCGCTTTCGGGCCGGTGACGGTCAGGGTGGCCCAGTGCTGGGTCGTGTCGTGGATGAAGATGCGGTCGGGGTCGTTGCCGTCCTGTCGCCACGCTTCGAGATGGGTGCGGACGCTGTCGACATGGCTCGACGAGCAGGAGATCACGAAGCGGTTGGCGTCGAGCCGCGCGATGACGCCGTCGTCGAAGACGGCGCCGCCTTCGGTGAGCATGAAGCCGTAGCGGATTTTGCCCGGCTTCAGGGTGGCGATGGTGTTGTAGTAGATGAAGTTGACAAAGGCCTCGGCGTCGGGGCCCATGATTTCGATCTTGCCCAAGGGGGAGGCGTCGAAGATGGCGGCGGTGTCGCGGGCCATGCGAGCCTCGGATTGGGCCCGGGTTTCCGGGTCGCCGGTGCCGTACCAGCCGGGGCGGAGCCAGCCGCCGTAGTCTCCGAGCGCGGCATTGGCGGTGCGGTGCTGGGGTTCGAGAGGGAGGCGTTTGAGCGGGTTCCAGAGCTGTTTGGAGTGGGGGCCGTGATACATCTCGATCGGCACGGGCACGAAGGGCGGGCGGAAGGTTGTTGTGCCGATTTCGGGGATGGGCCGGCCCTGGATGGCGGCCATGGCGGCGAGGCCGGGCATGTTGGAGGTTTTGCCCTGATCGGAGGCCATGCCGAGGGTGGTGTAGCGTTTCAGGTGTTCGACGGAGGTGTAGTTTTCGCGGGCGGCGAGTTCGACATCCTTGAGGGTGACGTCGTGCTGAAAGTCGATCCACTGGCGGCCGGGGCTGCCGGGGGTGGGCCAGTGGGGGGTGATGCGGTGCGTGGGCGCGGGGCGTTTGATGGGCGCGTTTTGGCCAGTGGCGCGGGCTTCTTCCAAGGCTTGATCGGTGTCGAAGGTGCCATTGGCGGCGCCGGCGGCCGTCATGTTTTGCGGCGGGGTGCCGGGGAGGAAGGCGTTGCGGGCCTCGCACCAGTCGAGCTTGCCGCCCGCGTGGCGCCAGAGGTGGACGAGGGGGGTGAGGCCGCCCGAGGCGAGGATGGTGTCGGCGGGGTGGGTTCTGTCGCCCGCTTGCAGGGCGGTGAGGCGTTTGCCGCCGCGAGCGCTGAGCGGGTTTTGGGCGGGGTCGATGCGGGTGATGGTGGCGCCGGCTTGGGTGAGTTGGGCGGCGATTGTGTCGGCCTCAGGCGTGTTGGCGAGGAGGGCGATGTCGCGGCCCGGCAGGGTGGCGTAGCGGGCGAGGTATTCGGCGGCGGCGGCGAGGGCCATGACGCCGGGGCGGTCGTTGTTGGCGAAGGTGAGGGGGCGGTCGATGGCGCCGGTGGCGAGGATGATGCGGCCGGCGCGCAGGCGGATGAGGCGGGGGGCGGTGCCGAAGGGGCCGGATTGGGCGAGGCCCACGAGGTTGTGGTCGTAGATGCCGACGGCGGTGGTGGCGGTGAGGATGCGGCCGCCGGCGGCCTCGATGGCGGAGCGGCGGGCGGCGATCCAGTCGGGTGTCGGGGTGGCGTCGATTTCGGGGAGTTGGTGGGCGGTGCCGCCCAAGGTGGCGTGATCGTCGACGAGGAGGGTGTTCTGGCCTGATTGGGCGGCTGCTTCGGCGGCGGCGAGCCCGGCGGGGCCGCCGCCGATGACGAGTGTGTCGCAGCGCTCGTGGGTCTGGTCCGAGCTGTAGTCGTCGAGATGTTGGGGCGAGACGTGGCCGAGGCCCGCCATGCGGCGGATCATCGGCTCGAACAGGTGCCAGTCGGGCCACATGAAGGTCTTGTAGTAGAAGCCCGCCGCGAACCAGCGGTGGAAGAGGTCGAGGCCGGATTTGATGTCGAATTGCGCCGAGGGCCATGCGTTGACGGCGCGGGCTTCCATGCCGTCCTCAAGGTAGGTGGTGGTGGCGAGGCAGTTGGGGAAGGTGCGGCCCTGCAGGGTGACGGACATGATGGCGTTGGGCTCGTCCACCCACGCGCCCCAGAGGCCGCGGGGGCGGTGGTATTTGAAGCTGCGGCCGAGGATGCGGGGGCCGCTGGCCAGCAGGGCGGAGGCGAGGGTGTCGCCGGCGTAGCCCTGGAAGGGTTTGCCGTCGAAGGTGAAGTGGAGGGGTTTGGAGCGGTCGATGAGGCCGCCGGTGGGGAGGCGGAGGGTCATTGCGGGGCCTTGCGGAGGGATTGGGTGGAGAAGACCTCCATGGTGACGCTGTCGCGTTCCATGAGGAAAAGTTCGGCGCAGGGAAGGTGCATCCAGACCTCGCGCGTGCGGCCCTTGTCGTTGCGCTGGGCGTGGAGGTAGGTGGCCCATGTTTCGGCGCTGACCTCGCCCGTCGTGTCGGGGCGGGTCTTGCCGGCCTCGGCGGCGAAGTGGAATTCGCGCTCGTCGCGGGGGCCGCAGAAGGGGCAGGTGAAGATTTGCATGGGGGCCTCCTAATGCGCGATGCACGAGGCGGCGCCTTCGTCGATGAGGTGGCCCGTGGGGAAGCGGGCGAGGTCGAAGGGGCGGCTGAGGTCGTGGTGGGCGCCGGTGGCCATCAGGTGGGCGAGGAGCCAGCCTCCGGCGGGGATGGATTTGAAGCCGCCGGTGCCCCAGCCGCAGTTGAGGTAGAGGCCGTTGAGGCCGGATGGCCCGATGATGGGCGAGCTATCGGGGGTGACGTCGACGATGCCGGCCCAGTGGCGCAGGAGTTTGACCTTGGCCAGCGCCGGGACCATTTCGGCGAGGCCGGCGAGCACGGTTTCCTGCATGGGGAGGTTGCCGCGCTGGCCGTAGGAGGGGACGCGGTCGAGCCCGCCGCCGATGACGAGGCCGCCCTTGTCGGACTGGCTGAAATAGGTGCCGAAGGGCGGGGCGAGCCAGACGGTATCCATCACCGGCTTGAGGGGTTCGGAGACGAAGGCTTGGAGCGCGTAGCTGGTGATGGGGAGGTCGATGCCGGCCATCGAGGCGATGACGGAGGAGTGGCCGGCGGTGGCGGCGCCCAGCACGCCCGCGCGGATCGGGCCAAGTGAGGTTTCGACGCCCACGCAGCGGCCGGCCTCGGTGATGACGCCCGTGACCTCGCAATTCTGGATGATGTCGACGCCGCGCGTGTCGGCGGCGCGGGCAAAGCCCCATGCGACCGCGTCGTGCCGCCCGGTGCCGGCGCGGGGCTGGAGGACGCCGCCGTGGATCGGGTGGCGGCAATCGGGGCGGGTGTTGGCGAGCGGGATGCGTTTGAGCACCTGATCGCGGTCGAGCAATTCGGCATCGACGCCGTTGAGGCGCATGGCGTTGGTCTGGCGGGCGGCCATTTCCATGTCATGGTCGGAATGGGCGGTGACGATCATGCCGCGCTGTGAGAACATGACGTTGTAGTTGAGGTCGCGCGAGAGGCCCTCGTAGAGCTTCACGCCGAAATCGTAGAGCGCCGCGCTTTCGGGGTAGAAATAGTTCGAGCGGATCACGGTGGTGTTGCGCCCGGTATTGCCGCCGCCGAGCCAGCCCTTTTCTAGCACCGCGACATTGGTGATCTTGTGGTTCTTGGCGAGGTAGTAGGCCGTGGCGAGGCCATGGCCGCCGCCGCCGATGACGATGGCGTCATACTCGGGCTTTGGCTTGGGTGAGCGCCACGCCTGTGACCACCCCTTGTGGCCGCGCAGCCCTTCGCGGAAGAGGGAGAGGGCCGAATAGCGGGTCACTGGTGGCCTTCGTATTTGAAGGCATAGGCGATGGCCTCGGCAAGTTCCGCGTCGGTCGCGTCTTGCCCGGTGAAGCCCTTGAGGTAGCCCGCCAGACGCTCGCAGCGGGCCTGCATCGATTCGCGCACGTCTAGGGCGTGATAGCCAAGCTGCATGTAATAGAGGATGCGGGCGCGCACGTCGGCCTCGTAGGGGGTGAAGCCGTGGCGCTCGTACATCGCGGTGACGGCGGCGAGGCGGGTGCGGTCGGCCTGATCTATGCGCTGGCGCACGGTGCCGTCGCGGCGGGACCATTCGCGCACGGCGAAGTCGAGGCCGCGATCAAAGAGGTCGGGGTTGAGGAAGCATTTGAAGAAGTTGCCGACCGCCTCGGTGATGGTCTGGGCGGGCAGGTCGCATTGGGCGACGATGGTGCGGGTGTTGCGCGTTTCCCAGTCGTCGAGCAGCGCTTCGAGCAGGTGTTTGCGGCTTTTGAAATACCAGTAGAAGCTGGAGCGGGAGACATCGAGCCGCTGGCCGAGGGCCAGCACCTTGACCTCGGCCACGCCGTCGCTGACCAGCACGTCGCGGGCGACGTTGAGCCAGTCTTCGCGTGTGACCTTGACGTGGCCGACGAGCGGTTCCTTGGCGGGATCGTCACGGTGCAGGATCGGCAGCTCTCGCTTGCTCATTCAGCTCTCCGGCTGGGCGCCGCCCTTGGCGGTGCGCCTGTCTATGTCACGGTGCAGTGCCTCGACTTTAGCCTCGTCCACCGCCGGGCGCACGTCGTCGCGGAGGATCTTTTTCCAGATATCGGTGGCGCGGTCGCTGGCGGTGCGGCTGCCGTTTTCCGTCCAACTGCCGAAGTTCGACCAGTCGGCGACGATGGGCTGGTAGAATTCCGACTGGTAGCGGGCCATGGTGTGGGCGCAGCCGAAGAAATGGCCCGAGGGCATGACTACGTCATGGGCGTCGAGCGCGATTTCGTCGGGGCCGGCGGGCGTGGGGGTGCACATCTCGGCCACCATCTGAAGCACTTCGAGGTCGGTGATGATCTTTTCGTAGGAGACGGTGAGCCCGCCTTCGAGCCATCCTGCGGCGTGGATGATCGTGGTGGCCCCGGCCATGAGGCAGCCCCAGAGCGCGAACTGGCTTTCATTGGCGGCCTGCGCGTCGTTGATATTGGCAGCGGAGCCGCCGGCGCAGCGCCATGGCAGGCCGATCAGGCGGGCCAGTTGCCCTGCGGCGAGGGAGGCCTTGAAGTGTTCGGGCGTGCCGAAGGCCGGTGCGCCGGATTTCATGTCGACGTTGGAGGTGAAGGTGCCGTACATCACCGGTGCGCCGGGGTTGGTCATCTGGGTGAGGGCGATGGCCGCCATCGCCTCGGCATGGGAGAGGGTGACCGCGCCCGCCACGGTGATCGGGGCCATCGCGCCCATCAGGGTGAAAGGCGTGACGATGGAGAGTTGGCCGTGCTTGGCAAAGTCGATCAGGCCCTGCGCCATCGGCGTGTCGATCACGCGGGGGCTATTGGTGTTGATGACAGTGTAGCTGTGCGGGTCGGAGTGGAATTCGTCGTCGGTCAGGCCGCGGAAATCGCGCAGGAGTTCGAAGCTCTCGATCACTTGCGGCGTGCCGCGGGAGAAGACGAAGGGCAGCTTGTCGGACAGGGTGAGCTGCGATTCCATGGTGAAGTAGTGGCGGATATTGGTGGCGATATCCTGCGGCTCGACCACGGGCGGCATGAGGTGCAGGACGTCGTAATTCTGCACGATCTGGACGAATTCGCGGAAGTCGCGGCCGGTGCCGGGGCGGCGGCCGCGATCGAGATCGGTGGCATGGGGGGCGCCGGCGCCGCATTGGAAGGTAAGCGCGCCCAGTTCGAGGGTGAGGTCGCGCTCGCGCGTGGCGGCGCGGGCGGTGATGGATTTGGGCGCGGTGGAGAGCGCCTGTTTGATGATGTCGCGGCCAAGGTGGACCATCTGGGTGGCCTCGTCGACGCGGGCGCCGGCGCGGGCGAAGACCTGCCGCGCCTCGGGGAGCAGCACCTTGATGCCCTTCTCTTCGAGCAGGGTCAGGGCGCTGTCATGCATCGCCGCGATCTGGTCATCCGAGAAGATGGCCATCGGCGGGAAGGGGTTGCGCAGCTGGCGATAGTTGACCTCGCGCGGCGGGTTGGCCCCTGCGCCCGCGCCGTCACGGGCGCGGCGGCGGCGGGTGCGGCCTCGGGATTCCTGTTCCATTATGTCCTCATGGCTTTGCCCTGCGGATCGTAGGGCGAGGGGGCAATGACCTTGGCGGGCCGTTCGGCGCCGACGATATGAACGGTGAGGTCCGTGCCCTCGGTGGTGGCGTTGCGGTCGATCATGGCCATGGCGAGCGATTTGCCCACAGTGTGGCCATAGCCGCCGGAGGTGACGAAGCCGACGCGCTTGCCGTTCTGCCAGACGGGTTCGAACCCGCTGGCATCGGCGTCGGCGGCGTCGATTTCTAGGGTGACGATCTGGGTCGAGGGGCCGCTATCGCGCTCTGCCTGTGCCGCCTCTTTGCCGATGAAATCGGGTTTGTCCCACGCGATCCAGCGGTCCATGCCGGTTTGGGCGGGGGTGTAGCCTTGGGTGAATTCCGCGCTCCAGATGCCGAAGCTTTTTTCGAGGCGCAGGCTGAGCAGCGCGTTGAAGCCCACTTCGCGCAGGCCCAGATCGGCGCCGGCTTGGAGGAGGATTTTGCGGAGGCCGGTGTGTTCGGCGGCGGTGCAGTGAATCTCGTAGCCCAGTTCGCCGGCGACGGAGAGGCGGCCCACCTTGCAGCGGTAGAGACCGATATCGAAGGTGCCGCAGCCCATGAAGGGAAGGTCGAGCGGCGCGTCGGTGAGGTTTTCGACGATCCTGCGGCTGTTGGGGCCGGAGACGCTGAAGCCCACGGTGGCGTCGGAGATGTCGCGGAGGGTGACGCCCTTGGCCATGTGGTCGTGGAACCAGCGCATGTGCCATTCGCGCAGGTAGTAGGAGCCCATGATCCACCACGTGCCGTCGCCCCAGTTGAAGACGGTCAGATCGCCCTTGAGGCGGCCATCGGGGGCCAGCATGGGGGCGAGTTTGGCGCGGCCCGGCGCGGGGAGTTTGGAGGCGAGGAGGCGGTCGAGCCAGCCTTCGGCGCCGGGGCCGGTGATCTCGAACCGGGAAAAGCCGGAGATGTCGAGGAGGCCTGCGGTTTCGCGCAGCGCGTTGCATTCCTCGGCGACGAGAGGGAAGGCGTTGGAGCGTTTGAGGGTGGGTTTTTCCTCGAAATCCTCGGAAGGGGCGAAATAGAGGGGCAGTTCCAGCCCCCAGCTTGCGCCCCAGCGGGCGCCGGCGGCGCTCATGTCGGCATAGGCGGGGGACATCTTCAGCGGGCGACCGGCGGGGAGTTGTTCGTTGGGGTAGGTCATCACGAAGCGGCGGGTATAGAACTGGCCCGTGGTTTGCTTGATGAATTCCTTGTTCTCGGCGAAGGCACCGTAGCGGGCGACATCCATGCCGAAGACATCCGCCTCGGGTTCGCCGTGGACGATCCATTCGGCCAGCGACTTGCCGACGCCGCCGCCCTGAAGGAAGCCGGCCATGACCGCGCAGGCGCACCAGTAGCCGGGCTTGCCGCGCACGGGGCCGACGAGCGGGTTGCCGTCGGGCGAGAAGGTGAAGGCGCCGTTGACCCATGACTTGATGCCGGCCTCTTGCAGGACGGGGTAGCGTTCGAAGCCGAGGGTGAGCTCGTTTTCGATGCGGTCGGGGTCTTCCTGTTGCAGCTCGAACCCGTATTCCCACGGCGCGCCGTCCATCATCCAGTGCTGGTGGTCGATCTCGTAGATGCCGAGCAGCATGCCGTGCTGGTCCTGCCGCATGTAGGTGAAACCTTCGAGGTCGACGACGAGGGGGAGCTCACGGTCGAGCGCGGCGATTTCGGGGATGGAATCGGTGATCAGGTAGTGGTGGTTGAGCGGGGAGACGGGCAGTTCGATGCCGGCCATGCGGCCCACCTGCTTGGCCCAGAGGCCGGCGGCGTTGACCACGTGTTCGGTCTGGATCGTGCCTTTCTCGGTGACGACCTCCCAGCCCTCGGCGGTCTGGTTGAGTTCGAGGACGCGGTTGTGTTCGATCACCTCAGCCCCGCGTTTCTTGGCGGCACCGGCATAGGCGTGGACGGTGCCGGTGGTGTCGATATAGCCCTCACGCTCGGCCCACATGCCGCCGAGGATGCCGTGGGTGGACATGATCGGGCAGAGCTCGCCCGCTTCTTCGGGGGTGATCAGGTGCACATCCTCGATGCCGATCGACTGGAAGGTGCGGTAGGCCGATTGCAGCCATTCCCAGCGGTCGGGCGTGCCTGCAAGGGTCATGCCGCCTGTCATGTGCATGCCGATGGACTGGCCCGATTCCTTTTCCACCTCGGAGAGCAGGTCGATGGTGTAGGCCTGAAGCCCGGCGATGTTGGGATCGGCGTTGAGCGCGTGGAAGCCGCCGGCGGCGTGCCAGCTTGAACCGGCGGTCAGGACCGAGCGTTCGATCAGGCAGACATCGGTCCAGCCTTCGCGGGCGAGGTGGTAAAGCACGGAGGCGCCGACGACGCCCCCGCCGATGACAACGACGCGGTAATGAGACTTCATGGCACGCTCCCTGGCCTGAATGCCGCGGGTCGCCGACTCGCGGCCGAATATTATACAGTTCTGTCCAATGGTCAGAGCATTGTTGGACATACTTGTCCAGTAGAAAGAGTGCACGCGGCGGGTTGACGGGGGCCAAGGGCAAACCGGCGGGCGCGTCATGATTGGGGTTTTCAACGAGGGCCCGCGCGGGTAGCGTCCGCCGCGACGGGACATGGGCAAGGAGAGAACCATGGGAGAATTCGAGAAAAAGCTGGCCGAGATGGGCGTGAGCCTGCCCGATGCGCCGGCGCCGGCGGCCAATTACGTGCCCTATGTGCAGGTGGGTGACACGCTGT
Source organism: Roseovarius sp. (assembly GCA_040220035.1). Taxonomy (GTDB): domain Bacteria; phylum Pseudomonadota; class Alphaproteobacteria; order Rhodobacterales; family Rhodobacteraceae; genus Roseovarius. The sequence goes on along the minus strand of JAVJTX010000064.1, from coordinate 60,926 downwards.
ATGTTTCGGGCCAGATTCCCAAAGCGGGCGACAAGCTGATCACCGGCAAGCTGGGCGATGATATGGAGACCGCTGCCGGGGCGGAGGCGGCAAAGGTCTGTGCCATCGCGCTTCTGGCGCAGGTCAAGGCGGCGTGTGGCGGCGATCTGGACCGGCTGAAGCGTGTGGTTAAGCTGACCGGGTTCGTGAACTCGACCGCCGATTACGGTGAACAGCCGATTGTGGTGAACGGCGCGTCGGATTTCATGGCCGAGGCGCTGGGCGAGGCGGGGCGGCATTCGCGCTCGGCGGTTTCGGCGGCGTCCCTGCCCTTTGGCGTGGCGGTCGAGATCGAAGGCATCTTCCAGATCGGATGAGTGGGCTTTCGGACGGTTTCCTGCGGCTGCCCATTGCGCACCGTGCGTTGCATGATGTGGGCGACGGCCGGCCGGAGAATTCGCGCGCGGCGATCGGCGCGGCGATCGAGGCGGGCTATGGTATCGAGATCGACCTGCAGCTGAGCCGGGATGGCCGGGCGATGGTGTTTCACGACTATGACCTCGGGCGGCTGACCGGCGACAAGGGTCCGATCCGGCAGCGCGAGGCGGCGGAGTTGTCGCAGATCGGGCTGTTGGGCGGCAGTGAGGGGATACCCACCTTTGCCGAGGTTCTGGAGCTGGTCGGTGGCCGGGTGCCGTTGCTGGTCGAGCTGAAGGATCAGCATGGGCAGATGGGCGAGACGGACGGGGCGCTGGAAGGGGCCGCGGCGGCGGATCTGGAGGGGTATGACGGGCCGCTGGCGGTGATGTCGTTCAACCCCAACATGGTGCGGCGGATGGCGGAGCTTGCGCCGGGCTGGCCGAGGGGGATCGTTTCGTGCGGCTACGAGGCCGAGGATTGGCCGCTGCTGAAGGCAGAGACGCGCGACCGGCTGCGGGAGATCGCGGATTACGAGGCGGCGGGCTGTGCGTTTGTCAGCCATCATGCGCCGGACCTTGGGCGGGAACGTGTGGCGGAACTGAAAGCGGCGGGCGCGGCGCTTTTGTGCTGGACGATCCGGTCGCCCGGCGAAGAGGCAGAGGCGCGCAAGGTTGCCGATAACGTGACCTTTGAGGGGTATCGCGCCGCCCTTCCCGCTTGAACTCGGCCCGATGGGGCCCAATTCTAGCCGGGACACTTGAACCAAAGGCGGTAGGGAATGGACGGGCAGGCGGTCACCATCACGGTGCATGACCGGCTTGACCAGATCGGTCAGGCGGATTGGGATGCCTGCGCCTGCCCCGAAGCGGCGGATGGCGGGCCGCCCCGCGATCCGTTCACCACCTACCGGTTCCTGAAGGCGCTGGAGGATAGCGGATCGGTGGGCCCCGGCACGGGGTGGCATCCGCAATACATGGCGGCCGAGATTGACGGGCAGGTGATCGCCTGTGCGCCGCTTTATGCCAAGACCCACAGCCAGGGCGAGTATATCTTCGATTTCAACTGGGCCCATGCCTATGAGCGCGCGGGCGGGCGGTATTACCCCAAGCTGCAGATGGCGGTGCCGTTCACGCCGGTGACGGGGCGGCGGCTGTTGACCCGGCCGGGGTATCAGGAGGCGGGGCAGGCGGCGCTGGTGCAGGGGGCGGTGCAACTGGCGGACCGGAACGAGATATCCTCGCTGCATGTGACGTTCTGCACGGGCGAGGAGGCGGAGGCGGGCGAGGCGATGGGGCTGATGCCGCGGGCCTCGCAGCAGTTCCTGTGGCAGAACCGGGGCTACGAGGATTTCGACGGATTCCTCGCCTCGATGTCATCGCGCAAGCGCAAGAATATCCGCAAGGAGCGGCGGGAGGCGAACGGGTTCGGCGGCAAGGTTCGGATGCTGACCGGTGAGGATATCGCGCCGGAGCATTGGGATGCGATATGGACCTTTTATCAGGATACCGGCGCGCGGAAATGGGGGATGCCGTATCTCACGCGGGAGTTCTTCGACATCGCGCATGAGACCATGCGCGACGATATCCTGCTGGTGCTGGCCGAGCGCGACGGGGTGCCCGTGGCGGGGGCGCTGAACATGATCGGGCGCGACGCGCTTTATGGCCGCTACTGGGGCTGTAGCGAGCATCACCCCTGTTTGCATTTCGAGCTGTGCTATTACCGGGCCATTGATTTCGCCATCGAACAGGGGCTCGACCGGGTCGAGGCGGGCGCGCAGGGTGAGCACAAGCTGGCCCGCGGATACCTGCCGGCGGAAACGTATTCCTTGCACTGGATGCGCGATGCGGGTTTCGCCGAGGCGATTGCGCATTATCTAGAGGCGGAGAGGAACGCGGTCAGCGAGGATATCGAGATCCTCACCAGTTACGGCCCGTTCCGGAAGGACAATAGAGAGGAACGACAGTGACCGAGAAACTTAGCGATACCGCCCGCAAGACCACGCTTGAGCCGCTGCTCGAGGCCGGATGGGAAATGGATGGCGAGCGCGACGCGATCAACAAGACCTACGAGTTCGGCAATTTCGTCGAGGCGTTCGGCTTCATGACGAAATGCGCGATGTGGGCCGAGAAGTGGAACCACCACCCGGAATGGTCGAACGTCTACAAGACGGTGAAGGTGACGCTGACCACGCATGACGTGGACGGGCTGAGTTCGCTTGACGTCAAGCTGGCGCGGAAGATGGACGGGCTGGCGGAGTGACGCCGACCCCGCCCCGGACTTGATCCGGGGCCTCTGGCCTTATTGCGACATGGGTTGTGGCGCGAGGCCCCGGGTCAGGCCCGGGGCGGGCGTCAGATTTTCTGGTCGTATTCGCCGACCGAGGGCTCGGTGCGGATGACCGTGTCGAGCTCGTCGAAGATGGCGCGCATCTCGGCGTCGCTTTCGGCGCTTTCGCAGACGACCACGAGGTTGGGCGTATTGGAACTGGCGCGCACCAGTCCCCAGCTTCCGTTGTCGAGGATGACGCGGGCGCCGTTGACGGTGACGACTTCCTTGATCTTGCGCCCGGCGAAACTTTCATCATCCTCGGCCTTGGTCACGAGCTTCTCGACGATGCGGTCGAGCACGTCGTATTTCTCGGTATCCGAGCAGTAGGGCGACATGGTGGGGGTCGACCATGTCTGCGGCAGGGCGCGGCGCAGGTCGGACATGGACATGTCGGCGTTGCGGTCCATCAGCTTGCAAATTTCGACGGCGACGCGCATGCCGCAATCATAGCCGCGGCCCACCGGCTCGGCGAGGAAGTAGTGGCCGGATTTCTCGAACCCCGCCAGCGCGCCGATTTCCTTGACCCGCCGTTTCATGTGGCTGTGGCCGGTTTTCCAGTAATCGGCGGTAACGCCGTTTTTCTGCAGCTCGGGATCGGCGGCGAAAAGGCCGGTGGATTTCACGTCGGCCACGAAGGTCGAGTTCGGGTAGATCTTTGACAGGTCGCGGGCCATGATCACGCCGACCTTGTCGGCGAAGATCTCCTCGCCCTCGTCATCGACCACGCCGCAGCGGTCGCCGTCACCGTCGAAGCCGAGCGCGAAATCGGCGCCCGAGGCGCGCACGGCGTCGGCCATGTCGTGCAGCATTTCCATGGCTTCGGGGTTGGGGTTGTAGTTGGGGAAGGTGTAGTCGAGCTCGGTGTGCAGCGGCACGACCTCGACGCCCAGACGCTCGAACAGTTCCGGCGCGATGGCCGAGGCGGTGCCGTTGCCGGTGGCGCAGACGACCTTGAGCTTGCGGGACATGCGGAAATCGCCAATGAGGTCGTCGAGATAGGCCTCGCGCACGCCGTCGACGAATTCGTAGCCGCCGCCGTCGCGTTTCTCGCCCTCGCCGTTCAGCACGATATCGCGCAGCTCGCCCATTTCATCCGGGCCGTGGGTGAGGGGCCGGTCAAAGCCCATCTTCACGCCGGTCCAGCCGTTGGGGTTGTGGCTGGCCGTGACCATCGCGACGGCGGGCACGTCGAGGTGGAACTGCGAGAAATAGGCCATGGGCGAGAGGGCCGGGCCGATATCCTTGACCGTGATGCCGGCCTGCATGAGGCCAAGGATCAGGGCGTTCTTGATGGACAGCGAATAGTCGCGGTAATCGTTGCCGACGGCGATGACGGGGGGAATGCCGCGCTTGTGCATCTGGGTGCCGAGGCCAAGGCCGAGGGCGGTCATACCGGGCAGGTTGATCTCGTCGGGGTATTTCCAGCGCGCGTCGTATTCGCGGAAACCCGTGGGCTTGATCATCGGGTCGCGCAGGAAAGACCATGTATTCGGGGTGACATCTGGCAGCGGTTTGGTCACTGGCGAAAATCCTTCTGGAATGTCAGAGGCCGAGGGGGTTTTCCTTGGCCAGCCTGTCGAATTTCATGAGCGTGGCAATCAGCGCGGGCATCTGCGCGAGGTGGATCATGTTGGGCCCGTCGGAAGGGGCGGTGTCGGGGTCTTCGTGGGTTTCTATGAACACGGCGGCGACCCCGATTGCAACCGCGGCCCGGGCCATGACCGGCGCGAATTCGCGCTGTCCGCCGGAGGAGCCGCCAAGGCCGCCGGGCTGTTGCACGGAATGGGTGGCGTCCATCACCACCGGGTAGCCGGTTTGCGCCATCTGCGGCAGGGCGCGCATGTCGGTGACCCACGTGTTGTAGCCGAAGGACGTGCCGCGTTCGGTCAGCATCAGGCGGGTATTGCCGGTTGATTCCAGCTTGGACACGACATGCGCCATATCCCAAGGGGCGAGCCATTGCCCCTTCTTGACGTTAATCGCCGCGCCGGTTTCGCCCGCCGCCAGCAGCAGGTCGGTCTGGCGGCAGAGGAAGGCGGGGATTTGCAGGACATCGACCACGCTGGCCACGGGGGCGCATTGGTCAGGCAGGTGCACGTCGGTCAGCACGGGCACGCCCAGCGTGTCCTTGACCGATTGCATCACTTGCAGCCCCTCGTCGATGCCAAGGCCGCGCTTGCCCGACATGGAAGAGCGGTTGGCCTTGTCGAAGGAGCCCTTGAAGATGAACTGGGCGCCCGCGGCCTTGCAGGCCTCGGCCATGGTGCCGGCGATCATCTGGGCGTGGTCGGTGCTTTCAAGCTGACAGGGGCCGGCAATGACCGTCAGGGGGCGGTCATTGCCGATCGTGAGGTCGGAAATTGTGACATGCGTCATGGGTTAGGATGATACCTGTTCTCTCAGAATGGACGCGGTGAGCGACACCATCAGGTAGATACCGGCAAAAATCAGGAACGCAACGATCGTGTTCTCGAAAGCCCTCGGATAGGAGGGATCTTGCGAAGCGACGGGCGTGACGCTGACCGTGAGGTAGCGGACCTGCTTGTTCGCCTCGATTTCGGAGCCGCGTTTCGCCTCGAGCGCGGATTGCAGCACGAGGTCGGCGGTGGCGAGGTCGGCCTGCGCCATCTGGATCTCGGCGGCCTGCGATGCGAGCGAAGAGGAGCTTTCGGTGGCATCCGTCAGGCGGGCGTTCTGCTTGGCAAGCTCGCGTTCCAGCACCTCGATCTGGCTGCGCAGCGAATCGACCTTGGCGGCGTTGGGGCGGGAGTTGTTGAGCTGGGTGTTGAGCGCCAGCTGCTTTTCCTGAAGCTGCAATTCGACGTTCTGGATCAGCGCGCGGATATTGGCGACCTCGCCCTCGGGGTCGAGGATCGAGCCCTCCTGCAGGGTGACCAGCCGTTCCTGGGCGGCGCGGCGTTCGGCCTTGGCATCCTCGAGGCTGGCGATGGCGGTCTTGACCGCGTCCTGCCGCTTTTCCTGGCTGAGGTGGTCGACGCGTTCCTCGGCGTATTCGATGAGTTTCTGCGAGAATTGCTCGCTGACCTCGGGGTCGGCGGTGGAGAGTTCCATCCGGATCACGCCCTCGGTCGGGTCATAGCCAAGTTTGACGTATTTCTTGTAGATGCTGTAGGCGGCCTCGTTCGTGGCGCCGGGGTCGAGCCGCTGGATCGGGTCGATCCAGGATTGGCTGAAATGTTCGCGGAAGCCCACGTCCTGATCGAGGCGCAGCGTGGCGTCCTTGGATTGAAGGTAGGATTGCGTTGCGATGGAATCCTGCCCGGTGGCAAAGGCCGTGCCGCTGAACAGGCCCGAGGCGGGTGAAGAGCCCGCGCCATCGGCGGTCAGGATCAGGAATTCGGACTTGGTGGAATACATCGGCGTGGCGATGTTGAAATAGTAGTAGCCCACGATGAAGGTCGGCAGGAAGACGAAGGCCAAGAGCCGCGACATGAGCAGCGCCAGCTTGCGGCGGCGGCGGCGGCCGATATCGCGCTGGATCTGCATGATCTCGGAGGCGCGGCGCTCGGCCGGGGTGACCTCGGTCGAGGGGAGGTTGAACTGTTGCGCAGGCACCGTCTGGGGGAGCTGGATGCGGTCGCCGCCGCTATCGGCGGGCTGGTGGCCGTTCGAGGTGACCAGCTCGAGGATGTTGGAGCGCTGGAACGGGTCGATCCCCTTGGCCCGCAGAAGGCGCACGGCGTCGAAATCGGAGGTCGGCGCAAGGCCGTGTTTCTGGGCCATGCGGCGGGCCATGCGAAGCTGGCGGCCGGTCAGCCCCTCGCTGCGGATGGCGTCGATATCCTGCGAGGCGTTCATTTCCGAGGCGCTGGAGACCATGCCGGCACGGGACGGGGTTTCGCCCTCCTCGTGGTGGTGGTCGGTGGTGTCGCCGCGCGGGGTGACCGGCGGCTCGGTGTATTGCGGCTCGGTATACTGCCGCTCGGTATATTGGGGCTCGTCCGCCGGGGTGCGGGCGGTGTCCGACACCGGGCCCGGCTGGCTGGCCGGGGTGCGGCGGATGCGGAATTTCCTAGCCTTGGGTTTCGTAGTCATAAAGCTGCTTTGCCTCTTCCAAGGTATCGAACATGTGTAGCTTGCCGTTCTTCAGGACGGCGGCGGAGCGCGCGAATTTCTCGAGCGTCTGCGGCTGGTGCGAGACGATCACCACGGTCGTCGTCGCCAGCCGCTCTTTCAGGATCTCGCCGGCCTTGCGGTTGAACTCGACATCGGTCGAGCTCGGCATGCCTTCGTCGATCAGGTACATATCGAAGTCAAGCGCCAGCATCAGCGCGAAGGTAAAGCGCGCGCGCATCCCCGAGGAATAGGTGCCAAGGGGTTGATCGAAATACTCGCCCAGACCGCAGAGCCAGCGGCAGAACGCCTCGACATAATCGGGGTCGAGACCGTAGAGCCGGGCGATGTAGCGGGAGTTTTCCATCGCCGAGACCTTGGTGATGACGCCGCCCATGAAGCCCAGCGGAAAGCTGATGCGGCAGCCACGGCGGATTTCGCCCTCATCGGGTTTTTCCAGACCGGCCATCATCTTGATCAGGGTGGTCTTGCCGGTGCCGTTTGGGGCGAGGATGCCGAGGCTGCGACCAAGCTCGACGCGGAAGGAGACACGGTCGAGAATGACCTTGCGCTGACTTCCCGTCCAGAAAGACTTGCTCACGTTTTCGAACTCGAGCATCCAAGGGCTCCGGTGCTGCTCTGACGGCCCTGTTCTTGGCAGGGCTGCGTTAAGGCTTGATAAGCCAACCTCGGGGTTCAGTATGTCCGAATTCGGGTGAATGTTTCAATAAATCGTGGCCATTTTAGGTCATTATGCGTCAAAAATGACGGGTGCGCACCGGGTTTTGTTTCCGTAACGGAAAGATTGTGGCAAGCGCCGCCGCGGAGACCGGGACCGCGGCGGCGGGGTCAGCGGGTTACGCGACGGCCTGCCAGGCAAGGCCCGCGAGGATCGCGCCGGTGATGGCGAGGCCGAGATAGGCGGCAAAGACCCGGGGTTTGACCAGCGCCCAGACGGCGATGGCGGCGGGGATGCAGCTGACGCCGCCGGCGATGACGAAGCTCATGGCGGCGCCGTTGCTCATGCCCTGTGCCAGAAGCGCATCGACCAGCGGCACGGCGGCATAGCCGTTGAGATAGGCGGGCGCACCGACGAGGGCGCCGAGGATGATCGCGCCGATCCCGTCGCCGCCGAGGAGGCGGGCCACCGCGTCGGCGGGGATGTGTTCGAGCATCAGGGCTTCGATGACATAGGCGAGCGCCAGCCATTTCACGAGGAAGACGGCGTTTTCGAGGGCGTTTTCCCGAAAGGTCTCGCGCCGTTCAGCATCCTGCCAGAAGCGCCAGAGGGGCTTGCCCTGAAAGGGTTGTTTCACGCCGCAGCAGCCGCCGATCTGCGGCTTTTCGCGCAGCGGATCGGTGAAGACGGCGGAGCGGGCGGCGGCCATGGTGACGAACCCGCCGAAGAGGCCGAGGCCCACGGCGGCCAACGTCTTGGCGATGGCGAAATCCCAGCCCAGCGTGCCGGAGGTGATGAGGAACATCGCCGGGTCCATGATCGGCGAGGCGAGCCAGAAGGCCATGACCGCGCCCAAGGGTGCGCCGAGGGCGAGCATGGCGGCGATGAAGGGGATGACCTCGCAGGAGCAGAAGGGGGAGAGCCCGCCGAGGAGCGCGGCGAGGACGATCATGCGGGCCTGCCGGCCTTCGAAGGCGCGGGCGAGCAGGGTCTCGGCGCCGGTGGCCTTCATGTAGGCGACGGCGAGGACCGCGAAGGCGATGAAGGGGGCGGTATGCCAGAGGGCGGAGGCGGTGAAGGCGACGGTGGGGCGGAATTGAGCGGGGTCGAAATAGGCCGTCAGGGCAAGGATGATGACGAGGGCGAGCCACGCCTTGTCGGTGCGCTGCCACCAGAGGCGGGCGGCGGGGAGGGAAATGTCAGTCATGGGGATGATCCACCGGGTTGGGGCTGTCGGCACAGCATTCGTGCAGGAGGAAGTCGGAGAGGGCGCGAAGCTCGTCATAGGCGACGGCGGCGCAGATGATGCTGCGGCCCTGTTTTTCCTGGGTGACGAGGCCGGCCTGGGCGAGGATTTTCATGTGGTGGGTGAGGGTGGAGCCGGTGACGCCGGTGCGGCTCCCCAGTTCGCCGATGGTGAGCCCGTCGGTGCCGGCGCGGACGAGACTGCGCAGGACGGCGAGGCGCTGTTCGCTGCCGAGGGCGGCGAAGGTGGAGGCGGCGAGGGCGAGGTCGTGGTCGGAGACGGGTGAATGTTTCATGATTCTAGAATTATCGAAATATTTAGCGCGTGGCAAGTGTTGTTTCGATAATTGTCGAAATGTTTGCTCGCTCAGGTCTCGGACGCGCGGGTCAGTGACAGGCGGGCGGTCTCGAGATGTTCTTTCATGATGTTCGCCGCGCGCTCGGGTTCGCGGGTGCGGATGGCGTTCATGATCTGGCGGTGCTGGACGTTATAGGTGCGGATCGTCTGGGCATCGAGGGTGAGGTGGCGCATTCGGGTCCAGTCATCCTCGCTCCGGACATTGCCGATCTGGTCGATGATCCAGATGAGCAGCCCGTTGCGCGTGCTGTCGACCAATGCGCGGTGGAACTCGGTATCGGCCTCGGAAAAGCCGACCGGGTCGTCGGTGCAGGCCTCCATGCGGGTGCAGAGCTCTTCCATCCGGTCGAAATCGGAATGCCGGCCATGGAGGACGGCAAGGCGGCAGACCTGGGGCTCGAGCGCGAATCGGGTATCCATCAGTTCGAGCGGGGTGGCGTTCTCGATGGCGTCGGTGGTGCTGCGATCGGGCTTGTGGGCCACATATGTACCGCTTCCGGCGCGAATCTCGACAAAGCCCTCTTCTTCGAGCCGGGTGAGGGCCTTGCGGATGGTGCCCCGGGCGGCGCCATAGGTCTCGGCCAGCACACGTTCGGGCGGAAGGCGGTCGTGCAGTTGCAGATTTCCCTTGGAAATCTCGCGCCTTACCAGCGCCGCGATATCGGCGGCGCCCATCTTCTGCTCGGCCGGTGCGGTCATGCATACCCTCCCTCGAATAGTCCAAATTTATACCAATATAATGAAATATCCAGCAGAAACTTACCTATTGGATCAAAAGTGGTTGACTTTTGGCCAACGCAACGGAAAGCTTGGATCACGCGGTGAACCTCCGCGCCGGACGTATCGCGGACGGCAACACCTTTGTTTGGGAGTGCTCTTTGTTGGCACATCTGGAACAGGCGAACGGACGGGTCATGCACCCATGTTTACACGCGATGCGTGCCGCAGGAAAGCTGCGCACCTGTCGAAAAGTGCGGGACATGTACCGGACATGACAGGATTGGTTCACGCGACATAGGGCCAGAACGCCGCTGAACGGCACCAGACCAGGGGCGGCACACATATCAGGGAGCAAGCAAAGTGGCTGAAATGGATATTGAAAGATTCGTCGAAGCGCCGGGACGCGACGAGAAGATCAAGGAAGTCCGGAAGAAGATCGACGAACTGGGTATCGAGTATCTGTACCTGCAGTTCGTCTCTGTCACCGGCAAGATCATGGGCAAGGGCATCCCGTCCGACCACTGGGAGCAGATCGCCAAGAAGGGCTTTCAGCTGGTCTATGGCGCGACGATGAACCTGTTCACCAACCGCGCGGGCGACTATCTCGGCTATGGCCCGGAAGCGGCCGAGCTGATCGGTATCCCCGAGCCGGAAACCTTCATGCAGCTGCCCTGGGCGCCGGAAATCGGGCGGTTCTACTGCACGCTGTTCCGCAACCGCGAAGAAAAGGAAAATCCGGGCGGCTACCTGACGTCGGATTGCCGCGGCAACCTGCGCCGCCTGCATGACGAGTTCACCAAGAAACACGGCACCAAGCTGCGCATCGGCACCGAGCCGGAAATGATGTGGCTGAAGTTCGACGAGAACGGCAAGCCGAAGGAAGGCTATTCCAAGCCCTATTGCTATCACATCGACCAGTTCGAAAGCCTGCGCCCGGTATCGCTTCAGGTGATCCGCTATGCCCGCAAGATGGGGCTCGACATGATCCAGGGCGACCACGAGGACGCGCCCGGCCAGCTTGAGCTGAACTGGATGTTCGACGACGTGCTGCGCAATGCCGACCGGCTGACCACCTATCGCCAGATCTGTGCGCAGGTGGCGCGGGAGAACGGGATTTTCGCCTGTTTCATGACCAAGCCGTTCATGGGCGTGTCAGCCAGCGGCTGTCACCACAACATGAGCCTGTGGCATGGCGGCGAGGACGAGTTCGTCAAATGCGGCAACAACCCCGACGACCTGCCGGGGATGGCGGACAACTATATGTACGTCAAAGGCGGCGACAACACCTTCATGCCCGACACCGACGACCCGCAGATGCCGGGTACGGAAGGGCTCAAGGCGATTGGCGGCGTGGTGCATCACCTGCAGGCGCTGACCGCGATCGGCTGTTCGACGGTGAACTCGTACCGCCGGCTGTGGGATACGGGCTTCTGGGCGCCGGTCTTCTCTGACTGGGGCTTCCAGAACCGGACGACCGGCCTGCGCGTTTCGGCGCCCGGCCGCTTTGAATACCGCTCGGTCGACTCGATGGTGAACCCCTACCTGATGGGCTCGACCCTGCTGGCGGCGATGGATGACGGGCTGGAGAACAGCCTCGATCCGGGCAAGCCGGAGGAGCGCAACATCTACGCGGCCATGGAGGCCGGCAAGGAAGTGAAGAAGCTTCCGATGAGCCTTGGCGAGGCGCTCGACAAGCTGGCTGCCAGCGAGGTGGTCCAGCGCGGCCTGCCGGGCGAGATGTACCGTCTTTACGACGAGTACAAGCGCGACGAGTTCGCCCGCTTCATGTCGACCGTCACCGAGTGGGACAACGACACGTACATGGAATGTCTGCCCTGAGGCATTCCATTCTCAAGGCGGCAGGTGACCCTCTTGCCTGCCGCCTTTCTTGAACAGCAACGCGACAACCAGACAACCAAAGGAGGCGCATCCAGATGTGCGGAATTGCTGGATTGATCCACAAGGGCAAGAGCGCAAACGTCGGGTCGGAAATGACCCTGATGCTGCAAGCCCTGAAGCACCGCGGCCCGGACAGTACCGGCTATGCGGTATATGGCGAGCCCAAGGAAGGCGAGTTCATCATGCGCCTCAAGGTCGCCGAGGCCGAGGACCGGGCGCGCGGCCATAGCGTGCACAAGCTGATCGCCGATCGCATCGCTACGGTCGACGAGATCCTTGCCGAACATAATGTCACCGTGAAGTCGAAGGACGCCGCGACCGAGTATGCCCTGCGCTATGTGCTGAGTGATGTCGACGATACCGGCAAGCTGGCCGAGCGGATCGAGGAGACCGCCGGCGTCGAGATCCTGTCCTTTGGCAACGGGCTCGAGCTGATCAAGGATCTGGGCGACGCCACGGTCGTGTCGAACCAGTATGGCCTGAATGACTTCAAGGGCACGCACGGGATCGGCCACACGCGGATGGCCACGGAATCGGATGTCGATATCAAGTCGGCGCACCCCTACTGGGCCTTCCCCTATAACGATGTGAGCGTGGTGCATAACGGTCAGATCACGAACTACTGGATCATGCGCCGCGAGATGGAGCGCAAGGGCCACCGGTTCATGTCGAACTGCGACAGCGAATTGCTGGCGGTCTACACCGCGCACAACCTTGCCAATGGCGTGTCGCTCGAGGACAGCCTGAGACAGTCGATCGAGGAGATCGACGGGGTGTTCACCTATCTCGTGGCGACCAAGGATCAGCTTGGCATGGCCAAGGACACGATGGCCGCGAAACCGCTGGTTCTTTACGAATCCGACGATCTGATCGCGATGGCCTCGGAAGAGGTGGCGATCCGGGCGATCCTTCCGCAGGAAATCGATACGACAGACCCTTATGACGAGGAGGTTCGGGTATGGCAGGCGTAACCGACGAAGAACTCAAGCAGATGACCCAGGAGGAGCGGGTGACCGCCCTGGGCATGCGTACCGAACAGCTGACGGGTAAGTCGCTTTATGTCGAGTTCGACCCCGATGCCGAGGAGCGGTTCACCTATCCGTGGGCGCCGGATGTCGATTTCAACAAGCGCACCGAGCTTGATACCGACGACATGACGACGACCGAGGTCAACAGCCGCATCCGCGAGCTGATGCGTGAGGGCTATGGCACGATCGTGCTGCAGAACCCGCGCGGCAAGCACAGCCTTGGCGTGGGCATCCTGAGCAAGCTGAACCTGATCATCGAAGGGTCGACCGGATATTTCGGCGTGGGCCTCATTGACGGGCCCAACGTGCGGATCACCGGCCGGGTCGGCTGGTCCTGTGCCGAGAACATGATGGCGGGCACGGTGGTGATCGAGAAGAACGCAGGCTCCACCTTCGGGGCGGCGATCCGTGGCGGTGACCTTGTCTGCAAGGGCTCGGTGGGCTCGCGCACGGGGATCGACCAGAAGGGCGGTACGATCATCGTCGGTGGCGACACCGGGGCGCTGTCGGGCTTCATGATGCAGCGCGGGCGGATGGTTGTCTGTGGCAATGCCGGCAAGAACCTTGGCGACTCGATGTATGACGGCACGATCTACGTGGGCGGCGAAATCAGGTCGCTGGGCGTCGATGCCATCGAGGCCGAGCTGACCGATCTCGACAAGAAGTGGCTGAAGCGGAAGCTGACCCAGTACGGGCTGATGCCCGACAAGGGGGTGGACCATTTCACCAAGGTCGTGGCCGGCAAGCAGCTGTGGAATTACGACAACCTCGAACCGACCGAGAAGAAATTGATCCTGTAACATGGTGGGTTGGCACCCACCCTACGACAGGGTCGGGGGCGCCAACCGCCGCACACGGATAAGGAGACACGACAATGGCTGACGGCGATCTGCCACAGAAAAAGCCCCTGGGCCGCGACAATTACCGGCTGGGCGACAGCTTTATCTTTCCGCCCAATGTTATGGACGACATCCACATCAAGTCCGAGCTTGGCCGCTACCGGATGCGGGGGTTCTCGCTGTTCAAGAAGATCCCGCATTGGGACGACCTGACCTTCCTTCCCGGCACGCTGACGCGGTTCGTGATCGAAGGGTATCGCGAGAAATGCGAAACCAAGACGGTGATCGGCCCGCGCGCCAAGACGCCGCTGGAACTGGATATCCCGGTGTATATTACCGGCATGTCCTTTGGTGCGCTTTCGTATGAGGCGAAGACCGCGCTGGCGCGGGGCGCCACGATGGCGGGCACGGCGACCTGTTCGGGCGAGGGTGGGATGATCCCCGACGAGCGGCGGTTCAGCTCGAAATGGTTCTACCAGTGCATCCAGTCGCGCTATGGCTTCAACCCCAATCACCTGATCCTTGCCGATGGTTGCGAGTTCTTCATCGGGCAGGGCTGTAAGGTTGGCCTTGGCGGTCACCTGATGGGTCAGAAAGTGACCGACCAGGTTGCCGAGATGCGCTCGCTTCCTGCCGGTATCGACCAGCGGTCGCCGGCGCGTCACCCTGATTGGCTGGGCCCGGATGACCTTGCGCTGAAGATCCAGGAAATCCGCGAGGCGACCGACTGGCAGATCCCGATCCAGCTCAAGCTGGGGGCGGCGCGGGTCTATGACGACGTGCGCATGGCGGTGAAATGCGACCCGGATTCGATTTATATCGACGGGATGGAAGGCGGCACCGGCGCCGGCCCGCACCTTGCCACCGAGGATACCGGCGTGCCGGGCATGGCGGCGATCCGGCAGGCGCGCAAGGCCATCGACGACCTCGGCAAGCGGGGCGAGATCAGCCTTGTCTATGCCGGCGGCATCCGCAACGGGGCCGACGTGGCCAAGGCCATCGCGCTGGGCGCGGATGCCATCGCCATCGGCCACTCGGCGATGATGGCGCTGAACTGCAACAAGGACATCCCCGAGGCCAACTTCCCCGAAGAGATCGGCGCGGAGCCGGGTTACTGCTACCACTGCCACACGGGCCGCTGCCCGGTCGGCGTGGCGACGCAGGACCCCAAGCTGCGCGAACGGCTCGACCCGGATGCGGCGGCGGAACGTGTCTACAACTTCCTCCATACGCTCACCATCGAGGCGCAGCTTTTCGCCCGCGCCTGTGGCAAGACCTATATCCACTCGCTGGAGCCGGAGGATATTGCCGCGCTGACGATGGAAGCCTCGGCCATGGCCGGTGTGCCGCTTGCGGGCACCAACCATACCGTGGGCGTCGAGGATTATCACCACTTCTAAGCGGTGGGTTCACACCCACCCTACGGGTTGACCGCAGGGTGGGAAGACCCACCTTTCCGACAAGGAGACAGACACATGGCTGGAACACAGTACCGCGGCTCGGAGATCACCGATGTCGACCAGTTCCTGAAAGACGCAGACGGGCTTGGCTCGGAGCGTGAGAAGGAAATCGGCCAGCATATCGGCTATCGCTACGACGTGAACCTCGTGCCGGATTACGACCGGATCACCCCCTATCTTCAGAAATACATGGAGGTCATGGGCTGGGACGATCTGAACTGGCTGGAAGACGTGCACATGGGCTATGAAGAAGGCGCGCCGGCGGTGTTCGACCGGAACAACAACGGCTGGATCCGGGTGCCCGACACGGTCGATTTGCCCGACAACCAGCAGGATCGTGACATGATCGCGCGGGAGCTTCTTTTGAAGTTCCAGATGTCCGACCGGCATCCGCTGGTGGCGTTGCGCAAGGCCTACATGAAGTTCTGATAGCAACATGCCGCGCCCGCTCGATATCGCCTGTCTTCAGACACGGCCCCGGCCCGACTTTCGCTCGGCGCTGGACGAGGCTTTGCCCTTGGCCGACACGGCGGCACGGGCGGGCGCGGATATTCTTTTCCTGCCGGAATATTGCGGCGGGCTGGCAAGCGACGGGGCGGCGGTGGCACCGCCTTCCGCGCCAGAAGAAAAGCATCCGTTTTTGCAGGAAATACAGGGGTTTGCGCGGGACCGGAAGGTCTGGATCAACCTCGGCTCGATTGCCGTCGACGGGCCGGACGGGCGGATCATCAATCGCGGCTTCATGCTGGACGATGCGGGCGAGATTCGCGGGCGGTACGACAAGATCAACATGTTCGACATCCAACTGTCGGAAACCGAGGTCTATCGCGAAAGCGCGCGGGTGAGCCCCGGGTCGAAGGCGGTGATCCACGACACGCCCTTCGCCCGGATCGGTCACACGATCTGTTACGATCTGCGCTTTCCGCAGCTTTACCGCACGCTGGCGCAGGCGGGGGCGGAGATTCTCATCTGCCCGGCCGCGTTTACAAGGAAGACAGGCGAGGCGCATTGGCATGTGCTGAACCGGGCGCGGGCGATCGAGACGACGCGTTTCGTGATTTCCGCCTGTGCCATCGGCCCAGTGCCGGGCGGCGGGGAGTGCTATGGTCATTCGCTGGTGGTCAGCCCGTGGGGCGAGGTGATCAGCGATGGCGGTACGATCCCCGGCGTGGTGCAGGCACGCATCGACCTCGATGCCGTGGCCGAGGCGGCGGGGCGTGTGCCCAGCCTGACCAACGACCGGCCCTTTACCCTTTCCCAATCCTCGCACAGGAGCGTTGCATGAGTTCGCTGGCCTCTCAATTCGGGCAGAGCTTTTCCGACCACCCGCTGCGCATGGGCTTTCTGCGCTGGCAATGCCGGGTGCGGCAGATGGCGATGCGCGACAAGGATGGCCGCCCGGATGACGCGATCATGCCCGAGGTATTCCTGACGGGGCAGGACGAGTCCTTGGGCGCGGTGATCACGGTGATGAGCAAGACGCCCGGCTACTCGGTGACGCCGGAGCTGGACCATATGGCGGCCAAGACCAACGACCCGGCGCAGCGGCGCGAACAGGCGATCCGGTTCCTGTCGGCGGGCTATTACCAGCAGGCGGCGGAGTTCTCGGACATCCTGACCGCCACCTTCCCGCCGGAGTCGCCCGGCGCGGCGCAGATCCACGAGGCGGGGCGCTGTACGCTGGTCTTCGAGGCCTATGCGCAGCGGTTTGACCTCGACTGCAAGGTCTGGCGGCTGGCGCCGCACAACCTTTTGCACAAGGCGACGATGGCGCATAACCGGCTGTTCAACCCCGGCATACCGGGCGACACGGTGGTTCTGGGCTTCGAGCCGGACTGGGAAAACAGCACGTCGGACCCGAAGATCGGCTGACCTGACGGCGCGCCTTGCGGCGCATCCGGTGAGTTTTGCGTTCGGGCCACGCTGGCCCCCCGGGATATTTACAGCCAGAAAAAGCAGGGGCGCGCCCTGCACTTTCACTTTTCCGAAAATACTCTCGCCGAAGGCGTTCCGGCCTCGCGGCTGGCGGCGTCGTTCGCGGGTGTGAGGTGCCGTAGAGGAATTTGCTCGACAGGTGAATACAATCTGTATACATAAAGTATTCAGAAAGGATTCGCCATGTCCCCCGACCGGAAGACCCAGTGCCTCGAAGATCTGCGGATGCGTATCCTGCGGCAGGAGATCGCGCCGGGCGCCGATCTCGACGAGGCGGCGATCTGTGCCGAGTACGGCTTGTCGCGCACGCCGGTGCGGGAGATTTTCCAGCGGCTGGCGGGGGAGGGGTACCTGACGCAAGGCCAAAACCGGGGGCCCAAGGTGGCGTCGATGGATCTGGCGGTGATGCGGATGTTCTTTCAGACCGCGCCGATGATCTATGCCAACGTGGCAAGGCTGGCGGCCGAGAACCGGCGGGCCGATGAATTGCCGCCGCTGAAGGCCACGCAGGACAAGTTCCGCGCCGCGACCGAGGCGGGGGATGCCGGGCAGGCCGCGCTGTTGAACCACCGGTTTCACCGGCAAATCGGTGAGATGGCACATAACCCCTACCTGTTGGCCAGTCTCAACCGGATGCTGATCGACCATACGCGGCTGAGCCAGACCTTCTATCGCCCCGCATCCGAGGACGAGACGGCGCGCGTGAGGGCCGCCATCGACCATCACGACGCGATGATCGCCGCCATCGAGGCGCATGATGCCGACGGTATCGTCGATCTGACCATCGAGCACTGGAACCTGTCGCGCGACCGGCTGGAGCGGTTTGTCACCCCCGACCCCCTCCCGCTGGACGTGCTATCCGAAAAGGACCGCAACCATGTTTGAAGGGATATGGACGCCCATCGTTACGCCCATGAACGATGATTTCTCGGTGAACGAGGCCGCGCTGGCGGAGGTGGTGGAATACCTGATCGCCGGTGGTGTGAATGGTATCATCTCGGCCGGGACGACGGGCGAGTATTATGCCCAGACGGCCGAGGAGCGGGCGCGGCTGGCGAAGATCACGAAGGAGATGATCGGGGGCCGGGTGCCGCTGGTGGTGGGCACGGGCGCGCTGCGCACGGAGGACAGCATCGAATTCGCGAAGATGGCGAAGGATGTGGGCGCCGAGGCCATTCTCGTGGCCACGCCGCCCTATTCGGTGCCCACGGGGCGGGAGATCGCGCTGCATGCGCTGGCGATCGACCGGGCGGTGGATCTGCCGGTGATGCTGTATAACTACCCTGGTCGGATGGGCGTGAACATGGACGAGGAGACGCTGGATCGCCTTGGCCGATCGCCCAATTTTTGTGGGATCAAGGAAAGTTCGGGCGATATCAACCGGCTGCACATGATCGCGCGGGAGTATCCGCATCTGGGGCTGCTGTGCGGAATGGATGATCAGGCGCTGGAGTTCTTTGCATGGGGTGCTCGGGGCTGGGTCTGTGCCGGGTCGAACTTTGCCCCGGAGGCGCATGTGGCGCTTTACAAGGCCTGCGTGGTGGAGGGTGATTTCACCAAGGGGCGGCGGATCATGTCGGCGATGATGCCGCTGATGAGCGTGCTCGAACAGGGTGGCAAGTTCATCCAGTGCATCAAGCACGGGGTCACGATGCGCGGCATCGAGGCCGGCCCGCCCCGCAAGCCGCTGCACCCGCTCAACAAGGATGACAAGCGCGCGCTGGAAGAGGTGATCCGCACGCTCGACACCTCCATCGCCGCGATCACGGGAGAGGCCAAATGACCGAGTTACTGACCCGCGAGGAATATGCCGCCATTGCCGCCGATCTGGACCTGCCCGCTGCGCCCTTTGTGGATGGCAAGTTCCGCAAGGGGAACGGCCCGGTGATGGAGACGGTGAACCCGGCGACGGGCGAGGTGTTGAAGAAGATCTCGACCGCCAATGCCGATGACGTGGATTTCGCCGTGAAGAAGGCGCGGGAGGCGTTTGACCGGGGCGAGTGGTCGCGCGCGCACCCGTCGGAGCGCAAGGATGTGCTGATCCGCTTCTGCAAGCTGATCACCCGGCGGCGGCATGAGTTGGCGGTGATGGAGAGCCTCGATAGCGGCAAGCCGATCCGCGATTGCGAGACGATCGATATTCCCGAGACCATTCACACGATCAAGTGGCATGGCGAGCTGATCGACAAGATCTATGACCAGACCGCGCCCACGGGCGATGACGCGATGTCGATGATCGTGCGCGAGCCGCTGGGCGTGGTGGCGGCTGTGCTGCCATGGAACTTCCCGATGCTGATGATGGCATGGAAGATCGGGCCGGCGCTGGCCGCCGGCAACTCGGTGATCGTCAAGCCCGCCGAGCAGACCAGCCTGACCGCGCTCAGGCTGGCCGAGGTGGCGCATATGGCGGGCCTTCCGCGCGGGGTGCTTCAGGTGTTGCCGGGCGACGGGCCGAGCGTGGGCGAGCCGCTGGGGATGCATATGGGCGTGGATATGGTGAGCTTTACCGGCTCGACCGAGACCGGCAAGCGGTTCCTGCGGTATTCGGCGGACAGCAACATGAAAAAGGTTACGCTGGAATGCGGCGGCAAGAACCCGGCGGTGGTGCTGGAGGATGCCGAGAACCTCGATCACGTGGCAAGCCATGTGGTGAACGCGGCCTTCTGGAACATGGGCGAGAACTGTTCGGCGACCAGCCGGCTCATTGTGCACAAGTCGGTGAAGGCG
Organism: Roseovarius sp.; assembly: GCA_040220035.1. Classification (GTDB taxonomy): domain Bacteria; phylum Pseudomonadota; class Alphaproteobacteria; order Rhodobacterales; family Rhodobacteraceae; genus Roseovarius. Next base: position 41,235 of record JAVJTX010000064.1, on the reverse strand, counting down.
GCGTTGCTGGAGCGGATCGTGGCAAGGATGCGCGACTGGAAGACGGGTGATCCGTTGGATCCTGCGATGCATCTGGGGGCGCTGATCGACGGGGAGCACTGCAAGAAGGTTTCCAAGTATCTCAACGGCAAGGCTGTCGCGGGCGGTGACAAGCCCGAAGGCAATTTCGTCAAGCCGACGGTCTACGAGGTGAAGAAATCCGACGCCAGGGCGCGCGAAGAGATCTTCGGGCCGATCCTGTCGGTCATCGAGGTGGCCAGCACGGAAGAGGCGATTCAACTGGCCAATGACACCGAGTACGGGCTCGCGGCCTCGGTCTTTACCGGCAATGTGCGCCGGGCCATCCGTACAGCGCGCGAGATCCGGACGGGCACGGTGACGGTCAATTGCTATGGCGAGGGCGATATCTCGACCCCCTTCGGCGGGTACAAGCAATCCGGCTTTGGCGGGCGGGACAATTCCGTGCATGCCCATGACCAGTTCACCGAGATGAAGACGATCTGGATCGATCTGACCGATCCGAAGGACGGCGACAACGTCGGGTAGGGGGGCGAGCCTCCTCTCACGCAACGGTGGGTTTTCATCCACCCTACAAGAGGACGCATCATGGCTGATGTGGCAGAGAAACGGGCGGCCCGGCGGGGCCGGGGTGCGCGCACAACGGCGCGGCGGACGCGGGATTTCACCATGCTGCCGGCGCTCAAGCGGGGGATTCCGCTGACCGAGCCGATGGATATGGAGGAGGTCGAGCGGATCGATGCCGCCTCGATGCATATCCTCGAGAACGTGGGCGTTGTGTTCCGGGACGTGATTGCACTGGCCGACTGGAAGGCCGCTGGCGCGAAGGTGGAGGGCGAGACGGTGTATCTCGACCGGGGCCTCGTGCGGGAGCTGATCCGGACGATCCCCGAGACCTTTACCTATCACGCGCGCAACCCGGCCAATAACCTGCCGTTCGGGCGCGATCACGCGATCTTCGTGCCGATGACCGGGGCGCCCTATCTGCGCGATCTCGACGATGTGCGGCGCAACCCGACGCTGGAGGATCTGGGGAATTTCCACAAGCTGTCCCATATGCTGCCCGCGCTGCACAGCTCGGCCCATCATATCGTCGAGCCTTACGACCACCCGATCAGCCAGCGGCACCTGCGCATCACCTATTCCTCGATGAAGCATTCCGACAAGACGTTCATGGGCATGACCACCAGCCCCAAGAACGCCGAGGACGTGATGGAGATGTGCGCGATCCTCTTTGGTGAGGATTTCATGGAGGATCACCCGGTCGCCACGGGCAATTGCAACGGCAACTCGCCCTTGGTGTGGGATGAAACCATGCTGGGCGCGATGCGGGCGTTTTGCCGGAAGAACCAGCCGGTTCTGTGCTCGCCCTTCGTGCTGGGCGGGGCGAATACGCCCGCCTCCGTGGCGCCGGCGGTGGCGCAGCTCAATGCCGAGGCGCTGTCGGCGCTGGCCTATACACAGGTGATCCGCAAGGGGTGCCCGGCGATCTATGGGCATTACCTGTCGACTGTCAGCATGAAATCCGGCGCGCCGATGGCGGGCACGCCCGAGATCAGCCTGATGAACATGATGATCGGCCAGATGGCGCGGTTCTACGGTGTGCCGTGGCGCTCTTCCACCAATCTGGGCGGGGCCAAGACCTTGGACGCACAGGCGGGCTATGAAAGCGCGACCACGCTAATGGCGTTGCAGATGGCGGGCACGAATTACATGTGGCACGCGGCGGGCTGGAACGAGGCCGGGATGCATTGCTCGATGGCCAAGTTCGTGACGGATGCCGAGCAATGCGCCATGGCCTATCGCATGGCCGAGGGCATCCGTTGGGACGATTTCGACGAGGCGGTCGCGGCGGTGGCCGATATCGGCCCCGGCGGGCATTACCTTGGCCACGCCCATACGCTGGCCAATTTCCAGCGGGCGTTTTTCATGCCCGAGCTGTTCGACAACAACGCCTATGAGCAATGGGCGGCCGAGGGCGGGATCGATACCAATATCCGTGCGGTGAACCACGCGCGGGACTTGCTGAACGCCTATGAAGAACCGACGCTCGACGCGGGCGTGAATGACGCGCTGCTCGATTACATCGCGCGCCGCGAGAGGGAGATACCGGCCGCCGACGCGCTGAACCAGGAGTACTGACCATGACCGCGCTGCCTTATCTCGACCTGTCCGACCCGGGGTTTTCCACGCGCGGGCCCGAGGTGATGGCGGCGCGGGAGGCCCATTGGTGCGCAGAGACGCCCTATGGGCTGGCGGTGCTGCGCTATATGGAGGTTGGGCGCATCCTGCGTGACAGGCGCTTTCGGCAGGGCAGCCACGCCTGGCCCGACACGGTGGGCATCGAGGGGCGGTTTGCCGATTTCTGGCGGGATTCCGTGATCGGTCAGGAAGGGGATGCGCACCGCAAGCTGCGCGCGCTGGCGGTGCCGGCGCTGTCGGAGGAGTATGTGCTGGGGCTCAAGCCCGCCTTTGACGAGATTGCCCGCGACCTGTGCGAGGGGCTGCGCCAGACCCGCGCCTGCGAGTTCCAGTCGGCGTTCTGCGAGCCCTTCGCGGGGCAGGCGATCACCACGCTTCTGGGTCTGTCGCGAGAGCGGTGGCCCGAGGTGGCGCATGATGCAAGCGATCTGGGTCTGGCGATGGGGGTCGAGGCGCCGCAGCATCAGGCCCGGTTCAACGCGGCCTGTGAGCGGCTGTTCAACCTTGCCGACGAGCTGGTGTCGCGGGTGCGGCGGGGGGAGGACACGCAAAGTTACGTGGCCCGCATGGTGGCCGAATTCGACGCAAATGGCGATTGCACCCACGAAGAGCTTTTGAACACCATCGTGATTTCCATCTTCGGCGGGGTTGATACGACCCGCGCGCTTCTCGGGCTGGGCCTGTCGCTCTTCATCGAGCATCCCGATCAGTGGCAGATGCTGCGCAACGATCCGTCGCTCATTCCCGGCGCGGTGGACGAGTTCATCCGCGCCCGGCCCACCACCACATGGGCCACGCGCGAGGCGGTGGAGGATGTCGAGATGAACGGGCAGGTGATCGAGAAGGGTACGATCCTGCATCTTTTCGTCCATGCCTCGGCCCGCGATCCCGAGTTCTGCGACGACCCTGCGTTCGACATCACCGCCAAGCGGCGCAAGCATTTCGGCTTTGGCGGCGGGGCGCATCATTGCATCGGGCATTTCGTGGCCCGGACCGATACGGCCTGTGCGCTGGATGCTTTGCGGCAGACCTTTGCGACGGTCGCTTATGACGGGGCGCCGGAATGGCTGCCCGATAGTGGCAACACGGGCGCGCGGCGGTTGCCGATCAAATACGAGGTCGCCTGATGCGGGGCCAAGTCACCTTTTGCGGGGGCGGTTTCGATGTCGGCCAGACCTACACCGCCCGGCTGAGCCGCTCATGAAAGTTACCCGCCTGCCTGTCGATCCCGGCCTTTCCGGCTGGAACGAGATCCTGCCCGCCGCCGATGCGGCGCAGGTGCTGGAGGAGCGCACCACCGCCGACTACCTCGTGATCGGCGGCGGGTACGCGGGGCTGGCGGCCACGCGCCGGCTGGCGCAGTTGCACCCCGAGGCGCGGATCGTCCTGCTGGAGGCCAAGCGCATCGGCGAGGGGCCGGCGGGGCGCAATACCGGCTTTATGATCGACCTGCCGCATGACCTTGCCTCGGATGATTACGGCGGTGCGGTGGAGGCCGACCGGGCCCAGACCCGCGCCAACCGGGCGGGGATCGAGTTTGCCGGGGCGATGGCCGAGGCATTCGGGCTGGGCGAGGAGGCTTTTGCGCGGTCGGGCAAGGTGAATGCGGCGGCAACGGAAAAGGGGCACCGCCACAACCTCGACTATGCCCGCCACCTGACGGCGATGGGCGAGGCGAACGAGATGCTGGATGCCGCGCAGATGCGTGCGATGACCGGCACCGATTATTACCAGAGCGGGCTTTACACCCCCGGCACGGCGATGATTCAGCCCGCGCTGTTCGTGCGCGGGGTGGCGCGCGGCCTGCGCTCGAACCGGGTGCGGATTTTCGAGAATTCGCCGGTGACGGAACTGAAGCGCAACGGGGCGTGGAACGCCATCACGCCCAAGGGGCGGGTGGTGGCGCCCAAGGTGATTTTGGCGGTGAACGGCCACGCCAACAGCTTTGGCTTTTTCAAGCGTCAATTGCTCCATGTCTTCACCTATGCCTCGATGACCCGGGCGCTGAGCCCTGACGAGTTGCGCAAGCTTGGCGGGCAGCCGCGCTGGGGCGTCACCCCGGCCGATCCGCTGGGCACCACCGTGCGGCGGATATCGGGCACCGGGGGCGACCGGCTGGTGATCCGCAACCGGTTCACCTGTGATCCGTCGATGGTGGTGAGCGCCGCGCGGATCGCGCGGGTGGGGCGCGACCATGACAAGGCTTTCGCGGCGCGGTTCCCGATGCTGACGGGTGTGGGGATGGAATATCGCTGGGGCGGGCGGCTGTGCCTGAGCTGGAACAGCGTGCCGGCGACGGGAGAGGTAGAGACGGGGCTGTATTCGGCCTGCTGTCAGAACGGTCTTGGCACGGCGAAGGGCACGATGCTGGGGATGGTGACGGCCGATCTGGCGGCTGGGAACGACACCGAGTTACTGTCCGAGGTAATGGCGCTCGATGCGCCGAAGCGGTTGCCGCCGGGGTCGTTGAGCTTTCTCGGGGCCAACGCGGTGATGCGCTGGGGCGAGATGAAGGCAGGGCGCGAGATGTGAGCGCTCTTCAGCCCTTGCGGGCTGCCTCGCCTCGGTCTTGCGACAGGTCTTTCAGGATGGGACAGTCGGGGCGGTTGTCGCCCGCGCAGGTGCGGACCAGTTCGTTCAGCGTGTCGCGCATCGCCTGAAGCTGGGCGATCTTGTCCTCGATCTGGTGCAGGTGTTCGGTCGCCACGCGCTTTACGTCGGCACTGGCGCGGTCGTCATCCTCGTAAAGCGCCAGAAGGGTGCGGCAATCCTCGATCGAGAACCCCAGCGCGCGGGACCGGCCGAGAAAGGCCAGCTTGTGCGCATCGGTGTCGCAAAAGACCCGATAGCCATTGGCATCGCGGGCGGGGCGGACAAGGCCGATCTCCTCGTAATACCGGATCGTCTTGGCCGGCAGGCCGGTGAGGTGGGAAACGTCGCCGATATTCATCGCGTCCTCCGTTATTCCGCCGCCGCCGGATGCAGCGCCGGGGCGGGTCTGGGTGTCTTTTGCGCCACGCCCCGGCCCACCCGGCGCAGGCGCAGCGCGTTGGTGATGACGAAGACCGAACTGAGCGCCATGGCGCCGGCCGCCAGCATCGGCGACAGCAGCGTGCCGGTCAGAGGGTAGAGCACGCCCGCCGCCACCGGGATGAGGGCGGCGTTGTAGGCGAAGGCCCAGAACAGGTTCTGCCGGATGTTCCGCATGGTCCGGCGGGACAGGTGCCGGGCGGTGGCCACGCCGGTGAGGTCGCTCGACATGAGCACCACGTCGGCGGATTCGATGGCCACGTCGGTGCCGGTGCCCACGGCGATGCCGATATCGGCCTCGGCCAAGGCGGGGGCGTCGTTGATGCCGTCGCCCACGAACACGACCGGGCCGAAGCGCTCTCGCAGCGCTTGCACGGTTCTCCGCTTGTCGGCGGGCAGGACGCCGGCCTCGACATGCTCGATGCCGAGATCGGCGGCGATGGCGTTGGCGGTGGCCGGTGTGTCGCCGGTGATCATGGCGATCCTCAGGCCCTCCTGCCGCAGGGCGTCGAGTGCCGCAGGGGTCGTGGGCTTAACCTCGTCGGCGACGGCAATGAGGCCGGCAAGCTGGCCGTCGATGGCGATGAAGACCGGGCTCTGGCCCTTGTCCGACACCTCGGTCGCGGCCTCGCCAAGCGTGCCGAGCGCCACGCCTTCGCGCTCCATCAGCCGCGCCGTGCCGATCAGCATTTCATGCCCGTCGACCTTGGCCGACAGGCCGTGCCCGCCGATGGCGCGCATGTTTTCGGCCTGCGGCAGGGTCAGGCCCTTCTCCCCGGCCGCCTCGGTTATGGCGCGGGCGATGGGGTGTTCCGACTGGGCCTCTGCCGCCGCGACAAGGCGCAACACATCCTCCTCGTCCTGCCCCTCGACCGTCACCAGACGGGTCAGGCGCGGGCGCCCTTCGGTCAGCGTGCCGGTCTTGTCGAAGGCCACCACGCGCGCCTCGTCGAGCCGTTGCAGCGCATCGCCCTTGCGAAAGAGAACGCCCAGCTCCGCCGCGCGGCCGGTGCCCACCATGATCGAGGTGGGCGTCGCCAGCCCCATGGCACAGGGGCACGCGATGATCAGCACCGACACACCCGCGACCAGCGCAAGCCCCAGCGCGGGGCTTGGGCCGATGGCCAGCCAGACCAGCACCGTCAGGAGGGCCACGGCGATGACCACCGGCACGAAGACCGCGACCACGCGGTCGGCCAGCGACTGGATCGGCAGGCGCGCGCCTTGCGCCCGCTGCACCTCGGCCACGATCTGCGACAGCATGGTGTCGCGGCCCACATGGGTGGCGCGGAAGGTGAGCGCGCTGTCGCCGTTGACCGTGCCGCCGATCACGCGGTCGCCGGGCGCCTTGGCCACCGGCACCGGTTCGCCCGAGATCATGCTTTCGTCGACATATGCCTCGCCCTTCGACACCTCGCCATCCACTGCGATCTTCTCGCCGGGGCGGACAAGGAGGAGGTCACCGGGGTGGACGGTTTCGAGCGGAATATCTTCGTAGCCGCCATCGCGTTCGACCCGCGCGGTCTTGGGCTGGAGGCCCACCAGCTTGCGGATCGCGGCGCCGGCCTGACCGCGCGCGCGGGCTTCGAGCCAGCGGCCCAGAAGGATCAGCGTGACGATCACCGCCGCGGCCTCGAAATAGACGGCGCGCGTGCCCTCGGGCAAAAGCGCCGGTGCAAACAGCGCCACGGACGAGAAGGTCCAAGCGGCGGAGGCGCCAAGCGCCACGAGCGAGTTCATCTCGGGCGCCCCGCGCAGGAGCGCGGGCACGCCCTTGAGGAAGAATTCGCGCCCCGGCCAGAGCAGCACGCTGGTGGCCAGCAGGAATTGCAGCATCCACGAGGTTTCCTGCCCGATGGCCTGATGCACGAAATGGTGGAAGGCCGGGACAAGATGCCCGCCCATTTCGACGATGAAGACCGGCAGGGTCAGCGCCCCGGCAATGAGCGTCCGGCGAAGGGCCGGGGTGGTCTCGTCGGTCTGCCGGTCGTGGCGCGGGGTGTCGTCGGCGGGCACGGTCGGATAGCCCGCATCGGTGGCGGCGCGGGCGAGCTCCCGGGGCGTGGCCGCATCGGTGAGTATCTGCACCGTCGCCGTGCCGGCGGCAAAGTTCACGGCGGCATCGACGACGCCGGGCCGGGCGATAAGGGCTTTCTCGACGCGGGACGCGCAGGAGGCGCAGGACATCTCCGACACCTCAAGCGTCACCGAATCGGTACGCGCCGGATAGCCGGCGTGGTCGAGCGCCTCGACGATCGCGGCCTCGGTGCCGGGGGCGGCGCTGACCTCGGCGGTGCGGGCGGCGAAATTCACCTGCGCCTGGGCAACGCCGGGCACGGAAGATATCGCACGCTCCGCCCGCCCGGCACAGCCGGCGCAGGTCATCCCGTCGATCTCGATTCGGAAATGGTTGGTTTGGGTCATGTCCCCCAGATAGGGGTTCCAGTCACTGGAGGGTCAAGGGGTGGCCATCAATAAATCGTCATCAGGGCGCCAGAAGGGGCGCGATGAGCCCGGCAATGCGGGCCGAGCCCTTTTGCGACGGGTGGGTCCTGTCCGACGCGAATAGCGACAGGTCGTCGGGGCGGAACACGTCATCCATATCGGCCAGGGTGACACCGGAGTCGCTCGCGGCCATCCGGCGCAGCCGGTTCTCGAGCACCTGGTAGGGTTTCTCGCAAACCGTGTCGGCATATTCCGGCGAGGTATAGTAATCGGCCCAGATCACCCGCGACCCGCGCTGCCGCAGATCGGCCACCAGCGCAGGGATCGCGCCTTGGGTGCCGTCCTCGGAGATCAGCCGGTTCAGCACGGGCCCGCAACTGGAACAGTCGCAACGGCTCAGGTCATTGGCGCCGCCGTTCAGGACGACGTGGCTGACTCTTACGCCGTCAAGCTGAGCGGGGATGTTCAGCGGTCCGGCACCGCCCGTCACCTTCGCCAGCGGCAGCGAGACATCGCCCACAGGTTCGCCCAACTGCGCCGCAAGCTGATCGGCGACGGAAGCGCCCGCGCCACGGTTCCACGCCATGACGGAATCGCCGGCGACGACGATGCGGGCCTGATCGGGGACGCCGCGACCACAGGCGGCAAGGAGGAGGAGGGACAGGAGCAGCAGATGTTTCATCCGGGGGAAGTGATCCGATCGGCTGCGGGATCAAGGTGAAGCGGCGATATCTTGCGGAGAATGGCCCCGGTCCTGTGCGAAGGGCCGTCAGGTTCAAGACCCCGCGCCCCGGGCTTGACCCGGGGCCTTATGGCGTTGAAACAGGGGCCAAGCCCGCGAGTTTCCGTGTCGGCATTCACTCGCCAACATCCCGCTGCCGCTTCACGTTCACGCCCAAATGACGTCTCAGGGAAACCCCATGCCCGACCATATACCCCGCCACGTCATCCTGTCCGGCTGTTCCGGCGGCGGCAAATCCACCTTGCTGGACGAACTGTCGCGGTGGGGCTTTGCGACCGTGCCCGAACCCGGCCGCCGCATTGTCGCCGAAGAGAGCAGGAGCAATGGGAAAGCGCTGCCTTGGGTCGACCCGGAGGCCTTCGCCCGTCGGGCTATCGCTCTGGCGACAGCGGACCGTGCCAATGTAGAGTCGTGCGAGGGCTGGGTGTTCTTCGACCGTGGGCTGATCGACGCGGCGGTGGCTCTGGACCACGCGGCGGGGGTGCCGGTGTCGGAAACGCTGGCCGATATGCCCCGCTTTCACCGAAAGGTTTTTCTGACCCCGCCATGGCCCGAAATCTACGCCGCCGATGCCGAGCGCCGGCACGACATGGCCGAGGCGGAGGGCGAATACCGAAGGTTGCTCGCCGCCTATCAGGCGTTGGGGTACGAGACCGTTATCCTGCCGAAAACCGGCGTGCCCGCGCGCGCCGATTTCGTTCTTTCCCGGCTCGGCTGACCGTTCACTCCGCCGCGCAGGCGCCCGGGTTGTTGGGGTGCATCGTCCAGTTGGCGTATTCTTCCTCGACCACCTTGCCGGTGCGTTCGTCCACCTCGCCGGGGGCCAGCTGCTCCATGGTGATGCAATCCTCGACCGGGCAGACATTGACGCAGAGGTTGCAGGCCACGCATTCGGCGTCGATCACCTCGAACACCCGGTCCTCGGACATCGAGATCGCCTGATGGCTGGTGTCTTCACAGGCCGCATAGCAGCGCCCGCACTTGATGCAGGCATCCTGATCGATCCGCGCCTTGGTGACGTAGTTGAGGTTGAGGTGCTGCCAGTCGGATAGGTTCGGCACCGCGCGGCCCACAAGCTCGTCGACCGAGGTAAAGCCCTTTTCGTCCATGTAATGCGACAGGCCCGAGATCATCTCCTGCACGATCTTGAAACCATAGGTCATCGCGGCGGTGCAGACCTGCACGTTGCCGGCGCCAAGCGCCATGAACTCGGCCGCGTCCTTCCATGTGGTCACGCCGCCGATGCCGGAAATGGGCATGCCCCGCAATTCGGGCGTGCGGGCGATTTCGGCCACCATGTTGAGGGCGATGGGCTTGACCGCCGGGCCGCAATAGCCGCCATGGGCGCCCTTGCCGTCGATCGTGGGCTCAGGCGCGAAGATATCCAGATCGACCCCGGTGATCGAGTTGATCGTGTTGATCAGCGATACCGCGTCGGCCCCGCCATCCTTGGCCGCCTGCGCGGGCTTGCGGATATCGGTGATGTTCGGCGTCAGCTTCACGATCACCGGCAGGTCGGAGTGCTTTTTGCACCATTCCGCCACCTGCTGCACGTATTCCGGCACCTGACCCACGGCCGAGCCCATGCCGCGCTCGCTCATCCCGTGGGGGCAGCCGAAGTTCAGCTCGACCCCGTCACAGCCCGTCGCCGCGACCTTCTCGAGGATGGCTTTCCAGCTTTCCTCCTCCACCGGCACCATCAGCGAGGCGATGATCGCGTGATCGGGGTAATCCTTCTTCACCCGCGTCATCTCGTCGAGATTGGTCTGAAGCGGGCGGTCGGTGATCAGCTCGATATTGTTGAGCCCCAGAAGCCGCCGGTCGGCCCCCCAGATCGCGCCATAGCGGGGGCCGTTCACGTTGACGATGGGCGGGCCTTCCTCGCCCAGCGTCTTCCACACGACGCCGCCCCATCCGGCCTCGAAGGCGCGGCGGACGTTGTATTCCTTGTCCGTCGGCGGGGCAGAGGCCAGCCAGAACGGGTTGGGGGATTTGATCCCGATGAAGTTGGATGTCAGATCGGCCATGTTGTCTGGTCCTTTCCCTGTTGCCTGCGCGGCCTATTTCGGCGCGCGGAAGATCATTTCGAACGGCGCGATATCCCCGGCGGATATATGCGTGACGTAGTTCTGCAGCTTTTCCTTGGCGGTGCCGCCCATCAGCAGGTGAATGCCCAGCGGCGGCGGCCCGCCCGCCTTTTCCATCCGGGCAAAGACCCGGTTGAAAAAATCGAGCGCGAAGTCGAGGCGGTTGCGTTCGGCCAGTTGCCCCAGCCCGGCCTTCTCGGCGGCCTCGCGATACATCTCGGGCGGATCGACAAAGGAAAAGCCCGAGGTTTCGGCCCACGGAAAGGGGAAGTTCAACGGCGCATCGGAAAGCCGCATCACGTCGAACAGGGCAAAACTGCCACCGGGGGCGAGAACCCGCGCCACTTCGGCGAAAAGGCCCTTCTTTTCGTCGATATTCATGCCGACATGGAGCATCAGCACAAGGTCGAACGTGCCGTCCTCAACCGGCAGGTCGAGCGCGCTGCCGGTCTTGAACGTCGTGAGGTTGTCGAGCCCGACCAGCGTGCTCAGCGCCTTGGCGGCAGCGATGTAATCGGGCGTCAGGTCGATGCCGGTGACGTGACAGCCCGCCCGCGCCGCGACATGCCGGGCGGTGCCGCCGAGGCCGCAGCCGATATCCAGCACCCGCGTCTCGGACGTGATATCGAGCTGGTTCAGCAGCGCGTCGGTCGCCTCCTGCCCGCCAGTGTGGAACTCGTCCACCGGCCTGAGGTCTTCCGGCCTTGGCGCCTCGGGGTCGGCGCCGGCCTTTTCCAGCGCTTTCTTGATCGTGTCGACGATCCGGTCGACCGCGTAGTGATCGGCCACACGGGTTTCGAGGCTCTCCATCGCGGTGTCCCTTTCGCGGGTCATGACCATGTCGGTCAAACCTATCACGAAACGAGGCTGGCGTGGATATCTTCGGCCGCGTCGCGGCCCTCGGCCACCGCCGTCACCGTCAGGTCATCGCCGCCCGCGGCACAGTCGCCCCCGGCCCAGACGCCGTCGACGCTGGTGCGGCCCGCGCCCGACACGGCGATCTTGCGGCCCTCAAGCTTGGGCAGGCCCTCGCCCTCCAGCGCCTGACCGATGGCCTTGAAGAGCTGATCGGCGGGAAGACGGAACCGCTCGCCGGTGGGTTTCAGGTCGTCGTCGGTATATTCGAACTCCACCTCGCGCACCGCGCCGTTGCCGTGAATGGCTATGGGGGTGGCGTTGGTGATGATCCGCACGCCCTTCGAGGCGGCAAGATCCTGTTCGTAAACGCTGGCGTTCATCCGGTCGCGGCCCCGGCGATAGACAAGGCTCACGTTCAGCGCGCCCAGAAGCTTGGCCTGAATGGCCGCATCGATGGCGGTCATCCCGCCCCCGATCACCACCACGTCGCGGCCCACGGGCAGGGCCGACAGATCGCCCGCCTGCCGCAGCTGGGCTATGAAATCGACGGCGTCGTCGATGCCGTCCTTGTCCTCTTGCGCCAGCCCAAGCGCGTTGACGCCGCCAAGGCCCATGCCAAGGAAAACCGCGTCATACTCCTCGCGCAAGCTGTCCAGCGACAACTCGCCACCCAGCCGCTTGCCGGTCTCAACCGTGATGCCGCCGATCTGCAGCAGCCAGTCGACCTCGGCCTGCGCGAAACCGCCCACCGTCTTGTAGGCGGCGATGCCGTACTCGTTCAGCCCGCCGGGCTTTTCCCGCCCGTCGAACAGCGTAACGTCAGAGCCTCGCATCGCCAGCCGGTGCGCACAGGCCAGCCCCGCCGGCCCGGCGCCCACCACGGCCACGCGCTTGCCCGTCGGTGCGCCGCGCGTGAACGGATGCTTGCCCGCGGCCATCAGCGTATCGGTGGCATAGCGCTGCAACTGGCCGATCAGCACCGGTTTGCCCTCGGCCACCTCGCGCACGCAGACCTCTTCGCACAGCGTCTCGGTCGGGCAGACCCGCGCGCACATGCCGCCAAGGATGTTCTGGTTCAGGATCGTCTCCGCCGCCGCCTCGGGCGTGCCGGTGGCGATCTGCCGGATGAAGAGCGGGATGTCGATATCGGTGGGGCAGGCGGTGATGCAGGGCGCATCATGGCAGAAATAGCAGCGATCCGCCGCAACCAGCGCTTCGTGATCGTCGAGAGGCTCATGCAGGTCGGCGAAGTTCTCTTCGTAATCCTGTGCCTGCAGCCTGCCGGGGACGATCCCCGGCGAAAGGGCGTTGTGGGTCAAGATATCCTCCACGTGTTGGCCGTGTTTTTAGAAGGAGTATGACACAGGATTATTTTTTATCAAATGGTAAAATTTCAGCACATAGGTCCGCGTTTTCAGCGATTGTGAAAGCTGGCGGCGCCCGACGATCTGGGCACGTGTGCCTTGCGCGCCACAGGTGAGGCGCACGTCAAGATTGAGCCGTCTTCACCTTGCGACCACATGCCCGTCCCTTTTACCTGACGACCAAGGCCGTGCCTCGGCGCCGCGGCGCAAAACAAAAAGAATATGACGAGGGACTAACGGAATGCCCACCAGACTTGTTGCGCCGCTGCTTGCGGCGACCATCCTCGCCACCGGCGGCTGTGCAACCGTGACCCGCGGCAGCACCGAGGCGGTGACGTTTACGTCAAAACCCGCCGGCGCCGTGGTCACCACCGGGCTTGGCAAAAGCTGCCAGACCCCCTGCGCCATGCGGATCAGCCGAAAGGAATCGTTCTGGGCGACGTTCAAGCGCGGGCGCGACGTGCGCAAGGTGCATGTCACTGTGAAATCCTCCTCTGACGGGACGGCGGCGACCGCCGGGAACTTCATCGCCGGCGGGCTGATCGGCGTGGAGGTCGACGCCGATTCCGGCGCGACGCTCGATCACGTGCCGAACCCGGTCTATGTCGATTTCTCGGTGCCGCAGGCCGGCATTCAAGAGGCCGCCGAAGCCTATTACCGGAAGATTCGCGACGCCGAGGACGCCAAACGGGCCGAGGCGCGCGCCGAGGAACAGGCGGCGGCGGAAAAACAGAAACAGTGAACGAAGGCAACAATCGCCCGGATCAGCGCGACTGTTCATGCGCCAGCCGCTGGCGGGCAATCTCCTCGTTGCGGTCGGCCTTCTTCTGGTCCTCGAGGCAGGTCTCGACATAGGTGAGATGCGTCTCGACCGCCGCCCGCGCCGCTTCCGGGTCGCGGGCCTGAATGGCGGTGTTCATCGCCCGGTGCTGATCCAGCAGGGCGCCGCGCGTGGTGCGCTGCTTGAACATCACCTGCCGGTTATAGAACACCCCCTCGCGCAGCAGTTGGAACATCGAGCGCATCATGTGCAGCATCACCACGTTGTGGCTGGCCTCGATGATCGACATGTGAAACTCGGCATCGAGGCGGGCCTCGTCCTCGGGGTTGGTCTTGCGATGCGCGGCCTCCATCTTGGCAAAGATCTCGCCCACCACCTTCAGGTCGGTATCCGAGGCCAGCCTTGCCGCCCGCTCCGCCGCCAGCCCCTCGAGGTCGCGGCGAAAGCCGATATAGTCGAACACCGCCTCGTCATGCTCGGAAAACAGCCGGATCAGCGCGTCGGAGAACGCATTGCCAAGCACATCGGCCACGTAGATCCCCGCCCCGGCGCGGGTCTTGAGCAGGCCCTTTTCCTGCAACTCGCCGATCGCCTCCCGCAGGCTCGGACGCGACACACCCAGCCGCTCGGCCAACTCCCGCTCCGCCGGCAGCCGCTCGCCGGGGCGCAGGATGCCGCGCAGGATCAACTTCTCCACCTGCCGCGTGACGGCGGTCGACAGCTTCTCGGGCGTGACACGGTGAAACGGCATTCGGGGCGCTCCGGGGCGGCGGGGGCAGGCAATGGCGCATGATGGCCCCGCCGGTGCCGGCGGTCAATGCGGGGCGGGGCGGTTCAGAACTCCACCCCGATCTGCGCCTTCACGCCCGAGCGGAACGGGTGCTTGACCAGCTCCATCTCGGTCACCAGATCGGCGATCTCGATCAACTCGTCCTTGGCGTTCCGCCCGGTCAGCACGACATGCGTCATGTCCGGCTTCTCCTCGACCAGAAACTCCACCACCTCGTTCACGTCGAGATAATCGTAGCGCAGCGCGATGTTGACCTCGTCGAGCAGCACCATGCGGTTTGTCTCGTCCCGGATCAGCTCCTTCGCCTTTTCCCACGCGGCCTGCGCCATCGCGGTATCGCGCTCGCGGTCCTGGGTTTCCCAGGTGAACCCCTCGCCCATGGTGTGAAAGGCGCAGGCGTCGGTAAATTTCGACAGGATCAGGTCGCGCTCGCCCGTGCTCATGCCGCCCTTGATAAACTGCACCACGGCACAGGGCATGTCATGCGCGATACAGCGAAAGATCATCCCGAACGCGGCCGAGGATTTGCCCTTGCCCTTGCCCGTATGAATGATGATCAGGCCCTTTTCGTCGGTCTTGGTGGCCATGATCTTGTCGCGCGCGGCCTTCTTCTTGGCCATTTTCATCGCGTGGCGGTCTGGATCGTCGGTCATCTTGGCCCTCCCTTTGGCGCCCGACTTTGGGCGAGCGGGGCGCCCGGTGCAAGCAGGGTTTTGCCCCCCGCCCCGGCAGGCCGCCGCCCCCGGCTTCTTCTTGGTCCAAATATCCCGGGGGAGGCGTTGAAACCCGCTGGGTTTCAACGTCGGGGGCAGAGCCCCCGTTAACCCGCCCTTAACCATCCCGCGCCCACGCTAGGGCCATGCGCTGGTTTCCCGTTCTCCTCCTCCTACTTACCGCCTGCAACACGCCCAGCCCCGCCTTCTACGGGGTCGAGCCGGTGCGGATGCACCTTGGCGGCAGCACCTTCGACATCCGCGTCAAGGGCCGCCGGGCCGAGGCGATCCGGCTCAACATGGAATGGGCGCCCCGGCTGTCCTCGGTGGGGGACAAGGCGGTGCTGGCCATCGAAAAGGTCAGCGGCTGCGACGTGGCCCGCCTCAAGGGCGACGCCGCGCTGATTGAGGCACGGCTCGACTGCGGCTCGGGCCCGCCGCCCCCGCGCCCGCCCAGCGGCGAGCTGTTCTGCGAGATGGACCTGCACGAGACGGGCGAGACCGGCAGCCTCTACTGCGTGCCCGCCGATCAGAGTTTTCCGCAACCGGGGTAGTTCTCCGGCATCCACGGCAGGCGCTCGTGGGCGTGGTCGATTTCGGTGGGCTGAACCGCCGCCGGATCGTCGAGCAGGGCGGCGTGGAAATGGGTCTCTCCGGGCGTGCTGTCGGAGGAATAGAACACCGACGCCCCGCAGGTGGCGCAAAACCCCCGCCGGTTCCCCGGCGACGATTCGTAGACCGTGGGCGCTTGCCCCGTCCACCGCCATTGCCCGTCCGGATGCCCGACAAACGTCACCATCGCCGCCCCGGCCCCGCGCCGGCAGCTCTCGCAATGGCAATGGCCGACCCAGTTATGCGGGCCCTCCAGCTCGAACCCGATCGCCCCGCACAGGCAATGTCCTTTTATCGTCATGTCCCGTCTCCCTTGCGACGCCGCCTGTCAGGGCGGGGGAGCGCCCCGCCGCGCCGCCTCGATCCGGCGCCTCGCCGAGTTCGACCGCGGCGCCCAGAGCCCCCGGTCGATGGCCTCCTGCAACCGCTCGGCCATCTCGCGCAGGGCGGGGGCGTTGTGCTCGGCGATGAACTCCCGCGTGTCATCATCCTCCAGAAATGCCGCTTCGACCATATCGAAATGATGATCCCTGACCGCGCCGGTCGTGGCCGAGAAGGCAAAGAGGTAATCCACCGTCGCCGCGATCTCGAAGGCGCCCTTGTAGCCGTGGCGCTTCACCCCGTCGATCCATTTGGGGTTCACCACGCGGCTACGCACCACCCGCCCGATTTCGTCCTCCAGCGTGCGGATGACGGGGCGTTCGGGGCGGGAATGGTCGTTGTGATAGATCGGCCGGTCCTTGCCCTGAAGCGTGCTGACCGCCGCCGCCGCGCCGCCCTCGAACTGATAGTAATCGTCCGAATCGAGAATATCGTGCTCGCGATTGTCCTGATTCTGCACGATGGCCTCGGTCTGTTTCAGCCTTGCCTCGAACCCGGCCCGGTCCGGCGTGCCCTCGTCCTTGGCGCCATAGGCATAGCTGCCCCATGTGAGATAGGCCTCGGCCAGATCGGCCTTGCCCGACCAGAGCCGCTCGTCGATGAGCGCCTGCAAGCCTGCGCCGTAGGCGCCCGGCTTCGACCCGTAGATGCGCGCGCCCGTGCCCTCGGCCTTGGCCCGTGCGGCGGCGGGGTTGAGATCCTCCGGCTCGTCCATCGCCTGCACCGCCCTTGCGGCAGAATCAAACAGCGCGATCAACTGCGGAAAGGCATCCCTGAAGAACCCCGAAATCCTGAGCGTCACATCGACCCGCGGTCGCCCCAGCACCCCCTGCGGCAGCACCTCGAACCCCGTGACCCGCCGGTTCGCCGCGTCCCATTTCGGCTTCACCCCCATCAGCGCCATCGCCTGTGCGATATCGTCGCCGCCGGTGCGCATGTTGGCCGTGCCCCATGCCGTCAGCAGCATGGTGCGGGGCCAGTCGCCATGGGTCTGCAAATGTTTCTCGATCAGCAGGTTGGCCGATTTCCACCCCAGCGCCCACGCGGTGGGCGTCGGCACCGCCCGGCTGTCGACGGAAAAGAAGTTCCGCCCCGTCGGCAGCACGTCCAGCCGCCCCCGCGTCGGCGCGCCCGAGGGGGCAGGGGGCACGAACCGCCCCGCCAGCGCATCGAGCAGGCCCTTGCCCTCCTCCGCTCCGCATCGCTCGAGCGTCGGGCGGATATTGTCGCCGATCTCGGCCATCACCGCCGCCGAGGCCGCGCCGGGCGGCGTGTTGCCCTCGACCATGGCCACCGCCAGCAGTTCCAGCCGCTCCACCGTGTCGCCGGTGCTTCGCCACGGGTCGTCTGACACCTGCACCAGTGCCGTCGGCTTCGGGACCTCCCATGGCTCGGCCATCTCGCAATCCAACGGATCGAAGCCAAGTTCCAAGTCGTCGGCCAACGCCCGGATGATCGAGGCATCGCCGCCCTTGCCCTGACCCCGTGGCACGCGGGCCAGCGCAATCGTCAGGTCGAGCGCCTGCCGCCCCTCGGGCGACTGCCCGAAGATATGCAGCCCGTCGCGAATCTGCGCCTCCTTCAGCTCGCACAAATACGCGTCGAGCTTGGCCAAATCGGTCGCCTCGTCCTCGCCGCCCATCCCCACGTCACGATCCAGCCCGGTGGCCGAGGCCAGCGTCAGGATCTCGCGCCGCAAATGGTCGATCCGCCGGGGATCGACGCCCGCCGCCTCGTAATACTCATCCACCAACGCTTCCAGATCGCGCAGTGGGCCATAGGTTTCCGCCCGCGTGAGCGGCGGCGTCAGGTGGTCGATGATCACTGCCTGCGCCCGCCGCTTGGCCTGCGTCCCCTCGCCGGGGTCGTTGACGATGAACGGATAGACATGCGGCGTGGGGCCAAAGACGGCCTCGGGCCAGCAGTCCTGGCTCAGCGCCAGCGCCTTGCCCGGCAGCCATTCGAGATTGCCATGCTTGCCCATATGCACGATCGCCTGCGCCCGGAACTGATGGCGCAGCCAGAAATAGAAGGCGAGGTAATTGTGCGGCGGCACGAGGTCGGGGGAATGGTAGGTGTCGGTCGGGTCGATATTGTAGCCGCGCGCGGGCTGCACGCCGACGACGACATTGCCGAATTGCAGAACCGACAAGCTGAACCGCCCGCAATCCACCTCGCCGGGGGTGTAGAACGGATCGGCCTCGGGCGGGCCCCAGCGGCGTTCCATCGCCTCGCGCAGCTCCCACGGAAGCTGCCCGTAATCGATCATGTAATCGGCAAGGCTCATCTCCACCCCGCCGCAGCGATCTGCCCGGTCGGTCAGCCAGTTGGTCGGCCCCGCCATCACGGCCTGCATCAACGCGTCACTGTCGCCCGGCGCACCGGTCACCTTGTAGCCGGCCTCCTTCAGCAGTCGCAGCACATGCACCGTGCCGGCAGGCGTATCGAGGCCAACGCCATTGGCCAGCCGCCCGTCCTTGTTGGGATAGTTCGCCAGCACCAGCGCCACCTTGCGCTCCGCCTCCGGTGTCTCACGCAGCCGCGCCCAGTTGGCCGCCAGCTGGGCCACGAAATCGATCCGGTCGCCCTGTGCCCGGTAGGTGGCGATCGGGCATTCCGTCGCCTCGTCGAAAAACGCCTCGCCCTTGAAGCTGACGGCGCGGGAGAGGACGCGACCATCCACCTCCGGCAAAGCCACGTTCATGGCGATATCGCGGGCCGACAGGCCGGTCAGTCCCTCGGCCCACGCCTCCTCCGAAGAGCCCGCCAAGACGACCTGCATCACCGGCGCCTGCCCGGCGGCCTGCATGGTCAGCGGGTTGTCGGGGCTCTGGTCGCCGGCATGGGGCGAGCCCACGGCAAAGGAGGTGGCGTTGAGGATCACCGAGGGCGGCGCGGCGGTGAAGAGATGCTCCAGCGTCGCCACCGACACCGGGTCTTTCAGCGAGGCCACGAAGACCGGCAGCGGGTTCAGCCCCGCCCGCAAAAGCGCCTTCACCAGCCGGTTGATCGGGTTCAGCCCGGCCCCCTGCACCAGCGCGCGGTAGAAGATCAGCGGCACCACCGGCTTCCCCTCTTCCCACGCTCCACGCGCGGCCGCCAGATCGGCCACGCCCGCCCCCGGCCAGTAGACGCCCGCCCGCAACAGGGGCGACGCGGCGGCGGGCCTCTCTCCGCCCTCCAGCATCGCCTGCGCGTAGCTTAGGAAGTTCACCGCGTTCTCCGGCCCGCCCTCGACCAGATAGGCCCAGAGCGCGTCATATTCCTCGTCCGGAACGGTCGAAAGCTCCCGCAGCTCCGCATCCGGCTTGTCATCGCCCGGCAACAGCGCCAGCGGCACGCCCGCCTCGTGACAGCGCGCCGCGAATTGCTCGGCCCCGTATTTCCAGTACCCCACGCCCCCCAGCACACGCGCCACCACCAGCCGCGATTTCGTGGCGCAGTTGTCAAGGTGCAGATCGACCGACATCGGGTGCTGTAGATATGTCAGGTTCGCCAGCCGCAGGCCCGGCGGCGTTTCCATGTCGGCGCGGGCCGCGCTGAGGCTCGCCAGCTCCGTATCGGCGGCGGAGATGAAGACGATGTCGGACGGGCTCTGGCCAAGATCGACCGGTTCCTTGCCGTCATCGATCGTGCCGGGGGTGGCGGCAAGAAGGTGCATCAGGTCTGGCCTTTCCGCGTGTGGCGGGCGTCGGGAATTTGAGTATTTTTGGAAAGATGAAACACGGGGCTCACGCCTGCTCCAGCGGCTTTTCCATGTAGACCGAGTTGGCGTTGGGCCGGTAGTCGCCGAAAATCTCGCGCCGGGAGAAGCCGTTGCGCTCGTAAAGCCGGACGGCGGCGTCGAGCGAATCCGCCGTCTCCAGCCGCAGCAGCGGCAGGCCGAGGCCGCGCGCCTCGTCCTCCAGCGCGCGCAGGATGGCGGCGGCGACCCCCTTGCCGCGGGCGGCGTCGGCGGTGAACATGCTCTTAACCTCGCCATAGCCGTCCTTGAGCGCCAGCGCGCCGGTGCCCAGCGTCTCCGACCCCTCGCGCGCGGCGAAGAACCGCACGTCATCGCCGCGCAGCGCCTCGAAATCGAGGAAGTAATTCTCCTCCGGCTCGAACATCTCGCGCATCATCGCGTGGCTCGCCTCGAGGATCGCCTTCGGCCCCGGGGAAAGCGGGTCGGCCCGCTCGACAATGAGCATCAGGCCTGCAGCGCGGCTTCGATCGCCGCCCGGTCGAGGCCGGCCTGCCCGATCACCACCAGCCGCGTCTCGCGCGCCTCCGTGCCGAAGGGCCGGTCGAAATAGCTGTCGATGCGCGGGCCCACGGCCTGAAGCGTCAGGCGCATGGGCTTGCCTGTGACCGCGGCGAACCCCTTCAGGCGCAGGATGTCATGCTGTCGGATGACGCCCGCCACCTGCGCGGCAAAGGCGGCCGGATCGGCGATCTCCTCCCGCGCGACGACGAAGCTTTCGAACTCGTCATGGTCGTGCTCGTGGTGATGGTCGTGATCGTCGTCATCATCGTCGTGGTGATGGTGATGGACCTCGTGCCGCGCCTCCATGTCGCCCTCGGCGCCGATGCCCTGGCCCAGCAGCACATCGACCGGCAGCGCGCCCATCGTGGCCTTGACCACCTGCACGCCCTCGCGGCTCTCCGAGCGCAGCCGGCCCACCAGCGCGCCGGTCTCCTCCTCGCCCAGTAGGTCGGCCTTGTTCACCACGATCATGTCGGCACAGGCGATCTGATCCTCGAACAGCTCCGACAGCGGTGTTTCGTGGTCGAGGTTCTCGTCCAGCGCCCGCAGCTTGTCGACGGCAGCCACGTCATGGGCAAACCGCCCCTCGGCCACGGCCTTGCCGTCAACCACGGTCACCACGCCATCCACCGTCACCCGCGTGGAAATCTCGGGCCAGTTGAAGGCGCGCACCAGCGGCTGCGGCAACGCCAGCCCCGAGGTCTCGATCACGATGTGATCGGGCGCGTCGGCGCGGTCGAGCAGCTTTTGCATCGTCGGCACGAAATCCTCGGCCACGGTGCAGCAGATGCAGCCATTCGACAGCTCCATCACGTCATCCTCGTCGCAGTTCTCGATGCCGCAGCCCTTCAGGATGCCGCCATCGACGCCCAGATCGCCGAACTCGTTGATGATCAGCGCGATGCGCTTGCCATTGGCATTTTCCAGCATATGCCGGATCAGCGTGGTCTTCCCGGCGCCGAGGAAACCGGTCACCACCGTTGCGGGGATTTTGGCGGGCATTCTGTAAGGCTCCTTCCGAGAGGCTTGTCAGCGGTGCGGCGATCGCCTAGGCGAACCCCATGCACCGGATCGTGGTCTGTTCAACATGCGAGGGGAGTGACGGCAAGGGCTTTGCCGCCACCCTGCGCGCGGCGCTGGCCACGCGCGGTATGGATTTCGAGGTGCAGGCGCATGACTGCCTGTCGAACTGCGCCCGGCCCCTGTCGGTGGCCTTCACCGCGCCGGGCAAAGCCACCTATCTGTTCGCCGATATCGCACCCGAGACCGACCTCGCCGACACGCTCGCCTTCGCCGGCCTTTATGCCGCCAGCGAAGATGGCTGGATCGAAGACGCCCGCCCGGCGGGCCGCCTGCGCTTCTGCCTCATGGGCCGCGTTCCGGCGTGACATAAGGCGCTCACCCGGCGCTTCTTCTTGGTCCAAATATCCCGGGGTCGGGGGCAGAGCCCCCGTTCCTCCGCCAGCCACAAGCGCCATCATTCGATCACCAGCGTCTCGGTCACCTCGATCGGCTCCCCCTCGACGGCAAGCTGTGTGTGATCGTTGGCATTGAGCGTCACCCGCACCTCGTGCTCGCCCACCGGCAGCGCCGAGAGGTGGAACCAAGGCGCATAGGCCCGCGCGATCTTGACCCCGTTCACGTAGACATGCGCGTGGCCGTGCCCCGGCACATGCTCGGCGTTCACGGCCTGCGGGTCGAAGGTGAAATTCTCCGCAACGATCTCGAGGTTGCGGCTTTGCGCCCCGTCGGGGTGCAAGGCGATCGACAGCTCCGGCGCCGGGCTTTCCGCCTCGGTCAGCAGGGAATGGTCGTGCCCGGCCATTCCCTGCCCATGGTCATGGGCGGAATGGTCATGCACCTCGGCCCCGTGGGCGTGGCCCTCCATCTTCGCACCGGTGCTGGCCGCGATCAGGAAGCCCGCGCCGGTTCCGAAGAACAGGCCGATGATCAGGAATATGAAGGTCTTCGGCATGTTTGATCCCCCTCGCACCATTCGGGCGTCATCTCGGCCGCCCGGACAGGATAGCAGTTTCGGCGTTCAGGTGGTGGCGGTTTCACCCGCCCCCTCGCGTTGCCAGAAATACCCGGCAAGGCAGCCCATGATCGCCCAGACGGCAAAGCCTGTGCCAAGCGCCCGGCTGGCGAAGAGCGCGGCGATCTCCGGCGGCACCGGCCCGGCGAAACTGTCGGGATGCGGCGCGCCGATCGCGTGCGGCGCAAGGATCAGCACGATGCCCGCGCCCATCGCGGCCAGCCCGCGCCCCAGCCCGATCAGCGCAAGGCCGATCCCGGTGGCGGCGACGGTGCCCCACCACCAGACCTGCCGCGCGCCAAGCTCGGCAGCGGCCACGCCCGGCACTTCCGGCGGCAGCGAAAACGCCGGCGCGAAGTGGAAGGCCGTGAACCCCGCAATACCCCAGATCAGCCCGGTGCGCCCGTCGATCCGCACGCCGCGCTCGGCCGCCATCGCCATCGCGGCCACGAGGATGAAGGCATAACCCACATAGATCAGGGCCGAGAACAGCACGCTCATCCCGTCGCGCATCGGATCGAAGCCGGGCAGGTCGGGATGGGCCGAAACCGCCTCGGCGCCGAAATGAACAAGCTCACCGCCCTCGTAAAGCTCGGCATGAAGCAGGACAGGTTGCACAAATGCGAACTGCAGCGCGGCCGCGATCAGCCCCGCGCAGAACCCAGCGAACAGCGCGCTGGTTAGAATACGTTGAAACATGGCTTAGTGGCAGGGAAAGCCGGTGGCGTGGCGCACGTCGTGGGCGGCGTCATGCAGCGCGGCGGCCTGTACATGGCCGGCCAGCGTGATGATCCCGAAGCCCAGAACGATAGCGGCAACAGCCGGCAGAACAGCCGATTTCGAGGCGGATTGAACCAATGCGGTCATAGTCGTTTCTCCTTCCTTGCCTCTCACCCGAGGCGTGGATTGCATCACGCAAAGGCTGGTCTCCTGGCTCGCGGGTCATAGCCTTACCTGCCGCCTTCCCAAGCCTTTGACGGCCCGGTGGCATATGGCAGGGGGCTCACCGCTTACAGTCGCGGGGGCGGCTGACGCCTGGGCTCCCTGGTTGGGTCCGCCGTCACGTCATTCCCGATTTATCCCCGGATGCTTTGCATCCATATGGGGACCCTTGCACCCTCCGGTATGAGGCCCGCCCGCCCTTGCGTCAAGGCCGTTTGCGACATCCCGGCGCAGGCCGGCGGCGCGGAATGGCCCCGGTGCGCGGCCCGGTGGAATGGGCCGAACCCCGCCGAACATGGCGCGGATACCGCAATATCTTGTGGATAACACGCCCAGATCATCCATATCCGGGGCAAACCCCGTTGACAGGTGGCGCTTGCGTCTCTCTCATTGATCCCCAAGACCGGAATCACCGGCGCGTCACCGTTCGCAAGGGGCAAAGCAAGTGCAGTTCTCAAAACTCAGGCTGACCGGCTTCAAAAGCTTCGTCGACCCGACCGACCTCTATATCCAGAACGGCCTGACCGGCGTGGTCGGACCCAATGGCTGTGGCAAGTCGAACCTGCTGGAGGCGCTGCGCTGGGCCATGGGCGAGAACCGGCCCACCTCGATGCGCGGCTCGGGGATGGAGGACGTGATCTTCGCCGGGGCCGCCTCCCGCTCGGCGCGCAACTTCGCCGAGGTCTCGATCCATATCGACAATTCCGACCGCCTCGCGCCCGCCGGCTTTAACGATGCCGATCACCTCGAAATCATCCGCCGCATCACCCGCGACGTGGGCTCCGCCTACAAGGTCAACGGCAAGGATGTCCGCGCCCGCGACGTGCAGATGCTCTTTGCCGACGCCTCGACCGGCGCCCATTCCCCTGCGCTGGTCCGGCAGGGGCAGATTTCCGAACTGATCAACGCCAAGCCCAAGGCCCGCCGCCGCATCCTCGAAGAGGCCGCCGGCATCTCCGGCCTCTACCAGCGCCGGCACGAGGCCGAGCTCAAGCTGAACGGCGCGGAACAGAACCTGACCCGCGTCGACGATGTCATCGAACAACTTGCCACCCAACTGGCCCAGCTTGAACGTCAGGCGCGTCAAGCCGCCCGCTACCGCAAGATCGGCGAGGAATTGCGCCACGCCGAGGGCCTGCTCCTCTACCGCCGCTGGAAAGAGGCCGACGAGGCCCGCGCCACCGCCGAGGCCCAGCTGCGCGAGCGCACGTCGGACGCCTCCCGCGCCGAGGCCGCCGCGCGCGAGGCCGATGGCACCCGCGCCACCGCCGAGGCCGCCCTCCCGCCCCTGCGCGAGGAGGAGGCCATCGCCGCCGCCATCATGCAGCGCGTGCAGGTCGCCATCGACTCGCTGGATGAACAGGAGGCCACCGCCCGCGCCCGCATCGAGACGCTGGAATCCCGCATCACCCAGCTTGCCCGCGATATCGACCGCGAGGACAGCCTCAACCGCGACGCCGGCGAAACCATCGCCCGGCTCGAGGACGAGGCGCAGGAACTCGAAGATGCCTCGCAAGGCCATGATGCCGCGCTGGCCGAGGCCGCGGAGGAGGCCAAGGACGCCGCCGCCATCCTGCAACAGCGCGAAACCGATCTCAGCCAGCTGACCGAGGACGTGGCCCGCCTATCCGCCCGGCACCAGTCGGCCCAGCGCACGGTCGAGGATTATCGCAAGACGCTGGAGAAAAGCGAAAGCGAGGCCTCCCGCGCCCGCACCGCCGCCGAAACCTCGCGCGAGGCGCTGGACAAGGCCAAAACCGACTTCGACACCGCCCAGCAGGAGGAAACGCAGGCCGTCAAGACCGCCGAGTCGGCCGAGGAAACCCTGACCCTTGCCGACGAGGCCCGCGCCGAGGCCCAATCGCGCGAGGCCGACGCCCGCGCCCAGCGCTCCGAGGCCGAGGGCGAGGTCAACGCGCTCTCCGCCGAGGTGTCGGCGCTGGCCCGCCTCGTCGACCGCGACACTGCCGAGGGCGGGCAGATCCTCGACGCGCTCACCGTCACGCCGGGCTACGAAAAGGCGCTCGGCGCGGCGCTCGCCGACGATCTGCGTGCTCCGGAAGTCGATGCCGACGGCCCCTCTGGATGGACCCGTCTGCCGGGCTACCCCGAGGCCCAGCCGCTGCCCGATGGCGTCTCGTCCCTCTCCGATCACGTCACCGTGCCGGATGTCCTGCAACGCCGGCTCAGCCAGATCGGCCTTGTCGAGCCGGAATTCGGCCCCCGCCTTCAGGCCGAACTTCTGCCCGGCCAGCGCCTTGTCAGCACCGAGGGCGACCTCTGGCGCTGGGATGGCTACCGCGCATGGGCCGAGGATGCGCCCTCGGCGGCGGCCCTGCGCCTGCAACAGCTGAACCGGCTGGAAGAACTCAAGCAGCAACTGGCCCACGCCACCGCCCGCGCCGAAGGCGCCAGCGGCGCACACGAGGCCCTGCGCAAACGGCTGGCCGAGCTGACCGAGGCCGACAAGCAGGCCCGCGAGGCCCGCCGCGCCGCCGATACTGCCGTCAATGACGCCAATCGCGCGCTTTCGCGCGCCGAGGCCGACCGCAACCTCGCCCAGTCGCGCCTCGAATCCCTCGGTCTTGCCGTCACCCGGCACGAGGAAGAGGCGCTCGCCGCCCGCAAGGCCCTGAACGAGGCCGAGGCGGCGCAGAACGCGCTGGAAGACCTCGACGAGGCCCGCGCCGGGGTCGACGACGTCAAGATGACGGTCGAGGCCTCGCGCATGACGATGATGGCCAAACGCTCCGCCCATGACGAGCTGCGCCGCGAGGGCGAGGCCCGCACCAAGCGCGCGCAGGATGTCGCCAAGGAAGTCACCGGCTGGCGCAACCGTCTGGAAACCGCCGAAAAGCGCAGCGCCGAACTGGCCGAGCGCAAGACCGCCTCGGAGGAGGAGCTGGCAGAGGCACAGGCCAAACCCGCCGAGCTTGCCGCCCAGCGCGACGACCTCTCCGGCCAGATCTCCAGCGCCGAGAAACGCAAGGCCGAGGCCGCCGACGCCCTGTCGACCGCCGAAGGCAAACTGCGCGAGGCCGTCGCCGCCGAGCGTGACGCCGAACGCGCCGCCTCCGACGCGCGCGAGGCCCGCGCCCGTGCCGAGGCCCGCGCCGAAGCCGCCGTCGAGGCCCGCGATCAGGCCGCCGAGCGCATTGCCGACGAGCAGGAAACCACCCCCGCCGATCTGCTCGACCAGCTCGATGCCGACCCCGACAACATGCCCGCCGCCGACGCCATCGAGGCCGACGTCAACCGCCTCAAGCGCCAGCGCGACGCGCTGGGCGCCGTGAACCTGCGCGCCGAGGAAGACGCCAAGGAGGTGCAGGAGGAGCACGACTCGCTGACCGCCGAGAAGGCCGATCTCGAAGAGGCGATCCGCACCCTGCGCAGCGGCATCGCGTCGCTCAACCGCGAGGGGCGGGAGCGGCTGCTGACCGCCTTCGAACAGGTAAACTCGAACTTCACCATGCTCTTCCAGCACCTTTTCGGCGGGGGCGAGGCCAACCTCGTCATGGTCGAAAGTGACGACCCGCTCGACGCCGGGCTCGAGATCATGTGCCAGCCGCCGGGCAAGAAACTGGCGACGCTGTCGCTGCTGTCGGGGGGCGAGCAGACGCTGACGGCCCTGGCGCTGATCTTCGCCGTCTTCCTCGCCAACCCGGCACCGATCTGTGTGCTCGACGAGGTCGACGCGCCTTTGGATGATGCCAATGTGGGCCGCTTCTGCGACCTGCTCGACGAAATGTGCCGCCGCACCGAAACCCGCTTCCTGATCATCACCCACCACGCCGTGACGATGAGCCGGATGGATCGCCTCTTTGGGGTGACGATGGGCGAGAAGGGCGTGAGCCAACTGGTATCGGTCGACCTCAAGAAGGCCGAGCAGATGGTGGCCTGACGGGGCGGATTCGCCTCGTTAAAATCTTAAATGTTCCTTCATTCCGGAAGGCCACACTCCAGCTCGCTGCAATCCATTGCAGTGAGAGGAGGTGATGAACCTGAGCGAACACAGGTTTCGAAAGTGGATGGTGATACTCGCGGCGGCAACGCTGCTTGTGACCGTCATTCGCCTTTGGATCGGGATCTGATCCCGTGACAAGGAAAGACCCTGCGGAGTAGCAGCTCCGCAGGGTCACTCATTAGGTGATGAACCTGAATGATAGGTTTCGATACTTTCTTATGATGCGGCTAGTCTAACAAAAAGTAAACACGCGAGCGCCAAAGGTGGTTAACCCCGCCCCGGCGCAACGCACTGGGCCTTAACCGCAGCCTTCGCCGACATGAATACCGACGCAATACCGACAAAATACCGACGTTATACCGACATCGCGTTTTCAACAAAATCAGCCGGTTAACCGTGATTCGCCCTAAGGCAGCGGCCCCGTCCGGTACAGCTTCACCTTCAGCCCCCCATGCGCCACCGGCGGCCCCGGCGTCTTGAAACGCAGCCCCGTCGCCTTCGCCAGCCCGCCCTCCGACGTCACGATGCCCACGCGCCAGCCGGGGAACCGCTCTTTCAGCGTCCTTCCCAGCGCCCCGTAGAGCGCATAAAGCAGCTTCTTGTTGCCGATCCGCCCGCCATAGGGCGGATTGACCATCACCAGTCCGGGCGGACCATCCGGGGCTGTCCGCTCGCTCACCGCCTTCTGCTCGAACCGCGTGAACGCCGCCACACCCGATCGCTCGGCATTGGCCACGGCCGATTTCACCGCCCCCGCATCCCGGTCGCTGCCGCAGAAAACCGTGTCCGTACCGCGGCTTGGCGCCCGCTTCATCTCCGCCCAGGCGTCGGCATCGAACCCTGCAAGATCCTCGAACGCGAACCGCCGTGACCGGCCCGGATGCAAACCCGCCGCCATCTCCGCCGCCTCGATCACGAAGGTGCCCGACCCGCACATCGGATCCACCACCGGCTCGCGCCCGTCATACCCGCACTGCCGCAAAAACAGCGCCGCCAGCGTCTCGCGCATCGGCGCCTTGCCCACGGCCTCCTTGTGCCCGCGCCGGTGCAGCGGCTCGCCGGAGCTATCCACCGAAAACGTACAGAAATCATCCTCGATCCGTGCCATCACCCGAAGGCCGGCCTTGGCGTCCACCTCGACGCCCAACTCTTCCCGCAAGGCGCGTTCCACCCGCTGCGCCGCCGCCTTGTCGTGATAAATCCGCGAGCCATGACAGGTGGCCTCCACCTTCACCGGCACGTCGGCCCGAAGCACCTGATCCCACGGGAATTTCCGCGCCCGCTTGTCCAGCTGCGCAAGGTGCATCGCCCGAAACCCGCCGATCCGCGCCAGCACCTTTCCCGCGCCCCGCAGCACCAGGTTGGCCCGCCATACCTCCGGCCAGCCGCCAGACACGGTCACCCCGCCCGGCACCTCGCCGGTCACGTCGAACCCGGCCGCGCGGGCCTCCTCGGCCAGCACGGGCTCCAGCCCCGGCGGCGCGGCCAGGAATATCTCGAACGCCTCTCCGCCCATGGCTGGCCCCTGCTTCTTCTTGGGTCAAATATCCCGGGGGGTTAGCACGCTTCCCGGAAACGCTCCAGTGGAGCGTTTCGCGTGCTAACGGGCAGCGCCCCCGGTACTGCCGTCGCCGCTCTCACAACCGGTTCAGCAGGGCCTGCGTCGGCCACGCATCCGCCGGCATCCCCAGTTCCTGCTGCACATCCTGAACCGCCGACCGTGTGCCCGCGCCGAGGATGCCGTCGATCTTGCCCACGTCATAGCCTCGCGCCGCCAGCTTCTGTTGCAGCGCTTTCATCTGCCCGCCCGACAGCCCCGGCTCGGGGTTGCCCGCGTCGAAGACCGGCCCGCCTTCCAGCCGGTTGGCGAAATAGGCGGCCGTCAGCACGTAGGTGAACGACTGATTCCATTCGAAATAGACCCGGAAATTCGGATAGGCGAGGAAAGCCGGCCCCTTATGCCCCTCGGGCAGGATCAGGCTGGCCGACAGGTTCCGCTGGATCTGCCCGTGCCGGGGGGTGACACCCAGGTTGGCCCAGTCCGCGCCGGATTTCTGCGTCCGCAGCCCCGATTGCGACCAGTCCATGCCCTGTGGCACGTCGACCTCCTGCAGCCACGGCTCGCCCGCGCGCCAGCCCAGCGATTGCAGCATCTTGCCCCCCGACATCTGCGCATCCGGCGCCGAGGTCTTGAGGCTCACACGCCCGTCGCCGTCGCCGTCGACACCGTTCTCGATGATGTCCTTGGGCAGCATCTGCACCATGCCGATCTCGCCCGCCCAGGCGCCCGTGGTGGTGGCCGGGTCGAAATCGCCCTTCTCGTACAGCTCGAGCGCGGCATAGACCTGTGGGCGGAACAGCTCCGGCCGGCGGCAGTCATGGCTGAGCGTCACGAGCGCGTTCAACGTGTTGAAATTGCCCTGGAACCCGCCGAAATCGGTCTCGAACGCCCAAAAGGCCAGAAGCACGCCGCGGCTCACCCCGAATTCGCGCTCGACCCGGTCGAACACGTTCGAGAACTGCTGCGCCTTCGAGCGCCCGGTGTTCAACCGGTTCTGGCTGATCAGTTGCCGGGCGAAATCGGAAAAAGGTTTCTGAAAGAACCCCTGCGCCCGGTCGGCGTTGATCACCGACTGGTCATGCCGCGCCGAGGCGAAAAAGCTGTTGACGGTGGCCGGGTCGTGCCCGCGTGAAATGGCTTCCTGTTTCAGGGAGTCGACAAACCCCGCGAAGGAGCCGCCGCATTGTTGTGCCGTGGCCCCGCCTGCTGCAAGGATCAGGGCCGCGGTCAGGAATAGCTTTCTCATGAGTACCTCAATCAATGGCGATATCCGGGCAAACCTAAGCCATTGGTCTTCCGTTGCAAACCTGTTTGCGCGCTATCCGGCGATCAAGAGCGCAAGCGCGCCGGTCAGCGCAAGCCCGCCCCCCCACACCCGCCAGAGCAGCCGCACGGTCGCGTCGATCTCGTCCGCGCCGATCTGCTTGTGGCCGGCATCGTTGACGAAGGGAAAGTCGCGCATCCGCCCGTCATAGGCGCGCGGGCCCGACAGCGCCACGCCCAGCGCCCGGGCCGCCGCCGCCTCGGGCCAGCCGGCATTGGGCGAGCGGTGCTGGCCCGCCTCCGTTGCGATGGCGGGCCAGTCGCGCAGGCTGCCATGCAGCGCCGCGATCATCAGCGCCGTCAGCCGCGCGGGGATCAGGTTCAACAGGTCGTCGAACCGCGCCGCCGCCCAGCCGAACTCGGCATAGCGGTCGTTGCGATAGCCGATCATGCTGTCGGCGGTGTTGGTGATCTTGTAAAGCAACAGCCCCGGCAGCCCGAAAATCAGGAACCACAGCGCTGGCGCGATCACCCCGTCGCTGAAATTCTCCGCCGCCGACTCGATGGCGGCGCGGGCGATGGCGGGCTCGTCCATCGCGCCGGTGTCGCGGCCCACGATCTGCGCCACCGCCACCCGCCCGTTGCCAACCGAGACGCGCAGCGCATCGGCCACCGCGCCCACATGCTGGGCCAGCGATTTCTGCGCAAGGAAGATGGCGGCGACGATGACCTCGATCAGCCAGCCCAGCTCGGCCAGCGCCGCGCCAAGCAGGATCGCCCCAACGCCCAGCCCCGCCATCACAGCCGCGCCCTTGGCCCGGCGCCCCCTGCCGGCATTGAACCGCCGGTCGCACCAGCCCACCGCCCGGCCCATCAGCACCGCCGGATGCGGCAGCCTCTCCCAAAGCCAGCGCGGCTCGCCCAGCAGCGCATCAAGCGCCATGGCCAGCGTCAGAATCGCGGCGGTGCTCATATCGCCTGCTCCACATGCGCCCAATGCTCCGGCGCGGGCAGGCCAAGGCGCAGCCAGCTTGGGCGGTCCGGGTAGATGCGGCTCCACACCCGCGCCTGCGCCAGCCGGTCCTGCCATGCGGCGGCATCATCCACCCGGTAGAGCCGGAACAGCGAGGTGCCGCCCACCACGCCCGCGCCCGCCCGCACCATCAGCGCATCCAGATGCGCGGCATCCTCGTTGAGCCGCGTGCGTGCCTCGGCGGCCCAGTCACGGTCCAACAGCGCCCGCGTACCGATCTCCAGCGCGGGGCCCGAGACGGCGAACGGTCCCAGCAGCGCCGAAAGCCGGTCGATCAGGTCCTGCGGCCCGATGGCAAAGCCCAGCCGCAGCCCGGCCAGCCCCCAGAACCGCCCGAAACTCTTCAGGATCAGCGTCCCCTCGCGGTCGGCGTAACTCACCAGCGACTGGTAGGGCGAGACATCGGCATAGCTCTCATCGATCACGGTGAACGGCGCGCCAAGGTCGTCCGAGGATGACCACCCGCCCGTGGGGTTGTCAGGATGCGCCAGCACGCGGGCGTCGGGGCTGTCCTCGCCCTCGGTCCAGCCATGCGCGGCAAAGGCCGCGGCGTGCCGGGTCCGAATGGTGGCCGGTATATGCACCCGGCCCGGGGGCACAAGGGCAGGCAGATGGGCGATCAGGCTCGCCACGCCCGGCGCGGCAAGGATGGCGGCATCGTCCGGCACGCCCCAGAAATCCCGCGCCGCATCGGTCAGCGCCTCCTGCGCCGCGCGGGCCGGCAGGGCCGACCAGGCCTGCGGGTCGAGCGGCGGCACAGGGTAGGGCACGGGGTTGAGGCCGGTCGAGAGATCGACCCAGTCTTCGCGCCGCCCGCCATATCGCGCCATCGCCTCGTCGAGCCCGCCGTGATCGCGCGCCCCGGTCACGGCCTAGCCCTCGTCCGTCTCGGGCAGGGGCGGGTGACGGGTGATAAAGTGTCCCTTAACCTCTTGCGGCCATTCCCGGAACGGCACCCGTCCGGTCTCGCTATCGGCATGCATCTCGGCATAGGCGACCACGGCCTCGGCCGCCGCCTCGGTCGGCTCGAACCGGCCCAGCGTATAGGCCAGCTTGCCGGACGCCTGAATGGCGATGTTGCAGCCATGCGCACAGCCCATCAGGCACGACACCCGGCGTGTGCGCACCGCGCGGCCTGTCGCGTGGCGCTCGACCAGCTCGGCCATGTCCTCGCCATGCGGGCGGTCATGGGTCGCCTCGCTCCAGTCGTCGCGCTTGCAGGTGTCGCAGATAGTGATCCACGTGGTCATGCGCCTCATTCCTTCCCGTTACGGGGCTTGTTGAAACGGATTTGACCCGCCCGCACAAGGCCCGCGCGCCCCGGAATGCCACGAAACTTTAACGTTTTGTAAACACTTCCGCGCAACGCACGGGCCGTTGCGGCTCGATGCGGTCTATTCCAGCCGCGTGACCACCTCGGAACTGCGTTCCAGTGTCCGGTGCACCGGACATTTGTCGGCAATCTCCAGAAGCCTCTGGCGCTGTTCCTCGCTCAGGTCGCCCTCCAGCCGGATCACCCGCCGAAACCGGTCGGGCTTGGCGCCGGGCTGGCTGGCATCCTGCGCATGGACCTTGTCGTGGCAGATATCCACGCTCACCCCTTCCAGCGGCCAGCCCTTGCGGCGGGCATACATCCGGATGGTCATCGAGGTGCAGGCGCCCAGCCCCGCCGACAGGAACCCGTAGGGCGTAAGCCCCTTGTCGGTGCCGCCATAGGCCACCGGCTCATCGGCCAGAAGGTGATGCTTCGGCCCGGCATTGACGTCCTGCAGAAAGCCCTCGGCATCGGCTTCGGTGACGCGCACCACGCCCTCGGGCGCGCCGGGCGGCGGGCAGGGGGCCTTGAGATCGAGATACCGGGCCGCCCATGCCGCGATCACCTCGGCGGCATATTCGGCATCGTCGGGGTTGGTGATCAGGTGATCCGCCTCGCCCAGCGTGACAAAGCTTTTCGGGTGTTTCGCGGCAAGGAAGATGTCCGAGGCGTTGCCGATTCCCACCACCGCATCGCGCGGGGCGTGCAGCACCAGAAGCGCCCGCTTGAGCTGGGCGATCTCGCCTTCCAGCTTCTCGGCCTTCACTTCCTCGACAAACGCCTTGCCGATACGGACGGGCCGCCCGCCCAGATGCACCTCGGCGGCGCCCTCGGCCTCGATTTTCTCCAGCGCGCCGCCGAAATTATGCGTGACGTGACCGGGGTCGAACGGCGCACCGATCGTCACCACCGCCTTTGAGCTCTCGATCTGCCGCGCCGCCTTCAGCATCGCGGCCCCGCCAAGGCTGTGCCCGATCAGCAGCGACGGCGCCATGCCCCGCGCCGCCAGCGCCCGGGCGGCCAGCACGAGGTCCTCGACATTCGATGAAAACGACGTGTTCTCGAACTCGCCGCCCGAATGGCCCAGCCCGGTGAAATCAAAGCGCAGCACGGCAAACCCGGCCCCGGCCAGCCGCGCCGAAATGCGCCGGGCGGCGGGAATGTCCTTGGAACAGGTAAAGCAATGCGCGAAAAGCGCGGTGGCCAGAACCGGCCCCTCGGGCAGATCGAGCCGCGCCGCAAGCTCGTCACCCGAATGACCGGTGAAGGTGAATCGTTCGGTCGGCATCGCCATTCCTTTCCTTGGACAGGCACTAAGGGTAGGAAGCCCGAGGTGCCCGCACCAGACATGTAACGGCGCTGTCACGTCAAGGTGAGATGGTGAAAACACTCGTGAGGATCATGGCCGCGCTGGCGCTGATGGCGCTCGGCCTGAGCTTCGCCGGGGCGCTGCACCCGGTGGGCGACAGCCTTGCGGTGTTCCGCCTCGCGATTGTCGTGCCGGCGCTTTTGCTGGTGCTGGCCACGGGGCTGCCGCGCGGCTGGCGGCTGGCGGGCGCGGCGCTCTGCCTTGCCGGGGCGGGCAGCGTTTTGTGGCACAAACTGCCGCTGGCCGGGCCGGGGCCGGTGACCGTCTACCAGAAGAACATGTTCCACCGGAATTCCGATATCGCCGGGTTGGCGCAGGATATCCTCGCCGCCGCCCCCGATATCGTGACGCTGCAGGAGGTCTCGGTCGAGAACGAAGCGCTGCTCGATCTCTTGTGGGAGGCCTACCCGACCCAGCACCTCTGCCGCTACACCTCGCGCAGCGGCGTCGCCGTGCTGACCCGGCTGCCCACCTCCGGTACGCCCTTCTGCAGCGAGGAGATCGGCCTCGCCGTCCTGCCGGTAGAGACCGGGGCCGGCACTGTGCGGGCCATGTCGCTGCATTTCGCGTGGCCTTACCCGGGCCGTCAGGCAAAACAGGTCGAATGGCTCACGCGGTATCTGGGGCAGGGGGCGGGCCCTGCCATCATGGGCGGCGATTTCAACATGGTGCCGTGGTCACACACCCTGCGCCGCATCGGCCGGGCCGCCGGGTTCGAGCGCGCCGGCCCCTCGCGCCCCACTTTCCAGCTCGGGCCCTTTCCCCTGCCGATCGACCATGTCTTCGCCCCCGGCGGCGGACGAACCGAGGCGCGCGGCCTGTCGGGCAGCGACCATCGCGGCCTCGTCGCCCGCGTATCTCCGGCCCGGTAGATCGCGCAACTCTTCGACAAATGCCGGTCATTTTCCAGGCCTTGCGGGCGCCGGTTTTTTACTTGTCTTAACCGGCATGGGCCAGTGTTCCCCGGGGGCGGCGAATGGGAGTGCGCTGTGCAAATACGACTGAAACATATTCGCGATGTGCGGGTGTTTGCCGCAATGGTGACGCTGGTCGCCCTTGCGGGCAATTTCCTTCTGCACAGCCTGATGTATCCAAGCAATATCGAGGGCGATCTCCTGTTCGCGGGATCGGTCATCACCGTGTCGCTGGCGCTGCCGATCTCGTTCTTTGTCGGCCTGCGGCTACAGGACATCTATCGCCTCACCATGCGGCTGGAGGCGGCGCGCGACCACGACCCGCTGACCGGCGCCCTGACGCGGGAGGCGTTCTATCGCTACGCGGCCTCGCTTCGCCGGGGGCCCGCCACGCTGATCGTGGCCGATATCGATCATTTCAAGTCGTTCAACGACCGCTTCGGCCATCCGGCGGGCGACGCCGCCCTGAGGCATGTGGTCGACGTGCTGTCGCGCAACTGCCGCAAGGGCGATCTTCTGGGCCGGTTCGGCGGCGAGGAATTCCTCGTGCTGATGCCCGGCACCACGTTGCCCGAAGGGCAATGCGTGGCCGAGCGCCTCTGCGCGGCCCTGCGCAACGAACCGCTGGAGATGGACGGCGAGGTGCGCCCCGTTACCGCAAGCTTTGGCGTCGCCGTGGTCGAGGATCCGCGCGAACTGAACACTGCCGTGGAACGGACCGACGTCGCGCTCTATTCGGCCAAGCGCGGCGGCCGCAACTGCGTCCGCCACGCCTGAGCGCCGCCCTAGACCTCGCCCATCAGCGCCCGGTCGAACGGATATTTCGTCAGGTTCTCGAAGCCGTCCTCGGTGATCAGAACCTGATCCTCCAGCTTGATCGAGAAATCGCCGCCCACCTCGCCCACCAGCGCCTCGACACACAGGGTCATGCCGGGCTCGAGCGCATAGTCGAACGCCCCCGCGACCGCCTTGTCCGGGTAGCAGACCAGCGGCCACTCGTCGCACAACCCCACGCCATGCATCAGGCAGCCGTATTTCTGTGCCTGATACTTGTCGTCGAGCACGTGGGTATTCGCCGTCAGTTCCGGTATGGTGACGCCGGGCTTCAGCATCTCCATGTTGGTCATGATATGCTCGTGCGCGTGCTGCATGGCATAGACCATGTCGGGCCGGGGCTTTTCGTCGCCGATCCACCAGCTTCGCGAAATGTCGACACAGATACCGTAACTCCCGATCAGGTCTGTATCGAACGAGAGGACCTCGTTGTTCTGCGCCAGCCGGGGCCCGCATTCCTGAAACCACGGGTTCGATCGCGGACCCGAGGCCAGCAGCCGGGTCTCGATCCATTCACCGCCGCGGCGGATGTTCTCGGCATGCAGCACGGCCCAGATGTCATCCTCCGAGGTCTGGCCAGCGGGCACGTTGGTGCGGGCATACGCCTCCATCGAGGCGACGGCGACCTCGCAGGCATGGCTGGCACAGCGCATGGCGAGGATCTCGTCGGGCCCCTTCACCGAGCGGCACTTCTCGGTCAGTTCCTCGCCCTCCATGATCTCGAACCCCTGCGCCTCGAGCGCGCGGAGGCCGTGCAGCATGATCTTGTCCACGGCCAGCCGCCGGTTGCCCGGCGCATGCTCTTCCAGAACGATCCGCACCTCGTTCGAGAACACGTCGGCAGCCACGTCCACCTTGTCGCCCCGGTCGAAATAAAACAGGTCCGCCCCGCTGCGCTGTTCCCGCACCAGCGGGTTGAAACTGCTCAGGAAGGGCGAGTTCTTGTAATCCCACATCACCATGTAGCCATCGGCACAGACCAGCAGCGCCCGGAACGGGTTATGCGTGTTCCACAGCTGCATATTGGTCGAGTCGGTCGCATAGCGGATGTTGAGCGGGTCGAAGACCAGCAGCCCGGCATAGCCGCGCTCGACGATATGGTGCGTTAGCCGCTCCCAGCGATAGCGGCGCATCGCCTGCAGGTCGGGCAGTTGCAGCCCCGCCATCTCCCATTCACGAAAGGCAAGCTGCGTCGGCCCGATCTCGATCCGGTCGGCATCGTTGGGGGTGTTGTCGCCCAGAACGGCGCCCTTCGCGGGGTCGATCTTGCGGGTGTCGCGGTAATGGGTGTTCATCTGGCTGGTCTCCTCGCTGAGATCAGCCTGCCCCGGAAAATGTCACATGCGCGCGACCGAATGCGACGCGAAACATGTCGGATTGAGGCCACCCAAAACGGGTGATCTCAGCCGCTGCGCCCCATACTCCGCACCGTATCGATCATGAGCTGCACGTTGTCGGGATCCGCATCCGGCGTGATCCCGTGGCCGAGGTTGAAGATATGCGGCCCGCCCCGGAACGCCTCGACGATCTGCCGGGTCTCGCGCACGAGATCCTCACCGCCAGTGACCATGTGCGAGGATTTCAGGTTCCCCTGCACACAGCCCGACACCTGCACGTTCTCGGCCGCCCATTCCGGCGTGACGGAATCGTCGACCGCCACGCAATCCGCCCCGGTGGCGGCGTGAAAGCCGATATACTTCTCGCCCGCCTGCCGGGGGAAAGCGATGACCGGAATGTCGCCATGCCGCGCCTTTAGCTCGGTGACGATGCGCTTGGCCGGGGCGGTGGCATATCTGTCGAAATCCTTGCCGCTCAGCGATCCCGCCCAGCTGTCGAAGAGCTTCACGCATTCCGCCCCGGCCTCGATCTGGGCCGAGAGATATTCGATCGTGGCCTCGGTCAGCCGGTCGAGAATCGCCTCGAACAGCGGCCGGTTTTCGTCCTTCAGCGCGTGAGCGGGGCCCTGATCGGGCGTGCCGCGCCCGGCGATCATGTAGGTCGCCACCGTCCATGGCGCGCCCGCAAAGCCGATCAGCGTCGTGTCGGAGGGCAGGGCGCCCGACAGGTTGCGCACCGTCTGGTAGATCGGCGCCAGCGTCTCGTGGATATCCGACGCCGGTTTCAACGCATCGAACTCGGCCTGCTGCGTGATCGTCGACAGCCGCGGGCCCTCACCCGTCACGAACCAAAGATCGGCCCCCAGCGCCTGCGGCACCAGCAGGATATCGGCGAACAGGATCGCCCCATCGAACCCGTAGCGGTCAATGGGTTGCAGCGTCACTTTGGTCGCCAGATCGCTGTTGTAACACAGCGACAGGAAATCCCCCGCCTCAGCCCGCGTGGCGCGGTACTCGGGCAGGTAGCGCCCGGCCTGCCGCATCATCCAGATCGGCGGCACGTCCTGCGTCTCGCCCTCAAGTGCCTTCAGGATCGTCTTCGTCGCAGCCATGGGGGACCCTCTCTTTCGGGCATGTGGTTCTCTTCCCTCGGCGGTAATGTCAAGCGCCCGGCGCTTGCCAGTGATGCGCCGCGGGTCTAGACCCGGCCCCATGACAAAGGATTTGCCCTCTCCGTCCCGCCCCCTGAAACTTGGCACGCGCGGCTCGCCGCTGGCGCTGGCACAGGCCTATGAGACACGCGACAGGCTGGCCGCGGCGCATGATCTGCCGCCCGAGGCGTTCGAGATCGTGGTCATCAAGACCACCGGCGACAACCGCGCGATGATCGCCTCGGATACGCCGCTCAAGGAATTGGGCGGCAAGGGGCTCTTTACCCGCGAGATCGAGGAGGCGCTGCTCTCGGCCGGCATCGACATCGCGGTGCATTCGATGAAGGACATGCCGGTCGATCAGCCCGGCGGGCTGGTGCTCGACACCTACCTGCCGCGCGAAGATGTGCGCGATGCCTTCGTCTCGCCCGGCGCGGCGGGGCTGAAAGAGTTGCCCGAGGGGGCGAAGGTGGGCAGCTCGTCGCTACGCCGTCGGGCGCAGGTGCTGGTACGCTATCCGCATCTGGAGGTGGTCCAGTTCCGCGGCAACGTGCAGACCCGCCTGAAGAAGCTCGAGGACGGCGTCGCGGCCTGCACCTTCCTCGCCATGGCCGGGCTGAACCGGCTGGGCCGGCCCGAGGTGGCACGGGCGGCGATGGCGCCGGAGGAGATGCTGCCGGCGGTGGCGCAGGGCGCTATCGGCATCGAACGGCGCAGCGACGATACCCGTGTGGCCGACATGCTGGCGGCGATCCATGACGGGGTGACGGGGCAGCGGCTGGCGGCGGAACGCGCCTTTCTCGCCACGCTTGACGGGTCTTGCGAGACGCCGATCGCGGGGCTTGCGGAGCTTGATGGCGGCACACTGCGGCTGCGCGGCGAAATCCTGCGGCCCGATGGCAGCGAATGCCTGTCGGACGACGGCACGGCGCCCATCGAGGATGGCCCGGAACTGGGCGCCGAGATGGCGCGCAAGCTGCTGGCACAGGCAGCGCCGGGCTTTTTCGACTGGCGCGAGTGACCGTTCCTCGCGGCCCCGTCAGGGCAGCACTTTCCCCGGGTTCATGATCCCGTTGGGGTCCAGCGCCCGCTTAATCGTGCGCATCACCTCCATCGCCACCGGGTCCTTGTAGCGCCCCATCGCCGGCAGCTTGGACAACCCGATGCCGTGCTCGGCCGAGAACGACCCGCCCAGTGCGATGGTCTCTTCCTCCACCGCCTCGCCGATGGCGCGGTGAATGCCCGCCTCCATCGTTTCCGGCCATGCCGCGAAATGCAGGTTGCCATCGCCCATATGCGCCACGTGCAGGAAGTCGACCCCGGGGTCGAGTGCCCTCGCCCGGGCCTTGGTTCGCTCCAGCAAATCCTGCATCCGGTCGAGCGGCACGGCGATGTCGTTGTCGACGACCGGGTCGCGCAGGCGCGACACCTCGGCCGCCGCCTCGCGCCGCGCCCACATCTCGGCCCGCTGCGCATCCGATTTCGCGACCACGGCGTCGAGCACCGCGCCAGCCTCGTACAACCGGCCCAGCACGTCCTCCAGATGCGCGGCAATCGGCACCTCGCCATCCGGCCCCGGCTCGGCATCGCGGGCGGCCAGCGCGCCGACCTCGACGAGGATGTTCACCTCGTGCTTCTCGTCGAAGGGCGGGCGGGCCTCGGGGAAGCGCTCGAGATGCGCCTCGATATAGGTGCCGGGCATGTATTCGAACGCCTCAACCGCGCCGCCGGTTTCCGCCTGCAGGATATGCAGCAACTCCAGCCCGCGCGTCACGTCCGGTGCCGCGACCATCGCGGTGGCATAGGCACGGGGCTTGGGGAACAGCTTCACCACCGCGGCCGTGATCACCCCCAGTGTGCCTTCCGCCCCGATCAGCAGGTCGCGCAGGTCATAGCCAGAGTTGTCCTTGTGCAGCGCGCTCATCAGGTTCATCACCTCGCCCGTGGGGGTGACCGCCTCGATCCCGAGGCACAGACCCCGTGTGCTGCCATAGCGCACCACGTTCGAGCCGCCCGCATTGGTCGACAGCGCCCCGCCGATCATGGCCGAGCCGCGCGCGCCAAAGGTCAGCGGGAAGATCAGGTCATGTTCGGCCACCGCCTCGTGCAGCGCCGACAGGATCACGCCCGCCTCGACCGTCGCAGTGCGGCCCGCCGGGTTGATGTCGCGAATGGCCGACATCCGGTCGAGTGACAGCATGATCGCGCCCTCGGCCGTGGTGCCCTTGACCAGCCCGGTATTGCCCGAGACCGGCACCACCGGCACACGGGCCTCGTTCGCCAGCCGGATGATTGCCGCGACCTGCCCGGTGTCGCCGGGCTTGACCACGGCCAGCGGCGTCCAGCGGATCGTGTCCGCCCAGTCCTGTGACCAGGGGGCGGCGTCTGTCCCGGTCAGCACGTGGTTGGGGCCGGTGATGGCGGCGAGGTCGTCGAGGATGCGCTCTGTCATGGCGGCAATCTGCTTCACCGCCCGGCCAAGGGCAAGCAGGGAGTGGACAGGCGCCGCCGTCGGGTTATCTTGCCCCCCAGACCCGCTCCCGGAGACCGACATGAGCCCCGCCCTTCTTGCCCCCCGTACCGTTCTCGCCCTGCTGATCACGCTGCTGTTTGCCGCCACCGCCGCGCTGGCAGCGCCACGCGACTGGCAGTTCGCCTCGATCGACGGCGGCATGGTGTCGCTGGACGATTGGGCAGGCCAGCCCGTGCTGGTGGTCAATACCGCCTCGCGCTGTGGCTTCACGCCGCAATATGACGGGCTGCAGGCGCTTTACGACACCTATCGCGATCGCGGCTTTGCCGTGTTGGCGGTGCCGTCGCAGGATTTCAAGCAGGAGCTGGCCAGCGACGAGGCGGTCAAGGATTTCTGCGCGATGAACTTCGACCTCGACCTGCCGATGACGACGATCACCCCGGTGCTGGGCGAGGGGGCGCACCCGTTCTACCGCTGGCTGGCCGACACCGAAGGCTGGCAGCCGTCGTGGAATTTCAACAAGGTGCTGATCGCGCCCGACGGCTCTGTCGCGGGCACATGGGGCTCGGCCACGGTGCCGGAATCGCCCGATATCACAAGCCGGATCGAGGCACTTCTGCCGCGCGGCTGAACGCGGCGAAAACCCGGCCAATTCGGGCTTGACGGGGCCGCCGGGCTGCCTTACCTAGCGCCACGGTCCGGCGGAGTAGCTCAGTTGGTTAGAGCAGTGGAATCATAATCCATGTGTCGGGGGTTCAAGTCCCTCCTCCGCTAC
>JAVJTX010000063.1:0-52008 GCA_040220035.1 Roseovarius sp. | reverse complement strand
GGACGGGCTGCCCGTCCTGTGCAGGAGCGAGACAAATGGCAAAGCCGACCACTATCAAGATCCGCCTGAACTCGACCGCGGGCACCGGCCATTTCTATGTGACCAAGAAGAACGCACGGACGATGACCGAGAAGATGTCGACCCGGAAGTATGACCCGGTCGCGCGGAAACATGTCGAGTACAAGGAAGGCAAGATCAAGTAGGGTCTTGTCCTTTGACGGTATTGCGAAAGCCGCGCCCCTTGGGCGCGGTTTTTTGTATTTGTGGGGTGTGGCTGGTGGGTTGGCACCCACCCTACGGGGCTGAGGTCGGCACAGGCACGCACCGGACCGGCGCAAAGGAAAAGGGCCGGTCAGATGACCGGCCCCGTTCAATGCGATCTTGGAGGGATCGTTTTATTCGCGATTGCCGAGCAGGCTCAGCAGCATGATGAACATGTTGATGAAGTCGAGGTACAGCCGCAGAGCGCCCATGATCGCCGACTTGCCGAGCCACTCGCTGTCGCCGTGGTGGGCGTGGGCGAGATACTCGTTCTTGATGTCCTGCGTGTCATAGGCGGTGAGGCCGGCAAAGATCAGCACGCCGATGATCGAGATGGCGAACATGATGGCCGGCGAGCCGAGGAAGATGTTCACGATCGACGCCACGATCAGGCCGATCAGCCCCATGATCAGGAAGCTGCCCCAGCCGGAAATGTCCTTCTTGGTGGTGTAGCCCCAGAGCGAGAGGCCCGCGAAGGCGACCGAGGTGATCAGGAAGACCTGTGCGATCGAGAAGGCCGTGTAGACCACGAAGATATAGGCGATCGAGACGCCCATCACCGCCGAGAAGGCGTAGAAGAAAAGCTGTGCCGCGGCGGCCGACAGGCGGTTGATCACCGCGCTGAAGGCGAAGACCATCACCAGCGGTGCGAACATCACGATGTAGCGGGTGAACCCGGTAAACAGTGACTGCATCATCGCCTCGTTGGTGCCGACGGCCCAAGCTGCGAGGAAGGTGATCAGCATGCCTACGGACATCGTGCCGTAGACCTTGTTCATGTGGGCGCGCAGGCCCTGGTCAACCTGGCCGGCAGTGCGTGCGCCAGTTGCCGTCCGGATTGTGTCAAACTCAGCCATTCAAGCCTCCGATAAGTGTCAATACCAGTCCCGTCCACGGACTTTGTACCAATATCGGATGGGCGGCGTTGCTTTTCAAGTTTTTCCGGGCGGTTACGACCCGGAAAACGCAGTTATCTGATCCAGTGATGCGGCACGTCCCATGCGGGGCGGCGCGCCTCGTCGAGCGCCTCGCGGCGGGTGAGGCCCATGTCGCGCAGCGCGGCGTCGTCGAGTTCTGCGAGTTTGCGGCGTTGGCGGACCAGCGCAAGAAGGTCGAGAAGCGAGGCCCGGCGGCGGGTGTGGGGGCGGGCACGGGAGCGGGAGACGGAGAGGAAGGCCATGATCTTATCCTTTTCGGTTCGTGATGCTATCGCGTGTTTCCATATTCGATGTTGATGAATATGGAGAATGGGGTAATATTTGTGAAACGAATGTTTGTGACATTTAGCATCAAGGAGCGTGATGAATGAGGAATCTTGACCTGACGACCCTGCGCTCGTTCGTGGCGGTGGCCGAGCAGGGCGGCGTGACGCGGGCGGCCTCGGCGCTGAACCTGACGCAATCGGCGGTGTCGATGCAGTTGAAACGGCTGGAAGACTTGCTGGGGCAGGAATTGCTGGACCGGAGCAACCGGCGGATCGCGCTGACCGGCTCGGGTGAGCTTTTGCTGACCTATGCGCGCCGGCTGGTGGACTTGAACGACGAGGCGGTGGGGCGGCTGACCGACGAGGTTTACGAGGGCGAGCTGGTGCTGGGGGCGCCCTATGACGTCATCTATCCGGTGGTGCCGCAGGTGCTGAAACGGTTCAATTCAGTCTATCCGCGCGTGAAGGTACACCTGAAGTCATCGAGCACGCTCAAGCTGCTGGATGCGAAGGCGCGCGGCGAGGCCGACCTGATCCTGACCACGGAGGAACAGCCGGGGCCGGGCGGCGAGACGCTGACCGAGATGCCGCTGCGCTGGGTCGGGGCGCAGGGCGGGCTGTCGTGGAA
The DNA here is from genome assembly GCA_040220035.1 of Roseovarius sp. GTDB lineage: Bacteria > Pseudomonadota > Alphaproteobacteria > Rhodobacterales > Rhodobacteraceae > Roseovarius. The sequence goes on along the minus strand of JAVJTX010000063.1, from coordinate 49,915 downwards.
GCGCAAGCCGCTGAAGCTGGCCTTCTGCAATGTCTGCATTTTCCGGGCGGGTGTGCTGCGCCGGGTGGATGCCGAGGAGATCGAGTGGGAAATGGTGATCGACTCCGATGACGACCGTTCGGTCGAGGCGCTGATCAGTGCCGACCTCGCGGTGGGGGCGCTGCTGGAGGACAGTATCCCGCCGCATCTGGAGGCGATCCAGTCGGGCGGGGCGCTGCCTGACCTGGGCGTGCAGCGGATCAACATGTACGGGGCCGAGAGCCGCAAGGAGGTTCTGGGCGAGTTGGCCGGCATGCTCCGGCAGGGGTTTGCCGCAAGCCGGGGCCCGATTGCGGGGCCGGTCGCCGTTACGGCGTGATCACCACCTTGCCTGTCGATTTGCGGGTGCGCAGGAGGTCGAGCCCGTCGAGGGTCTGGTCGAGCGGCAGGGTGTGGCTGACATGGGGTTTCAGCCGGCCGTCGGCATACCAGCCGAAGAGGGTGGAGAGGCTGTCGCTGATGACCTCGGGGCGGAACTTCAGGTAGCCGCCCCAGTAGAGGCCGAGCACGGAGATGTTCTTGACCAGCAGGTGATTGGCCGGGATCTGGGGGATATCTCCGCTGGCGAAACCGATGGCGAGGATGCGGGCCTCGGGGTTGCAGGCGCGGAAGGCGGATTTGAACTGGTCGCCGCCGACCGGGTCGTAGACCACGTCGAGCCCGCCGAGCGCCTTGCAGCGCTCGCGGATATCCTCGGTCTTTGCGTCGATCAGGTGATCGGCGCCGGCCTTTTCGGCCACTGCCAGCTTGTCGGCGCCGCGGGCGCAGGCGATGACGGTGGCGCCCATCTGCTTGCCGATCTCGACCGCGGTGAGGCCCACGCCGCCCGCCGCGCCCAGCACCAGGAGCGTCTCGCCGGGCTGAAGCCGCGCCTTGTGGTCGAGCGCCACGTGGCTGGTGCCGTAGGCGACCTGAAAGGCGGCGGCATCGGTGAAGGGCATGGCATCGGGCAGGGGCACGCAACGCTCGGCCGGGAAGCAGCCGTATTCCGCGAGCCCGCCCTGACCGCCGAAGACGGCGACGCGGCGGCCGATCATGGCCTCGTCGACGCCCGCGCCGCAGGCGTCGATCGTGCCGGCCACTTCCATCCCGAGGGTAAAGGGCGGCTCGGGGGTATCCTGATACTCTCCCTTGATCATCAGCAGGTCGGCGAAATTGAGGCCACAGGCGCCGATTCTCAGGCGGACTTCGCCTTCCCGAGGGGCGGGGGTGTCGATGCTGCGGGTGGTGGCGGGCTGACTGTCGGGCAGGACCTGAAAGGCGCGCAAGGGCTGTCTCCTTGGTTAGGAACGGGCGGTAAGGGCTTGGCCTGACTTCGCGAATCCGTGCGCCCGTGTCAATCGCGCGCGCCGGGGGCCGGGGCCGGCGCGGCAACGAGACGCGCTCCGATTGTGTTGAATATTAACCAATCACGTATTTAGGTAGCGGTTGTGCTTGTAAATTAGTATACACGCGATACCATATATTGGCCCTGCAGGGATGCGCAGCGGCTTAAGATTGTAGCCTTTACCTTTGGGCCTGCTGTGCGCAGCGGGGCCAAAGGGTTTGTGAGCATTGTCAGGAGAGGATAAAACATGCCGCACCCCGTAGATGTACATGTCGGAAAGCGTATCCGGCACCGCCGCTGGCTCGTGGGGATGACCCAGCAGCAACTGGCGCAAAGCGTGGGGATCAAGTTTCAGCAGATCCAGAAATACGAGACCGGCGCCAACCGCGTCAGCGCCTCGCGTCTTTGGGATATCGCCGAGTCGCTCGACGTGGATGTCAGCTTTTTCTTCGAGGGGCTGACGAGCGAGGACGCGGCGCAACAGGAGAATGCAAGCTCGGTTCCCGCCGATATCCTTGGTGACAAGGAAGCGCTGGAACTGGTCCGGTCCTACTATGCGATCCCGGAGAACCAACGTCGCCGCCTGTTCGACCTTGCCCGGGTTCTGTGCGACGTCGCTTGAACGTGGCTGCCCGGCCGGGCTAAGCAGACCGCGATAGCGGCGAAGGAACCGGCGGGCAGATGACAACAGATGATATTGTGCAAACGGCACACGCGCTGGCAGATGCGGCGCGTGAGGCCATTTTGCCGTTTTTCCGGTCGGCGGGGATGCGGGCCGACAACAAGGCCGGCACCGGCTTCGACCCGGTGACAGAGGCCGACCGCGCCGCCGAACGGGCGATGCGCGAGATTTTGGCCGCACGGCGGCCGCAGGACGGAATCTTAGGCGAAGAATATGGCGAAACGCGGGGAGAGAGCGGCCTGACATGGGTGCTCGACCCGATTGACGGGACGCGCGCGTTTTTGTCGGGCACGCCCACATGGGGCGTGCTGATCGCCGTGTCGGACGAGAGTGGCCCGGTCTATGGTTTGATCGACCAGCCTTACACGGCCGAGCGGTTCGAGGGCGGGTTCGGCCGGGCCGAAATGCTGGGGCCACAGGGCTGGCGCGCGCTGGCGACGCTGGGCGCGCGGCCACTGTCCGAGGCGATCCTTTTCACTACCTTCCCGGAACTGGGCAGCGAGGCCGAGCGCGACGGGTTCGCGGCGGTGGCGCGCGAGGTGAAGCTGACGCGCTACGGGATGGATTGCTATGCTTATGCGCTGGTGGCCTGCGGCCAGATCGACCTGGTGATCGAGGCGGGGTTGCAGCCCTATGACATTCAGGCGCCGATCGCGGTGATCGAGGCGGCGGGCGGGATCGTCACCGACTGGCAGGGGCGGCCCGCGCATCAGGGTGGCCGCGCAGTTGCGGCGGCGGGGCCGGAGCAGCACGCCGCGGCGCTGGAGATATTGTCGAAGGTCGCGGGGTAGGGGCGGTTTCCGCGCAGGTTCCGGGGCGCGATTGCGGTTCTTTTCCGGGGGCGTTTGCGGTAGACTGTCCTTGGCTGCGGGTCTTTACCCCTTTCCCCCGCGGCCCATTTTTCATGCGATCTGAGGGGGTCGGATGCGATGAAGGGGGGCTTTCCATGCGTGAAATCCTGATCCGTGGCGCGGGCCACGTGCTGACCATGAACGACACGCGCGAAGAGTTGCGCGGGGCTGATATCCTGTTGCGGGACGGGGTGATCGCCGCGATCGGCGAGGGGCTGGAGGCAGGCGGCGAGGTGGTCGAGGCCGGGGGCTGTGTGGTGACGCCGGGCCTCGTGAACACGCATCATCATTTGTACCAGACGCTGACCCGGGCGGTGCCGGGCGGGCAGGATGCGCTGCTCTTCGGGTGGCTCAAGACTCTTTACCCGATCTGGGCGAAGTTCGGGCCGGAGGAGATGTTCGTCTCGGCGCAGGTGGGGCTCGCGGAGCTGGCGTTATCGGGCTGTACGCTGAGTTCGGATCATCTGTACCTGTTCCCGAACGGGGCAAGGCTGGAGGACACGATCCATGCCGCGGCCGAGCTGGGGCTGCGGTTTCATCCCACGCGCGGGGCGATGAGCATCGGCGAGAGCGATGGCGGGCTGCCGCCGGATGGGCTGGTGGAGAAGGAGGCGGCGATCCTCGAGGATTGCATCCGGGTGATCGACGGGTTCCACGATGCCTCGGAGGGGGCGATGTGCCGGGTGGGGGTGGCGCCCTGTTCGCCGTTTTCCGTGAGCCGCGAGTTGATGCGCGAGGCGGCTTTGCTGGCGCGCGACAAGGGGGTGATGCTGCATACCCATCTGGCGGAGAATGACGAGGATATCGCCTATTCCGAGGCGCAATTCGGGTGCCGGCCGGGGCAGTATGCGGAGGATTTGGGCTGGACCGGCGAGGAGGTGTGGCACGCGCATTGCGTGAAGCTGGACGGCGCGGAGATCGACCTGTTTGCCCGGTCGCGGACGGGGGTGGCGCATTGCCCCTGTTCGAATTGCCGGCTGGGCTCGGGGATCGCGCCGGTCAGGGCGATGCGGGATGCGGGGGTTCCCGTCGGGCTGGGCGTGGATGGCTCGGCCAGCAACGATGCCGGGAACCTCGTGCTGGAGGCGCGGCAGGCGATGCTGTTGCAGCGGGTGGCGCGCGGCGCGGATGCTATGAGTGCGCGGGAGGCTTTGGAGATTGCCACGCGCGGCGGGGCGGATGTGCTGGGGCGGCCGGATTGCGGGCGGATCGCCGTGGGGAAGCGGGCGGATATCGCGCTGTGGGATGTCTCGGGCGTGGAGAGCGCGGGAAGCTGGGATCCGGCGGCGTTGTTGCTGGCGGGGCCGGTGAAGGTGCGGGACCTGTTCGTCGAGGGGCGTGACGTGGTGCGGGATGGGCAGGTGGTGACGGTAGATTTGCCGAAGGTGGTGGAGCGGCAGAATGCGTTGGCGCAAAAGTTGATGGGTTAGGGTGGGTGAAACCCACCGTGTGGGCGATGTCGGGGGAGGTGGGTTGGTACCCACCCTACCGTTCAGCCCATAGCACGGCGGCCGTCCACCCAGACCGCCTTGATCGCCCGGTCGTCGCCCATCATGATCGTGGGAAAGAGCGCCTCCCAGATATCGTCGGCCGAGGCGACACGCTGGGCGATGGCCGGGGTCGAGGCGAGGTCGAGGGCGATCAGGTCGGCCTCCATTCCCGGCGCGATATTGCCGATCTGGTGGCCCATATGCATCGCCTCGGCCGAGCCTGCGGTGGCGAGCCAGTAGAGCTGTGCCGGGTGCAGGGCGGTACCTGAAAGCTGGCCGATCTCGTAGGCCGCGGCCATGGTGCGCAGCATCGAGAAGGAGGAGCCACCGCCGGTGTCGGTGGCAAGCCCCACGCGGTGCCCCTCGGCCTTGGCGCGGGCCATGTTGAAGAGGCCCGAGCCGATAAAGGTGTTCGAGGTCGGGCAGTGGATGAGCGCGGCGCCCGTCTCTCGCAGCCGGTCGCGTTCGCGCGGTTCGAGATAGATGGCGTGGCCGTAGAGCCCGCGTGCGCCCAGAAGGCCGTGCGTCTCGTAGGTGTCGAGGTAATCGCGGGCCTCTGGGAAGAGGGATTTGACCCATTCGACCTCGTCGGGTTGTTCGCTGAGATGGGTCTGCATCAGGCAGTCGGGATGCTCGGCCCAGAGCGCGCCGAGGGCCGAGAGCTGATCCGGTGTCGAGGTGGGCGAGAAGCGCGGCGTGACGATGTAGGAGAGGCGTTCCTGCCCGTGCCAGCGTTCCAGCAGCGCCTTGCTGTCGTCATAGGCCGATTGCGCGGTGTCGCAGAGCCCGTCGGGGGCGTTGCGGTTCATGCAGGTCTTGCCCGCCGCCGCGCGCAGGCCCCGGGATTGGGCGGCGGTGAAGAAGGCCTCGACGCTTTCGGGGTGAATGGTGCAGTAGCTGGCCACCGTGGTGGTGCCGTTCGAGAGCGTCAGGTCGAGGTGGCGCCCGGCGATATCGGCGGCGTAGGACGGGTCGGCAAAACGCATCTCTTCGGGGAAGGTATAGGCGTTGAGCCAGTCGATCAGCCGCTTGCCCCAGCTGGCGATCATCGCCGTCTGGGGATAGTGGGCGTGGGCGTCGACGAAACCGGCGGTGATCAAGGCCTCGCCCATATCCTCGGGCTTCGCCTGCGGCGCGGCGGCGCGCAGGTCGGCGGCCGTGCCGGTCTGCACGACGCGGCCGTCGCGGATCAGCACCGCCTCGTCGAGCCGCGCGGCCTGGGCCGGATCGCCCTCGAACGGCGAGCCGGTGTAGACGAGCACCCGGCCCGTCAGGAGAATTTCGCTGGTCATCTGCCCACATTTTTCTGTTCGCGCATCGGTTGAACAATAGGGACCGCGCCGGGGAGGGTAAATGCGGCTATTGTCATTGTTTTCCCGAAGGTGCTTCTTTAAGCCGGAGCGAAAGAGGCAAGGCGCGTTTTTTCACGCGGCCCGGTGCAACCGGCGGATCGTGGGCGCGTTTCATGTCAGGCTGGTTGCCGAGGGCCGGCCGGACAGGTTCGGTGCGGAAAGGGGTGATGCATGGCTGAAGACGACGCTGTGGCGGCAGCCGAGACCGACCGCGAGGACGATGCCTATGTGCTCGATGATCGCGCGGTTGCGCGGGTCATGTACGCGGTCGATACCGAAGATCGCGAGCAGCTTCTGGCAGAGCTGGAGCCGTTTCACCCCGCCGACATCGCCGACCTTCTGGAGCAGATCAACGCCTTCGACCGGCGCCGGCTGATCGAGCTGTACGGTCGGGATTTCGACGGTGACATCCTGTCGGAGCTTGACGAGTCGATCCGCGAGGAGGTGCTCTACACCCTGCATCCCGAAGTTCTGGCCGAGGCGGTGCGCGACCTCGATTCGGACGACGTGGTCGACCTTGTCGAGGATCTCGAGGAGGACCAGCAGACCGCCATTCTCGACGTGCTGGAAGACAGCGACCGGGTGGCGGTCGAGCATTCGCTGACCTATCCGGAATATTCCGCCGGCCGCCTGATGCAGCGCGAGGTGGTGATGGCGCCCGAGCACTGGAACGTGGGCGAGGCCATCGATTACCTGCGCGATCAGGATGACCTGCCGGACCAGTTCTATCACATCATCCTTGTCGATCCGCGGCTGAAGCCCGTTGGCAACGTGACGCTGGGCAAGCTGATGGCGTCGCGGCGCGAGGTGCTGCTGACCTCGCTGGTGGAAGAGACGTTCCACGTCATCCCCGTCACGCAGGACGAGGAGGACGTGGCCTATGCGTTCAACCAGTATCACCTGATTTCCGCCCCCGTGGTGGACGAGAACGAGCGGCTGGTGGGCGTGATCACCATCGACGACGCGATGATTGTGCTGGACGAGGAGCACGAGGAAGACATCATGCGCCTCGCCGGTGTGGGCGAGGGCAGCATCGCCGACCGGGTGATCGACACCACCAAGCAGCGCTTTCCGTGGCTGGCGGTGAACCTTGTCACCGCCATCCTCGCCTCGCTGGTCATTGCCCAGTTCGAGGAGGCGATCGCCACCATTGTGGCACTGGCGGTCTTGATGCCGATCGTGGCGTCGATGGGGGGCAATGCGGGGACGCAGTCGCTTACCGTGGCTGTGCGGGCCATCGCCACCAAGGACCTGACGGGACGCAACGTCTGGCGGGTGATCCGGCGGGAGGTGCTGGTGGGGCTGATCAACGGGCTGATCTTTGCCGTGCTGATGGGCGTGATCGGGGTTTTGTGGTTCGGCGGGCCGGAGTTGGGTTACGTTATCGCTGCCGCAATGGTGATCAATCTTGTCGTAGCCGGGCTTGCCGGCACGGTCATCCCCGTGATCCTTGACCGTATCGGCGTCGACCCGGCGCTGGCGTCCGGTGCCTTCGTGACGACGGTGACGGATGTGGTCGGGTTCTTCGCCTTCCTCGGACTGGCGGTTGTGGTGCTTCTATGAGTGATCTGACGGCGGTGAAGGCCGCGGCGCGCAAGGCGGCGTTCGCCCGGCGCAAGGCGGCGCACGAGGCCGCGCCGCCCGGCGAGGCGGGGCATCTGGCGGAGGTGCTTGCAGGCTATCGCGGCGTGCCGCTGTCGGGCTACATGGCGATCCGGACGGAGATCGACCCGCTGCCGGTGATGGAAGAGGCCGCGGCGCACGGGCCGGTGGCCGTGCCGGTGATCCAGGGCAAGGGGCTGCCGCTCAGGTTCTCCAGGTGGGAGCCGGGCTGTGCGCTGAAGGAAGGGCCGTTCGGGGCCATGATCCCGGAGGCGGACGATTTCCTCGAGCCGGAGATCCTGATCGTGCCGCTGGTGGCGTTCGACCGCAATGGCGGCCGGCTGGGCTATGGCGGCGGGTTCTATGATCGCACGCTCGAGCTGCTGCGTGGCAAGCGGGCGACGCTGGCGATCGGCTTTGCCTATGCCGCACAGGAGGCCGAAGAGTTGCCGCTGGAACCCACGGACCAGCCGCTCGACATGGTGGTGACGGAGCGCGAGATCATTTCGTTCTGACAGTACGCCCCCTGTTTCTTCTGGCTTGAAATATCCCGGGGGAGGCGTTGAAGTTCGGCACGAACTTCAACGTTGGGGGCAGAGCCCCCGGACACCGCCGCAACATGTGGAGACGTCGAAAATGAGCGAACATGATTACTCGGCCCGCGTGGTCTGGACCGGCAACCGGGGCGAGGGCACGGCGAGCTACCGCGCCTATGACCGGACGTGGAATGTCGAAACGCCGGGCAAGCCGCTCATCCATTGCTCCAACGATCCGATGCTGGGCGGTGATCCGACGCTGCACAACCCCGAGGACATGCTGATCGCGGCGCTCTCGGCCTGTCATATGCTGTGGTATCTGCATTTCGCCTCGGATGCCGGGATTGCGGTGCAGGGGTATTCCGACGATCCGCTGGCGGTGGGCGAGACCGAAAAAACCGGGGCGAGCCGGTTTCTGCGCGCGACGCTCAGGCCCGAGATCGTGGTGCCGGCGGGTACGGATCTGGAAAAGGCGGATGCCATTCACCACCAGATCGGCAAGGTGTGTTTCATCGCGCGGTCGGTGAACTTTCCGGTCAGTTATGATGCCCGTTACGTTTCAGGCTGAGCCGGCGCCGCTCACCAGCCCTTGCGGGCTGTTTGGCGACACGCGCCTGTCCGGGCGTAGGGAGCGGGCGGGTCAGAGCGGCCAGAAGAACGGGATCAGCGCCGAGGCCAGCAGCCCGATCGAGAGGTTGAGCGGGACGCCCACCTTGATGAAATCGGTGAACTTGTAGCCGCCCGGCCCGTAGACCATCATGTTGGTCTGGTAGCCGATCGGCGTGGCAAAGCTGGCCGAGGCGGCGATCATCACCGCCACCACCAGCGGCCGGGGGTCGTATCCCAGCGCCTCGGCCAGCCCGATGGCGATGGGGGTCACGACCACCGCGACGGCGTTGTTCGACACCAGCTCGGTCAGGACGCTGGTCAGCAGGTAGACCGCCCAGATCGTCAGGAAGGGCGAGGTATGCATGAGAATGGGGGCCACCTGGGTGACGAGTAGCTCGACCGCGCCCGACGCCTTGAGCGCGGCCCCTATGGCGAGCATGGCAAAGATCAGCGCCAGCAGGTGCCCGTCGACAAAGCCGAACGCCTCGTCGGTGTCGACGCAGCGGGTGAGGAAGACCACTGCCATCGCCAGCACCGCAAGCAACAGGATCGGGGCCACGCCGAGCGCGGCCATGACCACGATGCTGGCCAGCGCTCCGATGGCGATGGGCGCGTGGCTGCGGCGGTAGGCACGTTCGGTGGGCTTGGAAACATCGACGAGGTTCATCTCGGCTGCGAGGCGGTTGATGTCTTCCGGTGCGCCTTCGAGCAGCAGCGTGTCGCCCACCTGCACGACGATATCGTCGAGCTGGCGGCCGATATTCTTGTCCTTGCGGTGCAGCGCCAGAGGGTAGACCCCGAAGCGCCGGCGCAGGCGCAGGGCGCCCAGACGGCGGCCGACCATCTTGCAATCGGGGGTGATCAGGGCCTCGACGGTGCTGGTCTCGACCGCCGAGACCTGATCGACGCGCTTGAGGCTCTTGTTGCGCTGGAGGCTGAGCAGCTCGGTCACCTGCGTGCGCAGGACGACACGGTCGCCGACCTCGAGCATCACGCCGTCGAGGTTGCGGCGCAGCGACAGGTCGCCACGGATCACGTCGACGAGGCGCACGCCCTCGCGCTTGAAAAGCTGGACGCCGTTGACCTCGCGGCCGATGAGGTTCGATTCGGGCGGGATCACGGCCTCGGTGAAGAACTTGCGGGATTTACGGTCGGTCAGCAGGGTCGCCATGCTGGCGCGGTCGGGCAGCAGGCGGGGCGCCACGAAGCGCAGGTAGATCGCCCCCCATGCCGCAAGGATGATGGCCATCGGCGTGACTTCGAAGATCGAGAAGGCCTCGAGCCCGCTGGTGCGGGCGACGCCGTCGACCAGCAGGTTGGTGGAGGTGCCGATCAGCGTCAGGCAACCGCCGAGGATGGCGGCATAGCTGAGCGGGATCAGGAACTTGCTGGCCGAGATGTCGAGCTTGCGCGCGAGTTGCACGAAGACCGGGATCATCACCACCACGACCGGCGTGTTGTTGACGAAGGCCGAGGCGATCATGACAAAGGCCATCAGCGCGCCGATGGCGAGCGCGGGCCGGGTCTCGGCCTGTGCCTCGGCCAGCTGGGTGAACCAGTCGAGCGCGCCTGTGCGCACCAGCGCGCCCATCACGATGAACATGGCCACGATCGTCCATGGCGCGGGGTTCGACAGCACATCGAGCGCGGCCTCATAGGGCAGCAGCCCCAGCGCCAGCAGCACGGCGGCACCGGAGATCGCGACCACCTCGGTCGGATAGATCTCGCGGATGAACAGCACGAACATGACGGCCACCACGCCAAGGGTGACAAGGGCCTGTCCCGTCTGCGAAAGTTCCAGTAACTGCATCAGACCTGACTGTCCCATTCCCGTTGTGAAGCATTTTTCCCGATGGGGGGCAGCGGGGCAAGTGCGATCCGCGGTCGCGGCTGGACGAGGAACACGCCGACGAGCATCAGGGCCAGCGCCGCCCAGATATAAGGCGAATAGCTTTCGCCGAGCAGCGTGATTGACCATGCAACGCCAAAGCCGGTGACGAGGTACGAGACCTGCGCCGCGAAGACCGGCCCGGCCTGTGCGACCAGCCAGAAATAGCCCGCATAGACGATGCCGTGGACCACCGCGCTGGCGGCGAGTGCCGCGTCGGGTGCGCCCCATGGCCCGCGCGGGTCGATCCACTGGCCGGTGACCAGCGCAAGTGTCAGCGCGATGGGCACGCCGACGAGCGAGGCGCCCGCCAGCATCTGGACCGGGTCGAGCCCGTTGGCGCCAAAGCGGGCCACCACGTTGCCCTCGAGCCCATAAAAGAAGGGGGCAATCAGCGCCAGCGGGATGAAGGCCGCCATCGCCGGGTCGGGCAGGCTGGCATCAGGCCCGACGATCAGCCACACGCAGCCCAGCCCGAACAGCAGCCCCAGCGCCCGCGTCCAGCCGAAGCTGTCATTGCCGAGCGCGATGGCCACCGGGAAGGCGAAGAGCGGCACCGTCGAGAGCAGGATCGCCAGCACGCCGGCCGGCAGTTCGACCGCCGCCGCGTAGGAGGCGGAGTTCGGCAGAATGGTCCCGATCACGGCGATCAGCAGGTAAACGCGGAAATCGGCCCGGCTGAGCGGCACGCGGCGCCCGCGCAGGCGGGTGACGGCGGTCAGCAGGGCGCCGGTTATGACCAGTTGCCAGAAGATCAGGCCGAAATGGCGATAGCCTTCGCTGACCGCGATCTTCGTGAGTGGCGTGGTCAGCCCCCAGCCCGCGCCGATGACGACAAGGGCCGTGACAAGCGAAAGGCGCCGCGCGACGGCGTCGGGCATCATGACGGGCCGGCCTCGTCGCAGGCGCGCAGGCGGGGGGCCTCTTTCGGCACGCCCAGCCGGAACGAGGGCCGGGGCCGGACAAGGAAGATACCGCCCAGCATCAGTGCCAGCGCGACCCAGACGAAGACCGAGTAGCGCTCGCCCAGAAGCAGCATCGACCAGACCACGCCGAAGGCGGTGACGATATAGGCCGATTGCGAGGTGAAGACCGAGCCCGCGCGCCCGACCAGCCAGACATAGGCCGCGTAGACAAGCCCGTGGGTGACAGCCCCCAGCGCCAGCGCCGCCTCGGGGGTGCCGAAGGCATTCAGCGGGTTGATCCACTGGCCCGAGAGGATGGCGATGGGCAGCGTGATGACGGCGCCGGCCGCCGAGGCGCCGACGATGGTGCGGAACGGGTCGAGCCCGTAGGTGCCCCAGCGGGCGACGATGTTGCCCTCGGTGGCGTAGAGCAGCGGGGCGAGCAGGGCGAGGAAGACGAAGACGGTCATCGCCGGGTCGGGCAGGCTGGCCTTGGGGCCGATCATCAGGATCACGCCCGCCATGCCGAAGAGAAGCCCGGTCAGGCGCACCCACGAGAACCGGTCATTGCCGAGCGCGAGCGCGATCGGCAGGGAAAAGAGCGGCGCCGTCGACATCAGGATCGACAGGATCCCGGCGGGCAGCTTGGAGGCGGTGAGATAGAAGAACACGTCGGGCAGCACCGCGCCGGTGAGGGCCACGACGATGAACAGCCTGAAGTGGTGGGCTTTCAGCGTCACGGGCTTGCCCGAGAACCGTGTCATGGGGGCAAGGACGGCGACGACGATGACCAGTTGCCAGAAGATCAGCCCGTATGGCTGGTGCCCGGTGCTGGTGGCGATCTTGGCCAGCGGCACGGTCAGGCCCCAGCCCGCCCCCATGAAAAACAGCACCAGAACGTAGAGCGGGTTGCCCGTCACGGTGCGGCCTGCTGCAGCCTGCCACCGTCGCGGATCATGGAGACGGAGACGGCCTTGCCGGTCCGGTCGTCGGTTTCGATGAAGAGCCCGCAGAGCGTCGCCTCGCCCATGGCGGGCGTGAAGCGGGTCTTGCCCATGCCGGTGATGAAGCGGCGCATCGGCTCGGTCTTGTCCATGCCGATGACGCTGAGATAGTCGCCGCACATGCCGGCATCGGCCTGGAACGCCGTGCCGCCGGGCAGGATCTGGGCATCGGCGGTGGGGATGTGGGTGTGGCTGCCCACGACGACGCTGGCGCGGCCGTCGCAGAAATGGCCCATCGCCATCTTCTCCGAGGTCGCCTCGCAATGCATGTCTACGAGCGAGGCCTGCACGCCGCCGCCCGAAACATGCGCTTTCAGCACTGGTTCCACGGCGCTGAACGGGTCGTCGAAGGCGCGTTTCATGAAGACCTGCCCCAGCACCTGCGCCACCAGCACCTTGCGTCCGCGCCCGTCGGTAAAGACCCGGTGGCCACGGCCCGGCGCCTCCTTGGCGAAGTTGAGGGGGCGGACGATGCGCGGCTCTTTTTCGATGAATTGCAGCATGTCCTTCTGGTCGAAGGCATGATCGCCCAGCGTGAGGCAATCGGCGCCGGCGTCGAGCAGGAGCTTGGCGTGCTCGCCGGAAAGCCCCATTCCGCCGGTGGCGTTCTCGCCGTTCACCACCGTGAAATCGACCCGCCATTCGGCCTTGAGCCGCGGCAGGTTTTCGGTCACGGCCCGCCGCCCGGCGCGGCCCATTACATCGCCCAGATACAGGAGTCTCATTATTCGGTGTTAGGGCGGCGGAGAGGCGAGGGCAAGAGGCGATGCTGTGCGCCCCCGCCCCGCCTGCCCCTGTGGCGCGGTAAGGGTGGCCTCCGAAGACGCTGTCGGGTCAGGAAAATAACGCCGGGCCCATGCTTCTTCTGGCCAGAAATATCCCGGGGGTGTGGGGGCTGGCCCCCACTTCGGCCAGTGCGGTTCAGAGCGGCCAGAAGAGGAGGATGGCCGGGATCGACACCGCCACCACCAGGATTTCCAGCGGCAGGCCCATGCGCCAGTAATCCGAAAACTTGTAGCCGCCGGGGCCGAGGATGAGTGTGTTGTTCTTGTGGCCGATGGGGGTGAGAAAGGCCGAGGAAGCGGCGACCGCCACGGCCATCAGGAAGGGGTCGGGCGAGACGCCCAAGCCCTGTGCCATCTGGATACCCACGGGTGCTGCGACGATGGTGGTGGCGGTGTTGTTGAGCACGTCCGACAGGCTCATGGTGACGATCATCAGCACGGTCAGGATGACCCAGGCCGGCATGCCTTCGGTCAGCGCCACAAGGCCGCCGGCGATAAGCTCGGTACCGCCCACGTTTTCGAGCGCGGCGCCGAGCGGGATCATCGAGCCCAAGAGCACGACGACGGGCCATTCGATATGGGTGTAAAGCTCGTTCAGGGGCACGATCCGGGTGAGCACATAGGCCATCACCACCAGCCCCAGCGCGATGGGCAGGTAGAGCAGTCCCACCGAGGCCGCCAGAACCGCCGCGCCGAAGAGGCCGATGGCGAGCCATGTCTTCTTGTCCTGCGTCACAGCCAGCCCCCGGTCGGCCAGCGGCAGTGTGCCCAGCCAGTCGGTCACGTCGCGCCCGGTGGCCTTGGGCACCAGCAGCAGCAGGATGTCGCCCGCCTGAATGGTGGTGTTGCGCACCTGGCTGGTGATCTTGCGGCCCTGCCGCGAGATGCCCATCAGCACCGATTGCTGGCGCCAGTGCAGGCCCACGCTCTGGGCCGTGCGCCCGACGAGGCGGGATGTCTGGGGCACCACGACTTCGAGTATGTCGAGGCCGTCGCCCTCGGCCTGAAGACGGTCTTCGCGCTGCTTGTCGGAAAAGGCGAGCGAGAGGGCGGAGCGGAACTCGTCGAGCGCGTCGGGCTTGGCTTCGAGCACGAGGGCGTCGCCCTCTCTCAGCATGGTGTTGATCGCCGCGCCATAGCGGCGCTTGCCGTCGCGGATCACGCCGAGGATGGCGACATCGGCCTTGTTGGCTGCGTCTTCGAGTTCGATCAGGCGGTTGCCGATCAGGTCGGAGCCTTCGGGGATGGTGAGTTCGGCGATATAGTCGGAGATTTCCGAGGCTTCGAGCACGGCATCCTCGCGCTGCGGGATCAGGCGCCAGCCGACAAGGGCCACAAAGAGGAGCCCCGCGAGCGCCGTGACCGCGCCGACGGGGGCGAAATCGAACATGGCGAAGGGGGCGCCGAGCGCATCCTCGCGGATCGAGGCGATGATGATGTTGGGCGGCGTGCCGATCAGCGTGGCCATGCCGCCGAGGATCGTGGCGAAGGAGAGCGGCATGAGGCTGAGGCCTGCCGCGCGCTTGGCCTTGCGGGCGGTCTGGATGTCGACGGGCATCAACAGGGCAAGGGCCGCGACGTTGTTCATGAAGGCCGAGAGCACGCCGCCGATACCGCCCATCAGGGCGATGTGGCCGCCGAGGCTGCGGGAGCTGTCGACCATGGTGCGGGTGATCAGGTGCACCGCGCCGGAGCGCACGAGGCCGGCCGAGACGACCAGCACCAGCGCGACGATGATCGTGGCCGGGTGGCCGAAGCCGGAAAACGCGTCTTCGGTGGGTACCACACCGAGAACCACGCCGACCAAGAGCGCGGAAAACGCCACGATATCATAGCGGTAGCGCCCCCAAAGCAGCAGGGCGAAGACCGCCCCGAAGAGCGAGAAAAGGATGATCTGGTCGGTTGTCACGGCGCGCCTCCAAGAATAGATGCAGCCAAGCTTATTCGGGGCATGAACGCAACCGGCTTGCGGGGCAGGCGGGGCGTGATTTATAGACGTGCCGAGCAACTGACATCTGACGGAGAAGCACACATGGCCGGCCATTCCAAATGGGCAAACATCCAGCACCGCAAGGGGCGGCAGGACGCCGTGCGGGCCAAGCTTTTCTCCAAGCTTTCCAAGGAGATCACCGTCGCCGCCAAGATGGGCGACCCGGATCCGGAGAAGAACCCGCGCCTCAGGCTGGTGGTGAAGCAGGCGAAATCGCAGTCGATGCCGAACGACAATATCGACAGGGCGATCAAGAAGGCCGTTGGCGGTGAGGGCGAGGATTACGAGGAAGTCCGGTATGAGGGGTACGGCCCCAATGGCGTGGCGGTGATCGTCGAGGCGATGACCGACAACCGGAACCGGACCGCCAGCAATGTGCGCTCGACCTTTACCAAGAACGGCGGCAACCTTGGCGAGACGGGTTCCGTGGGGTTCATGTTCGAGCGCAAGGGCGAGGTGACCTATCCGGCCGAGGTGGGCGATGCCGATACGGTGATGATGGCCGCGATCGAGGCCGGGGCAGAGGATGTGGAAAGCAGTGAGGATGGCCACACCATCTGGTGTGCCGATACCGATCTGAACGATGTGTCGAACGCTTTGGAAGCGGAGCTTGGCGAGAGCACGACCACCCGGCTGGTGTGGAAACCGACCACCACGACCGAGATGGATTTCGAGGGGATGGAGAAGCTGATGAAGCTGATCGACGCGCTGGAGGACGATGACGACGTGCAGCGTGTCACCACGAATTTCGAGGCGTCCGACGAGGTGATGAACCAGCTTGCGGCGGAGTAAACTCCGGGCAGATCAAGTGGTTTGGAGCGGCGCCCCTCGGGGCGCCGTTTTTGTTGGGGATGGGGGAAAATCCAACGTCGGTATAACGTCGGTATTTTGTCGGTATTGCGTCGGTGCGGGGAAATGGTGGGGTGGCCCCGGCCCGGCGGCCGGGGCGGCGCGTTACCGTTTGAAGCCGCATTCCGAATAACCGCCGGTGCAGGCGGCGTAGCTGTAGTCTCCGGTCGCGCTGCAGGCCCAGAAGCCGCGGTTGGTGCCGCCGCGTTCGAGGTTGTTGTCTGAACCGCAGGACCAGCCGCCGTCCTTCTCTTCGATGCACATCTTGATGAAGGTCGCGGAGGGGCAGTTGTTGGTGACGATGATGTGCAGGGAATCGTTGCGACCGCACTTGTCGCCCCAAACCCGGTCGAGCGTGATGCAGAGGCTCATGTCATCTGCGCGGCCTTCGGTGGGCAGGCAGAGAAAGGCGAGGAGGGCGAGGGATTTGGCGATGCCGAAGCTGGTGGTGATGGTTTTGGAAACAAGAGTCATGGGTATACTCCTTCTTGAAATCTTTGCGCCGGACGGCAGGTTAGGTGCCGGCACGCGCGCGGTTTGAAATGAAATTCGAAAAAAATGTATTCTTCTTCAATGGCTTGCATCCGCAGTGTCGCGAAGATGGCCGTGCCTGTCAACCGTGAAGATCCGGGGGCGGAGCAGGTGGGTTGGCACCCACCCTACGGGTGATCCGACAGGTGCCTGCGTGCCGCGCGTTTCACCGCGCGGGTGAGCGGGGCCAGTGCCGGGGCCATGAGCCGGGGCGTTTGCCAGTAGAGGGGCGTGTCGATCCGGGCGCCGTCGGCCAGCGCCACGAGGTGGCCATCGGCGAGGTCGCGGGCGACCAGCGGCACCGGGTTCATGCCCCAGCCGATTCCGAGGCGGCAGGCCTGCACGAAGCCCTCGGAGGAGGGCAGGCCGTGGGTCGGCGGGGAGAGGCGGGTGCCGGTGACGCGTTCGATCCAGAGGTGCTGAAGCTGGTCCTTGGGGTTGAAGCGGAGCATGGGGGCGCGGGCCAGCGTCTCTGCCGTGACGCCGGCGGGGAAGTGGAGGGCAATGAAGGCGGAGCTGGCGGTGGCGACGTAGGGCAGCGCGCCCAAGGGCAGGGCATCGCAGCCCGGCGCCGGGTCGGGCTGGGCGGTGACGGCGCCGAGGACCTCGCCCCGGCGGAGCCAGTCGGCGGAATGGTCCTGATCGTCAATCGACAGTTCGAAAAGGTGGTCGGGCAGGTCGCCGAGCGCGTCGAGGAACCACGTGGCGAGGCTGTCGGCGGGCAGGGCGAGGCGGATGCGGGTTTGCGGTTTCGGCGCGAGGGCCGAGAGATCGCCCGAGAGCTGCGCCTCGAGCAGGGCGACCTGATCGGCATGGGCGGCGAGGCGGCGGCCGGCCTCGGTGCCGGTGCAGGGTTTGGCGCGGGTCACGAGCTGGGCCCCGGCGCGGGTTTCGAGCGCCTTGATGCGTTGCGAGACGGCGGATTGGGTGAGGCCGAGATCCTGCGCCGCCGCTTCGAACCCGCCATGGCGCAGGACGGCGGAGAGGGCGGCGAGCTGGGCGGGATCGAAATGCATTAGAAAACCTGATGCTGAATAAAGATCATTCGTTTGCGTAATGTGTCCCGCCGGGCTAGGCCGGTCAAGCGCTGACGACCGGAGGGCAGGATGCAGGCATATATCGCGGGGTTCGCGCTGGGGTTTTCGCTGATCCTGGCGATCGGGGCGCAGAATGCGTTCGTGCTGCGGCAGGGGTTGCGCAATGCGCATGTCTTTGCGGTCTGCCTGACCTGTGCGCTGTCTGATGCGGTGCTGATCGCGGCGGGCGTGGCCGGGTTCGGGGCGCTGGCGGAGGCGGTGCCGGGGCTTGAAACGGTGATGCGGTTCGGGGGCGCGGCGTTTCTGGCGTGGTACGGGGCGCGCACGCTTTGGGCCGCGTGGAAGGGCGGAGAGGTTCTGGAGGCGGGCGAGGGCAAGGCGGGGCTGCGGAGCGCGCTGCTGACCTGTCTGGCGCTGACATGGCTGAACCCGCATGTGTATCTCGATACGGTGGTTCTGCTGGGGTCGGTCAGTGCGCAATATGGAGACAGGCTGGGGTTCGGTATCGGGGCGGTCACGGCCAGTTTCGTGTTCTTCTTCGGGCTGGGCTATGGGGCGCGCGTGCTGGCGCCGATTTTCCGGCGGCCGGGAAGCTGGCGGGTGCTGGACCTTGTCGTTGGGCTGACCATGTGGGCGATCGCGGTGAAACTGATCTGGATGTAGGCGCTGTGCGTCGGCAAAGCACAGCCAATGCGCGGCAATGGCGATTGCGGTTTCGCGATCCTATGCTACCTGATGCATAATCGGGGGCATATGTTGGCGAAAGGGCGCGGCATCATGGAAATTGAACATCACACGGGTGACGGCAAGGGCCGTTTCACCGCGAGGATCGGGATCGGGCCGGAAGCGGAGATGACCTATTCGGCGGCCGGCAAGGGGCTGATCATCATCGACCATACGGAAGTGCCGGATGTCTATCGCGGGCAGGGTGTGGGGCTGGCGCTGGTCGAGCGGGCGGTCGAGATGGCGCGGGAACAGGGCAAGCAGATCCTGCCGCTGTGCCCGTTCGCCGCCGCGCAGTTTCGCCGGCATCCGGAATGGAGCGACGTGCTCAACCGCGCGGCCCCCAGGGGGCAGACGGGGTGAGTTGGAACCCGGCGCTGGAGCCGGGTTGCCCGGAGGCGGGAAAGCTGGAGGATATCGAGACGCTGACCGGACCGGGGATCGACGTGCGGCCGCATCAGGTGATCTATCCGGGCGAGGTGCACTGGAGGGTGGCGGGGTAAACCGGTGCGGGACGGGCGGGGGAGAACCTGCTCGACATTACCGGCCGGGGTCCTGTTAATGCGGCGCATGAGTGACGAGTCGCCCCCGGACATGCCTGTCAGCCACAGCAACCCGATCGCGGGCGTGTGCTGGATGATCGTGACCGGGCTGATGCTGGTGGGGGTGACCGCGATGGTGAAGATCCTCGGCACGCGCATTCCGGCGGTCGAGGCGGCGTTTCTGCGGTTCCTGCTGGGGTTGATATTTGCGGTGCCGATGCTTTTGCGGGCCGGGGAGTTCCGGTTCAGCCGCGGGACATGGGGCCTGTTCGGCCTGCGCGGGCTGGCGCATATGACGGCGGTGGTGCTGTGGTTCTATGCGATGGCGCGAATCCCGATCGCCGATGTCACGGCGATGAATTACATGTCGCCGATCTACGTCACCATCGGCGCGGCGCTGTTTCTGGGCGAGCGGCTGGCGGTCCGGCGCATCCTTGCGGTGGTGGCGGGGCTGGTGGGGGCGGTGATCATCCTGCGGCCGGGGTTCCGCGAGGTCGGGCCGGGACATCTGGCGATGGTCTTCACGGCGATGATCTTCGGGGCGTCCTATATCGCCGCGAAACTTCTGTCGGAGCGGTGCAGCCCGGCGGTGGTGGTGGCGATGCTGTCGATCTCGGTGACGATCCTGCTTGCGCCGCTGGCGGCGCTGAACTGGGTCACGCCGACATGGGCCGAGCTGGGAATCCTGCTGGTGGTGGCGGGGCTGGCGACGGCGGGGCATTACGCGATGACGCGGGCGTTTCAGGCGGCGCCGCTGGCGGTGACGCAGCCGGTCACCTTCCTGCAGCTGGTCTGGGCGGTCAGCCTTGGCGCGTTCGTCTTTGGTGAGCCGCTGGATCCGTGGGTGATCGTCGGCGGGCTGGTGATCGTGGCCGCCGTCAGCTTCATCAGCTGGCGGGAGGCGGTGCTCAAGCGGCGGGCATTGACGCCGGCGAGTGCGGCGACGAAACTGTAGGACATTCCGGGCCCGTTGGCGGGCCTGCAAGGCGACAGGTTTCGGGGGGAATTTTCATGAGATTGTATGCGGCCGGCGCGATGGCGCTGGCGATGTGGCCGATATCGGCCGAGGCGGCGCTGGAGATCTGCAACGGCACCGGCGAGACGCGGTCGGTGTCGGTCGGTTACAGGCAGGGCGGCGACTGGGTGTCGGAAGGCTGGTGGACGCTCGCGCCGGGGGGCTGCGCCGAGCCGGTGAGCGGTACGCTGAGCAACCGCTACTATTATTACCGGGCGACGGCGGCGGGGCAGGATTTCCAGGGCGACGGGTACAGTTTCTGCACGCAGGGCGATGCCTATACCATCGTCGGCGACACGGAATGCGCGGCGCGGGGGTACGAGCCGGCCGATTTCGCGGTGATCGACACCGGCGAGACGGCGACGAGCTTTTCCTTTCGGATCGAGGCGCAGGCGGTCAAGGAGAGCGTGGCCAAGGGGAAAGCCGCGCGCAGTGCCGTGCAGGCGGTGGTGGTGGAGACGGCGCCGGCGGACGCGCAGGCCGGCCCGGGGCAGGTGCTGCGCAGCGGGCTGAGCCGGGGGGTGCATGGCGAGCCTTTCACCGACCGGCTGATCTTTCAGGGTTGCGATTTCTACGACGGGTTCGAGGCCTGCACGTTCATCGCGAATGGCTGGAAGTATTTCGCGGGCTATGACGACC
Organism: Roseovarius sp.; assembly: GCA_040220035.1. Classification (GTDB taxonomy): domain Bacteria; phylum Pseudomonadota; class Alphaproteobacteria; order Rhodobacterales; family Rhodobacteraceae; genus Roseovarius. The sequence goes on along the minus strand of JAVJTX010000063.1, from coordinate 29,519 downwards.
CGACGCCGCGGGCGTTCCTGTCGCATCTGGAGGCGCTGCCCAACAACACGCCGATGCAGGTGACGGGGGACCTGACCAGCTATGGCGACAGCACCGCGCAGCTTGCGGTGAGCGAGATCGAGGTGCTGGGAGCGGATGCCTATTCCGGGCTGCGCTCGGCGATGCAGGGCAACTGGGTGTCGGCGGACGATCCCAACGAGACGCTCTATATCCAGGGGGCCGAGATGCACAGCTATTACAAGGCGGGGTATCTGGACACGATGTATCTTGACGTGAAGGCGGATTGCCCGGACAGCGCCGGGTCGGGGCCGGTGCTGATCCAGACGAGCGCGCAGCACCGGGACAGCTATTGCTACCTGATCGACAATCTTGCGGGCGGGTGGATGGACCTGATCCTGATGGGGCACGAGGCGAGGATCAGTTACCGGAAGACGGATTGAGGGCGGGGCATTGTGAAGAGATTTTATGCCTCCGGCGGGGATATTTCCGGCCTTATGTATCAAACGCACCAGCCGGAGGGCTGAGCGGTGATTAAGGGGACTCGACTCAAGGCATGGGTTTCATGCACTAATTCTGAATGTCGTTCCTTAGTCGAATATTTGGCAAGGCTATTCAACCAACCCTTAGGGTCTTTGACGCTCTGGGCTTTGCTGCTGTGCCTGTTGTCCAGTTTGCTCTTGGGCGCAAAATGACAGATGTAGAGACGACCAATTTCCTCATTTATTCGGCCTTTGGAATAATTTTGTTGAGGTTTTTTTTGGCACCCTGGCTCGTATGGCGGGAAGACCAGAAGACGATTGCTGAGATCAAAGAACAAAACGCATTGCTTCTGGAAAAAACAGCTTATCGTCGCTTGTCAGATCGGCAATCGAACACACTGACAACTATATTAAAGAGAGGTGTTAGCGGCAGGGTTAATGTCGGCGTCGAGGGCGGAGTCGTTGATGCGGAAGCGTACGCTAGCGATATATACAATGCTTTTTTGGCGGCCGAAAATTGGGACGTTACTATCACGAAGACCTATCGCGGACAGCCAATACGCGGGCTGGTTCTTTTGGTGTCGGACCCTTACAACCTTTCAATAGAGGAAGACGCTGTTAAATTGGCATTAGAGCAAGCCGAGATAGAATTTAGAATCGAGAAGATGTATGTCCCCAAAGACCCACGAACAGACGTGGAGCTACTTGTCGGGGACAAGCCGAACGCTCTACGCGTGATGATGTCATAAGCGTATAGCCTCCGCGCCAATCTCACTCATGCAGTGGATTAGGAACGCCGCAGAAAACTTCCCCCGCGATAGCTTGTTGCGAATATTAACTTCTTTCTCGCCAATCATTTCCGCCAGATGGGCGTATGTAACTCCCTGACGCTTTAGCTCCGCTTTCAGCAGGTTCGCGGCCTTCGTTTCCCATTCATTCTGTGCGGGCATGTATCACCTATAGTGCTTTACGTATCTTTTTTATTACATATGCCCTTGTATTAGATACGTCAACGTACCATATCCGTTACATAGGTAATGGAAACAGTATGATGGCCCAGCATTTTCTCCTCTCAGCAGCTTCGCGCACTCTCAGCCTTCGCCAGATCTACAAGGCAGGCGAGGAAGCGGCTTATCGCACCTTCTGCGAAATGCGTTGGCCCGAGACGGATGGCGAGGCTATCTGCCCGCGCTGCGGCCACGAGGAAACCTACGACATTTCCACCCGCCGCAAGTTCAAGTGCAAGAACTGCCACCACCAGTTTTCGGTGACTTCCGGCACCATCTTTGCTAGCCGCAAGATGGACTTCGTGGACCTTCTGGCCGCGATCTGTATCATCGTGAACGGCGCCAAGGGCGTTTCCATGATCCAGCTTTCCCGTGATCTGGACTGCCAGTACAAGACCGCCTTCGTGCTGGCCCACAAGTTGCGCGAAGCGATGGCAGAAGAAATTCAGACCGGCGAAGTGCTGGAAGGCCACATCGAAATCGACGGTGCGTATTTCGGCGGTCACGTCCGCCCCGAAAACCGCAAAGAAGACCGGAAAGACCGCCGCCTGAAAGAGAACCAAACCGGCAAGCGCCGCGTGGTTATCGCCATGCGTGAGCGTGAAGGCCGTACACTGCCTTTCGTCGCCAAGGACGAGGGCGAAGGCGTTGCGCTGGCAAACGAGAACGTCTGCCGCATGGCTACCATGTCAGCCGACGAAGCGAGCCATTGGGATTTGCTTCACGCAGGCTGGAACGTGGACCGCGTGAACCACAGCGAGTGCTACAGCGACCACGGCAAGCATACCAACATGGCGGAAAGCTACTTCTCCCGCCTGCGCCGCATGGTAGCCGGTCAGCACCACCACGTTTCGCCGCAGTACCTGTACCAGTACGCGAACCACGCCGCGTGGCTGGAAGATAACCGCCGCAGCGACAACGGCGAACTGGCGCACCGTCTGGTGGCGAACGCGATGGGCGCGCCGGTTAGTCGGACGTGGAAGGGGTATTGGCAGCGGGCGGCTTAAAACATAAAGCCCCGCCAGCGGCGGGGCTTTCCATCTATATCGAAGTAGCGGACCTAACTAGCGAGGGAGCCTCTCTGCTCACTATCCGGTCTTGGGGCTACTCGCCTTAGTGTGTTTTTTGCCGGGTGGAACCGGATTCTCTCCATTTGCTGCCGAAGAATTTCCTCCATTTGGCTTTCCAGAACCTCCTTCTCCTGCACTCGCAGAATCGGTTTTTCCATCGCCAGTAACTCCCTTTCCCGCAAAAGCGAATTCATCAGTGATACATTCAATTTTTAGCTGACTAGGTGGAAATCTACAACAATCCTCAACCTTATCAACTAGGTTTTTCTCCGCCTCTGTAGCCTCCCTCACACGTTTAAACAAGTGTTGGGCTTCCGTCATGTCAATGACGAATCCATGACTAGGGTACGATCTAGACAACGCAATCATAGAGTTTTGGTTGCGCAAATTTTCAAATTTTCTGTTAAGCCGCTTGCCGTAATCCTCACCAATCCTCATTGCACGTGATCGTGAGCCCACTTCTTCTGGATCAATTTGAGCAAAAACTGGAGCGTACATGGACTCCACAAGTTCTGCTGAACACTGAGCTGCTGTAGCAAATGAAACAACACCACCACTGCCAGATATCACCTCCGCGACTGTCGTATGGAACGTTTCCCGCGCGCGGTCTTCGACAGTGCTCAGCGCCTCTATGATGTTTAGGCCACTCTCAAGTGATACCAGATTATCCTGCTTAGACATTTGAACGTCCAGCGGCCCCAATTCTCCATACGGGCTAAAGACCAATTCACTCGCAGCTATTGCCAATAGAGTTCCAGCGCTTTTGCAGAGACCCGGAACGACTACGGTCACACTATTGTACCTCGCTTGAAGATATGCACCAATCTTGTAAGCAGCGTCGGGATTGCCACCCAAAGTGCACAGAATTAGCGTGACATCATCAGATTTTTTCTCTCCCGACACCATCTTAATAAACTTAAGATCAGAGCCTCGCTCCATTGATCCGCTGTAAAGAAATGCGTCCATAGTCACTCCGGAAAATTTTGAGTCTGCCTTCTTATAGGTTTCGAAGCGATTCTACTATCCCCCACATCCGCCCCTCCCGCCACACCAACCCGCCTATCCGCAACCTCGACAGCGCAGCGTCTACGCGCCAATACAGGCGGTCTGACGGGGCGTCTGTTCTGCGCTCGACCACATGGGCCACCAGTTCTTTCCGTGTCTTGGGACCGTCTCTGAGCGCCCCCAAGATCATGCGTTTCATATCCCCGCGCCGGGCGGGGCTTTCGATAATGCGGGGCAGATGGTTGACTCCACGCATTGCCAGAAGCCTTTCGGCCAGTTCCTGAGTTTCCCCACCCTGCTTTCGCAAGGCCAGTAGGGCGTTGTTTATGGTGCGGTCCTGCATGGGGGCACTGTAGCACTCCCCCGGTGGGGGATCTTGGTGCGCTTGCTACCTAATGCCGGATATTTCAGGCCAGAAGAAGCGGGGCGGCGGTGAGCCGGGCGGGGCGTGAGGCGAGGATCAGTTACCGGAAGACGGATTGAGGGCGGGGCATTGGGAAGAGATTTCTTGCCTCCGGCGGGGATATTTCAGGCCAGAAGAAGCGGGGGCGGTGGTGAGCCGGGCGGGGCGCGTCGAGCGCGGTGGTGGGCGATGCGTTGCTGCCGGCAGGTGACGGGGCTTGCGACGGGTGGGCCATGAAAAAGCCCCGGCGGACGGGTCCGCCGGGGCCTGATCTGTCACGCGGCGATGACCGCGCGGGGGCTTATCAGTTGAGCCACCAGCGCTCCATCCAGCGCTCGCCGTCCATGTCCCAGTTCGAGGCCATTTCCTCGCCATGGCCCACGGCATCGCCGGTGGCGAAGACGTAGTTGGCGAACATCGGGATGATCACGCCGCCCTGATTGGCGACGAGGTCCTGCATCTCGAAATACATGTCGCGGCGCTTGTCCTCGTCGAGCTCGGCGCGGGCGGTGGTCAGCAGTTCCTCGAAGCGGTCGTTGCACCAGAAGCTGTCATTCCATGCGGCGCCGCACTGGTAGGCGGTGGCGAACATCTGGTCTTCGACCGGGCGGCCGCCCCAGTAGACGGCGGAGAAGGGTTTCTTCATCCAGACGTCGGACCAGTAGCCATCCTTGGGTTCGCGCACGACCTTGAGGTCGATGCCGGCCTCGGAGGCGGATTTCTGGAACAGCGTGGCGGCATCCACCGCGCCGGGGAAGGCGGCGTCGGAGGCCGACAGGTTGATCGAGACGTTTTCCATCCCGGCTTCCTTGAGGTGCCACTTGGCCTTGTCGGGGTCGTAGCTCTTCTGCTCCATCTCGGAGTTGAAGAAGCGCTGGCCCTGACCGATCGGGTGGTCGTTGCCGACCGAGCCGTAGCCGAACAGGATCTTGTCGACCAGTTCCTGACGGTTGATGCCGTATTTCAAGGCCTGACGGACATTGTTGTCGGTGAAGGGATCGGCACGGGTGTCCATGGCGAAGGTGTAGTGCTGGGTGCCGGCGACGGACGAGATGTTGACGCCCGGCTTGCGGCCCAGAAGGCCCGCGGCCTTGAGGTCGACCTTGTCGATGGCGTGCACGTCGCCCGAGACGAGCGAGGTGGTGCGGGCGTTGGGGTCGACGACGGCGAGCATTTCGCAGGTGTCGACGAAGGCCACGTCGTCGCGCCAGTGGTTCTCGTTGCGCTCGAAGGTCGAGCTGACGCCGGCGTTGAAGGATTTCAGCTTGTAGCTGCCGCAGCCATTGCCCGATTTCCAGTCGATGCTGTCGCCATCGGCGGGGGCGATCACGAGGTGGTAATCCGACAGGATGAAGGGGAAGTCGGCGTTGCCGCCGTCAAGCGTGAAGACGACCGTGTCGTCGCCCTCGGTGGTGATGTCGGTGATCGGGGCCACGATCGGACCGGCGGCGGAGGTGGAATTCTCGCCGCGGTGGTGGTTGATCGAGTTCACCACGTCCTGCAGTTCGAGCGACTTGCCGTCGTGGAAGGTGACGCCCTTGCGGATCTTGAAGCGCCATTCCGAGGCGTCCTCGGAGGCTTCCCAGCTTTCCGCCAGTTCGGGGATGAGCGAGCCGTCGGGGGCCACTTCGGTCAGCCGGCCGTGCACGGCAAAGCCGAGCGCCAGCATGTAGCCGTTTTCCCATTGGCCCGGATCGAGCGTGTCGGTGGTCTGGCCGTGGCCCTTGGCCACGCGCAGGTTGCCGCCGCGCTTGGGTGTCTGGGCGAAGGCGCCGCCGAGCGGAAGGCTCGAGGCGGCCGCGGCCGCGACGGTTGTTTTCAGAAATCCGCGGCGGTCGAGAAGGCCGCCCTTGATAAGTGCCATTTCGGTGTCTCCCTGTTGTTTGGTCACTTGCAATATACCGGCCGCGCCGCGATGCGGCGGCGGCGAATTTTCGTCCCGTGGTTCCGGAGTGACGGTGAATCCCGTGTCGTTAACTCTCGAACATACATTCGATTTTTTGTCGCTGCATGATGCGACGTTAGTATGACGGCTTCCTGCCCTGCAATGAAAAATTGGGTGAGCGGGGCCGTGCGAGAGCTGTGGCGTCCTCCCGGTTTTTATTGATTGACGAGTCAATTAAACACGTTTACGCCGGGTGACGCAACAGGGAATTGCGGGGCTCGCGCCATGCCGAAGGTGGGAATGGAACCGATACGCCGCTCGGCGCTGGTCGAGGCGACGATCCACGAGATCGGCGAGCGTGGAACCCTCGATGTCACGGTCAGCCAGATCGCCAAGCGGGCAGGGATGTCGAGCGCATTGGCGCATCACTATTTCGGCTCGAAGGAGCAGATATTCACCGCCGCGATGCGCCATATCCTGTCGCTTTACGGCGCCGAGGTGCGCGGCGCGCTGGTGATGGCCAAGACCCCGCGGCAACGGGTCGAGGCGATCGTGCGGGCCAGCTTCTCGCCCCGGCAATTCCGGCAGGAGACGGTTTCGGCCTGGCTGAATTTCTACGTTCAGGCGCAGAAATCGGACGAGGCGAACCGGCTGCTGAACATCTATCAGAGGCGGCTGCGGTCGAACCTGCATTACGCCGTGCGGCAGGTGGCCGGCGACGAGGGGCGGGTGCTGACGAGGGGGCTGGCGGCGATGATCGACGGGCTTTACATCCGGCAGGCGCTACGCGCCGATCCGCTGTCCGCCGAGGCGGCGATCGGCGTGATGATGCACTATCTTGACACCTTTATGGAAGAGGGACCCCCCAACACATGAGCAAGCCAAATATCCTGATCTTCATGGTCGACCAGCTCAACGGCACGCTCTTTCCCGATGGTCCGGCGGAGTGGCTGCACGCGCCGAACCTGAAGAAGCTGGCCGCGCGTTCGACGCGGTTTCGCAATGCCTATACGGCGAGCCCCCTTTGCGCGCCGGGACGGGCGAGCTTCATGTCGGGGCTGCTGCCGTTTCACAGCCGGGTCTATGACAACGCCGCCGAGTTTGCCGCCGACATTCCGACCTATGCCCACCATCTGCGCCGCGCGGGGTATCAGACCTGTCTGTCGGGCAAGATGCATTTCGTGGGGCCGGATCAGCTTCACGGGTTCGAGGAGCGGCTGACCACGGATATCTATCCGGCCGATTTCGGCTGGACGCCGGATTACCGCAAGCCGGGCGAGCGGATCGACTGGTGGTATCACAACCTTGGGAGCGTCACCGGTTCGGGCGTGGCCGAGATTTCCAACCAGATGGAGTATGACGACGAGGTCGCCTATAACGCCACGCGCAAGGTCTATGACCTTGGCCGGCGGCATGACGACCGGCCGTGGTGCCTGACCGTCAGCTTTACCCATCCGCATGATCCATATGTGGCGCGGAAGAAATACTGGGATCTTTACGAGGATTGCGAGCACCTGTTGCCCGAGGTGCCGGCGATGCCTTACGAGGCGCATGACAACCATTCCAAGCGGATTTTCGACGCCAATGACTGGCGGTCCTTTACCATTTCCGACGAGGATATCAGGCGGTCGCGCCGGGCGTATTTCGCCAATATCTCGTATCTGGACGACAAGATCGGCGAGGTGATGGAGGCGCTGGAGGGAACGAACCAGGTCGAGGATACGATCATCCTGTTCGTCAGCGACCACGGCGACATGCTGGGCGAGCGGGGGCTGTGGTTCAAGATGTCCTTCTACGAGGGCTCGGCGCGGGTGCCGCTGATGATCTCGGCGCCGTCGATGGAGCCGGGGCTGGTGACCGAGGCGGTGAGCACGATCGACGTGTGCCCGACGCTGTGCGAGCTGGCGGGCGTGTCGATGGACGAGATCGCGCCATGGATCGAGGGGCAGAGCCTTGAGCCGCAGGGCCGGGGCGTGACGCGCGAGAACCCGGTGGCGATGGAATATGCCGCCGAGGCGTCCTATGCGCCGCTGGTCAGCCTGCGGCAGGGGAAGTGGAAGTTCAACCGCTGCGCGCTCGATCCCGACCAGCTGTTCGATCTGGAGGACGATCCGCACGAGTTGACCAATCTCGCGGACGATCCGGCCCATGCCGAGACGTTGAAATACTTTGCCGAGAAGGCCGAGGCGCGCTGGGACATGGAGCTGTTCGACGCGCAGGTGCGGCAGAGCCAGGCGCGGCGCTGGGTGGTCTACGAGGCGCTCAGGCAGGGCGGGTATTACCCGTGGGATTACCAGCCGCTGATGAAGGCTTCCGAACGGTACATGCGCAACCACATGGACCTGAACGTGGTGGAGGATCACCAGCGCTATCCGAGAGGCGAATGAACAGGACGGCCCCGGGCGGACGAGCCGCCCGGGGCCAACACGACGAGGGACCGCAACAGAGAAGAACGCCAGGAAGAAGCGTCGGCGGGACCGCAAACAGTGAGGAAACGCAATGCAAGATAAAGTTGACGAATCCCGCCTGAAGATAGGGACGTCCGGGATATTCCGGGATGTGAACCCTCCGATGGCGACATTGTCGAAGATCCTGATCCTCGGCTTTGTTCTGATCGGGGTATTCGCGCCCGATGCGATGGGGAAGTTCTTCTCTGCCGTTCAATCGTGGATCAACGCCAACCTGAACTGGTACTACATCCTTTCGATCGCGATTTTCATCGCCTTCGTCATTGGCCTGATCTTCTCGCGCTTCGGGTCGATCCGGCTGGGCAAGGACGAGGATCGGCCGGAATTCACCACGTTTGCGTGGTTCTCGATGCTGTTCGGGGCCGGCATGGGGATCGGCCTGTTGTTCTGGTCGGTGGCCGAGCCGATGTACCATGTGCAGAACGCGCCGTTTCTCGAGGAGGGCACCGCCAACTCGATGGAGGGGGCGGTGACCGCGATGCAGGTGACGTTCCTGCATTGGGGTCTGCATGGCTGGGCGGTTTACGTGATCGTGGGCATGGCGCTGGCCTATTTCGCCTATCGCAAGGGGTTGCCGCTGACGATCCGGGCGTCGCTTTATCCGATCCTCGGTGACCGGATCTATGGCGCGTGGGGGCATACGGCGGATTTGCTGGCGATCTTCGGCACGGTCTTTGGCGTGGCGACGACGTTGGGGCTGGGGGCCGGGCAGATACAGGCCGGGCTGAACCACCTGTTCGGCGTGCCGATGGACCCGTGGATCAAGTATCTGCTGATCATGGCAATCTCGGCCATCGCGACGCTGTCGGCGGTGTCGGGTGTGGGGCGCGGCATCAAGATCCTGTCGGAGACGAATATGTGGCTGTCGATCTTCCTGATCGTGGTCTTCATCATCGTCGGGCCGACCGTCTTTCTGCTGGGCTTTTTCATCACCAATGTGGGCGAGTATATCGTCAACGTCATTCCGATGGGCCTGTGGGTGAACCCCGATCCGGAGAGCGGCTGGCAGGGCGCGTGGACCGTGTTCTACTGGGGCTGGTGGATCGCGTGGGCGCCGTTCGTGGGGATGTTCATCGCCCGGGTGAGCCGTGGCCGGACGATCCGGGAATTCGCGGTGGGCGTGCTGATCGTGCCGACGCTGATCACCTTCTTCTGGATGGCGATTTTCGGCGGCACCGCGCTGCATCAGGAATTCGTGCAGGATGGCGGCATCATCGCCGCGGTGAATGACGACATCGCGCGGCCGCTGTTCCTGATCATGGACAATTTCGACCTTGGCCTGTTCGGCAGCTTCCTGAGCTTTGTCGCGCTGATCCTGATCATCACCTACTTCGTGACCTCGTCGGACAGCGGCACGCTGGTGGTGACCACGCTCATCTCGATGGGCAAGGAAGAGCCGCCGGTGTCCTACCGCGTGTTCTGGGGCTTCGGTGAGGGCGCGGTGGCGGCGGTGCTGCTGGCCTCCGGCGGGCTGGGGGCGTTGCAGACGGCGTCGCTGGCGGCGGGGCTGCCCTTTTCGATCATCATGTTCATCATGATGTGGGGGCTGATCCGCGCGTTGAGGGAGGAGCCGCTGGCTCAGCGCCCCTTGCGCGATTCCGCCACGCCCGACCCCGACGACGGACGCCCGAAGCCGGGCCCCGAGGGCATCGCGCCGGCCGAGTGAGAGTGACCGGCGGGGCCGATTGGAGCGGCCCCGCCCAACCCGAACAAGGAAAGGGACAGTCATGCATTCCCGAATACTCGTACCGATCAAGCTGAAACACGCGCCGCAATCCGACGAGCTGATGGCGAAGGCCGTCTCGATGGCCCGCGCCGGGGGCGCCGAGATCATCGCGCTGACCGTGGTGCCCGAGATCAGCGACAACCTGAAAGTGCTGCCCGAGGACAGCCTGCCGGACCTCGAAGGGTTCGTGGAGGGGCAGGAGACCTCGGGCGTGAAGATCCGCTCTGTGGTGCGCACGGGCCAGCCGCACCGGGCCATCCCGCGCGCGGCGGCCGAGTTCAAATGCGACCTGATCGTGATGAACTCGCACAACCCGCGGATCCGCGATTACGTGATCGGCTCGACCGCCGGGCACGTGGTCATGCATGCCGAATGCGACGTTCTGGTCGTGCGGCAGAATACGTAAAGCGCTGGCCCGGAGCGTCGCTTCGGGCCCATTTTCCGGATTATCCCATGTCCCCCATTCCCGCCGACAGCCAATCCCCGAGGCGCCTTTGTGCGGGCGGCCGGGGCGCGGGTGGTCGGGGCGCGGGCCTAGCCGCGGGCGCCGTCGAGCAGGGTGGCGACCACCTGACGGGCGGTGTCGCGGGCGCGGGCGGGATCGGTCGGGCGGGGGTTCTGGGCCACTTCGACCCAGATGCCGTCCATATAGGCCTGGATCGATTCCCGCAGCGGTTCGCGCAGTTCGGGCGACACGAGCGTGCGCAGCTCGGTGCGGACATGCGACTGGACCCTGAGCCGGTTGATCCGGTGCAGGCGCGACAGGCTTTTGGCATAGGGCGCGTGGGCCCAGAACTGTACCCAGAAAGAGCAGATGCGGGCGGTGAACAGCCGGTCGTCGAAATTGGCGCAGACCACGGCATAGAGGCGTTCCTCGGGGGTGGTGGCTTGTTTCAGGCGCTCGATCACGCAATGGCGGAGGGTCGACATCACCCGTCGCATCGCGGCCTCCATCAGCTTTTCCTTGCTGCCGAAATAGTAGTTGATCGAAGCCGCCGAGGCACCGGCCCGGCGGGCGATGTCGGCCATGGTGACGACGGCAAAGCCGGCGTCATGGGTGGCCGTGATCGCGGCGTCGATCAGTTCGTCGTGGCGGATATCGCGGATGCGGGTGCGGCTCATGCGGCCATTTTCTTCATTGTGGCAGCGAGTTCAAGTGAAACCGCCATTCCAGAATTTGAATGGATATTTAAATTTTTGTTTAATGAATCAAGAATAAATGTTAAAGGTCGCTTCCATCTTTTAACGACACGCGCGCAGAGCGCGGGAAGGGGAGACGAAGATGGACCTGATCATATCTTTCGGCATTCTGCTGGCCTTTGCGCTGGTGGTGTTTTGCGTGGTGAAGTGGTGGAACCTCAGATGCGTGGGCGTTACGCCCGTGCACCTGTTCACCTTCATCGCGATCCTGTTCACCTCGGGGCTCGACGTGGGGCTGATCATGTTCCCGCTGACCGAGTTCGGCGGCTATGCCGAGGAGCCCGCCTATGCCTTCGCCAATCCGCTGGCGGTGGAGTTCGGCTTTTGGGGCTTTCTGATCTGGGCCTTCTACTTCCTGACGTCGTTCTATTTCTGCGTGATCGAGCCGCGGGTGAAGTTCTTCGACATCCCGGTGGTCAAGCTGGTGAACAACGTGGTGATCGTGGGCACCTGTGCCTTTACCGCGTCGCTGTTCCTGATCTACCTGCCGGGCTATATCCCTTGGATGGGGGATGGCGAGACGGTGGTGTTCACCTTCTACGTGATCGTCTTTGCGGTGATCCTCGCGGCGGCCTATTCCTCGACCGATCTGAAATACGTGCGCATCCTGTCGGTCGGCTCGACCGTGGCGTTCATGGTGCTGATCCTTGGCATGTGGGTCTATGCCGGCATGGGGCTGGGCGAGTTCGGCACGACGATTTCGGATATCGGCGCCTATTTCGGCAACCTGCACCGGTTCGTGCTGCCGCTGACCGACTATCACGCCTTTTATCTGTTCTGGTGGTTCGCGTGGTCGATCATGATCGGTCAGTTCACCTCGCGCTTTGTGGGCGGGCTGAGGACGTGGCAATTGCTGGCGGCGCTGCTGGTGATCCCGTCGATCCCGCTCGCGGTGTGGTTCTCGGTGCTGTATTACTATCACCTCAACGACATCCCGACCCAGGGCGTGATCAACATCGCGATGATCGTGGTGGGCGTGACCTTCGTGATCAACTCGCTCGACTCGCTGATCCGGCTTTACACCGACAACCTGTCGCTGACGGTCGAGCGGTTCGGCAAGCTCAAGTATATCGCCGGCAACGTGGCCGCGCTGTTCGCGCTGACGCTGCTTTTCAAGAGCCAGTGGCTGCAGATCCAGTGGATCGGGGCCATCGTCATCGGGCTGTACCTGTCCTGTGTGATCTACATCATCGCCACCAAGCGGCGCGAGGTGATGGCGATCGACAGCATGCCGGAAGGCCGCGACCTCGATTTCCACAAGGTGGAAACGACGCACTGATCCAATGCAACACCGCCGCCCCGGTCAGCCCGGGGCGGCATCGGACAAGGAAGACCCGGACGTGACAGTTCAACCGCAGGCCAGCCATTTCGTGAATGGCCGTTATGTCGAGGATACCGAAGGCGCGGTGATCGAGGTGGTCTATCCCGCCACCGGCGAGGTGATCGCGCGGGTGCACGAGGCGACGGCGGCGGTGATCGAGGAGGCCGTGACCTCAGGCCGGGCGGCGCAGGCGGAGTGGGCGCGGCTTTCGGGGACCGAGCGGGGCCGGGTGCTGCGGCGGGCGGCGGATATCATGCGCGAGCGCAACCGCGAACTGTCGGTGCTGGAGACGTGGGACACGGGCAAGCCGTTGCAGGAGACGCTGGTGGCGGATGCCACGAGCGGGGCCGATGCGCTGGAGTATTTCGGCGGGTTGGCGGGGTCGTTGACGGGCGAGCATATTCCGCTGTCGGGAGGCGACTGGGCCTATACGGTGCGCGAGCCTTTGGGGCTGTGCGTGGGGATCGGCGCGTGGAATTACCCGACGCAGATTGCTTGCTGGAAGGGCGCGCCGGCGCTGGCCTGTGGCAATGCGATGATATTCAAGCCGTCCGAGGTGACGCCGCTTTGCGCGTTGAAGGTGGCGGAGATACTGGTGGAGGCGGGGGCGCCTGCCGGTTTGTATAACGTGATCCAAGGGCGCGGTGCCGTGGGCGGGGCGCTGGTGGGCGATCCGCGGGTCGACAAGGTGTCGCTGACGGGCTCGGTGCCGACGGGGCGGAAGGTGTATGCCGCCGCCGCAGAGGCCATGAAGCATGTGACGATGGAGCTGGGCGGCAAGAGCCCGATGCTGGTGTTCGACGATGCGAGTGTCGAGGACGCGGTGTCGGGGGCGATCCTCGGGAATTTCTATTCGAGCGGGCAGATTTGCTCGAACGGGACACGGGTGTTCGTGCAGAAAGGGATCAAGGAGGCCTTTCTGAAGCGGCTGGAAGAGCGGCTGGCCGGCGTGGTGATGGGCGACCCGATGGATGAGGCCACGAATTACGGCCCGATGGTGAGCGAGGCGCAGTTGCAGATTGCGCTGGGCTATGTGGGCAAGGGCATCGAGGAGGGCGCGCGGCTGGTCTGTGGTGGCGAGCGGGCGCCGGGGGCGGGGAGTTTCCTGCAGCCGACGGTGTTTGCCGATGTGACCGACGAGATGACCATCGCGCGGGAGGAGATTTTTGGGCCCGTCATGAGCGTTCTGAGTTTCGAGGGCGAAGACGAGGTGGTGGCAAGGGCCAATGCCACGGAATTCGGGCTGTCGGCCGGGGTGTATACCGCCGACTTGACCCGCGCGCACAGGGTGATCGGGCGGCTGGAGGCGGGGAGCTGTTTCATCAACTCCTATAACGACGCGCCGGCGGAGGTGCCGTTCGGGGGTGTGAAATCCTCGGGCGTGGGGCGGGAGAATTCCAAGGAAGCCATCCACCATTACAGTCAGGTCAAGTCGGTCTATGTGCGGATGGGCGCGACGGAGGCGCCGTTCTGATGTGTTGCGAGGGCCTCCGCCCCGGCAGGCCGCCCGCCCGCCCACCCCGTCCTGCCGGGGCGGAGGCGTTCAGGCCGTGGTGTGGTGTGCATGGCGAGGTATTGGATTTTGCTGAGAGGTCGCTGAGGGCGCGATGCGTCCTCAGCAGACCTATTCGAGTGTGTGGGGCGATTCCCCGAAGCCTCAAGGACGAGCCGCGCCAGGGCGCGGTGCCCCGGAGCAAGTCCGGGGCATCCTTGACCCTTCGCGGAATCACCGGGGCGGTATCGCGGAAGCCCTTTGGGAAGTGAGGTGAGATGGAAGCGGATTACGTGATCGTGGGGGCCGGGAGCGCGGGCTGCGCCATGGCCTATCGTCTGAGCGAGGCGGGCAAGTCGGTGCTGGTGGTCGAGCATGGCGGTACCGATATCGGGCCGTTCATCCAGATGCCCGGCGCGCTGAGCTATCCGATGAACATGAAGCGGTATGACTGGGGTTACCAGTCGGAGCCGGAGCCGCATCTGGGCAACCGGCGGCTGGCCTGTCCGCGGGGCAAGGTGATCGGCGGGTCGTCGTCGATCAACGGGATGGTCTATGTGCGCGGTCATGCCTGCGACTTCGACCATTGGCGCGAGCAGGGGGCCGAGGGCTGGGGCTATGCCGATGTGCTGCCCTATTACAAGCGGATGGAGAATTGGCACGATGGCGGGCATGGCGGCGATCCGGGCTGGCGCGGCGATGACGGGCCGCTGCATGTGAGCCGGGGGCAGATGGTCAACCCGTTGACCCGCGCCTTCATCGAGGCGGGCGGGCAGGCCGGTTATGAGCTGACCGACGACTATAACGGCGAGAAACAGGAGGGGTTCGGGCCGTTCGACATGACCGTCTGGAAGGGGCGGCGCTGGTCGGGGGCGAATGCCTATCTCAAGCCCGCGCTGAAGCGGGAGAATTGCGATCTTGTCCGCGGGCTGGTGCAGCGGGTGGTGATCGAAGAGGGCCGCGCCGTGGGCGTCGAGGCCATTGTCGGCGGGCAGGTTCAGGTGATCCGGGCAAGGCAGGAGGTGATCCTTGCGGCGTCGTCGATTAACTCGCCCAAGCTGTTGATGCTGTCCGGCGTGGGGCCTGCGGCGCATCTGGGGGAACATGGCATCGAATTGGTGGCCGACCGGCCCGGCGTGGGGGCGAACCTGCAGGATCATCTGGAGCTTTATATCCAGATGGCCGCCAGCCAGCCGGTGAGCCTTTACAAGTACTGGAGCCTTTACGGCAAGGCGTGGGTGGGCTTGCAATGGCTACTGGGCAAGGCGGGGCCGGGGGCCAGCAACCAGTTCGAAAGCTGTGGGTTCATCCGCTCGGAGGCGGGGGTCGAGTACCCCGATATCCAGTTTCATTTCCTGCCCATCGCCGTGCGCTATGACGGGCAGGCGGCGGCTGAGGGGCATGGCTTTCAGGCCCATGTCGGCCCGATGCGGAGCGCGTCGCGCGGGACTGTCACCCTGCGCAGTGCCGATCCGGCCGACGACCCGGTGATCCGGTTCAATTACATGAGCGAGGAGAGCGACTGGGCCGATTTCCGCAAATGCATCCGCCTGACACGGGAGCTGTTCGAGCAGGAGGCGTTTGCGCCCTTCGTGCGCCATGAAATCCAGCCGGGGGCGGACGTGCAGAGCGATGACGAGCTTGACGGGTTCATCCGCGAGCATGCCGAGAGCGCGTATCATCCCTGTGGCACCTGCCGGATGGGGCGGGCGGATGATGCCGGTGCCGTGGTCGATCCCGGGGGAAGGGTGATCGGGGTGGAGCGGCTGAGGGTGGCGGATTCGAGCCTGTTTCCGCGGATCACCAACGGCAATCTCAATGCGCCGTCGATCATGCTGGGCGAGAAGATGTCGGATCATATCCTCGGGCGCGCGCCCCTGCCGCCGGAGAATGCCGAGCCTTGGATGCACCCCGATTGGCGGACCGAGCAGCGCTGAGCCCGGAACCGCGGGCCGGCATGGGGCGTTTTCCTGTCAGGCACCAGACCGGTGCCCGAAGGAGGATTACCCATGTCGCAACTTCCCAAGGAATTCTACGACGAGTTTCCGGACCACGCCGACCAGATGAAGAAGCTGGAAGCCGAAAACCCGGATTTCCGCGCCAAGGCGCTGCGCTATCACGAATTGCAGCGCGCCGCGCATCGGGCTGAAATGGACGAGGAGCCGCAGTCTCAGGAGGCGGATGTGGAGATGATGAAGGAGCGCGACACCATGCGTGACGAGCTCATGCGCCATATCATGATCTGATTTTTTCGCGGGGTTGATCGGTATCAAGGTGCGGGGCAGGTGGTGCGTCTAGGGTTGGGCAAGGACCAACAAGGAGGCGCCGCCATGTCCCACACCCCGCACGAGCTGCACGAGGAATTCCCCGAGCACGCGGAAAAGATCACCACGCTCAAGTCGCAGGACACCCATTTCGCGCGGCTGGCGGAGGAGTATCACGAGGTCAACCGGGCTGTGCACCGGGCCGAGACCAATGTGGCACCGGTCGAGGAGCTGGCCGAGGTCGAGATGCGCAAGAAGCGGGCGACGCTGAAGGACGAGATTTACAGGATGCTGTCGGAGTAGGCGTGCAGACCCGACAGGAAAAATGAGCGCGTCGCCCCCCGGGGGCGGCGCGTTTTGCGTCTGGTGGAGGGCGACCTGCGTCAGGTTTCGCGGTCGCCGCTTTGCTGGACCGCCATGAGAAGCGCGATCTGAAAGGTGTAGTGCAGGACGATCGGCAGCAGGGAGAGGATTGCCACGCGCGGGCCCAGTTCCGTGCCGAGCGCCAGCAGGCTTTCGTTGACGGCCAGAACGATGATCGCCAGCCCGGCGTAGAGGTGAAGCAGGCGGCGGTGGACACAGGACGGCATGTCCGCCGCATCCGGCCCCGCGATGATCCGGGCAAGTGCGCCCGTCGTGGACCGTGCTGTGATGAGCATGATCCCAGCATAGGCGGCGCAGTAAAGGCTGATCAGGCGCTGGCTGAGCCGGGGATCGGCCCACCAGAGTTGCACGGCCATTAGCGTAAGGATCGCCGCGACACCCCATTTCATGGCCGAGCTTGCCCGGCCGATGGGAAGGGGGCGCCGGGCGGTGAGTGGCAAGACGTGCCAGACCTGTGCGGCCTGTGCCAGCACGGCAGCCCAGACGAAGGCCTGTGGTGCCGGGCAGCCAACCAACCGCAGGAGGCTCCAACCCCCGACGAAGACCGCCGCCATCAGCAGGCGGGCCGGTGATACTGGCGGCAGGTCCTTCAGCAGGAACCTCACATACAGAATGCGGTCTCGCATGGTCATGGGGCTGTAGACTGGCGGAGGGGCGTGGCAGGACTGTGGCGGCGACGTGGAAATCCGTGATCGGGCGCGCTCAATCCACCGTGTAGGGCAGCACGCCGCGCTCGTCGGGTTCCACCTGCAGGCGGCGTTCCAGAGGCGGGACGGAGCGTTGGTGGCACTGGGTGCGTTCGCAGATGCGGCAGGAGATGCCGATGGGCTCGAACGCCTTGGCGTTGGTGAGGTCGAGATCGTCGGCATATACCAGCGCGTCGGCATGTTTGATTTCGCAGCCCAAGGCGATGGCGAAACGGCGCACGGGCGCGCCGAAGCTGCCGCCGGGTTTCGAGACGTCGCGGGCGAGTGAGATATAGCGCACCCCGTCGGGGGTTTCGGCCAGTTGGCGCAGGAAGCGGCCCGGGGTCTCGAACGCCCGGTGGACGTTCCAGAGCGGGCAGGCGCCGCCGAAGCGGGCGAATTGCAGGCGGGTGGCTGAGTGGCGCTTGGTGATGGTGCCGGCCTGATCGACGCGGACGAAGAAGAAGGGCACACCCTTGGCGCCGGGGCGTTGCAGGGTGGAGAGGCGGTGGCAGACCTGTTCGATCGAGGCGCCGAAGCTGTTGGCGAGGATCTCGAGGTCGTGGCGGTGCTGTTGGGCCGCCTGAAGGATGGCGGTGTAGGGCATGAGCGCGGCGCCGGCGAAATAGTTGGCCAGCCCGATCTTGGCGATGGCGCGGGCGGCGTCGGACTGAAAGCGGGCGAGGTCGAGCGTGGCCTCCAGGAGCTTGTCCTGCGTCAGGAGCGCGATTTGCAGCAGCATCTGGAAGGTGCGGGTTTCCGGCTCGGCGCGGGAGGAGAGGTAAAGCGTGCGGCTGTCGCGGTCATAGTGGCGGAGTTTGCCGGTGTCGGTATGGCTGATGGTGATGCCGAGGGTGGAGAGCTTGGCCTCGGCGATCTCGCGGACGGGGCGGGCGCGGTCGGTGCCGGCAAAGCGTTCGGCGGCGCGGTCGACCGCATCGATATAGTTGTCGCAGTAATGGAAGAAATCGCGCACCTCGTCCCAGGGGGAAGGCTGCATCCGGCTGTCTTCGCGCCCGAGGGCTTCGTCCAGTGAAGCCAGCCGCTCATGCGTCTGGCGATAGGCGCGGTGCAGATCGAGGAAGGCCTTGGCCAGTGCCGGGGCATTGGAGGCGGTGAGGCGCAGGTCGGTGAGCGGGGGCGGATCGGTGAAGACCGGGTCGGCCAGCGCCTCGCGCATGTCCGAGACCATGCGTTCTGCGTCGCCCGTGGACAGCTCGGTCACGTCGAAGCCGAATTCCTGCGCCAGCGCCAGCACGACGGTGGTGGAGACGGGCCGGTTGTTGTTCTCCATCTGGTTCAGATAGGGGAGGGAAACACCGAGCTTGGACGCGAAATCCTTTTGCGTGAGGGCCAGTTTCTGACGGGTTTCGCGCAGCTTGGCGCCGGCGTAGAGTTTCTGGGCGGGCATGGCGCGGCCTTTGCAGTTTCGCGGTTCGCTCAGGGTAGATTTGCAAATTGCAGGGCGCAAGCAATCGTTGCCCCCGATGGCCGGGCGGGCGCGGAAACTCCGGGAATCAATAAGGAACATTCGGTTTTTGGCTTTGTTGGGAGTCCACTGAAGACATTTCAAAGGAGGAACATATGCTATCCCGCAAAGCCAAGCTCGCCGTGACGACAGCACTGACAGTCACGCTCGGCGCGCCATTCGCTGTCGCTCAGGATCGGCCGCAGGAATGCGCCCAGCTCGAAGAGGTCAGCGCCGTTGCGCCCGACCGTCTGTTCGAGGCCGCTCCGGAAGATCGCGAGGCCTATGCCCGGATCGTGGAAAACGGTGAGGCGGCCCAGTGCAACGACGCGCTGACCGCGCTGCGGACGACCGCAGAAGACAACGACATGCAGCTTGCCGAAGGCGAGAACGCGGTGGCCCGCGACTCGGAAACCGCCGAGATGAGCGCCGTAGAGCGTGACCAGACGACCGTTCAGTTGAGCGACGAGGTGACGGTGGAGGGCACCGTCTTTCTCGACCGCGAGGCGCCTTCGGTGGATGTCGATGGCGGCGAGGCCGAGGTCGATGTGACCCCGGGCCGTGCGGATGTGAGCGTGCAGGAGCAGGCCGCCGAGATCGTGGTAAAGGAAAAGCCGGCCGAGATTTCGGTCGAAATGGTCCAGCCGACGATCCGCATCGAACAGCCCGCGCCCGAGATCATCGTCACCATGCCCGAGCCGGGCGTCGACGTGGCGAATGCCGAGCCGAAGGTCGAAGTGCGGCAGGCCGAGCCGAACGTGACCGTCTCGCAATCGTCGCCTTCCGTGCGGCTTGATCTCCAGGTCGCCGAGGACGTGGAAAACTCCACCGGCGTGCAGATCGAGGACAGCCGGACCGGCGAGAAATACGCGCAGGGCGAAACCGGCAAGCTTGCCAAGGAAGAGGCCGATGTGCAGCTTTCGCGCGCCGAGCCGAAAGTGACGGTCAACCAGCCGGACTCGGAGGAGGGCGCATCGCGTGTGGAGATTTCGCGCGCCGAGCCGTCGATCCAGTTCCAGCGGGCCGAACCGAAGGTCAACGTCACGCAATCGGGTGAGCCCAAGGTGGAAGTTACCCGTGCCGGTGAGCCGGAGGTGACGATCAACCGCGCCGGTGAAGATGGCGATCAGCAGGAGGCACAGTCTCAGGGTGATCGGCAGTCAGATGAGGCCGCGATCGATCAGGCGTCTGCCGAGCAGAGCGGTCAGACCGACGATGGTGAGCAAATGGCGCAGTCGGAGAGCGATGAGCAATCCGAAGGGGCCATCACCGGCAACGTCTCGACCGAGCCGTCCGATCAGGGTGGCGACGCCGAGCGCGTGGCGCAGTCCGAGAGCGGTCAGCAGGCCGATGACGGCATGACCGAAGAGACCGCAAGCCGGCAGTCCGAACAGGACGAGGGCGAGCAGGTCGCGTCGGACCAGAACCGCGATGAGCGGACCGAGGTCGACGGCTATGCCAATGCCGAAACCGGAAGCTTTACCGCCGAAGAACTAACCGGCGCCCGGTTCTATGCCCAGCAGGAGCGCGTGGGCGAGGTCGACGAGGCCGTTGTCGGTAGCGATCCGTCGCAGGTCGAGAACATCGTGGTCGATGTCGGCGGCTTCCTCGGCATCGGCGAGCATAGCGTCGCCGTGTCCTTCGACAGTGTCGAGATCAAGCGCGCCGATAACGGCGATGACCTGCGGGTCTATACCGACATGAGCCGCAGCGAGCTTGAGGACATGCCGGAATACGAAGACTGAACGTGGCTATTGGCCGTAACGAACTGGGCCGCCCCTTGCCGGGCGGCCCTTTTCATTGGCTACCCCGCGAGGGCCAACCGCTTTTCGCGCCGGATCACGAGGCCGATCGCGCAGATCGCGCCGAGGGCGGTGACCACCATGATCCACAGAAGCGGCGCCGCGCCCGCACCGGGTGTCAGCAGCGCGCCCGCCAGCGCCGAGAGCCCGGCGCCCAGCCCGATCATCAGCGACCCCGAGAGCCCGCTGGCCGTGCCCGCGAGGTGGGGGCGGACCGACAGCGCGCCGGAGGTGGCGTTGGGGATGGCCATGCCGTTGCCGAGGCCGACGCAGGTCATCAGCCCGAAGAAGACAAGGGGTGTGCCGAAGCCCATCGAGAAGAGCGCAAGGCTGAGCGAGACGCCGGCGGCGTTGATCAGCGTGCCCCAGAGCACCATGCGGTTGATACCCACCCGCACCGAGAATCGCCCGGCGAGGAAGTTGCCGCAGAAATAGCCGATGGCCGGCGCGCCGAAGTACAGCCCGAAGGTGGCCTGATCGAGGCCGAAGACCCGGTCGCCCACATAGGGCGCCCCGCCGAGATAGGCGAAGAACGACCCCGAGGAGAGGCCCAGCGTGGCGGTATAGCCCCAGAAACGGGGCGATTTCAGCAGCTCGGGATAATCGCGCAGCTCGTCCCGCAGGGTGGTGCCGGCGCGCGAGGGGGCGGTTTCGCCGAGGTCGGCCCATGTGAGCCACAGGGTGATGCAGCCGATGACGAAGAGCGCCCAGAACGCGGCCTGCCAGCCGAAGACCGAGGCGAGCCCGCCGCCGATGGCCGGGCCGATCATCGGGGCCACGGCCATGCCCATGGTGACATAGCCGATCATCGAGGCGGCCTGTGCCTCGGGCACCATGTCGCGCACCACGGCGCGGGACAGGACCAGCGCCGCCACGATCGCCGCCTGAAACATGCGGAAGACGAGGAACATCGCCGTACTGGTGGCGAAGATGCAGCCCAGCGTGGCCAGCAGGAAGATCGCCACCCCCGTCAACAGCACCGGCCGCCGCCCGATCCGGTCGGAAATGGCCCCGACGAAAAGCTGCAGCACCGCGTTGACGCCGAGATAGAGTGCCACGGAAAGCTGCATGACCCGGTAATCGGTGTCGAAATGCGCCGCCATCGCCGGCAGCGACGGCAGGAAGATGTTCATCGCCAGCGCCGCCAGCGCCGAGAGCGAGATCAGCGTCAGGACATGCGGGGGCGTGCTGCGGTCGAGGAACCGTCGCGGGGGAGGGGTCGTCGGGTCCGCTGCCGTCTGAGCGGCCGGGGCCCCGTGGGGGGTGTCGGTCATGGGGCGCACTCTAACGCGTGGCGCGGCGGTGTCCATATCGCCAGTTGCATAGCTGTCTGCCACCGGGGTGTGCGGTGACGCACCATGGACGGGCGGCCGGAGGGCGGATGGGTGGTTTGCCAATTTTGCAGTTAGCTTTGGCTGCTCTGCTAAAGATTTGCAAATTTGCCGAATTGTGCTTTGTATCCCGCGCCGTCTTGTCTATTTTCCGGCGAAAACCGGGAAGAGGACTCTCATGAAGGATATCCTGCAGGAACTCGAGGACCGCCGCGCCGAGGCGCGCCTTGGCGGTGGCCAGAAACGCATCGACGCCCAGCACGCCAAGGGCAAGCTGACCGCGCGCGAACGGATCGAAATTCTGCTCGACGAGGGCAGTTTTGAAGAGTTCGACATGTTCAAGACCCATCGCTGCATCGATTTCGGGATGCAGGAGCAGAAGCTCTATGGCGACGGGGTGATCACCGGCTGGGGCACGATCAATGGCCGGCAGGTCTATGTCTTCAGCCAGGATTTCACCGTGTTCGGCGGCTCGCTGTCGGAAACCCATGCCGAGAAGATCTGCAAGGTGATGGATATGGCGCTGCAGAACGGCGCGCCGATCATCGGGCTGAACGACTCGGGCGGGGCGCGGATTCAGGAAGGCGTGGCCAGCCTTGCGGGCTATGCCGAGGTGTTCCAGCGCAATATCGAGGCCTCGGGCGTCATCCCGCAGATCAGCGTGATCATGGGCCCCTGTGCGGGGGGTGCTGTCTATTCGCCGGCGATGACCGACTTTATCTTCATGGTGAAGGACAGCTCCTACATGTTCGTGACCGGCCCCGACGTGGTCAAGACCGTGACCAACGAGCAGGTCACGGCCGAGGAGCTGGGCGGGGCGAGCACGCATACCAAGAAAAGCTCGGTCGCCGACGCGGCCTTCGAGAATGATGTGGAGGCGCTGGCCGAGGTGCGGCGGCTGGTGGATTTCCTGCCGCTCAACAACACCGAGAAATCGCCCGTCCGCCCGTTCTTTGATGAGCCGGGCCGGCAGGAGCCGAGCCTCGACACGCTGATCCCCGACAACCCGAACACGCCCTATGACATGAAGGAGCTGATCGGGAAGCTGGCGGATGAGGGCGATTTCTATGAAATCCAGGAGGATTTCGCCAAGAACATCATCACCGGGTTTGTCCGGCTTGAAGGCCGGACCGTGGGTGTTGTGGCGAACCAGCCGATGGTGCTGGCCGGGTGTCTGGATATCGACTCGAGCCGGTAGGCCGCGCGGTTCGTGCGGTGCTGCGACGGGTTCGAGGTCCCGATCCTGACGCTGGTCGACGTGCCCGGCTTTCTGCCCGGCACCAGCCAGGAATATGGCGGGGTGATCAAGCATGGCGCCAAGCTGCTTTACGCGTTTGGCGAGGCGACGGTGCCCAAGGTGACGGTGATCACGCGGAAAGCCTATGGCGGGGCCTATGACGTGATGTCGTCCAAGCACCTGCGGGGCGATTTCAACTATGCATGGCCCACCGCCGAGATCGCGGTGATGGGCGCCAAGGGGGCGACGGAGATCATTCACCGTGGCGACCTTGGCGATGCCGAAAAGATCGCGGCGCATACCAAGAGCTATGAGGATCGGTTTGCCAATCCGTTCGTGGCGGCCGAGCGGGGGTTCATCGACGAGGTGATCCAGCCGCACAGCACGCGGATGCGGGTGAGCCGGGCGTTTGCCAGCCTGCGCAAGAAGAAGCGCAGCCTGCCTTGGAAGAAGCACGACAATATTCCGCTGTGACGATTGTGGATCGGGCGGGAGTGGGGGCCAGCCCCCACGCCCCCGGGATATTTTCAGCCAGAAGAAGCAAGGGTTCGGGGCCTATGGCGCGTGACGGGTGGCATATCGTGGAGGAGGCGGGGGTGCTGACCGTGGCGCGGCGCTGGCCGGCGCGGTTCGACGTGGCGGTGGAGACGGTGCTGCCCATGGTCAGCCGGCGACGGCTGGCGCAGCAGGTCAGGCAGGATGTGTGGCGGGCGCTGCGGCGCCTGAAGGGGTTTTCGCCGGTGGTGCGCGTGGCGCCCGAGGCGGGCATGCTGGCGGTGACCGCGGGCGGGCAGGTGGACGGGCCGGTGGCACGGGCGCAGGCGGAGGCGCGGATTGCCGGCGTGCTGGCGGATGCGGCGAACCGGGAGAGGTGGATCAGGTGGGCGTCATGAGAGGACTGGCAATGGGTTGCGCGGCGGTGGTGATCGCGGCGGGCGCCCGGCAGGCCGGGGCGGAGGAGGCGCGTATCGTGCTGCCCTCTGGGCTGGAGGCCGAGTTGCAGGAGGCGCTGGTGGAGGAGAGCGGCGGCGGGCCGGTGTTGCGCTTTCGCTTCGTGGCGCCAGGCCTTCACAAGGGGGCCGGGCTGACGGCAGTGTCGGCCGATCTGGAGCATCTGTGCAACGCCTATGCCCTGCCGAACGCCCCCGATGCCGAGGCGACGGGCGCGACGATCATCGTCTCGGTGGGCGACAGGCCCTCGGAATTCGGCGTGCCGGACCCCGAAATGGTGCAGGTCTTCGAGGCCTACAGGGTCGAAAACGGCCTCTGTATCTGGGAGGTTTTCTAATGCGTACACAATATCTTGCGGCTCGAATCTCAAGTGGGGCCAAGTTTGAGGCTTTGGAGTCACACGACGCCGGCATCGCTGTGGATAAGTATCAAATGCCCGGCGATTCCGGTATTCTGAAGTCCGGTTACTCTCCAGTGACCGCAATGACCCACGTGAGGCAGGTGGGGCGTTTAACGTGGCGTCCAAATGTGTACACATACAGGAGACATTTATGTCTAAGACTATCAAGAGCATTCTTGCGCTCGGCATCGTGGCAACTTTTGCCGCCTGTGGCCAGCAACAGCAGCAAGAAGAAGAATTCGTCGTGGTCGATCCGGCGCCGATTTCGGTCGAGCCCGTTTACACCGGCAAGTACAAGTAATCCCGCGAGGGAGAACACGGGGCGGGCCTTTGGGCCCGTCCTGACCGCCGCACCGCGCCCCGTTGAGATGGAGGGCGCCCCATGCTGAAGCATCGCGGCTTTCCCGGGCGCCTGCCCGGATCGGATTTCCAGTTCACCGTCCGGCGCGCCAACCCCAAGGGGGCGACGCCCATCGTGCGGCGAGAGCGCTATCGCGACCGGCGGCCGGCCGACCGCATGGCCGACACGGGTTTCGTGCGGGCGTTGTGGGAGCAGTTCGGCGATGAGCCGTTCGAGCGCGGCAATCTCGATGCCGGGCGGCTGAGCTGGCTGTTCGGGCGGGAGGTGAAGCCCGCCGAGGATCCGTTCGACCCCGAGGATTACGAGGCGTTGCTGGTGCTGGACGTGAGCGCGGCGCGCGCGGCCTTTCCCGAGGCGTTTGACGGGGAGGGCGGGTGAGATGGCCGGTGCCGGTTTCATGGGCGGCGATTTGGGCATGAACTTGCCCACGACCGCCGGATTTGTGCGGATTGCAGCCGATCTCCCTATCCGTGTAACGCGCGGCTTGGCGCGCGCCGTCCGGGCGTGCAGCGTGGCCCTTGTAGTGGTGGCCCTTCCCCAAGGGGCCAGGACGTTTCGTCTTATCCGTTACCCTTCCCCTGACGGGCGGCCTTGCACATCGTGCAGGCCGCCCCTTTTTCGTTTCATTCCAGAGCTTTGCGTAGGTGGTGGCGATGCCATCACGCGTGTGACCGCGACGTCGCGCGCCGCGCGGCCAAGACCCGAGAAGAGGACCTGAGACATGTTCAAGAAAATCCTTATCGCCAACCGGGGAGAGATTGCCTGCCGCGTGATCAAGACCGCGCGCAAGATGGGCATTCAGACGGTGGCGATCTATTCGGATGCCGACCGCAGCGCGCTGCATGTGCAGATGGCCGACGAGGCGGTGCATATCGGCCCGCCGCCGGCGAATGAGAGCTATATCGTCATCGACAAGGTGATGGAGGCCATTCGCCAGACCGGGGCCGAGGCGGTGCATCCGGGCTATGGCTTCCTGTCGGAGAACCCGAAATTCGCCGACGCGCTGGAGAAGGAAGGCGTGGCCTTTATCGGGCCGCCCAAGGGCGCGATCGAGGCGATGGGCGACAAGATCACCTCGAAGAAGCTCGCCAAGGAAGCGGATGTGAACACCGTGCCGGGGCATATGGGGCTGATCGAGGATGCCGAGGAGGCGCTGAAGATTTCAGAGCAGATCGGCTTTCCGGTGATGCTCAAGGCCAGCGCCGGCGGCGGTGGCAAGGGGATGCGGATCGCGTGGAATGCCGAGGAGGTGCGCGAGGGCTTTCAGGCGTCGAAAAACGAGGCCGCCAGCAGTTTCGGCGATGACCGGATGTTCATCGAGAAATTCGTCACGCAGCCGCGGCATATCGAGATACAGGTGCTGTGCGACAGCCACGGCAACGGGATTTACCTTGGCGAGCGGGAATGCTCGATCCAGCGGCGGAACCAGAAGGTGATCGAGGAGGCGCCGAGCCCCTTCCTTGACGAGGCGACCCGCAAGGCGATGGGCGAGCAGGCCGTGGCGCTGGCCCATGCGGTGGGCTATGCCAGCGCGGGCACGGTGGAGTTCCTCGTCGATGGCGAGAAGAACTTCTATTTCCTCGAGATGAACACCCGGCTTCAGGTCGAGCATCCGGTGACCGAACTGATCACCGGTGTCGATCTTGTGGAGCAGATGATCAAGGTGGCGGCGGGTGAAAAGCTGTCGATCGGGCAGGATGACGTGACGCTGACCGGCTGGGCGATGGAAAGCCGGCTTTATGCCGAGGACCCGTATCGCGGCTTCCTGCCCTCGATCGGGCGGCTGACGCGCTATCGCCCGCCGGTCGAGGTGTCGGCGGGGCCGCTGCTGGATTCCGGCAAGTGGCAGGATGAAGCGGGCAGCGGCGAGACGGCGGTGCGCAACGATACCGGCGTCTATGAGGGCGGCGAGATTTCCATGTATTACGACCCGATGATCGCCAAGCTGTGCACATGGGGCAAGGACCGGGCGACCGCGATCGAAGCGATGCGCGTGGCGCTCGACAGTTTCGAGATCGAGGGGATCGGGCATAACCTGCCATTCCTGAGCGCGGTGATGGATCACCCGAAATTCGTCTCGGGCGACATGACCACGGCCTTTATCGGCGAGGAATACCCCGAGGGGTTCGAGGGGGTGGAACTGGCCGAGCCGTCGCTGCGCCGGGTGGCGGCGGGCTGTGCCGCGATGCACCGGATCGCCGAGATCCGCCGGACGCGCGTGTCGGGCCGGATGGACAACCACGAGCGCCATGTGGGCAGCGACTGGGTCGTGACCCTGCAGGGGCAGAGCTTTCCGGTGACCGTCGATGCCGACCGCGAGGGCGCCACGGTGACGTTCGAGGATGGCACCAGCCACCGGTTGAGTAGCGGCTGGACGCCGGGCGACCAGTTGGCCGAGCTGGATGTGGATGGCGAATTGCTGGTGCTGAAGGTGGGCAAGATCTCGGGCGGGTTCCGGGTTCGCACAAGGGGGGCCGACCTGAAGGTGCATGTGCGCACGCCGCGTCAGGCCGAACTGGCCGCGTTAATGCCCGAGAAACAGGCGCCTGATACGTCGAAGATGCTGCTTTGCCCGATGCCGGGCCTGATCGTCAACGTAGCGGTCGAGGAAGGGCAGGAAGTGCAGGAGGGGCAGGCGCTTTGCACCGTGGAGGCGATGAAGATGGAGAACATCCTGCGTGCCGAACGCAAGGCCGTGGTCTCGAAGATCAACGCCGGGCCGGGCGACAGCCTTGCGGTGGATGACGTGATTATGGAGTTCGAATAGGGCTCATGGGTACTGGCCTTGTCTCCAACGTGATGCTGGCCGGGGCGGCGCTGGTCGCCTTCTCGGCCTGCGTGCGCGAGGACGAGGCGGCGATGCGGGAAAGGCTGGAGCAGTGGTTCGCGCTGGGCGAGACCGCGTATTTCCAGTCGCGGGGCGATTGCGTGGCGGGGGTGTTCCGGTTGGCGGGGCCGGATGTGGGCGCGGCGATGCCGGTGACCGGCTCCGTGCCCGAGATGCTGTGGGCCTTGCCAAGGCAGGGGCGGGCGGCGCTCGATGCGGACGGGGTCGCGCCGGATGACGCGCTGGTCACGCTGGTCAACGAGGCGCGGACGACCGGCATGGCGATGCGCCGCGCGGGTCTCGAGGCGCGGTCGTGCATGGATGACGGGGCCGAGGGGGCGTTTCGCCGGGCGCTGCTGAGTCCAGACGCGATGCTGGCCTATGACAGCGAAAGCGGCACGGTTATGGTGATGGACACGCGCCGCGACCTGCTGTTCGCGGCGATGGGGGAGGGGTGATGCGCGCTGTTCAGCTTTCGCCGCCGCGCCGATCGCGCACTTCCTGCTGGCGCATGGGCAGCTTGTCGATCACGCGGGAGATTTCGCGCACCGACCACGGCAGCGGCTTGCGCAGGTATATGGTGCCGTCCTTGCCGATCAGCACCAGCATGAAGCCGCGCGGCCGCAATTCGCGGCGCAGCGCGGTATCGGCGCCCCGCTCGGTGTCGGTGAGGATGACCACGTCGCGGCGGTCGAGGTCGTCGAGCCGTTCGTTGATGTATTCCATTTGCTGGACATATCGCGGATCGGCCGGGCTGTCGGCGAAGACGACGAGGGGCCGCTTGGTCCACATGAACTCTTCCAGATCGACGTTTTCGCCGGGCAGGATGATGTCGTCACGCGGCGGATCGTCCTGTGCCACGACCGGGCCGGCCACGGTGAAGGTGGCCAAAAAGCTTACGAAAACAAGGGCTAACGTTCTTTGCATGGATACTCCCGTCGCCCCAGATATAGGCTGTCGGGCGCGGGATGCGAAGTCAGAATTCCGCGAGGGCGGAAAAAGTCGCAGGCGCGGCCCGGCGGGCAGGGGCCGTGCGGGGCGGCAAGGATTGAAAATCAGGGCCGGATGAGCGCGGGGGCGACCCTGCCGCCGGCCGGACGAGAAGAGGATAAGGCAATGGCATCGAAGAAGGACGACTGGCGCGAGATCGCCGAGAAGGAACTGAAGAACCGCACGCTGGATGACCTGACGTGGAAGACGCTGGAAGGCATCGACGTGAGCCCGGTCTACACGCAGGAGGATGTCGAGGGGCTGGATCATCTGGGCTCGATCCCCGGCGAGGCGCCGTTCACGCGGGGCGTGAAGGCCACGATGTATGCCGGCCGGCGCTGGACGATCCGGCAATATGCCGGGTTCTCGACGGCGGAGGAATCGAACGCATTCTACCGCCGCAACCTTGCCGCCGGACAGCAGGGGGTTTCCGTGGCCTTCGATCTGGCCACCCACCGGGGCTATGACAGCGACCACCCGCGCGTGGTGGGTGACGTGGGCAAGGCGGGCGTGGCCATCGATTCGGTCGAGGACATGAAGGTGCTGTTCGATGGTATCCCGCTGGATCAGGTCTCGGTCAGCATGACGATGAACGGCGCGGTGATCCCGGTGCTGGCCAGCTTCATCGTCGCGGGCGAGGAGCAGGGGCACGACAAGTCGGTCCTGTCGGGGACGATCCAGAACGACATCCTCAAGGAATTCATGGTGCGCAACACCTATGTCTATCCGCCCGAGCCGTCGATGCGGATCGTGGCCGACATC
>JAVJTX010000062.1:0-1593 GCA_040220035.1 Roseovarius sp. | reverse complement strand
GCGCTACTGGGGCCGCCGGTTCTGGGCTCGTGGGTATTTCTCGACCACTTCGGGAAACGTGACCGACGACATCATACTTCAGTACCTCGAACTACATGGAAAACATGATGCTACCGGCGTCAGCCGGTAGTGGTTCACTTGGGTTGCGGAAAAGAGGTATCTGCTTGATAACGGCGAGGATTTTCAGCGATACCACGCGCGGATGATCCAGGAACGCGACGATGGCAGCACCGATTGATTCAAATCAACTAATTCAAACTCATGAATTTGTTGTTGCGTCCGGCTGCCGCAGTGGACTACGGTACGCAAAGCAACCTGATACAAAAAATTACAAGGTAGCGACTTAGGGAGGGAATATGAGGCTCACGACACTAGCACTGGCGGTTGCCTCGCTGGGCGCGCAGGCCGCGCTCGCGGCAGAAGTGGCCCCGCAGGATGTGACCTACGACGATTACGGCGCCATTGCGACTTCGCTGTCGGGCGCACCGGGCGACCCGGAAAGCGGCGCGGTGATCATGAAGACCAAATCCAAGGGCAATTGCATCTCGTGCCACGCGGTGACCGAGCTCAAGGATGCGCCGTTCCATGGCGAAGTCGGTCCGATTCTCGATGGCGTCGGTTCGCGCTGGGAAGAGGCCGAGCTGCGCGGCATCGTCGCCAATGCCAAGATGACTTATGACGGCACGGTGATGCCGGCATTCTACAAGACCAGCGGTTTCATCCGTCCCGGCAACGGCTTTACCGGCAAGGCGGGCGAAGAGCCGCTGCCGCCGCTGCTGACGGCGCAGGAGATCGAAGACGTGGTGGCGTTCCTGATGACGTTGAAAGACGAGTGACCGCCCGTCAGACGAGACAAGGAGACAAATGATGGATTTCACGCGACGCGAAACGCTGGCTCTCGGTGCCGGTGCCGCGCTTCTGACCGTCCTGCCGTTCCGCGCCTTTGCGTCGGTGGACGATCTTATCAATGATTTCACCGGCGGAGCCGAAACCGGTGAGGGCGGGCTCGAGCTGACCGCGCCCGAGATCGCCGAGAACGGCAACACAGTCCCGATCGAGGTTTCGGCCCCCGGCGCCACCGCCATCGCGGTCTTTGCCGCCGGCAACCCGGCGCCGCCGGTCGCGACGTTCAACTTCGGCCCGCTGGCCGCCGCGCAGGAGGCCGCCACGCGGATTCGCCTTGCCGGAACCCAGGACGTGATTGCCGTCGCACAGATGGCCGACGGCAGCTTTGTCCGCGCCTCGAAGACCGTCAAGGTCACCATCGGCGGCTGCGGCGGCTAACAAGGAGACAGAACAATGGCAAAAGGTGTGAAACCCCGCGTCAAGGTGCCCAAGAAGGCCCAGGCCGGCGAAGCGATCACGATCAAGACCCTGATCAGCCACACGATGGAATCCGGCCAGCGCAAGGACAAGGACGGCAACACCATCCCGCGCTCGATCATCAATCGGTTCACTATCCATTGAATGGAACGAAGCCACCGGCTTCCAGCCGGTCCGCTTCAGCTGACGAATGAGGGCTCCCCCGGGATTTGAGACCGCCCGAAGGGTGAAGTCTCAAATCCCGGGGGAGCCCTCATGAGCTATTCTACA
>JAVJTX010000061.1:0-34538 GCA_040220035.1 Roseovarius sp. | reverse complement strand
GAGCACGCCGAGGTCGGTGGCGCCCTGCACGTTGTCGTGGCCGCGGAAGATGTTGGTGCCGCCACCCGAGGTGCCCATGTTCCCCAGCGCAAGCTGGAGGATGCAATAGGCGCGGGTGTTGTTGTTGCCGTTGGTGTGCTGCGTGCCACCCATGCACCAGATCACGGTGCCGGGGCGGTTGTTGGCCATGGTCCGGGCCACGCGGCGAAGCTGTTCGCCGGGGGTGCCGGTGACGCGCTCGACCTCTTCGGGGGTCCACTTGGCCACTTCCTCGCGGATCTGGTCCATGCCCCAGACACGGGTACGGATGAACTCCTTGTCCTCCCAGCCGTTCTCGAAGATGTGGTAGAGGATGCCCCAGATCAGCGCCACGTCGGTGCCGGGCCGGAAGCGGACATATTCATCGGCATGGGCCGCGGTGCGCGTAAAGCGCGGGTCGCAGACGATGAGCGGCGCGTTGTTCTGTTCCTTGGCCCGCAGGACGTGGAGCAGCGAGACGGGGTGCGCCTCGGCCGGGTTGCCGCCGATGATGAAGATGGCCTTGGAATTGTGGATGTCGTTGTAGGAGTTGGTCATGGCGCCGTAGCCCCATGTGTTCGCAACCCCCGCCACCGTGGTGGAGTGACAGATCCGGGCCTGGTGGTCGACGTTGTTCGTGCCCCAGTAGCCCGCGAACTTGCGGAAGAGATAGGCCTGTTCGTTGCTGTGCTTGGCGGAGCCCAGCCAGTAGACGCTGTCGGGGCCGCTTTCGTCGCGGATGGACATCATGCCATCGCCGATCTCGTTGATCGCCTGTTCCCACGAAATGCGCTTCCACTCGCCGCCCTCTTTCTTCATCGGGTATTTGAGGCGGCGTTCGCCATGGGCGTGTTCACGCACCGAGGCGCCCTTGGCGCAGTGGGCGCCGAGGTTGAAGGGGCTGTCCCAGCCGGGCTCCTGCCCGGTCCAGACGCCATCCTGCACTTCGGCGATGACGGTGCAGCCCACGGAACAGTGGGTGCAGACGGATTTCCTGAGGTCGACCGCGCCGGCCGCGGTGGAGGCGGCGTTGGCTTTCTGAACGGTTCCCCCGGTTGCGGCGACGGCGGCAAGGCCGCCGATGGCCAGACCCGAGCCGCGCAGGAAGGCGCGGCGGTCAACCGAGGTTTGTGCCACCTCGGACAGGATCGAAGTCCGCTGGGGGCGTCGCGCAACCCCGTTGGTCTTTTTCCTAAGCATGTTTCTCTCTCCCTTGCTCGCCCGGGCATCCCCGCCCCGGCTTGCTTGGCACTTACGATGACTTTGGGCAGTCGGGCGTCACGCAACCAGTCGCCTTCGGTCGGTTAAGCAGGTCCGCGGGTTAGCGGGCCGGCGGTCGGTTTTTAGAACTTCGCGGAGGCGAAGTAGGCGCGGGTATGCGCGGTGTCCTGCATCTTGTCCGATGACAGGTCAGGCTCGGCCGCTTCGGCGTCCGAGGTGCCGGTGGCAACAGCGACCGCCGCGATGGGCGCCGTGGTGCCGGCCAGCTTGAGGAAATCGCGGCGGGATGCGCCGTCTTCCTTCTTCATGAGAGTCTCCTCTCTCTGGTGTTGGGGCGGGGGCCGCCCATATGGGCCCGGGCCGTGGCCCGGACGGTGAAAATCACGTGCCGCTCATGCGGAAGCCTTCGGTCTCGATCTCCATGAAGAGACGGCCGACGGTGCCGACGGGGGCGTAAAAGACGGAGTTCTTGGCGCCTTCGAGGTCGGCGAAGAAATGCCCGGCCCATGGGGCGATCTGGCGGTTGAAGAAATCGCGCTGGGCGGAGAGCGGCGCGGGGCTGCCGAAGCGGCCCACGATCAGCGCGCCCATCATTTCCATCAGGCTGGCGATGTTGTCTTCGGGTTCGAACACGGTGTCGGCGCGGGCAAGCCCGAGGCGGGACATGTCCTGCCGCAGGGTGGCCAGCGGTTTCTCGTTGAGAAAGCCGGTGAGGTAATAGGAGGCGTAGGGCAGAAGCTCGCCCCGGCCGAGGCCGATGAAGAGCTTGTTGAACTCGCTTTCGACGGTCTTGGGCTTGGTGACCTTGGCCATGCGCGCCAGCGTGGTGATGGCCTGACCCAGCGGGCCGTCGTCGCCCGACAGGCCGGCGGTCTGCGACAGCAGCATCTCGTCGGGCGGGCCGGAGAGGAGGACGCCGAGATAGTTGTAGAGATCGGCGCGGAGGCGGTCCTCTTCGGCGATCTGGGGCGTGGCGGTGTCAGCGGTCATACGGTTCCTTCCTCGGTCTCGAACCGGAAGCGCATCCGCCGTGCGTGGGCGGGGGCCGGTTCGGGGCCGGTGTCGTCGGTGTCGGCGAAGGTGTAGCTGTAGGGCGTGTCGGGTTCCGGCTCGGGGTCGGGCTGGGCGGTCTCGTCCGTTTCGTCCTCGGCCTCGGCGAGCAGGGGGTCTTCTTCCGCTTCCGGCTCAGGCTCGGGCTCGGCGAACTTGTCGAACATGCCCTTGCCGACCTGATAGACGGTTCGCATGTTCTCGATGACGCGGGTGGCGTCGGTGTAATCCTCGCCGTAATCGACCAGCCCGTCGAGATTGGCCAGCACCGGGTTCAGCCGCCAGAGGCGGCGCAGGGCGCGGGTCTTGAGCCGCTGGGGCAGGGCGGTTTTGAGAAATTCCTGCACCTCCTCGGCGGTGGTGAGGGTTTCGGGCTCGGGCATGCCGGCCTCGGCCAGAAGATCGGCATCGGGGCGCTGGGCCAGCGCCTGTTCATGGGCCTGACGTTCGGCCTCCTCGCGGGCGGCGGCCTCGGCCTGTTGCTCGGCGGCGACGGCGGCCCTGCGGCGGGACCAGAATCCGGTGGTGGCGGTCATTGCATGCGCCTCCGCTTGAGGGCGGGGGAGGCGTAGACATCGCCCGGCTTGCCGATGCGCGGGTCGCCGATGCCGTCCTGCACCTCGTCGATGCGCTTGCGGTCGCGCTTGCGTTTGACGAAGGCCTCGTCCTGATGGAATTCCTCGACGAAGTCGCGGACCCATGCGACGAGGCCGTGGGGCATGGGGATCTTGCCCACCAGTTCCTCGCCGCTGTCGGTGTAATCCTGTGCCTCGTAGGGCGAGGCGGTGATCAGCAGCACCTCGTAGGGGACCGGGCCGGGCGTGTCGGTTTCGCGCATGACGACGTAGACGCTGGGGATCTCGGCGCTGATGCCGTGGAGATAGGCCTCGGCCTCGGCACCGTGGAGTTCGAGGATCGGGGTGGCGGCGTGGTATTCCACGGCCTCGCCCTCGCGCCGAAGCTCGCGCCAGTCGGCGGGGCCGGCGCCGGGCAGGACGGCGACGGCCGTCCAGTGCCATTTCGCCCACCGGGTCACCCCGGGGGCGCGGCGCATGACCACCCCCACCGGCATCGATCGATAGGCGTTCGGATTGTAGATCACGTCGTCCCTCCCTTTGTACAGGATGGCCGAGGGGGGGCGGACGGCGAAAGGGTTTTTGCGCCGGGTGGCCTGCAAACTGTCCGATCCAGTCATTTTGACCGGGTTGCGGGGGGCATGTGTGGCCATCTCGTCTTTTTGTCCAAATTGAGTTTTTTGGTCGGGAATCGGGATCGGGTGGTCCGGGGGGTGCCGGGGTGCGAATCACCCTGCCGGGCGGGCGGGGTGTGGCGAATCGCGCGGATCGAAACCGGTTGTGAGCGTGGTCGAATCATGTGTAGCTAACCGGTGCGGGCACGCTTGGATTGCGTCTGCAAGCGCCGGTGAACGCAGGGAGGACACCATGGCCAAGTCATTGATAACATGTGATTGCGAGGGGAGTCAGACGATCGATTCCGAGGCGCTTTCGCGGGTGACGGGGCTGGAGGTTCAGACCCCCTGTTCGGCGCTTTGCACCCGGCAGCTCGACCGCGCGGCGGATGCGCTGGCGGGGGGTGACACGATTTTCTGCTGCACGCAGGAGGCGCGGGTGTTCGAGGCGCTGGCCGAGGAGGTTGGCGTGGAGGCGCCCCCGGTTCTGGACCTGCGCGACCGGGCCGGATGGAGCGATGACCCGGCGTCGAATGTACCCAAAATGTCCGCCCTGATCGCCGAGGCGCAACTGCCGGCGGCGGGCGAGAAGACGATGGACGTGATCTCGGAAGGCTTGTGCCTGATCGTGGGGGCGCCGGAGGTGGCGCTGCCGGCGGCGGAGCAGTTGCAGGAGCATCTGGGGGTGACGGTGCTTTTGCCCGAGGGGGCCGAGGTGCCGGATACGCGGGCGTTCGACGTGGTGACCGGGCGGCTGCGGCAAGCGCAGGGCGCGCTGGGGCAGTTCGAGGAGGTGATCGACGCGCTGCGGATGGTCGAGCCGGGCGGGCGCGGCGGTTTCGGGTTGAGCGCGCCGAAGGATGGCGGGCGGTCGGAATGCGACGTGCTGCTTGATCTGCGGGGCGAGCTGCCGCTGTTTCCGGCGCATGAAAAGCGCGAGGGGTATCTCAGGGCCGATCCGGGGCATCCGCCGTCGGTGGCGGCGGCGGTGATGGCGGCCTCGCACATGGTGGGCACGTTCGAGAAGGTGCTGCATGTGA
The DNA here is from genome assembly GCA_040220035.1 of Roseovarius sp. Taxonomy (GTDB): domain Bacteria; phylum Pseudomonadota; class Alphaproteobacteria; order Rhodobacterales; family Rhodobacteraceae; genus Roseovarius. The sequence goes on along the minus strand of JAVJTX010000061.1, from coordinate 30,020 downwards.
AGATGGAGCCGCTGCTCTGTGCCCATTCGAGGGCGGAGCAGACGGGGTGCACGCGGTGTCTGGACCTGTGCCCGACCGGGGCGATCTTGCCCGCAGGCGAGCATGTGACGGTGGACCCGATGGTCTGTGCCGGGTGCGGGGCGTGTTCGGCGGTTTGCCCGTCGGGGGCGATTTCCTATGACGCGCCGCCGGTGGATATGGTGATGCGGCGGGTGCAGGTGCTGGCGAAGACGTTTTTGGAGGCCGGTGGTGTGGCGCCGAGATTGCTGGTGCATGATGAGCATGGGGGCGAGATGATCCGGCTTGCCGCGCGGCACGGGCGGGGGTTGCCGGCGGATGTGGTGCCGATGGAATTGCCCAAGGTGGGCGCGTTTGGCCATGCCGAGATTGTCGCGGCGCTGGGGGCGGGGTTCGCCTCGGTCCGGCTGTTGGTGGCGCCGGGGGCGGATATGGAGGCCATTGGCGCACAGGTGGAATTGGCGCAGGCGATTGGTGGGGCCGGGGCGGTCGAAGTGATTGATACGCCGGACCCGGATGCGCTGACCGATCAGCTATATGGCGAGGATGCCCCGGCGCCGGTGGCGACGCCGGTGCGGCCCATGGGCACGCGGCGGCAGATCACGCGGCAGGCGGCACGGGCGTTGCACCCGGAGACCGAAGTGCTGGCCTTGCCGGAGGGCGCGCCTTATGGGGCCGTGGTGGTGGATGACGACAGTTGCACGCTGTGCCTGTCTTGCGTGTCGCTCTGCCCGTCGGGGGCGCTGGGGGATAACCCGGACCGGCCGGAGTTGCGGTTTCAGGAGGATGCGTGTCTGCAATGCGGGCTGTGCGCCAATGTCTGCCCGGAGGATGCGATTACCTATGAGCCAAGGCTGGATTTGACGGATGCGGCGCTGGGGCAGCGGGTTCTGAAGGAGGAAGAGCCGTTTGCGTGCATCGAGTGCGGGGCGCTGTTTGGTGTCAAGAGCACGGTGGAGCGGATCACCGCCAAGCTTGAGGGGCATTCGATGTTCGGGGGCGACAAGCTGCGGATGATCCAGATGTGCGACGATTGCCGGGTGAACGCGCAGTTCCATGCCGAGGACAACCCGTTCGCGGCCGGAGAGCGGCCCAAGGTGCGCACGACCGAGGATTACCTGTCGAAGCGGCGGGATCACTGATGTTGCAGGGGGGCGCCAAGGTCGGCCGCGTCCATCGCGGCCACGTAGGCGAGTACGGCGTCGACCTCGTCGAGGGTCATTTCCATGGGCACGATGGGGCTTGGGTTCAGGTCGTCGAAGGGGGGTGTGACCTCGGCGATCTGGGTGAAGCTGGGATGCGGGTTGAGCACGTAGAAGGCGGCGAAGCGCTGTTCCCAATCGGGCAGGCTGCGCAGGACCGCGAAGCTGGGGGTGGAGCCGATGCCGGCCATGCGGGTGCTGTCGTCGACGGCGTGGCAGCGGGTGCATTTGGTTTTCGAGATGCGCAGGCCAAGCGCGGGGTCGCCGGAGTAGGTGATGGCGGCGGCTTGGCGTTCGGCGGCTTCGGCCTTGGAGAAAAGCGGCGCGCCGTCGGGGGCGTAGGCGAGGATGGTGTTGCGGCCCACCTCGCCCGTCAGCCAGTCGGCGAGGGTGGTGGCGCCGGTATGGTCGGGGTCGCGGATGTCCATGGCCCATGTTTGCGCGGGCCCGGCGAAGAGCGGGCGGCCGTCGGTTCCGAGGGTCATGTGCGCCTCGGCTGGGGTGTCGACGAGGGCCACGCGGACCCGGTGCTTGAGGGTGAAGCGGGGCAGGATGTAGTCGAAGAGGCCGGTTTCGGTCAGGGCTGTCGGGGCATGGAGGCGGACCGGCCCGTCTTGCGCCGCTGCCTTGAAGGGAGCAAGCGAAAGAGCCAGTATCACCAGAAGCCATCGCATGACCGCAAGCCTACGTGGCGCGGTATGCGGGCGTCAATGTTCAATGGAGAGACAGCATGAGCGACGATTTCAACATGTCGATGCGGAAGTTCCTGAAGCAGGTCGGCGTGACCTCGCAGCAGGCGATCGAAGAGGCGATGCGCGATGCCGACACCGCCGGCAAGACCTATGCGATCAAGGCCGTCGTGACCATCGAGGAGCTGGATCTGCAGCACGAGGTCACCGGCGAAATCAAGGGTCAGGAGTAACCCCTTGGCAACACGGGACGAGGTTCTGGAGCTTCTGAAGGGCGTCGAGGCGCCACGCGGCGGCGATATCGTGTCGGCGGGCGTGGTGCGCGCGCTGACGGTGGGCGAGGGCGGCGCGGTGCGCTTTGTCATGGAGGTGCCGCCGAAGGAGGCCGAGGCGTGGGAGGCCGTGCGACAGCAGGCCGAAGCGGCGCTGAAGGGTGCGGGCGTGGCCGAGGTGTCGATCGCGCTGACCGGCCATGTGGAGAAGGCGCCGCCGGAGCTGAAGCCGTCGAAGCCCGCGCAGACGGGGCCGGAGCGGATACCGGGGGTCGATCACATCATTGCCATCGCCTCGGGCAAGGGCGGGGTTGGCAAATCGACGGTGTCGGCCAATATCGCCTGTGCCTTGGCGCAGCAGGGCAAGCGGGTTGGCCTGCTCGATGCCGATGTTTACGGGCCGTCGCAGCCGCGGATGATGGGGGTTTCCGGGCGTCCGGCCTCGCCCGATGGCAAGACGATCCTGCCGCTCAGGAACCACGGCGTGACGCTGATGTCGATCGGGTTGATGACCAACGAGGATCAGGCGGTTGTGTGGCGTGGCCCGATGCTGATGGGCGTGTTGCAGCAGATGATGACGCAGGTGCAGTGGGGGGCGCTCGACGTGCTGATCGTCGATCTGCCGCCGGGCACGGGCGATGTGCAGATGACCCTTGCGCAGAAGGCGGTGGTGGATGGTGCGGTGATCGTGTCGACGCCGCAGGACGTGGCGCTTCTGGATGCGCGCAAGGGGATCGACATGTTCAAGCAGTTGAAGGTGCCGATTCTGGGCATGATCGAGAACATGTCGACGCATATCTGTTCGGAATGCGGGCATGAGGAGCATGTGTTCGGCCATGGCGGCGTGGCGAAGGAAGCCGCGGGTCTGGGCGTGCCGCTTCTGGCGGAGGTGCCGCTTGATCTGCAGATCCGGCTGGCCTCGGACGGGGGCGCGCCGATTGTCGTGACGCAGCCCGACAGCGCGCAGGCGCAGGCGTTTCACGCCGTGGCCCGGGCGCTGGTGGAGGCAGGCGCGGCATGAGCGCCGCGCTCGATACGCTGGTCTTTCCGCCGGCGATGGCGGGGGAGGCGGTGTCGGGCGATCCGGCCGAGGCGGCGGTGCTGCGGGCGATACAAGGCGTCGATGCGGGGCTGGTGGTTTACCGGGTCGCGGCGGACCGGGTCGGCGCGGCGCTGGTCTTTGCGCCGGAGGTGCCGCTGGCGCAGGCGGCGGTGATGCTGCCGCTGTGTCAGGTTGGGTTTCAGAACGCGCTGGGCGCGCTGGCGCCGCCGGAAGTGGCGGTGCATCTGGAGTGGTCGGGCGGCGTGCGGGTGAACGGCGCGGGCTGTGGGCGTTTCCGGGCGTTTGCCTCGAGTGACGATGTGAGGGCGGTGCCCGACTGGCTGGTGGTCGGGTGGGAGATGCCGCTCTGGCCGCCAAACGAGGAGACCGGGCTGACGCCGGAGGAGACGGCGTTGTTCGTCGAAGGCTGTGCCGATGTCGACCCGGGGCAACTGGTCGAGGCGTGGGCAAGGCATACGCTCAACTGGATTGCCCGATGGGAGGAAGACGGCGCTGCTCCGCTGCACAGCGAATGGCGGGGGCTGGCGTATGGAATGGGCGAGGATGTGAGCGTGGGCGCGGTGAGCGGCACGTTCCTCGGCCTTGACGAGAGCTTTGGCATGCTGGTGCGGCATGGCGAGGAGACCACGCTGATCCCGCTGACGCGGAACCTGGAGGAGAGCCCATGAAGCTGGCCCGAGCGATCCATTTCGACGAGAGCGACATGAACGTCTTTGCCAAGCCCGCGCGCACCGGGGAATGGTGCGTGCCCGGCGGCTTCGAGTTTTCCGACTGGGGCGAGGGCGATCTGGTCGGCAAGGCGCGGCAGGCCTTTGCCAATGGCTGGCTGGGGCTGGAGACCTTCGGGCGGGTGACCTTCGTGGCCGTCACGCAGGTGGAGGCGGCCGAGGTCGAGGTGCTGGAGCGGGCGCTGGCGGAGCATTTCGTGGTCTATTACGGCGCGCCGTCGGCCGAGGCGGCATTGCCGGTGGCAAGCGAGGAGATCGGGCATATGGCGGAGCTGTGTGACGAGCATGATCCCAACACGCTGTTGACCGTGGCAAGGGAGCTGACCGATGCCGGGGTGCGCGAGGTGTTCCGGGTGATCGAGCCGCAGGATGCCGGGCTGGAGCAATTCGCGATTCACGGATCGCTGGACGAGTGAAGGCGCTGGGCGTCTTTCGCTCGATCCGGGTAAGGCTGCTTTTCCTTGCGCTGGCGCCGCTGGTGGTGCTGATGCCGATGCTGCTGCTTTTGGGGATGACCCGGTGGACGGCGGATTACGACAAGGTGTTGATTGCGAACGTGGAATCCGATTTGCGGATTGCCGAGCAATACCTTGCGCGGATCATGGAGACGACCGGCGAGGAGCTGACGGGGGTGGCGGAATCGGTGCGGTTCGCCGAGGTGCTGGCGGCGGAGGGGGCGGCGCAGGACCGGTTTCTGGAGGAGACGCAGGCGCGGCTGGGGCTGGATTTCCTGTATATCCTGCCGGAGGGGCAGGCGGGACCGACCGCCGAGCGCTGGCCGGTGGTGGAGACCGCTATGGACGGGCAGCCGGCGACCGAGATCGACATTTTCCGCTCGGCCGAGCTGGCGGCGTTTGACGAGGATCTGGCGGATCAGGCGCGGGTCGACCTGATCCCGACACGGGCCGCCGTGCCGACCGACCGGGTGGTCGAGGAGCGGGGCATGGTGGTGCATTCCGCCGCGCCGATCCGGCGGAACGGGTTCGAGGGGGTTCTGGTGGGCGGTATCCTGCTGAACCGGAATTTGCAGTTCATCGATACGATCAACGCGCTGGTCTATCTCAACGCCGTCACCGGGGGCGAGCGGCAGGGGACGGCGACGCTGTTTCTGGATGATGTGCGGGTGTCCACCAATGTGCGGCTGTTCGAGGATGTGCGGGCACTGGGCACAAGGGTGTCGGCGGTGGTGCGGGAGGCGGTGCTGGACGAGGGGCGGACATGGCTGAACCGGGCTTTCGTGGTGAATGACTGGTATATCTCGGGCTACCTGCCGCTGCGCGACAGTTTCGGCGAGGCGGTGGGGATGCTGTATGTGGGTTTTCTCGAGGCGCCGTTCACGGCGGCGAAGCGACAGGCGGTTCTGGTGATCTTTGCCGCGTTCAGCGGGGTGCTGCTGTTGTCGGTGCCGTTGTTCCTGTGGATGGCCAAGGGGATTTTCGCGCCGCTGGAGAAGATGAACCAGACCATGCGCCGGGTGGGCGAGGGGGATCTGAACGCGCGCAATGGCGAGACCCGGTCGACCGACGAGATCGGGGAGGTGGCGGGGCATCTGGACGATCTGCTGGACGAGTTGCAGGACCGGGATGCGAAGCTGCGGGCGTGGGCCGACGAGCTGGAGCAGCGGGTGGAGGAGCGGACGGCGGAGCTGCGCGATGCCAATGCCAAGCTGGAGGATACGTGGCAGCAGCTTGTGATGAGCGAGAAGCTGGCCTCGATCGGGGAGATCACGGCGGGGGTGGCGCATGAAATCAATAACCCGGTGGCGGTGATACAGGGCAATCTCGACGTGATGCGCGAGAGCCTTGGCGACGGGGCGGACGGTGTGGCGGTGGAGCTGGACCTGATCGACCGGCAGGTTGCACGGATCAACGCGATCGTCGGCAAGCTGTTGCAGTTCGCCCGCCCGCACGAGTTTTCCGGGGCGGAGGAGGCGGTGGACCTTGGGCCGCTGGTGCATGACTGCCTTGTGCTGGTGGAGCATGTGCTGTCGAAGGCCGAGATCGAGGTGGAGACCGATCTGGCCGAGGTGCCAAGGGTGCGGATCGAGGCCGGGGAGATGCAGCAGGTGGTGGTCAACCTGCTGGTGAACGCGGCGCAGGCGATGAAGGCGGCGGGGATGATCCGGCTGGCCCTTCGGGCGGAGATACGCGAGGGGGTGAGGGGGGTGCTGCTGTCGGTGCGGGACACCGGGCCGGGGGTGCCGGACAAGCTGATCGACAAGATGTTCGACCCGTTTTTCACCACCAAGCGGGCCGAGGGAACGGGGCTTGGCCTGTCGATTTCGCAGACGCTGATCCAGCGGGCCGGGGGGCGGATCACCTATCGCAACCTGCCTGAAAAGGGGGCGGAATTCTGTGTCTGGCTGCCCGCCGCCGAGGCGGCGGAGGGGTGACGGCGGGGGCGCCGGTGCGCCACCCTGATCGCCGCGGTTGTGCGTAAGGGTGTTGATTTGCCGGACGGGATGATTAAAAGTTGAACGCTATCAACAAGCTGCTAACGTGGCAGTAAACTTGAGGCAGTCGCCAGGAAAGATCGAGCGGCGAACTGACATGCAACCAGGGAGACAGCATGAATATTTTCATAAAATCGGCCACGGCCGCGATTCTCGCAGTGACCGCCAGCGCCGCGACGGCGCAGGAGCGGTTCATCACCATCGGCACGGGCGGGCAGACCGGCGTTTACTATGTCGTCGGCCAGTCGATCTGCCGTCTCGTCAATCGCGGCACGTCGGATCACAACCTGAAATGCACCGCGCCGTCGACCGGCGGCTCGATTGCCAATATCAACGCCATTTCGGCCGGTGACATGGACATGGGCGTGGCCCAGTCCGACTGGCAGTACCACGCCTATAACGGCAGCTCGGAATTCGAGGGCAAGCAGGTCGAAAAGCTGCGCGCCGTCTTCTCGGTGCATGGCGAGCCGTTCACCGTGGTGGCCCGTTCGGATGCCGGGGCGGACAGCTTTGACGACCTGTTCGGCAAGCGCGTCAACGTGGGCAACCCCGGCTCGGGGCAGCGCGCGACGATGGATGTGGTGCTGAACGCCATGGGCAAGTCGACGGAAGATTTCGTTCTGGCTTCCGAGCTGAAGCCGGCGGAGCAGTCGGCGGCGCTGGGCGACAACAAGGTTGACGCCATCGTCTACACCGTGGGCCATCCCAACGGCTCGATCCAGGAGGCGACCTCGACCGTCGAGGCGAAGATCCTGCCGGTGACCGGCGAGGCCATCGACACGCTGGTGGACGAGAACCCCTATTACGCCAAGGCGACCATTCCGGGCGGCATGTATGCCGGCACCGACGAGGATGTCGAAACCTTTGGCGTGAAGGCGACCTTTGTGACCTCGGCGGACGTGCCGGAAGACGTGGTCTATACGGTGGTTCAGGCGGTGTTCGAGAATTTCGACCGCTTCAAGGGTCTGCACCCGGCCTTTGGTACGCTGAAGGAAGAGGACATGATCGCCGCCGGCCTGTCGGCGCCGCTGCACCCCGGTGCCGAGAAGTACTATCGCGAGCGCGGCTGGATCGAGTGATCCGCCTGTCGTGACGAAGATTTGCGGCCTCGCCTTGGGGCGGGGCCGCCCATAACAAGCGACATGCCGGCCCTGACCGGGATGCGAGACAGCCAACAGGGGACATGCGATGACCGATGATGACAAGCAGTTCGAGGCCTCTGCCGTCGAACAGGCGGCCGCGGGCCGGGGCGGGCTGAGCCAGAACGAGCTGGACGAGCTTGTCGCCTCTGCCGATACGGGCGGGCGCAGTGCCGGGCCGTTCATCACGCGGCTGATCATGGTGATCGCCATCGTCTGGTCGCTGTTCCAGCTCTGGATCGCGAGCCCGCTGCCTTTCATGTTTGGCTGGGGCGTGTTCAACGACACCGAGGCGCGGTCGTTCCACCTTGCCTTTGCGCTGTTCCTTGCGTTCGTCGCCTATCCGGCGGCGCGCAGCCCGTTCCAGCTTGGGCTGGCGGTGGGTGTGCCGGCGCTGCTGACCTTTCTGTTCATCTATGGCGCCAAGGAGGGCACGCCGATCTGGTGGATTCCGGTCGTGGGGGCCGCTGTGATCGGCGCCGTGCTGCTGGGCTCGCCCAAGAACCGGGTGCCGCCGTGGGAATGGGCGCTGGCCATCGCCGGGGCCGTGGCCTCGCTTTATATCTATTTCGCCTATCAGGGGATCGCCCAGCGGGTCGGCGCGCCGATTTTGCAGGATTTCGTGATCGCGGTGATCGGGATCATGGTGCTGCTGGAGGCCACGCGCCGGGCGCTGGGCCCGGCGCTGATGATCGTGGCGTCGTGTTTCCTGATCTATACGTTCCTCGGGCCGCACATGCCCTCGATCATCGCGCATAAGGGCAACAACCTGTCGGAGGTGGTGAACCACCAGTGGATCACCACGGAGGGGATTTTCGGGATCGCGCTGGGGGTGTCGACCTCCTTTGTGTTCCTGTTCGTGCTGTTCGGCTCGCTGCTCGATAAGGCGGGGGCCGGGAATTACTTTATCCAGGTGGCGTTCAGCCTGATGGGTCACATGCGGGGCGGGCCGGCCAAGGCGGCGGTGGTGTCCTCGGCGATGACGGGGCTGATCTCGGGCTCGTCGATTGCCAACGTGGTGACCACGGGCACCTTTACCATCCCGCTGATGAAGCGGGTGGGGTTCAATTCGGAAAAGGCGGGCGCGGTCGAGGTGGCCAGTTCGGTCAACGGCCAGATCATGCCGCCGGTGATGGGGGCCGCGGCCTTCCTGATGGTGGAATATGTGGGCATCCCGTATTTCGACGTGGTGAAACACGCCTTCCTTCCGGCGGTGATTTCCTACATCGCGCTGGTCTATATCGTCCATCTGGAAGCGATGAAGGCCAATATGCAGGGCCTGCCGCGGGCCTATGAGCCCAAGCCGCTGGTGGCATGGCTGATCTCGCTGGCGTTTACCATCGCGGCGATCTGTGCGCTGTCCTTCGCGGTCTATTACGGCATGGGGTGGATCCGGCCGGCCTTTGGCGCCTCGGCGGGATACGTGGTGTTCGCGCTGCTGATCGCGGTCTATGTGGGGCTGATTTACGTCTCGTGCCGGGAAGAGCGGCTGAAGATGGAGGACCCGAACGCGCCGGTCACCAAGCTGCCGGTGCCGGGGCCGACCGTGCGGAGCGGGCTGCATTTCCTGCTGCCGGTGGTGGTGCTGGTCTGGTCGCTGATGATCGATCGGTTGTCGCCGGGCCTGTCGGCCTTCTGGGCGGCGGCGTTCATGGTGTTCATCCTGATCACGCAGCGCCCGATCGTGGCGATGTTCCGGGGCGAGGGCGATTTCGGCGGGGCGGTGAAGCGTGGCTTCCGTGAATTGCTCGAAGGGCTGGAAGCGGGCGCGCGGAACATGATCGGCATCGGCATCGCCACGGCGACGGCGGGCGTGATCGTGGGCGCGGTCAGCCAGACCGGCGTCGGCTCGGCGCTGGCGGATGTGGTCGAGGTGCTGTCGGGCGGGAACATCATGGCGATCCTCGTGCTGACGGCGATCCTGTCGCTGATCCTTGGCATGGGGCTGCCGACGACGGCGAACTATATCGTGGTCTCGGCGCTGCTGGCGCGGGCGGCCGTGTGGGGGTGTCAGCTGAACGGGGTGTTCGGGCCGCTGATCGCGGTGCACCTGTTCGTGTTCTATTTCGGCATCATGGCGGATGTGACGCCGCCCGTGGGGCTGGCCTCTTTCGCGGCGGCGGCGGTGTCGGGGGGCGACCCGATCCGGACCGGGGTCGTGGCGTTCTTCTACAGCCTGAGGACCGCGGCGCTGCCGTTCCTGTTCATCTTCAACACCGAGCTTTTGCTGATCGACGTGAACTGGGCGCAGGGGATATTCGTCTTCGTGGTGTCGACGGTTGCCATGCTGCTCTTCGCGGCGGCGACGCAGGGGTGGTTCCTTGCCCGCAACCGGATCTACGAGACGGTTCTGCTGTTGCTGGTGGCGTTCACGCTGTTCCGGCCGGGGTTCTGGATGGACATGGTGGCGCCGCCCTTCGAGGACATGCCGCCCGCGCAGATCGAGCAGGCGTTCGGCGATGCGCAGGTGGGGCAGGATATCCGGATGACGGTCGACGGCATGAACGCCGTGGGCGACCCGGTGACGTTCACGGCGCTGGTGCCGGTGCTGGCGGGCGAGACCGGGGCCGACAGGGTGCTGGCGGCGGGCATCGAGTGGATCGAGAATGACGGCAAGGTGATCATCGACAACGTCACCTTCGACAGCGCGGCGCAGAAGGCGGGGCTCGACTGGGATCAGGAGATCATCGAGGTGAAGGCGCCGGTGCCGCAGCCGTCGAAATACTGGATGTTCATCCCGGCGCTGCTGTTGCTGGCGCTGGTGGTGGTTCTGCAGCGCCGGCGGAAGCCGGCGGCGCAGGCGCAACCGGCCTGAGGGGGAATTGAGAGATGTTTGATAATGTCCTGCTGCCCATCGATCTGAACCATCCGGAATCGTGGGAGACTGCCCTGCCGCTTGCCGTGAAGATGTGCGGCGAGGGCGGCACGTTGCATGTTCTGGCGATCGTGCATGACGTGGGATCGGCCATGGTGGCGGGTTACCTGCCGAAGGATTACGAACGCAAGGCGCTTCAGGGCGCGAAGACGGAGCTGAATGCCTTTGTCGACAAGGAAGTGCCCAAGGGCACGAAAGCGGTGGCGCGTGTGGGGCACGGGCATGTGCCCGAGCATATCCTGTCGGCGGCCGAGGCCGTGGCGGCGGATGTGATCGTGATCGCCGCGAACCCGCCGAGCGAGTTGCGGACGTTCCTCGTGGGCTCTCACGTGGGCAAGGTGGTGCGGCACGCGAAGCGACCCGTGCTGGTGGTGCGCTAGGCCAAACGCTCAGATGTGACGGTGCATGCGGCGGAGGTCGGTGGTGCCGGCCTCGGTCATCACCCTGTCGCGCAGGCGGCGCATGCTTTCGAGCCACTTGTCGTGATCGGCGGATTTGAATTGCATGTATTGCGCCACCTGTCCGTGGGGCAGGATGAGGAAACGTTCCTCTGTCACGCCTTGAAGGACGGTTTCGGCCACCGCGTCGGGGGTTAGCAGGCCGGGCGCATCGCCGGCCGCTTCGGGGGTGGCGTAGCCCAAGAGCGGCGTGGCCACGTATTGCGGGCAGACGACCGAGACCTTGATGCCGTCGCGCCCGTGGGTGATGGCGAGGGATTCGGCAAAGCTGACCGCCGCGTGCTTGGTGGCGGAATAGGCGGCATCGCCGATCTGGTTCAGGAGGCCCGCGGCGGAGGCCATCTGCAGCAGGTAGCCCGTGCCCCGGTCTATCATGCCGGGAAGGACGGCGCGGGCGGCATAGACATGGGCCATGACATGCACCTCCCACGCGCGGGACCAGTCGGCGTTGCTGGCCGAGGCGGCGTGGGACGGCTCGCCCAAGGCAAGCCCGGCATTGGAGCAGAACAGGTCGATGGGCCCGAATTCGGCCTCGGTGCGCTGGACGATGCGCTGGATGTCGGCCTCTTGCGTCACGTCGCAGGCGAGGGCCAGACCGCCTATGCGAGCGGCGGTGGCCTGTGCGGCGCCGAGGTCGAGATCGGCCACCGCGACGCGGGCGCCTTGGGCGGCGAAGCGGGTGGCGATGGCGGCGCCGATGCCGCTGGCCCCGCCGGTGACGATGACGGTTTTCTGGTTCAGGTTCATGGCGGTCTCCGGCCCGGTTTGGCAAAGCGTAACCGGGAAGGGGCGGCGCGCAAAGCGGCTCAGCTTTCGGCGGCGCGCAACTCCTCTTCCAGCGCCTGCGCGCTGGAGGCGCGGGAGCGGGTGGTGCTGCTGATCAGCGCGTAGGCGGCGGGGGTCAGGAACAGGGTGAAGATCGCCGCCATGCCCAAGCCCCCGACGATCACCCAGCCGATCGAGGCGCGCGCCTCGGCCCCCGGGCCGGTGCCGAGGATGAGGGGCAGGCCGGACATGACGGTGCAAATCAGCGTCATGGCGATGGGGCGCAGGCGGGCGAGTGCGGCCTCAAAGGCGGCATCGGGCACCGAGCGGCCCTGATCGCGGAGCTGGTTGGCGAACTCGACCAGCAGGATGCCGTTCTTGGCCATCACGCCGATCAGCATCAGCACGCCGATCTGGCTGTAGATGTTGATCGTGGTGCCGGTGAGCAGCATCGCGTAGATCGCGGCGCAGACGCCGAAGGGCACGGTGGTCATCACGACAAGGGCGCTGGTGAGGCTTTCGAACTGCGCCAGCAGCACGAGGAAGACCACCAGCAGGGCGATGACATAGGTGGCGGTCATGGCGGTGGAGGTCTCGTCAAGCGAGGCGGCTTCGCCGAGGAAGATCAGGCCGATGTCGTCGGGCAGGCGCTCCTGCCCCAACGCGCGGACATCGTCGATCACCTCGCGCAGGGTGACCTCGGGAGCGACGGAGGCGTCGACCTCGATGGCGCGGCGCTGGGCGTGGCGATCAAGCTCGGCGGCGACGCCTTCCTCGTTGAGGCTCACGATCTGGTTCAGCGGCACGAGATCGCCGGTGTCGGCCCGGACATAGAGGTTCATCAGGTCGGCCGGATCGCGGACCGCGCCGGCGGCGGATTGCAGGAGGATCGGCACGGCCTCGTCATCGATGGTGAGCTCGGAAATCTCGTCTTCGTCGATGAGCGCCCGCAGGGTGCCGGAGAGGGTGGAGATGGGCACGCGCAGGTCGGAGGCGCGGTCGCGGTCGACACTGATGGAAAGCTGCGGCTGGGTGGCCTGATACTGTACGCGGATGCCGGAGAGGCCGGTGACCTCTTCGAGGTCGCGGGCGAAGGTGTCGGCGGCGGCGGCGATGTCGGGGTAGTTGGGGCCGGTCAAAGCGATGCTGAGCCCGCCGCCCGAGCCGCCGCGCAGCCCGAGGCTGTTGCCGCTGCGGAGGCGCGGATCGGCGCCCGGCAGGGTGTCGAGCTGGTCGCGGATCTGGTCCTCGATCTCGGCTTGGGAGGTTTCGCGTTCGGACCACGGGATCAGGCGGACGCCGATGCTGCCCCGGTTGAGATCGTAGCGGCCGGTTATCGAATAGAGGCCCTCGGCGACGCCGTTATCCACATAAGGCCGCAGCATCTCTTCCACTTTCACGACCTGTCGGTCGGTATAGTCGAGCCCCGCCCCGTCAGGCCCCTGAAGCCAGACAGAGACCATGCCGCGATCTTCGGGCGGGACCAGTTCCTCGCCCAGATCGCCGTAGAAGAGGGCGGCGCCGGCGGCGAGGACACCGGCGCCCACGATGGTGACGAGGGGCGCGCGGATCATCGGGCCGATCATCGCGGCATAGAGCGCCATCATCCGGCGGCCCAGCCCGGTGAAAAGCCCGCCCGATCGCCCGAGGCTGTCGGAGAGGGAGGCCAGCATCGGGCACATAGTGAGCGCCACGAAGGTGGAGATGATGACGGTGATGGCGAGCGCGAAGCCGAATTCGGTAAAGAGCCGCCCGGCGTCGCTTGGCAGGAAGGAGATCGGCACGAAGACGGCGACGAGTGTGAGCGTGGTGGCGATGACGGCGAAGAAGACTTGCCCCGCGCCGAGGACGGCGGCGGCCTTCGGCCCCATGCCCTCTTGCCTGCGGCGCTGGATGTTCTCGGTGACGACGATGGCGTCGTCGACCACGAGGCCGGTGGCAAGGACGAGGGCCAGCAGGGTGATGAGGTTGATCGAGAAGCCCATCAGCCAGATGCCGGCGACGGAGCCTACCAGCGCGATGGGGATGGCGACGGCGGGAATGAGCGTGGCGGTGAAGCGCCCGAAGAAGATCCAGATCACCGCGATGACGATGCAGAAGGCGGCGGCCAGCGTCTTGAGCACCTCGGTGATGGCGCCGCGGATAAAGACGGCGTCGTCGCTGGTGACCTGAAAGCCGAGATCGGGAAAGCGGGTTTCCAGCCGGTCGATGGCGCGGTTGACCTCGTCGGAGATGCGCACGGTGTTGGATTGCGCCTGCCGGACGATGCCGAGGCTGATGACGAGCCGGCCATTCAGGCGGGCGACGCTGTCGGGCGTGGCGAGGCCGAAATAGACATCGGCCACGTCGCCGAGGCGGACGCCATCGCGCAGCATCAGGTCCTCGATGCGCTGGGGGTCGGCCACGGTGGCGTCGGCGCGCACCAGCACCTCGAGCGGGCCGGAGGCGAAGCTGCCCACCGGCACGTCGAACTGGGCGGAATCGAGCGTCTCGGCGACCTCGCCGATCGACAGGCCGAAGGCGGCGAGGCGGTCGGGCTTGACCTCGACGCGCAGCACCTTCTGGCGGTCGCCGAAGAGCACCACCTCGGCCACGCCGTCGACGGCGGTGAACTCGGTCGCGATGGCATCCTCGACAAGCTGGGTGAGCTCGTCGATGGAGCGCTCGTTGCTCCAGACGGTGACGTCGAGCACCGGGTCCGCGTCTTCCTCGGACTCGACGACGACCAGGTCCTCGACCCCGTCGGGGAGGCGGTTTTCGACCCGGCTGACCGCTTCGCGCCCGTCGTTGGAGGCGTTGGCGAGGTCGCGGGAAGGGCTGAATTCCACCCGCATCCGGAAATTGCCCTCTTCCGAGGAGGTGCGGACGGATTCGACCCCGGCGACGCGGGCGACGGCGCCCTCGACCAGCGAGGCCACCTCGGCATCCATGGTGGTGGGCGAGGCGCCGGGATAGTTGGCGCGGACCGAGACGATGGGGCGGTCGACATCCGGCAATTCGCGCACCTCGATGCCCCAGAGCGCGCCGATGCCGGCGATCATGATCAGAAGGCTCATCACCGCCGCGAGGTAGGGGCGGCGGACGCTGATGTCGGAGAGGCCGCGGCCGCCGGAGCTCATGAGCTGCCATCCGTGGCGGTGTTGAGCACGTTGACGGTCACGCCCTCGCGCAGGCGCTGGGTGCCCTCGACGACGATATGGTCGCCCTCGGTCAGGGGGCCGTCGACGATGACGAGCCCTGCGCGGCGGCGGACGAGGCGGACGGTGACCTGTTCAGCGGTGCCCTCGGTGACGCGCCAGATGTTGAGCTCGCCACGGGAGAATTGCAGGGCAAGCTCGGGCACGGCCGGGTAGGTCTTGCCGGGCAGGTCGAGGCGCAGGCTGAAGGAGGCGCCGGGGCGGAGCACGTCGGCGGCGTTGTCGATGGCCGCGCGGATGCGCGCGGTGCGCGTGGTGGCGTTGACGCGGCTGTCGATGGCGGTGATCTCTCCGTCGAAGGTGCGGCCCTCGACGGCGGGGGTGGTGGCGGTGACGGGCTGGTCGATCTCGACGCGGCCCAGCAGCGCCTCGGGGAGGTCGAATTCGACGAGGATGCGGCTGCGGTCGTCGAAGCTGGAAACGGATTCGTCCGCCGTGATCCGGTCGCCGGCCTCGATCGAGGCGAGGCCGGTGACACCGTCGAAAGGCGCGCGCAGGGTGCGGCGGGCGAGATCGGCGCGGGCCTGGTCGAGCTCGATCTTGGCCACCTTGAAATCGGTCTGGGCCTGTTCGAGCCGGGCGGTGGCGGCGGCGCCGGTATCCTGTAGCGCCTGATAGCGGTCGCGTTCGGAGGTGGCGCGTTCCAGCCGCGCCTCGGCCAGCGCGACGGCGAGGCGTTCGTCGGTGTCATCAAGCTGCATCAGCGTGTCACCGGCGGCGAACTTGGCGCCGGGGGCGATTTCCAGCGCCGTGATCTCGCCCGAGGAGGGGGCGCGGAGCGTGACGGAACGCAGGGCGAAACCGGTGCCGATGGCCGAGAATGCGAGGTCGTCCTGAACGGTCCGGACATCGGCGACGATGACCGGGGTGCCGGGGCCTTGGGGGCCCGCGTCGGTCTGTCGCTGGTCGGGGGCGGTGCCGGCGGCCCAGAGCGCGCGCAGCTCGGCGCGGTTCTGCCATGCCAGCACCGCGCCGCCGATCAGCACGGCGCAGACGAGGGCTTGTTTCCAGAAGGCGGTTTTCTTCAACGGCTGATCCCTGTGGTCGGGGTTTGGGCTGGACCTAGCCCGAAAAGCCGGCCCGTCACCTGTCGGGGCCGAGCGTAGCACGTTCCCGGTGCGGGGCCGAGCCGCCGCTTTGACCGGCTGGCGCGAATGCCCATAATTCCGGCAGTTTCCGCCATGGGGCCGCAGGCCCCTTGGCGATGCCGTGCGGGGGGATTAAAGCGGGGCATGCCCCTTTCGCGACATCCCCGGGCCTGATGCCCCCGAACGCCATCATCGACCGCGCCGCCGCCGGGCTGCTGATCGTGCTGACGGCGCTGTTCGCGGCGAGGGAATGGGGCGCGGGCGTGCCGGGGGGGATCATCGGGGGGCTGACGCTGCTGATCGTGCTGCTGCTGGGGGTGAATGTGCGGCTGACGCGCAAGGCGTTCATCCTTGTGGGCCTCGCGCTGACCCTGTGGCTGGCGCTGGCCGGGGAGGATTGGCTGGGTCATGCCGGCCGGGGGCTGGAGAAGGCGGCCTTTGTGGCGTCGTTCTTCGTGGCGCTGTCGAGTCTGCGGAACGTGGCCGAGACCTCGCCCGCGCTGCGGCGGGGCGGGGCGTTTCTTGCGGCGCAGCCGCCGGGGCGGCGGTACGGGGCGCTGACGGTGGGCGGGCATCTCTTTGCGCTGCTGATCAATTACGGCTCGATCTCGCTTTTGGGGAGCCTTGCGTCGAACGCGGCGCGGGCGGAGAGCGACCCGGTGATCCGGGGCCACCGGACGCGGCGGATGCTGTTGGCGATCCAGCGGGGGTTCATCGCGTCGCTGCCATGGTCGCCGCTGGCCTTTTCGCTGGCGATCACCACGGCGCTTATTCCCGGGGCGACATGGGCCGGGGCGGCGGTGCCGGGTATGGTCACGGCGGTGATCATCACGATGACCGGCTGGGCGATGGATTCGATCTTCAAGCCCCGGCTGGGCCGGCCGCCGCCGAAGCGGGAGGTGGAGGGGTCGTGGAGCCTGATGCTGCCGCTGGTGGTCCTGCTGTTCCTGCTGGCCGGGGCGGTGTCGGGGGCGCATTTCCTGACCGGTATCCGCGTCGTGGGGGTGGTGATGGTGGTGGTGCCGACGATCGCCGTGGTCTGGGCGGTGATCCAGCGGATCGGGCTTGGCCGCGAGGGCAGCTTGCGCGGACGGGCGCGGGGGTATGTCACCGGAGAGTTGCCGAATTACCGGGGCGAGATCGTCCTGCTGATGATGGCGGGGTATATCGGCACGGTGGGCGCACCGATGTTGCAGCCGCTGCTTTTGTCACTGGGCTTCGCGCCCGAGGCATTGCCGACATGGGCGGTGCTGGCGCTGCTTGTCTGGATCGTGCCGGTGCTGGGGCAAGTGGGCATGAACCCGATCCTTGCCGTGACGCTGATCTCGCCGTTGTTTCCCAGCCCCGAGGCGCTGGGCATCAGCCCCGGCGCGATGGTGGCGGCGATCACCGCGGGCTGGGCGATGAGCGGGGCGACCTCGCCCTTTACGGCGACCACGCTGTTGATCGGGTCGTTCGGCGGGGTCAGCGCGAGCCATGTGGGGCTGCGGTGGAACGGGGTGTATTTCCTTGTGGCGACGTCGATCCTGACGGGGTGGGTGCTGCTTTTCGGACTGGTCCTGAGCTGAGGGTCAGGGGGTGACCATGGCCCGTTGCATGATGGTTTTCGCGGTGGTCTGTGTGGCGGGGCGGGCCAGCGTGCCGAAATGCGCGCCCCATGTTCCCGGCGTGCCAGGGGTGCGCGTGTCGAGGAAGGTATCCGCCACCTCGGGCGTGCTGGCGCGGAGGAGTTCGGCGCCTTGCAGCAGGCGGGCCACGGCCTCGGTCATCGGGCGGGCGTAGAATTCATCCTCCCGCGCCGCGTCGATGAGGGTTTCGGTGTGGCGGATCATGGCGTCGAAGCGGTCGTCACAGCCTTTCAGCGGTGCCACCTCGTCGCGCAGGGCGTCGATCGTGTCGGGGTCTTTGAGCAGGGCGCGGCGCACATCCATGCACATCATGTTGGCCGTGCCCTCCCAGATCGAGTTGAGCGGCGCCTCGCGGTAGAGGCGGGCCATCGGGTTTTCCTCGATAAAGCCGTTGCCGCCATGGCATTGCAGCGCCTCGTTGGCGATGGCGGGCACGCGGGAGCAGTTGAAATACTTGGCCGCCGGGGTGGCGAGCCGGGCCAGCAGGCGGTCATGCGCGTCCTCGGCCAGCCGGTCGGTGGCCTTGGCGACGCGGAGTGCCATGAGGGTGCAGGCCTCGACCTCGACCGCCATGTCGGCCAGCACGCTGGTCATCATCGGGCGGTCGGCGATGGAGGTGCCGAAGGCCGTGCGGGTGGAGGTGTGGGTCATCGCCAGCGTCAGCATCTGCCGCATCAGCCCGGCGGAGCCTATGGCGAAGTCGAGCCGCGTGAGGTGGGAATGCGACAGGATCTCGCGGATGCCCTTGCCTTCCTCGCCCACGCGGATCGCGAGCGTGCCGTTATATTCCACCTCGGAGGAGGCGTTGGAGCGGTTGCCGGCCTTGTCCTTGAGCCGCTGGATATGGAAGCGGTTATAGCTGCCATCGGGCAGGGTGCGGGGCAGGAAGAAGCAGGTGACGCCGCCATCGACCTTGGCCAGCGTGAAGAACCCGTCGGATTGCGGGACCGAGCAGAACCATTTGTGGCCGGTGAGTTCATACCAGTGGGCGGGCTTGCCGTGGTAATCCTCGGTATGGAGGAAGCGGGCCGTCGTCTGGGTTTCGCGCAGGTCCGAGCCGCCCTGTTTTTCCGTCATGCCATAGCCGATCACGACGGAGGGCTTTTCGGCCACTTCGCGGCGGCTGAATTCGTACTCGGTGCCTTTCACCTTTTCGGCCCAGATCGACAGCGCCGGCTCAGACTCGAACCCCGCATGGGCGGCATAGGCCATGCCGGTGGGGCAGCCGGTGCCCTGTTCCACCTGATTCCAGACATAGGACAGGACCGCGCGGGCATAATGGCCGTTCTTTTGGTTGGTGCGCCATGCGAGGTTGGGCACCTCGTGCTTCCATGCCAGCGACATGAGGTCGTGCCAGCTTTGGTGGAACTCGACCCAGTCGATGCGGTTGCCGAAGCGGTCATGGGTCTTCAACTCGGGCGCGTGGCGGTTGGCGAGGTGGGCCAGTTCCTGCACGTGTTCCTCGCCCGCCATGGCGCCGAGGGCCGCGCATTTCTCGGCGGCCCATGGTGCCTCGCGGGCGATGGCCTCGCGCAGGACGGTGTCGCCGGTGAAGGCGTTGAAGCCGGTGGCGGGGCGGGCCTGATTGCGGACCTCGTGGGTGGCGAAACTGTTGGGCATGGGGTTATTCCGCGGCTTCGGTGTTGGAGATCTTCTCGGGCGGCTGGCAGCCGGTGGCGCAGCAGCGGCCCGGCTGGCGCGAGACCTTGCGCCCCTCGGCCAGAACGCCGCGATCCATCAGGTCGGTGACCAGCTCCTGCCGCTCGGCCACGGGGTAGTTGCGCCAGATCTCGCGCTTCATGGCTTCGGGCGAGCCGCCGCCATGCAGCGAGATGACCGAGTACCAGCTGCCTTGATTGGACACGGTGAGGTCTTCGATCATGCGCGAGATGTCCATGCGCCGCTCGGCCGGGATGTCGGGGCGGCCGCCGAGCACGGCGGTCAGGTCGGCGCGGGTTTCGGGGTTGTGGTCCTCGTCCGGGCCGGGCAGCGCAACGATCAGCCCGCCCGAGACATAATGGGCCACGCGGTGCATGTCATAGATCTTGGTGGCCAGAAGCAGCTTGCCGATGTTGGAGAAAACGGCGTCGGGCATGACCGAACCGGCGGGATCGGCCTCGCAATAGACCGAAGCCGCGACGCCGCAGGCGTAGAAGCTTTCGGTGATGGTGATGAGGTCGACCATGGCGTCTCGAATATGGGCGTGGCGGTCGACATCGAGCCCGTTGGCATCGACCATCATGGCGCCCGCGCCGATCAGCAGGTCGCCGAACCCCGCCCGCGCGCCGATGCAGGAATGGCGGTGATGGGTGGCGTAGGAGGTGGTGAGAAAGCCGCCCTCGGTCGTCTCGCCCGCGAGGAAGACGCGGTCATGGGGGACGAAGACGTCATCGAAGATCACCACGCCGGTGGACTGGCCGTAGCGGGCGGAGAACTTGGCCGCCGCCTCGCCCGGGCGGCCGGCGGGTTTGGCGACGATGGTCACGCCCTCGGCATCCACGGGCACGGCGCAGCAGACGGCGTAATCGGCGTCCTCGGGCGTGTGGGTGCGGCAGGGCATGACGAGGAATTCATGCATGTAGGGCGCGCCGGTGACGATGGCCTTGGTGCCACGGATGACGATGCCATCGGCGCGGCGTTCCTTGATATGGACATAGACATCGGGGTTGGCCTGTTGGCCGGGGCGTTTGGAGCGGTCGCCCTTGGCATCGGTCATGGCCACGCCGAGGGTAAGGTCACGGTCCTGCACCTCGTGCAGGTAGGCCATGAAGCGTTGCGCATAGTCGGTGCCGTGGGTGGCGTCGGTGCGGTGGGTGGCCTGATAGATGCCGTTCAGCGCATCGTGGCTGAGATAGCGCTGGGCGCAGCCCGAGACCTTGCAGACAAGGCGGACGGCTTCGAGCTTTTGCAGGAGGTCGTCGCTCGACTCGTTGATATGCAGCATGCGGTTGACCGTCTTGCCGCTGGTGGATTGCGTGGCGGTCAGAAGGCGTTCGGATTCGGGGCGGTGGGCGAAATCATAGGTGACGCCGACGCCGTTGATGCCGGGGGCGAGGCGCGGTTCGTCGGCGACGCTGTCGATGCGGTCGCCGTCGATGAAAACGCGGGGCTTATAGCTGCGGAGCGAGTCGCGGTAGGCTTCGGCGGTCATCAGCATGTGGTCGTCCTCCCATGGGTTGCGAGGAAAATTAAACACTGTTAGATTTTACGTCAAGTGTTCGAATTGGAGGTGGCCTGAGTGGAAGATCGCAAGGCCGCGAGGCAGAGACGACTGGCGGAAAGCAAGCGGCAGATCATCCTCGATGCGGCGCGCGAGGCGTTTGCCGAGGATGGGCTGGAAAGGGCGAGCCTGCGGGCGATTGCCACCAAGGCGGGATATACGCCGGCGGCGCTGTATTTTCATTTTCCGTCGAAGGAGGCGATTTATGCAGAGTTGTTGCGCAGTTCCTTGCACTCATTGGGCGAGAGCGTTGTAGCGGCGGTGGACGGGGCCGAGACGGCGGAGGCAAGGTTCCGCGCGGCCGGGATGGGGTTTTTCGGGTATTACGCGGAAAACCCGAGCGAGCTGGATCTGGGGTTCTACCTGTTTCGCGGCGGCATGAAGCCCGCCGGGCTGGATCGGGAGACGGACGGAGAGCTGAACGTGGCGCTGGAGGCGGCGTTGCGGCCCTTGGCCGGGGCGGCAAGGGATATGGGCGCGGGGGAAGAGGCGGCGGGGCTGTCGATGGTGAACATCTTCGCCCATGCCACGGGGCTGCTTTTGTTGCTGCACACGGGCCGGATCAGGATGTTCGGCGCCTCTGCCGAGGCGCTGATGGGGCAGTATGTGGAGCAGCAGGTGGCGGTGCTGAAGGCGGCGGGGTAGGGTTAGGCATTTAGCGGATGCGCGGAATCAAGGGCTTTAGCCCGCCGCGCATCGCCGGGCCGCCCCACGGCACGGCGATTTGGCAGGTGACGTGCCACGCTCTTGGGTCGGATGCACTTGGCAGCAATAAAGTGACAGCTACCACAGTTGGTTCGCCGCACCACGGCCCGTCGATGCGCGTCTCCGCACCGTCAGGACAGAAAGCCCGGTCATATGGACGGTATCGCGTTAGGAGTCATACGTGACCCTTCAACGCATCCGGCACGGGGCTTGGCATAGGGCCTCAGCCCGCCTTTGCGCCGACCTGCCAGTCGGTGCCGGGCACGGCGGCCAGCAGGCTGCGGGTATATTCCTTCTGCGGGCGCAGGAAAACCTCGGCCACCGGGCCGATCTCGACCAGCTGGCCCTTTTGCATCACCGCCACCCGGTCGCAAAGCTGGGCCGCGACGCGCATGTCATGGGTGATGAACATGAGTGACAGGTGCAGGCGGGTCTGCAGGTCGCGCAGCAGTTCCAGCACCTGTGCCTGAATCGAGACATCGAGGGCCGAGACCGCCTCGTCGGCGATGATCAGGTCGGGGTCCATCGCCAAAGCACGGGCGATGCCGATGCGCTGGCGCTGGCCGCCGGAAAACTCGTGCGGGTAGCGGTCGGCGGCGCCGGCGTCGAGTTCGACGATCTCCAGCAGCTCGCGGGCGCGGGCATGGGCCTTTTCCTTCGGCACCCCCTGCACGATCGGCCCTTCGGACAGGGCGTGCAGGATCTTCTTGCGCGGGTTGAGCGAGGCGTAGGGATCCTGAAAGATCATCTGCACCCGGCGCCGGGCGGAGCGGAGTTCCTCGGTCGTGAGCGAATTCATATCCTTGCCGTCGAGGATGATTTCGCCGCTGTCGGCCTCGACCAGCCGGACGATGGCACGGCCGACGGTGGATTTGCCAGAGCCGGATTCGCCGACGATGCCCAGCACCTCGCCCTTGGCGATGGTAAAGGAGATATCGTCGATCGCCGTGACGCTGCGCTTGGGCTTGAAGAGGCCGCCGGAGGTGACGAAGGTCTTGCGCAGGTTGCGGACCTCGAGCACGGGCTGTTCGGTGATGGGCGTGGGGTCGGGCACGTAATCGGAGGGGATCGCCTCGAGCAGAGCCTTGGTATAGGCGTGCTGCGGGTTTTCGAGCACCTCTTTCGCCGGGCCCTGTTCGACGATCTCGCCATAGCGCATGACGATCACGCGATCTGCGATTTCGGCCACGACGCCGAAATCATGGGTGATGAACATCACCGACATGCCGTGCTTCGACTGGATCGATTTGATGAGGTCGAGGATCTGGGCCTGAGTGGTGACGTCGAGCGCGGTGGTGGGTTCGTCGGCGATCAGGATCGCGGGGTCGAGGGCGAGGGCCATGGCGATCATCGCGCGCTGGCGCTGGCCGCCACTGAGCTGGAAGGGGTAGGCGCGGATGATCTTTTCGGGGTCGGGCAGGCCCACCTCTCGGATCAGGCCAAGCGCCTTTTCGCGGCGTTCGGAGGTGGTGTGGAGGTTGTGGGCCTCGAACACCTCGGCGATCTGGTCGCCGATGCGCATAAGCGGGTTGAGCGCCGTCATCGGCTCCTGAAAGATCATGCCGATGCGGGCGCCGCGCAGCTTGCGGCGCTCATTGTCGGGCAGGGCGAGCAGGTCGCGCCCCTCAAATTCGGCGGAGCCTTGGGCGACATCGACCTGATCGGGCAGAAGGCCCATGAGCGCGTTCGCGGTCATGGATTTGCCCGAGCCGGATTCGCCCACGACACAGAGGATTTCACCGGAGTTGAGGTCGAAATCAATGTTCTGGACGGCAAACTCGCGGTCGGCGCCCGGGGGGAGCGAAATGGCGAGGTCGCGGATGGCGAGAACGGGGGTGGTCATGATCAGCGCCCCTTTCTTGCCAGCCGGGGGTTCAGGGCGTCGTTGAGCCCCTCGCCAATCAGGTTGAGCGACAGCACCGTCAGCAGGATCGCGACGCCGGGAATGAAGCTGAGCCACCATGCGGTGCGGATCACGGTGCGGGCGGCGCCGATCATGTAGCCCCAGCTCATGATGTTCGGGTCGCCAAGGCCGAGGAAGGACAGCGAGCTTTCCAGCAGGATCGCGGTGGCGACCATCAGCGAGGCCATGACGATAATGGGCGACATGGCGTTGGGCAGCACATGGCCAAAGAGGATGCGGATGTTCGACAGCCCCGCCAGCCGCGCGGCATCGACGAATTCGCGTTTTCGCAAGCTCAGCACCTCGGCCCTCACAAGGCGGGCGACGGGCGGCCAGCTTACGATGGCGATGGCAAGGGTGATGGTGGGGAGCGTCGGTTCCATGATCGCGACCAGCACGATGGC
Source organism: Roseovarius sp. (assembly GCA_040220035.1). Taxonomy (GTDB): domain Bacteria; phylum Pseudomonadota; class Alphaproteobacteria; order Rhodobacterales; family Rhodobacteraceae; genus Roseovarius. The sequence goes on along the minus strand of JAVJTX010000061.1, from coordinate 6,214 downwards.
CAGCGCGAAGTTGGGGATGGTCTGGAAGAACTCGGTAAAGCGCATGGCGCCGTCATCGACGAGGCCACCATAGAAGCCCGCGAAGGCGCCCAAGGGCACGCCGATCAGCAGCGCCACCAGCGTCGAGACCAGCCCGACGATAAGCGAGACGCGCGCCCCGTGGACGAGGCCAGAGGCCACGTCGCGGCCCAGCGTATCGGTGCCCAGTGGCAGGCCTTCGGTGGAAAACGGCGGCAGGAAGGGCCGCTGCACCATCTTCCAAGGGCTGTCGGGGTAGATGAGCGGCGCGAAGACCGCGAGCAGGATCACGATGATCAGGATGATCATCCCGAACAGGGCGCCGCGGTTGCGGGAAAAGCGTTTGAGGAAATCTAACATCGGGGCCTCCTCAGATCCGCGGGTCAATCAGCCGATAGACGATATCGGTGATGATGTTGAAGGCGATGACCATGGCCGCCGAGACGAGGAACACGCCCAGAAGCGTGTTGTAATCCCGTGCCGTAAGGCTTTCGAACATCAGCCGGCCAATGCCGGGCCAGGCGAAGACCGTCTCTGTCAGGACCGCGCCGCCGACAAGCTGCCCCGCCTGAAGGCCGGCGAGCGTGACCACAGGCAGCAGCGCGTTGCGCAGGATGTGGCGGCGGCGGATCGTGCCTTCGCCCAAGCCCTTGGCGCGGGCGGTCTTTACGAAATCCATCTGGCTGACTTCCAGCACGGAAGAGCGGGTCATGCGCAGGTAGACGGCCATGAAGAAGAGGCCCAGCGTGAGGGCGGGAAGGAAGAGGTGCTTGAGCCGGTCGAGCACCATGTCGAGGCCGGTATAGCCGGCGCCCACGGTCTCGTACCCGAAGGCCGGGAACCAGCCCAGCTTGACCGAGAACAGCACCACCGCCATCAGCGCCACCCAGAAGAGCGGCGTGGCGTAGAACAAGAGCGCCATCGAGGTGATCGCGGTGTCGCCCATTTTCCCCTGCCGCGCGGCGGCGGCGAGGCCGAAGACGATGCCCAGCAGCAGCGACATGAAGAAGGCGGTGAGGGTCAGAAGCAGGGTCGCGGGCAGGCGGTCGAGGATCAACTCGAGGACCGGCATCTGCTGGCGATAGGAATAGCCGAGGTCGAGCTGAACGACGCCCGAGACGTAATTCCAGAACTGCACGTAAAGCGGCTGATCCAGTCCGAACTGTTGGCGCAGTTGCTGAATGAACTGTTCGTCGGCGGCGCCCGCTTCGCCCGCCATGACCATGGCCGGATCGCCGGGGGCGGCGTGGATCAGGAAGAAATTGAGGATGACGATAAGCAGGAGCGTGATCGCCGCCTTGGCGGCGCGCCCGAGTATGGCGGCGGCAAGTGTCATGAGATCAGGCTACCCGTTTTGGAATGGTGGCCGAAAGCGGCCGGCCCGGAATGTCGGGCCGGCCGCGATCCTGTCGGGTTTATTGCTCGATCCACGCGTCGCGCAGACCGTCATTGACGCCGATCCCGGTGGTCACGAGATCCTGTACCTCGCAGCGGTAGATCGTCGGGAACTCGATCTCGAGCAGCCATGCCACGGGCACGTCGTCGACCAGGGTTTTCTGGATCTCGGTATAGATTTCCTGACGCTCTTCGCTGCTGGCGGCGACGGCGGCCTCGGCGAACATCTCGTCCACTTCCGGGTTCTCGTAGCCTGCCACGTTGTTCCACGGGCTGCCCTTGGCGATGTTCGAGGACAGGTAGCTGCGAGCCACGCCAAGCGCCGGATCACCGTATTGATAGAGATAGGTGAAGGCGATGTCGAAGTCCCAGTCGGCCTGTTTCTGGTTCCAGCCGGCGACGTCGGTTGCGACCATCTCGACATCGATGCCCACCTCTTCGAGGTTCTGCTTCATCGCCTCGGCCCAGCGTTGCCATGTTTCGCCATAGGGCAGGGGCAGGATGCGGACGGTTTCGCCGTCATAGCCCATTTCCTCGAGCAGTTCACGCGCCTTGTCGGGGTTGTGGTCGTACATGATCGTGTCGTCGGTGTAGAAGTTGGTCTTGGACGACACGGGGCTGGTGGCGACAGTGCCGAAGCCGTTCCAGATCACGTCTTTCACGAATTCGCGGTCCATCGCGTACATCACGGCCTTGCGGAACAGCTTGTCCGAGGTCGGGCCTTCGCGGTTGTTCATCCACGCCATGGCGTGGGGCGCGAAGTATTCCCAGCCTTCGCCGGTCGAGCAGACGCCCTCCATCTCGGTCAGGCGCTTGACGTCCCAGTTCTCGATCGAACCGCCCGGCAGCACGTCGACCTCGCCGTTCTCGAACGCCACGGCGCGCGAGGCGGCGTCGGGGATGACGCGGTAATAGACCTCGTCGAGAGCGGGCTTGCCCTCGAGATAGTAATCCTCGTTCTTCACAAGGTGGATGTAGCTGCCCTTTTCCCATTCCTCGAACTTGAAGGGGCCGGTGCCGATGGGCGTGTTGTTGGCCGGGTTGTTGGCGAAATCGGTGCCTTCGTAGATATGCTTGGGCACGATCGGCATGGTGCCGACCTCGAAGACGCCCATGAAGGGCCCGAACGGGTTCTTCAGCTTGAAGACGACGGTGGTGTCGTCGGGGGCTGTGACCGACTCGTCATGTTCGAGGCTGACACGCAGGCGGGCATGGGTTTCCCGCAGGAAGGTATCGACGGAAAACACCACGTCTTCGGCGGTGAACGGCTCGCCGTCATGCCATGTCACGCCGTCATGCAGGGTGAATGTATAGGTCAGCGCGTCGTCGGAAACCTCCCACGACTTGGCCAGCGAGGGCTGCGGCTCGAGGCCGGTGTCGTAGCGCAGCAGGCTTTCGTAGATGTCGCCGGCGACAAGCTGGGTCGGGCCGTTCTGCACGAGGCCCAGCATCAGGCTGGGCGGCTCGGGCTGTACGACGATGTCGAGACGCCCGCCGGCATCCTGCGCGGCGGCCGGCATGGCCAGCCCGACGCTCAGGACCGAGGCTGTGAATAGTTTCTTCATCTGTGGCTCCCTGATTTGGTTTCGCGGGTGCCGGTTGGTCCGGCCAGTGCCATGCGACGGTGGTGCGCCGGCCCCGCTTCGTTCGTTCTTGCGCGCCCTGCCGGTTGGCCCGGTCTGCGGCGCAGGCTGTCACGTGGCCGGGCGATGTTTCGTCATCGACCACCATGAAGGGCAGTTCACCGGCTGACCTGCTTTGAGTCAAGCTAAATTGTCGACAACCGACAATCGCATGGCTAGTTTGGGAACATGTCATCGAAATCAGAGCCCCTGTTCCAACCCCTTGCGCGCGATGCGCTGTCGCAACGCATCGCGAAGATGCTGACCGATGCGATCGTGTCGGGCAAGCTCAAGCCAGGGGACAGGGTGGCGGAATCGGTGATTGCAAGGGAGTTCGGGGTCAGCCGCGCCCCGGTGCGAGAGGCCGCGCGCCTGCTGGAAAGCGCGGGGCTGCTGGTGTCGCATGCGAACCGGGGGTTCTTTGTCCGGACGATCGACGCCGAGGACCTCGATTCGCTTTACGAGCTGCGCCTGTGCATCGAACGCGAGGCCGCCGCGCGCGTGGTGCGCGAGGGCCGGGTGGCGGGGATCATCGACCAGCTCAGGGCGCAGATCGAGGACATGGTGGGCATGTCCGAGGAGAACCAGCTGATCCTGCAGATCGGGGTGGACCTTCAGTTTCACCGGCTGATCGTGGAGAGCAGCGGCAACAGGCGGTTCCTTGCGGCCTTCGACAAGCTGGCCTCGGAAATACAGGCCTGTACGGCGATGATCGAGACGGTGTTCGACGAGCCGGGGCTGGTGGCGCGAAACCATTACCTGATCATCGACGCGCTACTGTCGGGCGATCAGGACGAGGCGCGGGCGGCGCTGGATTACCATATCGGCGTGGCGCGCGAGACGGTGGTGGGCCGATTCCGCAAGCTGGAGGCCGAGGAGGCCGGGACGCGCTGAAGGGGGCGGTAGCCAGCGGATGCCCTTGAGCTGCCCCGGCGTCAGCCAAGGAGAAACTTAGCAGGGTGATTTGCTGCTCTGGTTAGAAACTCACTCAAAATAATACTACTCAAGGTTGTATGTTCACGCCGCTGCCGCGTAATTGAGCAGATGGATTTTTGGGCAAGAAGAATGGTTTGTGCGCCAAAGTACCAAACTTCATGAAAAAGTCGCATACAAACCTTGAATAGTCGTAACTTGCCGGTGATAACTCTAGGCACATCGAGTCGGGACCCGAAATGCTTCGACAACGAAAGCATCCCGACCCTCGGCGGTAAGGCGAATAGCGCCGACCGTGCGGGCTGACAGGCCGTGCATCCGATCAGAGGTGCGGGGCGAAAACAATGACACCGATGGCGACGCTTCCGTTTTCCGCAACGCGGATTGCGGGGTGCTGACCAGCGCCCGGAACAAGGGTTGTCGCCAGCCACATAGCGGAGAGAACCACATGACCAGCGACCTCGCCGGCAATGCCGAACTCACCATGACACAGCAGGCCTACAGCAAGGATCCGCTGGAGGATCGTGAGACCGGGCACTACCGGATGGAATACGTCACGCCCTTCGTCGACAAGTGGGACGAGCTGATCGACTGGGACGGTCGCGCCGCAAGCGAGGGCCAGTTCTTCATCGACATCCTCAGGGCCCGCGGCAAGGAGCGGGTGCTGGACGTGGCCTGTGGCACCGGGTTCCACTCGGTCCGGCTGACCGAGGCGGGGTTCGACGTGACCGCGTCGGACGGCAACGCCGCGATGGTCGCCAAGGCGTTCGAGAACGGCCAGAGCCGCGGCCTGATCCTGAAGACGTCGCAGGCCGACTGGCGCTGGCTCAACCGCGACATCCACGGCAAGTATGACGCGATCATCTGCCTCGGCAATTCCTTTACCCACCTGCACGAAGAGCAGGACCGCCGCCGCGCGCTGGCCGAATTCTACGCCGCGCTCAAGCATGACGGCGTGCTGATCCTCGATCAGCGGAACTATGACGCCATGCTCGACCACGGCTTTTCGAGCAAGCACAAGTTCTATTATTGCGGCGACGATGTCACCGCCGAGCCGGACCATATCGACGACGGGCTTTGCCGGATGCGCTATAGCTTCCCCGACGGGTCGTCCTACACGCTGAACATGGCCCCGATCCGCAAGGACTACATGCGCCGCCTGTTCCGCGAGGCCGGGTTCGAGCGGGTGCGCACCTATGGCGACTTTCAGGATACCTATGCCGAGGAGGAGCCCGACTTCTTCATTCATGTCGCCGAGAAATCGGCCGAGCACGTGGCCCGCTGGGGCGGCAACGGGGCCGATGGCCAGCAGGATATCCGCGATGTCGCGGAAACCTATTACGACAGCGACGATGCCGACACGTTCTATTCCACCATCTGGGGTGGCGAGGACCTGCATATCGGGCGCTACACGACCACCAAGAACATCCGCGAGGCCAGCGACCTGACGATCGAAAGCATGATCGAGGCGCTGCCCGACCTGAAATCGGGGTCGCGGATTCTGGACCTTGGCGCAGGCTATGGCGGGGCGATGCGCACCGTCGTGAAGAAGACCGGCTGCGAGGCGGTCTGCCTGAACATCTCGGAGACGCAGAACGAGTATAACCTCGGCAAGGTTCGGGCGGCGCGGCTGGCCGGCAAGATCGCCATCCGCCACGGCGTGTTCGAGGATGTGCCCGAGGCCGACGAGAGCGTCGACGTGGTCTGGAGCCAGGATGCGTTCCTGCATTCCGACCAGCGCGATCAGGTTCTGGCCGAGGCGTTCCGCGTCCTGAAACCGGGCGGGCACCTGATCTTTACCGACCCGATGCAGGCCGATGACGTGCCCGAGGGCGTGTTGCAGCCCGTCTACGACCGGCTTCAGCTCAACAGTCTCGGCTCGCCGGCCTTTTACCGCGAGACGGCCGAGAGGCTGGGCTTTGAGACGGTCAAGCAGGAAGAGGCCGTCGCCGACCTGCGGGCGCATTACGACCGGGTCCGCGAGGAGCTTCTGGCGCATTACGACCAGCTGCGCGAGAAAGGCTGTTCGGCCGAGTATCTCGACAAGATGGCCGTGGGCCTGCAGAACTGGGTCAAAGCCGCGGATGACGGGCATCTTGCCTGGGGCATCCAGCAGTTCCGCAAACCCGTGCGGCACTGAACCGGCAGGCGGGGGCGCGTTGCCGCCCCCCCCCCCCCCCCCCCCATCCATCCCCCACACCCAGATTGGGACATTGGCCAAGAAAGGGATTTGCGGCGATAAGTGG
>JAVJTX010000060.1:0-25399 GCA_040220035.1 Roseovarius sp. | reverse complement strand
TGGGGGGGTTGCCCCCCCCCCCCCCCCCCCCCCCCCCAGGCGCCTTCTCCGCGCTTCCTGGGATCCTGCGAAATTGCCGGATATACGGACTGATTGGGGGAGGCTCAGTGCTGGGCGACTTGGTGCGGTTCGATTTGGTGTGGTGTCATGCCTGTCGGGTTTGGCAGGCAGAAGCTTTCCCCATTCCCGAACGAGGTTTGTAGGGGAAGGCTTCAAAAAGATCTCCTTCAATCGATGCAGAATCCGGGTTACTCTTCTCTAGATTGTAACTCCCTGCGACTTACGAGGGGCCTCGAGAAAAAGCGCAGCTTTTTCGAAGAGAGTCCCGAGGAAGGAGCAGGGAGGATGAATCAAGAAAATTCCTCTTGATGATCTTCTTGTGATGTTCTACATTTGGTATAATCCCTTAGAATATAATCTATATCTATTAATATCCTTACAGATTTAAGAAACAGCGTTTACCTATGGCGGCGGAGCCGCCATAGGTAAACGCTGTTAAGTAGAATAATACACTTACTGTCATATCTAGAACAATCAAAGGTAGAGATTTCAACTCCTTCGCAGATGCTTAGGGATTGGCATTCTTCATCTTTTGACTGGATCTGCGAGGGCACCTCTGTCCGGCACTGTCTTCCTTCCTGGTTCCAGAGTTTTGAGCGATCGCCTTTGCGGCAGCGTCCATTCCAGGTCTGGATCGTGACTTGTCGATCAACGGACAGCCTGGGCCCTGATGGATTCTGACGGCTGTTCAGAGCAAGTTTTCGAAGGTGAACTCAAGCCGAAATAGGGCGTCAGCGGGGACCAATTGCTTCGGTACGATGTGCTATGGTTTGACCTGGTGCGGGATGATGATCGGAGTGACGCGGTGGAAACTTGAGCAGTACGCTCGTCGTAGTTCAGCTCACTGGTTCCCGGCGTAAGCGGATGGTGAAGAACGGTGATGAGGAGCGCCTTCTTGCCCGTTTCGGCGCGTTCGGCTCTTCCTTTGAAGGCGGAGTAAATATGTCGCTTTTCCTGGTTCCGTATCGTTGAGTGGCACGCGAAATGGGCGACTTCGGGCATTGGCGAGGCTTATATTCGATGCGCGGGTAGGTTACTTCCGGCGTTACTATCACTGGCCGCTCAGACATGTGATGCCGTTTGGGGTGAAAAAGGTTCATTCTATCGTGACGACCCGGTCAGGCCCTGTATTTAGGAGGGTGGTTTATTCGGGTCCTTTGCCTGTCTTGATGTCGAGATTCCGTCGGCGATCAAATGACGAAAGAGGTGTCCGCCACGGCATGTCACCTGCCGGCCTCCAAAGGTGACTGGTTGCCGGGGACTTCACCCAACCCGCTCTTGATCCGGCTCCGTCTAGGCAAGAGCTAGCTCCCTAGCTCCCTAGCTCCCTAGCTCCCTGGCTTCCCCGCCTTTACTGGTTCAGCAGTTTGGTGTGAAATGGATTCATTCCATTTACTTGGTGTGAAATTTTTCTATCCTAGGCGAACGGGTTTGAAGGATGTGCAATATGACACCTACCGAATTTGTCGCTCGCTTGGCCGAAATCATGGAGGTCCAACAAACCGAACTCGCGACGGTGGACAGGGCACTGGCAAAGAAAGGACTGCGACGGTTGGCGCGTGGTCGGTCACGCCCGGACATCAACTTGATGGAGGCGATACAGATCGTGTGCGCTTGGGCTGGCGTGAAGAACCTCACCGATGCGGCCGAAGAACTCCAGAGACAGCGGAACTTTCAAGTCAGTACCGATGGTCTTACTGAAGAAACCGAGTGCAAATATATGGAGGCATTCGGGACAAGCTTAAAAGAGATTTCAGGACAGAGCTTCCCGGATGTCGTTCGTCTTGCAGCATGTCAGTTGGGTGAAGGCAAGTACCCTCTCCAAGAGCTTTGGATATCCATTGAAAAGGGTGGCTCTGTTGATCTTGGATACAAGCGGGATGACCCCAACATCAGGCTGCTTTTTTATAATTTGTCCACGCCAGAATTCTTCCAGCCAAGGAAGAACGTTACAATCAATGTCGTCATCCGAGGCCCAGTGCTGAAATGGATCTACGACGTCACGGAAGGTGCATGATGCCAAGTCAAACTTTCGGGGCGCTAAACCAGGATTTAAGTTGTTGCGGCGTGCAAACTCAGCTCGTATCCTTGAGGGGTGGCGACCAAGATATAGGCGCCGACCAATGGTCCATAGATAGTGCTACACACCAAATCAGGGTGGGCCCCTTCGTCAAGACCGTGGCTATGTCCCATGGCCTCCTAATCTCAGTTTGATATAGCTGGAAGGGAGTGTTCTGGGATGCATTTATGAACAGCGTGAAGCTGTCCCATGGTTGGAATTGTAAACCCCTAAGTTCGAGGGGATCTCCAAATGAGTGATGATATCACCTTTAAGAAAAACAGTGCGTATGGCTCAGTCTCTTGGGTCGCCGAGAGGTTGGGCCTTTCCAAAAGCCGCTTCATTAAAAAGAAAAAAACTTTCGAGGCCGAGGGTTTTCCGACACCTGACCATTTGACGGGCGTCTATCACAAAGCGGATGTAGATGCTTGGATAGATAACCGCCGCCGAATTCCGGATGCAAACGTCGTGATGTTTCCGGGACCGAAGGAAAGGACGGAGGTGAAGCTCGATGCCCTTTAAAGAAGCTTTGTGGGATGGTTCTGATCCGCTCTATGCGCCTTGCCTTTCTTGGACAGGGAGGGAGCCGAAAAACCGGCAGGCGCGATGGAAATGCCCGCAGAGGTATCTGTCGGCTGGATATCAAGTTAAGGCGATGAAGGTCGGTGAACCGGGTCATCCGGGCGATGAGCATCAGCTGGCCCGAGCATTGCGTTGTCGCGAATTGACCCGGGAGCTTGTGCGGTGGTGGGACGGCCTGGATCAACCGAAAGTCCAACTGGGCACTTGGAAATACCTGATCGCCCGATACCAGTCCGACGAATTCTCCCCTATCCATGAAGTGAAGGCTAACACAAGACGTGGCTATATTCAGCAGCTTGCCAAGTTGGAAGCAGCGATAGGGCATATGCGGATTGAGGACCTCACATATGAGCAAATCAAGCGGACGCAGAAGGCGATGGAAACGAAGGGCCGGTCTGTCTCATACATACATCGCTTCTTTAACACACTTCGACGTGTCGCAAGATATGGCAAGGCGCTGAACAACCCGGAAGCCGCGGCCGTCGCCGAAACGCTTGGTGAAATGCGCTTTCAGGTCGGTGCTGCCCGGCAGGTCGCTCCCACGCGTGACCAAGTTTACCGAATTGTTGCGGCGGCTGACGCCGCGGGTCTTTCTGATTTCGCGCTCGGAATCCTAATGCAGTTCGAGCTTACCCTTCGTGCTGTGGACGTTCGCGGTCAGTGGCTCGCGACCGATGAGCTCGAAGGCGGGATTATCCGGAGCGGGAAGCGGTGGCAGGATGGCCTGACCTGGGACATGTTCGACAGTGAGCTTCGCGGTTTCTCGAAGGTTATATCCAAGACGGTCAAGAGTATGCCCGAGCCATACTATTTCGATCTGAATCCCCTGCCTGAAATCCGATCGCGTCTACAGCTGCTGAGGCCTGAGAACCCGGTCGGCCCTGTGGTTCGTTCAATGCGCAAAGGGGAACTCCCATATACAGAAAGCGGCTGGGCGCAGGCCTGGGCGCGGATGCGAAAAGATGCCGGCCTGCCGAAGGACCTCTGGATGATGGATGTGAGGGCGGGAGCCGTGACCGAGGCCAAGAGCCTTGGCGTCGATCCTTTCGCTCTCCGAGACGCCGCTCAGCATGCCAGTGTTTCGACGACAAACCGTTATTCACGGAATCGGAGTGCTGGCGCGAACCAGATCGTACAACTGCGCCACAAGAAATAGTTGGATCAAACGCCGAACATGCGTGATCCAACATGATCCAACGCCCTGCAGCCGATGGGACCGAATCCTTGAAATATTGGCGATCCCGCGAGGACTCGAACCCCGAACCTGCTGATTAGAAGTCAGCTGCTCTATCCAGTTGAGCTACGGGACCGCTCGGGCAATCGTTTAGCTGCCCCTTCGGCCAAGATCAAAGGCAAATCACGCGAAGGGATCGTCCTTGTAGCGTACCCCGGCGAGGTAGAGGCCGTGGGGGGCGCAAACGGGGCCGCAGGCGGCGCGGTCGCGGGCGGCGAGGGCGGTGGCCACGTCGGCGGGTGTCCAGGCGCCGCTGCCCACGCGTTCCAGCGTGCCGACGATGGAACGGACCTGGTTGTGCAGGAAGGAGCGGGCGCGGAGGCGGAAGTGCAGTTCGGGGCCGGAGAGGCCGGAGGCGGGCTCTATGGTGATCTCGTCGAGGGTTTTGACGGGGCTTTTGGCCTGACAGATGGTGGAGCGGAAGGTGGTGAAGTCATGGTGGCCCACGAGATGGGCCGCGCCTTCGCGCATGGCGTTGATATCCAAGCGATTTCTGACATGCCAGACCAGCCCCTTGTCATGGGTGGCGGGGGCGCGGCGCATGAGCAGGCGAAAGAGGTAGCGGCGCTCAAGGGCCGAGAAGCGGGCGTGCCAGTCGTCGGCGACCCGGGCGCAGGCGAGGATGGCGACGGGCCGGGGTTTGAGGTGGTAGTTCAGCGCCTCGGAGAGGCGGAACGGGTCCCAGTCCTTGGCGAGGTCGCAATGGGCGACCTGTCCCAGACCATGGACGCCGGCATCGGTGCGGCCCGCCGCCGCGATGGCGTGCGGGCCCGGTTCGAGACGCGCCAAAGCCGCCTCGATCGCGCCTTGGACCGAAGGTTGATCGGCCTGCCTTTGCCAGCCGACAAAGGGGGCGCCGTTATATTCGACCTTGAGCGCATAGCGTGGCATGGCGCGGCTCTTAGCGCGGGGGCGGGCTGCGGACAATACCTTGACGAAAGGTTAACGCCGGGGCTTGTGCCGGCATGCGCGGGCCCGGGCCGGAAAGGTCGATGTGGAGTGTTGTAGGGCGGGGGTGTTCACGATGATTGACGGCTGCGCGCGGTGGTGCGTGCAACAGCCCCACTGGCAAGTGCCCGACGTGGGGGCTATCTTGTCGGGTGAGAGTGAACGGACAGGCAGACACGGACAGGCAGACAAGGGCAGACCCATTGGTCATTTCCTCCATCGCAGACGGGCTGACACGCGGGATCGAAGGCGTTTCCGGCTCGATTTCCGAGACCTTCTTCGAGCCGGTGATCCGGCTGGGCGTGACCGGGCTGTCACGGGCCGGCAAGACGGTGTTCATCACCTCGCTTGTGGCGAACCTGATGGATCGCGGCCGGATGCCGGGCTTGGTGGCGGCGGGCGACGGGCGGATCTCGGCGGCGTTCTTGCAGCCGCAGCCCGACGACACGGTGCCACGGTTCGATTACGAGACGCATCTGGGGGCGCTGACCGGGGCCGCCCCGCATTGGCCCGACAGCACGCGGGCGGTATCGGAATTGCGGCTGTCGCTCAGGGTGCGGCCATCGGGGTTGCTGTCGGGGCTCTCGGGCCCGAGGACGGTGCATCTGGATATCGTGGATTATCCCGGCGAGTGGCTGCTGGACCTTGGGTTGATGGACAAGGATTTCGCCACATGGTCGGCGGAGATGCTGAACCGGCTGGAGGGCCGGGACGAGGGTGCGGCCTACCTTGCCTTGGCGAAAGAGACGGACGGTGCCGCGCCACTGGAGGAGCCGGAGGCGCAGGCGCTGGCGCGGGCCTATACCGCCTATCTGACGCAGGCGCGCGATGCGGGGTATTCGGATTGCACACCGGGGCGGTTTTTGCTGCCGGGGGATCTGGAAGGCTCGCCCGTTCTGACGTTTGCGCCGTTGCCGAAGCCCGAAAGCACGCCGCGCAAATCGCTCTGGCGAGAGATGGAGCGGCGGTACGAGGCGTATAAGTCGCGGGTGGTGACGCCGTTTTTCCGGGATCATTTCGCGCGGATCGACCGGCAGGTGGTGCTGGTGGATGTGCTGGGCGCGATCCATCGGGGGCCGGCGGCGGTGGAGGATATGCGGCAGGCGATGGCGGATATTCTTGGCGCCTTCCGGCCGGGGCGTAACGCGTTTCTGAGCCGGCTTTTGCGGGGGCGGCGGGTGGAGAAGATCCTTTTTGCAGCCACCAAGGCGGACCATCTGCACCACACCCAGCACGGGGCGCTGGCCGGGGTCATGGCGGCGCTGATGCGCGAGGCGCGGGACCGGGCGGATTTCGCCGGTGCCGAAACGCGGGCGATGGCGATTGCCGCTTTGCGGGCCACGACCGAGGAGACAAGGCCGCATGAGGGTGGCACGGTGGAATGCGTGCGGGGCACGTTGCTGAACGAGGACGGGACGCGCGGGAAGCAGGCTGCGTTCTATCCCGGCGCGCTGCCGGATGATCCGGCGCGTTTGCTGAACCCGGCGCGGGAGGGGGCGGACAAGTGGCTTGATGCCGATTACCAGGTGATGCGGTTTGCGCCCGCGCCGCTGACGTTGCGCCCCGGTGACGGGCCGCCGCATATCCGGCTTGACCGGGCGGCGCAGTTCCTGTTCGGAGATCGGCTATGACCAAGGGTCCGATCCTGTTTGACCTCGATGAAAAGGACGCCGCGCCCGGCCCGGATGCGGCGCCGCCGGTGCCCGACCCCGAGATGCCGGAGGCGCCGGAGGGGCGGGCGATGCTGACCGTGGCGACGCTGGCGGCAAGGCGGCCCTCGCGGCTGGCCCGGTGGTTCTGGGGGTTGTTGCTGACGCTCTTGGCGGCGGTGCTGTCGGTGGCGGCGTGGGATTTCGCGGTGGGGCTGATCGGGCGCTGGCCTTTGGTGGGCTATGGGATCACGGCGCTGATCGTGGCGGTGCTGGTCCTGATGCTGGCGATTGCGGTGAAGGAGTTGGCGGCGTTTGCGCGGCTGGGGCGGCTGGATACGTTGTTCCGCAAGGCCGAGGAGGCGCTGGCCGGCGATGATCTGGGCAAGGCGCGGGAGGTGACGCGGGGGCTGGTGGCGCTTTATGCCGGGCGTGAGGATACGCGCTGGGGCCGCGAAAGGCTGGCCGAGGCGCAGGCGGACCAGTTCGATGCGGCGGCGTTGCTGGGCGTGGCGGAGACGGAATTGCTGGGGCCGCTGGATGCGGTGGCGACACGGGAGGTCGAGGCGGCGGCGCGGCAGGTGGCGGCGGTGACGGCGGTGGTGCCCTTGGCGCTGGCGGATGTGGTGGCGGCGCTGACGGCGAATTTGCGGATGATCCGGCGGATTGCCGAGGTTTATGGCGGGCGGTCGGGGACGCTGGGCAGCTGGCGGCTGGCGAGGGCGGTGATGACGCATCTGGTGGCGACGGGGGCCGTGGCGGTGGGCGATGACATGCTGGGCTCGATCGCGGGCGGTGGAATGTTGTCGCGGCTGTCGCGGCGGTTCGGCGAGGGGGTGGTGAACGGGGCGTTGACGGCGCGCGTGGGCGTGGCGGCGATGGAGGTGTGCCGGCCGCTGCCGTTCGCGCGGGTGGCAAGGCCGTCGGTGACATCTCTGATGCGGCGGGCGTTGACGGGGTTGTTCGGGCAGGGCGGTTGATGCGGGGCCGTGGTGGGTTGGCACCCGCCCTACGCCGTTTCACTTTTCCATAAATACTCACTGCGCGCCGCTAGCCAGACGCGCGTCGCCGGTGGCTCAGCGCAGCTTCGGGATGCCGCCCGCGTGAGTTTCGCGCTCGGTCACGCTGGCGCGCAGCGAGCGGCCGATGCGGTGGGCGAGGGCCGACCATGCGGCCGCCTGATCGGGGCGGAGTTCTGATTTCAGCACGATATCGAAGAGCGCGAGCCAGGTGGAGAACATGCCGGGGCGGACGTTGCCGGCGTTGACATGGGCGGCGACGGGGGTGCCGTCATAGCCGCGCTCGTGCAGGATGGTGTTGGCCCAGAAGGCGGCGACCTTGGCCTCGTGGCCGGGCCAGTCGGTGACGTGCTTGGCAAAGACGGGGCCGAGGCCGGGGTGGTGGCGGATGCGTTCGTAGAAGACCGCCACGACCCGCTCAATCTCGGGGCGGGTGATGTCGAAGCGCGGGGGCAGGGCGGTTGTCATGGGGGAGATTTGACCGTCGCGCTGGGGAGTTGCAAGGGCTGCGGGCGATTCGGAGGTTAACGGCGTTGTTTTGAAGGGGTCGGGACGTCGGTATCACGTCGGTATTTTGTCGGTATCGCGTCGGTGTTCGGGGCTGTGGAGGGGTTGGTTGATGTGGCGTCCCGCGCGCAACGGGCGAGATGTTGTGTGGGGCGCAACGGGGTGGGTGCGGAATTTGCGCAAAGTCCGGGGCTGGAAAATGCGTATTTTCCAGTTCGTTTTCCGCGCGGAAAACGGGGTGCGCGGGGGGCTGGGTTTCGGGGGTGATCTGGAGCGCTGGCGTGTGAGGCGGGGGGCGAATGAGTATTTTTGGAAAGATGAAGCGGGGGCGGGGTGGCTTTCTGTGAGGTGTTTTTCGCCGGGCTTGGGCTTGGGAGCTTTTGGCTGGGTCGGGGTTTGAGTATTTTGGGAAAGATGAAGCGCGGGAGGGGGCGCGGTGGGGGTGTGCGCCTCGGCTCTGGACGCCGGCGGGCGCGGGGCCTATAACGCGGGCCATGACGCATCTGTTCGCGATCATCATTCGAATTATATGCCCGGCGCTCTGAGACCAACGAGCCGCCGGGATCATAGGCGTATGGCAAACCGCGCCGACCCTCATCCAGACCTGAGACCACCCAAGTGACAAAGGACGTCACCCATGTGTGCTGACATGCCCGAATACAAAGACACGCTGAACCTGCCGAAGACCGATTTCCCGATGCGCGCGGGGCTGCCCAAGCGCGAGCCCGAGTGGCTGGAGCGCTGGAACGATCTGCGCATTTACACCCGCCTGCGCGACAAGGCCGTGGCCGAGGGGGATCGCACGCCTTTCACGCTGCATGACGGCCCTCCTTACGCCAACGGGCATCTGCATATCGGGCACGCGCTCAACAAGATCCTGAAGGACATGGTGGTGCGGTCCCAGCAGATGATGGGGCGCGATGCACGTTATATCCCCGGTTGGGATTGTCACGGTCTGCCGATCGAGTGGAAGATCGAGGAGCAGTACCGCGCCAAGGGCGAGAGCAAGGACAAGGTCGATATCGTCGATTTACGGCAGGAATGCCGGAAGTTAGCCGAGGGGTGGATCGATGTTCAGCGGGACGAGTTCAAGCGGCTGGGGGTCACGGGCAAGTGGTCGAAGCCGTATCTGACGATGGATTTCCGGGCCGAGCGGATCATCGCGGCGGAGTTTCAGAAATTCCTGATGAACGGCACGCTCTACCAGGGCTCGAAGCCGGTGATGTGGTCGCCCATCGAGAAGACCGCGCTGGCCGAGGCGGAGGTGGAGTATCACGACAAGGAGAGCTTTACCATCTGGGTGAAGTTCGAGGTGGCGAGTGAGGGCGCGTTGCAGGGCGCCAACGTGGTGATCTGGACGACGACGCCGTGGACGATCCCGAGCAACAAGGCGGTCGTTTATGGTGAGGACTTTGCTTACGGGCTCTACGAGGTGACGGGCACGCCGGAGCAATGCTGGGCCAATGTGGGCGAACGGTTCATTCTGGCCGACAAGCTGGCGGGTGACGTGATGGGCCGGGCAAGGCTCGAGCCGGAGATGTGGCAGCGGGTGCGGGATGTGAGCGCCGACGAGCTGTCGGGGCTGAGCCTGAAGCATCCGTTTGCCGGGGCCGAAGGGTCGAACGGCGAGTGGGACGACCTGCGCGATTTCCGGGCCGCTGATTTCGTGACCGACGAGGAAGGCACCGGCTTCGTGCATTGCGCGCCGTCGCACGGGATGGAGGAGTATGAGCTCTATCGCGGGCTGGGGATGCTGGAGCAGGTGATCACCTACAACGTGCTGGATGACGGCACGTTCCGCGAGGACCTGCCGTTCTTTGGCGGCACCGAGATCCTTAACCGCAAGGGCAAGGAGGGCAATGCCAACAAGGCCATCATCGACAAGCTGGTCGAGGTGGGTGGCTTGCTGGCGCGTGGCAAGATCAAGCACTCTTATCCGCATTCGTGGCGCTCGAAGGCGCCGGTGATCTATCGCAATACGCCGCAATGGTTTGCCGCGATCGACCGGGCCGTGGGCGATGGGCAGGATGAGTATGGCGAGACGATCCGCGAGCGGGCGCTCACGTCGATCGACAAGGTGAAGTGGACGCCCAAGACGGGGCGGAACCGGCTTTACTCGATGATCGAGGCAAGGCCGGACTGGGTTCTGAGCCGCCAGCGGGCGTGGGGTGTGCCGCTGACTTGCTTCAAGAAGCGCGGGGCAATGCCGACCGACGAGGGCTTCCTGTTGCGCGATGAAAAGGTCAATGCGCGCATTCTGGAGGCGTTCGAGGAAGAGGGCGCGGATGCGTGGTACAAGCCCGGCGCGGCCGAGCGGTTCCTTGGCAATGATTACGATCCCGCCGAGTGGGAGAAGGTCGACGACATTCTCGACGTGTGGTTCGATTCAGGCTCGACCCATGCCTTTGTGCTACGCGACCGCGAGGATGGCAGCGAGGATGGTCTCGCCGATCTTTATCTTGAGGGCACCGACCAGCACCGGGGGTGGTTCCATTCCTCGATGCTGCAGGCCTGTGGCACGATTGGGCATGCGCCCTATCGCGGGGTTCTGACCCATGGCTTCACGCTGGACGAGAAGGGCAACAAGATGTCCAAGTCGTTGGGCAATACGGTGGCGCCTGAAGAGGTGGTGAAGCAGTACGGGGCGGATATCCTGCGGCTTTGGGTGGCGCAGTCGGATTACACCGCCGATCTGCGGATCGGGCCGGAGATCCTGAAGGGGGTCGCGGACGGCTATCGGCGGCTGCGCAATACGATGCGGTTCATGCTGGGGGCGCTCAGCCATTTCAGCGAAGAGGACCGGGTGGATCCGGCGGATATGCCGGAGCTGGAGCGCTGGGTGTTGCACCGGCTGGCGGAGCTCGATCACAAGGTTCGGACCGGCTATGCCGAGTATGATTTCCAGGGCGTGTTTCAGGCGCTGTTCAACTTTGCCACGGTGGAGTTGAGCGCGTTCTACTTCGATATCCGCAAGGATGCGCTTTATTGTGACGGCGATACCGAGCGGCGGCGCGCGGCGCGGACGGTGATGGATATCCTGTTCCACCGGCTGACGACGTGGCTGGCGCCGGTGCTGGTGTTTACCATGGAGGAAGTCTGGCTGGAGCGGTTCCCGGGCGAGGAAAGCTCTGTGCATCTGATCGACATTCCGGAAACGCCGGCGGACTGGCTTGACGAGCCGCTGGCGGCGAAATGGGCGCAGGTTCGGCGGGCAAGGCGCGTCGTGACCGCGGCGCTGGAGGTGCAGCGGACCGACAAGGTGATCGGGGCGAGCCTTGAGGCGGCGCCCGTGGTGCATGTCGAGGATACCGAGATGCTGAAGGTGCTGAAATCGGTGGATTTCGAGGATATCTGCATCACCTCGGCGATCTGGGTGACCGGTGATCCGGCGCCGGCGGAGGCGTATCGTCTGCCCGAGGTCGAGGGGGTGACGGTGGTGTTCGAGAAGGCCGAGGGCGAGAAATGCCAGCGGTGCTGGAAGATCCTGCCGGATGTGGGGACGCACAAGCATCCCGGTGTCTGCAAGCGGTGTGACGCGGCGCTGGGGTGATAGGGCCCCGGCGTTCGAGACACTAAGAAAGCCCGCCGCGAGAGGATCGCGGCGGGCCTTTTTCATCGGATCGTCAAAGGGTTACATGATCCGGATGTAGTAGTGGTAGACCGGCACGACATAGGCTTCGCCCTGCTCGTTGGCCGCCTGATCTTCGCCCGCGGTCATGTCGGTGTCGGTCTTCGCCGAGCTGTCGGCGCTCTGGGTGGCGCTGTCAGTGGCGGCGTTGGCCGCGCCCGTGCCGCCCGTGCCGCCGGTGGTGTCGGCGTTGTCGGACAGGCCGTCGGCGGCGACGCTGGTGTTGTTCTCACCATCGACATAGTCCTTGGCGCTGGCCGAGCTGCCGCCGCTGGCGGCGTCGCCATCGGTCGTGGCGTTCGATTCACCCTCGGCCTTCAGGCCGCCCGGCTGGGCCGCCCAGACGCCGGCGCCACGGTATTCCTGCGGGGAAATGCCGCCGCTGCTGTCGGCGTCGAGTTCGTCGAAGCGGGCCTGAATGGCCTGATCGTCAAAGCTGGTTTCCGAGAGGTCGGTCTCGTACTCGCTGGCGGTGATGATGCCGTCGCCGTTGGTGTCATGCATCTTGAATCGCTGGGTGGCGGCGCGGGCGAATTCCTCGCTGGTTTCGGAGGCGGAGCGGCCATAGGTCATGGCGTCCTGTTTGTCGGTGTCGCCGTCTTCCCATGCCGTCTGTGCCTGATCGGCCCAGTCTTCGGCGGTGAGTTCGGCGGTGTCGTCCTCCTGCCCCAGATCGGACCAGGCGCCGGCGGTGTAATCGCCCTGATCGAAGCCGCTCTTGGCCTCGGTCCGGGTCATCTTGGCCGAATTGCCGAGACAGTCGACATATTCTTGCTTGCTGATCTCGCCGTCGGAATTGGCGTCGATGGCGCCGTAATCCTGATCGCGCATGTTCTCGATCTCGGTGCGGGTCAACTTGGCGTTTTCATCGGCGTCGCCCCAGTTGAAGGCGTTTTCGCAGATGTTGTTGCCCGAGCCGGTGGTGTCGGTCGCGGCCAGCGCGGGGGCGCCGACCAGCATGGTGGTGGTCAGAAGCGTCGTGAAAATCCGTGTCATGGTATTTCCTCCTTTTCAAAACCGGGGTGATCCCCCGAGGACGGCCTGATGCCGCCTTCTGGCCTGCCAACGGGACCTCCCCCGTGCGTGTTCCATGATCCGTGCCGGATGGGGGCGGGTTTCCGATATGAAACGATTCCGCGAGCGCTCGCCGCAAGAGGCGCGGGAAATGTCGGATTCGCAATTCGTATAGTTTGGCGGGTTCTGTATTGACCGGGCCGAGAGACTCCGCCGCCTGCGGCCATCAAAGGACCAGAGATGAGCTATAAATCCGACATCGAGATCGCCCGCGAAGCCAAGAAGAAGCCGATCCAGGAGATCGGCGACAAGCTGGGCATTCCGTCAGACCACCTGCTGCCCTATGGCCATGACAAGGCGAAGGTGAGCCAGGACTATATCGACTCGGTTCAGAAGAACGAGACCGGCAAGCTGATCCTTGTGACCGCGATCAACCCGACGCCGGCGGGCGAGGGGAAGACGACCACGACCGTGGGGCTTGGCGACGGGCTGAACCGGATCGGCAAGAAGGCGATGATCTGTATCCGCGAAGCATCGCTGGGTCCGAACTTCGGGATGAAGGGCGGGGCCGCCGGGGGTGGCTATGCGCAGGTGGTGCCGATGGAGGACATGAACCTTCACTTCACCGGCGATTTCCATGCGATCACCTCTGCGCACAGCCTGCTGAGCGCGATGCTCGACAACCACATCTACTGGGGTAACGCGGCCGATATCGACACCCGCCGGGTGACGTGGCGGCGCGTGGTGGACATGAACGACCGCAGCCTGCGGCAGATCACGTCGAGCCTTGGGGGCGTGACCAACGGGTTCGCGCGCGAGGACGGGTTCGACATCACCGTGGCCTCGGAGGTCATGGCGATCTTGTGCCTTGCGAAGGACCTCAAGGATCTCGAAAAGCGGCTGGGTGCGATGATCGTGGCCTACCGCCGGGACCGCACGCCGGTGTACTGCCGCGATATCAAGGCGGAAGGGGCGATGACCGTTCTGCTGAAGGACGCGATGCAGCCCAACCTCGTGCAGACGCTGGAGAACAACCCCGCCTTTGTGCATGGCGGCCCGTTCGCCAATATCGCGCATGGCTGTAACTCGGTCATTGCGACGACGACCGCGCTGAAGATCTCGGATTACGTGGTGACGGAGGCCGGGTTCGGCGCCGATCTGGGGGCCGAGAAGTTCATGAACATCAAGTGCCGCAAGGCCGGGCTGGCGCCGTCGGCGGTGGTTCTGGTGGCCACGGTGCGGGCGATGAAGATGAATGGCGGCGTGGCCAAGGCGGATCTTGGCGACGAGAACGTGGATGCCGTCAAGAAGGGCTGCCCGAACCTTGGCCGGCATATCGAGAACGTCAAATCCTTTGGCGTGCCGGTGGTGGTGGCGATCAACCATTTCGTCAACGACACCGATGCCGAGGTGCAGGCGGTGAAGGATTACGTCAAGGAGCATGGTGCCGAGGCGGTTGTCTCGCGGCACTGGGAGAAGGGCTCGGAAGGGTCTGAGGATCTTGCGAAAAAGGTGGTCGAGGTCGTGGATGCGGGGAATGCGAATTTCGGCCCGCTCTACCCCGACAGCATGCCGCTTTTCGAGAAGATCGAGACCATCGCCAAGCGCATCTATCGCGCCGACGAGGTTCTGGCCGACAAGAAGATCCGCGATCAGCTGAAGCTGTGGGAAGAGCAGGGTTACGGCGATCTGCCGGTCTGTATGGCCAAGACGCAGTACAGCTTTTCGACCGATCCGAACCTGCGCGGGGCGCCGGTGGGGCATTCGGTGCCGGTGCGCGAAGTGCGGCTGTCGGCGGGGGCCGGGTTCGTCGTGGTGGTCTGTGGTGAGATCATGACGATGCCGGGCCTGCCCTCGAAGCCTGCGGCCGAGAATATCCGGCTGAACGACGCGGGCGAGATCGAAGGTCTCTTTTAAGGGGCAGGTGGGTTGACACCCACCCTACGGATGGTGCGTAGGGTGGGGGAACCCACCATTTTGTCAGGGATGGATAAATGACCGCTCAGATCATCGACGGGAAAGCCTTCAGCGCGAAGGTGAGGGAAAAGGTTGCGGCGCATGTCGCGAAACTGAAAGACGAGCACGGGATCACGCCGGGGCTGGCGGTGGTGCTGGTGGGCGAGGACCCTGCGAGCCAGGTCTATGTGCGCTCGAAAGGGGAAAAGACCGTCGAGACGGGGATGAATTCCTATGAGCACAAGCTGGATGTCGACACGTCGGAGGCCGATCTGCTGGCGTTGATCGACCAGTTGAACAACGACCCGGACGTGCATGGAATCCTTGTGCAATTGCCGCTGCCGAAGCATCTGGACGAGGATCTGGTGATCAACTCGATCAGCCCGGAGAAGGATGTGGACGGGTTTCACATCTCGAACGTGGGGCTTTTGGGGACGGGGCAGAAGAGCATGGTGCCCTGCACGCCGCTGGGTTGCCTGATGATGCTGCGCGAGCATCACGGGAGCCTGTCGGGGATGAATGCCGTGGTTGTCGGGCGGTCGAATATCGTGGGCAAGCCGATGGCGCAGTTGCTGTTGGGCGATAGCTGCACGGTGACGATCGCGCATTCGCGGACGAAGGATCTGGCCGAGGTAGTGCGCCGGGCGGATATCGTTGTGGCCGCCGTGGGCCGGCCGGAGATGGTGCCGGGCGACTGGATTGCCGAGGGGGCCACGGTGATCGACGTGGGCATCAACCGGATCGACGCGCCGGAGAAGGGCACGAAAGAGGACGGGACGGTCAAGACGCGGCTTGTGGGGGACGTGGAGTTTGCGTCTGCCTCTGAGCGGGCCGGGGCGATCACGCCTGTGCCGGGTGGTGTCGGGCCGATGACGATTGCGTGCTTGCTGGCGAATACCGTGACGGCGTGTTGCCGGGCGAACGGGGTTCCGGAGCCGGAGGGGCTGACGGCCTGAGGGTTTTCGAGAGGGTTTTAATGGCGCCCCGGTGATTGGCCGGGGCGTTTTTTGTTTTGGTGGTGGGGGTTAGGTGGGTTGGCACCCACCCTGCGGAGCCGCGCGAGGGCCTGCCCGGGGGGTGGCGCTGCGAAGCTTTCAGGTGCGCGGTTTATGGTAGCCGGGTACATCTACCATTCCAGTATGCGCGACACCTGCAAAAGCGCCAGCCCGCGGGGACGGGCAGGCGCTCGCGCGGCGGGCTTCGCCCATGATTCCGCGCAGAGATTCTACTGCTTGGGCACCGCGATCGTCGTGCCCATGAGCATGGCGATGTGGGTCTCGCGATCGTCCTCTACGGCGTAGACATCCGACTGCACGATCACCAGACGGCGGCCGGGCTTGATGACGCGGCCGCGGGCGATGAGGCGACAGCCCTTGCCGGGGGCGAGCAGGTTGATTTTGAGTTCGGTGGTGAGGATTTCGCTGTCGTCGGGCATCACCGACAGGGCCGAGTAGCCCGCCGCCGTGTCGCCGATGGCGAAGGTGAGGCCGGCATGGGCGAAACCCTGTTGCTGGAGGCTGCCGGGGAGGAGGGGGGCCTCGACCTCGATGGCGCCGGTTTCGAGCCGGGCGAGGCGGGCGCCGAGGGTGGCCATCATCGACTGTTTGTCGAAGCTCGACCGAATTTTCTCTTCCATCTGCGGTGTCATGGGGGGCCCTTTTCCTGCCTGTGGGCAGGGTAGCGGGGGAGTGCGGCGAGGGGAACGGGATTCAGCGCCGGGGCAGGGGCACGGCGTGGGGGACGGGGCCGGTGAGCACGGCGATGGCCTCGTCGCGCATGAGAGTGGCGAAGGCGCGGTCATTGCTGCGCAGGCCGCCGGTATAGGTGCCGTAGGCGGGCATGATGACGCGGTCGGCGTCGATCAGGAAGGCGGGGCGGGTGATGGCGCGGCCGCGGGTGCGCAGGGTGGTTTTCGGGTGGTAATGGCCTGAAATCTCTCCACTTTGGCCGGGGCGGGCGATGTGGCGGAAGGTGAGGGGCGGCAGGGGGAGTTCGGCGAGATGCGTGCCGCCGAGCTCGACCGGGCCGGGATCGTGGTTGCCTTCGATCCAGACCCAGCGGCGGCCGGCCTGAAGCGCGGCGATCCAGAGTTTTTCCTCTTCGCGCAGGGCTTGGGCCGCGGCGCGGTCGTCGAAGCTGTCGCCGAGGCAGATGACGGTGGTGGCCTCGGTCAGGCGCAGGTCGTCTTCGAGGCGGGAGAGGGTATCCTGCGTCTCGTAGGGGGGCAGGAAGCCGTCGCCCAGACGGGCGCGGCGTTCGGCCTTGCCCAGATGCAGGTCGGAGATGCAGAGCAGCCCCTCGGCGGGCCAGTAGAGCGCGCCGGAACCGAGCGCCACGAGCGGCGCGCCTGCGAGGGAGAAATCATGCCCGTTCATGCAATGTTCTTCGCCCGGAAAAGGGGCGAATTCAAGACCCTGCGCGCGGAAATTCAGGTGGAAAGGCCGGCGGCGGCCATGAGCTTCTCGGTTTCTTCGGCCAGCAGCCGTTCCTGTGCCGCGCCTTCGACGGGGGTTCGGCCCTGTTCGAGGAAAAGGGGGGCTGCGAAGGGGGTGACGCGGGGCAGGCGGAGGAGGTCGATGCGGCCGTCGATGCGGGCGAGCATTTCCTCGATACGGCCAAAGTCGATGAGGCCGCGCATGGCCTCGGTGCGGGTGATTTGCAGGAGGAGGTGGTCGGGGTCGTACTTGGCCAGCGTGTCGTAGAGGATGTCGGAGGAGAACGTGGCCTGCCGCCCGGATTTCTTGGCGGACGGCGTGTTGCGCTGGATGAGGCCGGCGATGGTGGCAGAGGCGCGGAAGGTGCGTTTCATCAGCTGGTTGCCGGCGAGCCAGCGGTCGAGACCGTCGCGCAGGGCGGAAAGCTCGAAAAGGGGGCCGGGGTCGGTGAGCGGGTCGAGGCCCCAGATGAGCGTGGCATAATCGGTGGAGACGAAGCCCAAGGGGTGGAGGCCCAGTTCCTCCATCCGCTTGGTGAGGATGAGGCCGAGGGTTTGCTGGGCGTTGCGGCCGGCGAAGCCGTAGATGCAGGCGTGTTCGCGGCCCTCGTGGGGGAAGCTTTCGATGAGCAACTCGCCGGATTTGGGCAGGCGGGACATCTCGGATTGCAGGCGGAGCCAGTCGGCGGTGTGGGTGGGCAGGGCGGACCAGTCGCCGGTGTTCAGCAGCGACAGGATGCGCTGGCTGAGCTGGGTGGAGGTGGCGAACTTGGTGCCGGAGAAGACGGCGACCTTGGGCTGGCGGCCACGGTCGCGGCTGACCTCGACGGTCATTTCGCGCAAAGACTCGTAGCGGACGATTTCGCCGCCGATGAGGAAGGTGTCGCCCGGGGTGAGGGAGGCGGCGAAGCCTTCCTCGACCTCGCCCAAGGGCTTGCCGCCACGGGAACGCTGCATGCGGACCTTGAGCAGGTCGCTGTCTTGGATGGTGCCGATATTCATGCGGATGAGCCGGGCACTGCGCGGGTCGCGGAGGTGCCAGAGCCCGTCGGGGGTTTGTTTCAGGCGCTGCCATTGGTCGTAGGCCCGAAGCGCGTAGCCGCCGGTGGCGCAGAAATTGAGGCAGGCGTCGAATTCTTCGCGGGTGAGATCGGCATAGGCGCCGGCGGTGGTGATTTCGCCATAGAGGTCATCGGCCGAGAAGGGGCCGGAGCAGGCGCGGATCAGGATGTGCTGGCACAGCACGTCTTGGGGCCCGCGGCCGCGCGGCTCGCCGTCGAGGTCGTGGTCGCGGACGGCTTGCAGCGCGGCTTGGCATTCGACCACCTCGAAGCGGTTGGCGGGGACGAGGAGGGCCTTGGAGGGGGCGTTGTAATTGTGGTTGGCCCGGCCGATGCGCTGGACGAGGCGTTTGACGTTCTTGGGGGCGCCGACCTGAATGACGAGATCGACATCGCCCCAGTCGATGCCGAGATCGAGCGAGCCGGTACAGACGATGGCGCGAAGCTGGCCCTGTTGCATGGCGGCCTCGACACGCTCGCGCTGGGCGCGGTCGAGGGAGCCGTGGTGGATGCCGATGGGCAGGCTTTCCTCGTTGGCGAGCCAGAGGTTGTGGAAGAAGATTTCGGCCTGCGCGCGGGTGTTGTGGAAGATCAGCGTGGTGCGGTGGCGGCGGATCTGGTCGAGCACGGCGGGGATGGCATAGGCCGCGCCGCCGCCGGACCATGGCGGGCGTTCGACAGTCTCGAGCATGGCGATGTCGGGTTCGGGGCCGGGGTCGGCCTGAAGGATGTCGCAGGGGTCGGGGTGGCAGGCGAGCAGGCGGGCGATGGCGGCGGGGTCTTCGACGGTGGCCGACAGGCCGACGCGGCGCAGGCCGGGGCAGAGGGCTTGGAGGCGGGAGAGGGCGAGCATGAGCTGGTCGCCGCGTTTGGATTCGGCCAGCGCGTGGATTTCGTCGATGACCACGCGCTTGAGGCCCGAGAAGGTACGGGCGGCGTCCTCGTAGGAGGTCAGCAGGGCGAGGCTTTCGGGGGTGGTGAGCAGGATGTGGGGCGGGTCGGCGCGCTGGCGCCTCTTGCGCGAGGCGGGCGTGTCGCCGGTGCGGTCTTCGATGCGGATGGGGAGGTTCATCTCGGTGACCGGAGTGGTCAGGTTGCGCTTGATGTCGGCGGCCAGCGCCTTGAGGGGCGAGATGTAGAGGGTGTGAAGGCCGTGGTGGTCGCTCTCGGCGAGGTCGGTGAGCGTGGGCAGGAAGCCCGCCAGCGTCTTGCCGCCGCCGGTGGGGGCGATGAGGAGCTGCGCCGGGGCGTCGGCGCGCTCGAGCATGGCGAGCTGATGCGGGTGGACGTGCCAGCCGCGGGCGGCGAACCAGTCGGTGAAGAGCGGGGGCAGGGTGGTCATGCCCCGGTATCTAGACCGGCGGGGGGGCGAGGGCGAGGGGTGTTTGCGCGACGGCCCTTGCGGGCCGGCGAGCGGGTTATTTCACGATCTTCTCGTCCTTGACGAACATGTTGGCCCAGGCCCGGTCGATCAGTTCGGGGGTCATCTGGTAGGGGATGCCCTCGAATTCGCAAGTGGCGATCATCTGGTCGATGAGGAAGACCGGCTGATAGTTGGCGTAGATGTTGTTGATCGTGGGGTATTTCTTCTTGAGCAGATGCAGGAGCGCGGCCTCGTCTAGCGGCATCTGCTTTTTCTTGGCGACCATGGCGAAGATCTTGAGGAAATCGGCCTGGCTGGGGCCGTCGATCTTGATCTTGACGAAGATCCGGCGGAGCGCGGCTTGATCGAAGATTTCGTTGGGGTGGAAGTTGGTGGAGAAGATCACCAGCGTGTCGAAGGGCACCTCGAATTTTTCGCCCGATTGCAGGGCGAGGATGTCCTTGGATTCCTCGAGCGGCACGATCCAGCGGTTGACGAGCGCCTGCGGCGGTTCGGCCTGACGGCCGAGGTCGTCGACGATGAAAATGCCGCCGGAGGATTTGAGCTGTAGCGGCGCCTGATAGGTGCGGGCGGTGGGGTTGTAGACGAGGTCGAGCATCGACAGCGACAGCTCGCCGCCGGTGACCACGGTGGGGCGTTCGCAGCGCACGTAGCGGGTATCCCATGTGCGGCGGCGGCGGAGGGTATTGGGGTCGTCGGTTTCGACCTCGGCCTTGGAATGGACGATGGGGTCGTAGACGGTGATGACCTGACCGGAATATTCGATGGCGCGGGGGACGTAGATCTTGTCGCCCATCGCGTCGCGGATGCCGTTGGAGATCGAGGATTTCCCGTTGCCGGGGGGGCCGTACATCAGGATGGAGCGGCCGGCCGAGACAGCGGGCCCAAGATAGTCGAGCAGGCTGTTGGGCAGGACGAGGTGGCCCATGGACTGCACCAGTTCCTCGCGGGTGATCTGGATGTTGCGGATCGACTGGCGCTTGACCTGCTCGCGATAGACCTCGAGCGGGACGGGCATGGCGCCGAAATATTCCGACTGCGAGAGCGCGTCGAGAGCGCGGGCCTTGCCGCTGTCGGTGAGCTGGTAGCCCATTTCGGAGCCGGCGGTGGCGCTCATGGTGCCCATGGCCTCGACCATCGACTGGGAGCGGGCCATGTCCATCAGTTCCTGGGTGACGGCGCGGGGCAGGCAGATGGCCTCGGCCAGATCGCTGACGGTGTCGAGGTTCTTGCGGAACATCGTCTTGATCAGGATGTCGCGCATCATCACGACAGGGAGTTTCATGTCCTCCAGCCCCTTGGGGGGCGGGGGGGGCTGAACGCCCTGGGAAGCCTGCATGTTCATGTATCTGCCCCTGTCCTTGGCTCTGGTCGGGGGCAATATCGGGGGGAAAAACGGTGAAAATGTGGAAGCGGGCGGGCGTGGTGTGGGCAGGGCGCGGTGCCGGTGCCGGGTGCGTGTCAGGCGGTCAGGTGCCGTAGGCCGCGCCGAGGGCCAGGTAGACGATCAGCGTGGCGCCGAGGGCAAAGCCCATGGGGAACTTGCGGCCTCGGTCCCAGCTTGTCCAGTCGGGCGCGAGACGGCGGAGAGCGGTATGCTTGGCGATGCGGTGGGTGGCGAAGCAGGCCAGCAGGTTCGCGGCGAAGATCAGGCAGAGCGGGCCCACATCGCCGGGGTCGATGAAGGGGGCGGCGGCGGCGATGAACTTGCTGTCGCCCGCGCCCATCAGGCCGATGACGTTGGCGCCGAACATCAGCACCAGCACCACGACCATGGTCAGCAGGCGCCACGGGTAGTCGGCCCATGGCAGGGCGATGAGCCCCACCACGAGGAAGACCGCCGCCAGCGCCAGCACCGAAAGGTTCGGGATGCGCATGGAGGAAAGGTCGCTCCACATCACCCAGAGGCAGAGCGGAGCGACGAAGGGCAGGAACCAGAGCGCCTCGGAGGGCGATATCGCGAGGGCCATCTAGTTGCTCACGTTGGCCTCGAGCGCGCTGAGCGACCGCGCGGCTGCCTCGAAATGCTGCGGGTGGGTGTCGATGGCGTCGCGCAGGAGGCCCTTGCCGATGGTGGTGTCGCCCTGCTTGATGGCCGAGAGCGCCAGCGTGTAGAGGAGCTGGGCCCGTTCGGTCTGGGAGGTGTTCACGACGGGCAGGGTGTAGTTCTTTTGCGCGCCGCGGGCGAGGACGAGGTTGTTCTTGGCGGTGAAGAGCGAACTGTCCTGCCGGATGGCGTCGGCGAAGAGGCGTTCGGCCGCGGCATGGTCGCCCCGGGTGAGCTTGGAATAGCCCCAGTTGTTCATCACCCCGGCGGGCCGTGTGGTCAGGCCGACGGCGGTTTCGTAGAAGCTGTCGGCCTTCTGCCATTCCTGATTGCTGTCGGCGACCATGGCCTCGAGCCGGTAGCGCTTGAAGCTTTCGAAGGTGGGCGGGATGCGGTCGAGCACCTGCTCGGCACGCTCCCAGTCATTGTTGCGGATGAGCGCGTCGGCATAGTCGACGCGGTCGTCATCGGTGGCCTCGGGATGTTCGGCCACCTTCTTCCATGCCGATGCGGCCTCGGTCGAGCGCTTGGCGCGGACGAGCGACTTGGCCAGCCCGCGGGTCAAATCGAGCCGCTCGGGCTGTTCGCCGGTGGCGCGCTGGAAGTAGGAGACCGCCTCGTTCGGGTCGGCCACGGAAAGCATCACGTCGTTGAGGTTGGTTTCGTCCACCACGTTCACGCCCTGAAAGGCGCGGTCGACGTCTGTGCCTGATTTCTTGTCGCATGCGGAGAGCGCAAATGCACCTATGGCGCATACGCTCATAATCATCAGATGGCGCATTTTTGCGTCCTTTTACTGCCCTTGCCTCGTCATGGTATCTTGCGGATCAGGTAGTCGCTGGTGCCCCGCCGTACCAATTTGTAATCTTGTTCTTCCTCGGGAGCATACTCGGAATTTTCGGATTTTTCGAGTGCTAACCGCAAATTGTCG
Organism: Roseovarius sp.; assembly: GCA_040220035.1. GTDB lineage: Bacteria > Pseudomonadota > Alphaproteobacteria > Rhodobacterales > Rhodobacteraceae > Roseovarius. Next base: position 2,886 of record JAVJTX010000060.1, on the reverse strand, counting down.
CGAATTGAGTCACTTTCGCCATTATCGAGCGCATAGGCGCGGCGGAAGACCTGTTCGGCCTCCGCAATTTCGCCGCGTTCCATCAGCACCACGCCCAGATTGTTCCAGATTTCGGGGCTGCGCTCGTCCTTGTCGATCGCCTGACGCAGGAGGCGTTCGGCGGTGTGCAGGCGGCTGAGCTTGAGGTTGGCGGTGCCGAAGCTGGACAGCACCTCGGCGGTCATGCCGTGCTGAAGTGCGGCGCGGGAATAGGCGTCGAGCGCCAGTTCGTATTCGCCCGCATCCATCAGCCTGTGGCCGACGAGCAAGCCATCCACGCCTTCGGCGCCGGTCTTGATGCCCGGCGCGAAGGGATTGTCACGCGAAACGCCCTCGCTGCATGCAGCAAGGGCGATGCAAGCCAGGAAGATGGCCCGTGCCCGTATCATGTCTGCCCCGCCATTTCGGCGTTGTGGTTACTTGCCCGCCATCGTGAACAGTTCCATGATGCCCAGAACCGACGGCCCGACAAGGATGATCAGTAGTGGGGGCACTGTAAACATCATCGTCGACAATGTCATCTTTGTCGGCAGCTTGTTGGCCTTTTCCTCGTCGCGCATGACCCGTTTGTCACGCATCTCGCTGGCGTAGACCCGCAGGGCATCGGCGATCGAGGTGCCGAAGGTCTGTGACTGGATCAGCACTGTGACGAAGCTGGAGATGTCCTGAACGCCGCAGCGTTCGGCCATGTCGCCGAGCACGGAGGGCTTGTCGCGGCCGGCCTTCATCTGTTGCGAGACGATCTCGTATTCCTGTGCGAGGGCCGGGTAGGAGGCCTGAATTTCGCGGGCGACGCGGATGATCGCCTGATCCATCGACTGGCCCGCCTCGACGCAGGTGAGCATCATGTCGAGGCTGTCGGGGAAGCCCTGTTCGATCTCTTCCTGCCGCTGTTGCAGGCGCTTGGTGACCCAGTATTTGGGCAGCATGTAGCCCACGCCGCCCGGTCCGAGCGTGTACATCAGGGTCTGCTGGGTGGTGGTTTCATCGTTGGAGACGAAGAAGACGAAGTAGATCACCCCGAGGATCAGACCGCCGATGCCGAGGGCGAACTGGGCGAAGTGGAAATAGCGCACGGCGTCGCGGTCGCGATAGCCCGCCTGCATCAGCGTCAGGCGCATCTTGCTGAGCTGTTTCTCGTCCTGCGGCTCGAGGAAGTTGGCGTATTTCTCGAGCTTCTCGTTGCGCGACTTGGTGCGCAGGCGTTCCTTGCTCGATTGCGGCGCCTTGCCGGAATTGTTGGCCTTTTTCAGCTTTTCCAGCGGGTCCTGCGACTGTTTGATCAGGATCGGGATACAGATCAGGATCAGGACGACGCCGAGCGTGCCGACGGCGATCAGCGGGCCGAAGGGCCCGAGCTGATCGGTGAGGGTACCGGTGAGTTGATTGAAAATGCCCATGGCGCGTTCAGACCTTGATGTTCACGAGCGACCGCATGACGAAGATGTTCGTCACGAGGAACCCGCCCACGGCGATACAGGCCGGGATGAAGAAGGGGTGGGTCATCGACTCGTCGTAATAGTCGGGTTTGACCATCTGGATGCCCACGAGCGCGAGGATCGGGAAGGCCGACAGGAAGTTGCCGGACCACTGCGCCTCGGCGGTGATGGCCTTGACGCGGCGGAACAGGCGGAAGCGGGCGCGGATCACCTTGGCCAGCCCGTCGAGGATTTCGGCGAGGTTGCCGCCCGATTGCTGCTGGATGGTGACGGCGACGGCGAGGAAGCGGAGATCCTGCATTTCGAGCCGTTCGGCCATGTCTTTGAGGGCTTCGCCCACGTCGCGGCCATAGGCGCTTTCGTCGGCGATGATGCCGAACTCGGTGGCGAGCGGGTCGGAGACCTCGTTGGCGACGATGGAAATGGCCGAGGAGAAGGGGTGTCCCACGCGCAGGCTGCGGACCATCAGTTCGATGGCGTCGGGGAGCTGTTCCTCTAGCAATTTCATGCGCTTGGAGGCCTTGGAGTTGATCCAGACGAAGACGCCGCCGATGCCGATGCCGACGGAGACCGCGGCGCGGACCGCGACCTGCGTGTCAGTGCCGACTGTCAGGCCGACGAAGGCGAAGACCGACACCGCGCCCATCAGCATGATGAGCTGTTTCGGGGTGAAGGCGATGGCCGCCTTTTGCGCCTTGGAGGACAGGATGGCGTAGATCGGGATGTTGCGCGCCTTGAGGTGCTGGGTCATCTCCTTGCGGAGTTTCTCCATTACCTGTTCGCGGCTGCCGACCTTGTCGAGCATTTCGAGCCGGCGGTTGACGCGGCTGTTGAGGCTGATCGATTTGCCGAAGACGGTCAGGTAGATGCCTTCGACGAGCACGAGCACGCCGAAGAAGATCAGGCCGTAGATGATGGGTTCGATGCTGATGCTCATGTGGGTTACTCTGCCGCGACGGGTTCATAGATGCTGGGGGGCAGGTCGTAGCCCCACAGACGGAAACGTTCCGAGAAGTTCGAGCGCACGCCGGTGCCGGTGAAATGCCCGATGATCTTGTTGTCGGGCGAAAGCCCGGTGCGCTGGAAGCGGAAGATTTCCTGCATGGAGATGACATCGCCTTCCATGCCGGTGATCTCGGTGATCGAAACCATGCGGCGCGAGCCGTCCTGAAGGCGCGAGGCCTGCACGATGAGGTTGACGGCGCTGGCGATCTGGCTGCGGACGGCCTTGAGCGGCATTTCGATGCCGGCCATGGCGACCATGTTTTCGAGCCGCGAGATGCCGTCGCGGGCGTTGTTGGCGTGGATCGTGGTCATCGAGCCGTCGTGGCCGGTGTTCATGGCCTGCAGCATGTCGATCACCTCCTCGCCGCGCGTCTCGCCGACGATGATGCGGTCGGGGCGCATC
>JAVJTX010000059.1:0-4206 GCA_040220035.1 Roseovarius sp. | reverse complement strand
GCTGGCCGAAGAAGGCCAGCGCCTCGTTGATGTTCAGATCGCCCCAGGCCTCGCCGAGCGCGGCTTCCATGTCCTCGATGAGCAGGTCGAAGTTCTGCACATCGCGGCTGACCGTGCAGGCGACAAGCGGTATCTGTTCCGTATTGCTGCTGTCACTACTCGTCATTCCGGGTCCCATTCTCAAATATGCGGCGCGAGCATCCGCGCGTACCTGCGCTGTTCGCGACGCCGCTCCCCCGCTGACTTTTGCCGGGGGGGGGCAACTCGTTACTGTGGGAACCTCGCCGAAAATCTGGGCAACATTTGGGCCAAAAAACTCCAATTGTGCGGAAGAGGTAGACAAAAAAAGCCCGCCATTGTGGCGGGCTTCTTCAGTTGGTCCGGCTGCTGCCGGACAGGGAGATTGCGGTGCGGCGGCCCGGTCGGGCGGCCTATTCGGCGGTGCCGACCCCCTGATCGTTGCCCACGATCGCCAGCGTGGAGGCGGAGGTGGCGCTCTCGACATATTCGCGGTGGACGACCTCGGCATACTTGCCGTCCATGATGATCGGGTTGGAGGCGACGAAGCCGCTGACCTCGGTCACGGTGCGGCGGTTGCGGCGCTCGCGCCCCTGAGTGACGACGAGCGGCTGGGTCTCGCCGTAGGAGACGACCGCCTCGAGCCGCGAGCGGCTGATGCCCTGTGAGGCGAAGAAATTCACCACGTTCCGGGCCCGGCGCAGGCCGAGGCTGTTGTTGTAGGAGGTGGAGCCGACGAGGTCGGTATGGCCGTAGACCCGGAAGCGGACCTCGGGGAACTGGCGGATGAAATGGGCCTGCCGGCGCAGCACGTTGACGGCTGTGGCGTCGAGCCGGGCCGAGTTGAAGGCGAAGTTCACCGTGTTGCCGACTTCGCTGGCGAAGCGGCGCGACAGATCGACGGCGTAGTGCTTTTCGCCGGTCATGATCTGGGTGTTGTTCATGGTGGAATTGCCGAAATTGCCGCCATCGGCGATGGAGCCGGATTCCGAGTAGGACCGGAGCACTTCGGTGGGGTAGGAGCACGCGGTCAGCGCCAGAAGGGCCGTCGTCGCGATGAGGGATCGTTTCATGGCGCTGTCCTCTCGCCTAGTCCATTACGTAGCCGTAGGAGCCGTCGAAATCCTGCCGGGCAACTTCGCCCGCCGGGCTGTTCTCGGGGACGTCGCGGGCGACACGGCCGTTGAGGAAAAGGTCGCGTTCGCTGGGAATGCGGACCCGGTCGGTGGGCAGGGCCAGCGCCTCGCCCGTGGGGGGGGTCACGAGGTGGGCCGAGACGATGATCACCAGTTCGGTCTGGGCGCGCTGATAGTCGGCGCTGCGGAAGAGGGCGCCGAGCACCGGCACGTCGCCGATCCACGGCACCTGGCCGCTGTTGTCGCGGAAGTCGTCCTGCAGGAGGCCGGCGATGGCGAAGCTCTGGCCGTCGCGCATAGCCACGGTGGTGGAGGTGTCGCGGCGGCGGAAGGCGTTGACCGTCAGCCCGTCGACGACAAGCGCGTTGGCGGCGTCGATCGAGGACACGGCGGCCGCGAGTTCAAGGTTGATGATGCCGTCATCGACCACGCGGGGGATAAAGTTGAGCTCGACGCCGAAGGGCTTGAACTCGATCGTGGTGACGCCGTTTTCCTGGGCCACCGGGATCGGGTATTCGCCGCCGGCGAGGAACTTGGCCTCCTGCCCCGAGAGGGCGGTGAGGTTCGGTTCGGCCAGTGTGCGGACGACGCCCTTGGTTTCCAGCGCTTCCAGCAGGATGCCGACCTCGGTCGAGCCGATGTCGAAGCCGAAGGCGAGGGCGGCGTTGTTGGTCTGGACCGAGGGGATGGCGCCGGCGAGGGTGTTGAGCACCGAGCCTTGGGTGTTGGTGGTGTTGGTGCCGCCGATGACGCCGACGCCGGAATTGCTGCGCCCGTCGATCGAGAGCGACGTGCCGAGCGCCTTGGAAACGCTGCGCTGCATCTCGGCGAAGCGGACCTTGAGCATCACCTGATGCTTGCCGGCGACGGACATGAGGTTCGAGACGCGCTCGGGCGCGTAGCGCTGCGCCAGTTCGAGGGCGCGGTCCATGCGGATGGTGCTGCTGACGGTGCCGGAAAGCACGATGCCATCATTGGCGGAGCGCACCTCAATCGCCTCGCCGGGCAGAACCTGCCGGAGGCGTTCCTTGAATTCGGAGATATCGGCGCTGACGCGGACCTCGACATTGGTGATCAGCCGGCCGGAGGCGTCGAGCAGGGTAAGGGTGGTGCGGCCCGGCGATTTGCCGAGCACGTAGATCGTGCGGTCGGACAGGGTGGAGAAGTCGGCGATGGCCGGGTTGGCGATGCTGAGTTCGGCGAAGGGCACGTCGCTTTCGACCACGACCGCCTGGTTCATGGTGATGCTGAGGTCTCGTCCGGTTGCCTTGCGGACGACCTGAAGCGACTCGGCCATAGCCGAGCCCGCAATTGGCCCGTACGCCAAAACCAGCCCGGCCAGGGCGGCCTTGAGTAAGCGCTGAATTGTCATGTGACCTGCCTTTCCGATCACGCCTCGATAAGCGGGTCTTGGCGCCCGCATTTCGGTCACGATGGGCCAATTCCGAAATTTTTGCAAGAATCAATGACTTTGGGCCCGGCATTGATGAAGATTTTGCGGGAGCGTTGCGGGAATGAAACCCTTTTCACGCGCCCAGCCGTGCGAACGGTCATGCGAACGGTCATGTAAACGGGCAGGCAAAAAGGCGCCGCGTGGGGCGGCGCCTTGGGGTGGTTCGACGTGGGAAAACCGGCCTAGTTGGTGCAGGGGATCGGGGTTTCGATCACCTCGCCGCCACGGCGGGTGCGGATCGTGCAGATCTCCTGTGCCGCGGGCGCGCGTTCAACGACCTGTTCCTCGATGCCGAGCAGGCTGCGCTGGTCGACCTCGATCGCCTCGGCGACGGAATCGTCCTCGGCACCGACCAGCGACAGCGAGAGCCGCCCGGTCGATTGCGCCTGCGCCAGCGACGCCACCTGTTGCGGGCGGGCCGAGACGGTGACGGTGCGGGCGATGATCGCCTCGTTGGTGTCGGCGTTGGCCTCCTGATCGACGGCGATCAGCTTGACGTTGGTTTCGATCAGCTTGGTCACGTCCTTGGCGCCGCGGCCTTCGAGCTGTGCGCCCGAGCTGCTGGCGGACTGACCGGTCCAGTAGATGTCGACCCGGTCGCCGGGGCGCAGGAAGCCCGAAACGCCGCTGGTGACATCGACGTTGATCGCGAAGGCGCGCATGCCGCGTTCGAGCTGCGAGGTGATGCCGGCCTCTTCGCCGGGGGCCGTCACCTTGACGGTGAGGATCGCCTCGTTGGGCTCGATCGAGCGCAGGACGGTGCGCGGCTCTCTCTCGCCGTCGGGGAAGAGCGCCTCTTCGGTCTCGAACACGCCTTCCGGCAGCGACATGGCCGGGAAGGGGGTAAGACGGACGTCGTCGAGGTTCAGCTCCTGCCCGTATTTCAGTTTCTTGGTGGCGACATAGACCTCGACCGTGTCGATGCCGGGGTCACGGTTCGACCGCTCGTGGGCCAGCTCGGCCTGGTACCGCTGGATGTAGCTCTTGGCCATGTAGACGGCAAAGCCGGCAAGGCCGAGGCCGAGTACTAGGACGAGTCCGAAAACCAAACGCATGGCCTATCCTTTCCGATGGACTGCTCTTGGGGCGGCCCTTGGGCGGGCCGGTTTTCCAGCAGGTGTTTTGGCGGTGCAATATGGCGAAAGAAGGGAAGGGCGGTGGCGGTTTGACGATTGTTTCCCACGGTCGCGGACGGGTATGGCCCGCGGCGCGCAACGGGGATGACGCTGGACGACAGGACCGTGACCGCGCCGCTTCTTGTGCGACGGCGATCCGGGCCGGGCGTCTGATCAAGGGCCGGGCCGCGAGGCCCTAACCGGCACGCGATGCATGCCCCTGCTTCAAAGCAAATGGCCGCGAAACTGAAGTTTCGCGGCCACGTGCAACTCGTCAGACGAAAGCGTCTATTAGTCGCCGTTCGAAACGCTCTTGCCCGAAACGCCGGTCTGGATCGAGGAAGCCAGGGTGTTCACACCGCCGGAGACGGTCGACACGCCGGCAACGCCCAGGCCGACAACAGCTGCGGTCAGAACGACCCAGTCAACAGTCACGGCACCTTCTTCGTCGTTGCGGAATTTTTTGATGAACTTGATCATGGTT
>JAVJTX010000058.1:0-11148 GCA_040220035.1 Roseovarius sp. | reverse complement strand
ACACCGACGCAATACCGACAAAATACCGACGTGATACCGACGTCCCAAATCCAAGGAGAACCCGCTCATGGCAAGCTATGACGTCATCGTAATCGGCTCCGGCCCCGGCGGCTATGTCGCCGCCATCCGCTGCGCCCAGCTGGGCCTGAAAACGGCGTGTGTCGAGGGCCGCGACACCCTCGGCGGCACCTGCCTCAACGTGGGCTGCATCCCTTCCAAGGCGCTCCTGCACGCCTCCCACATGCTGCACGAGGCCGAGCACAATTTCGCCAAGATGGGCCTCAAGGGCAAGGCGCCTTCCGTCGACTGGAAAGAGATGCTCGCCTACAAGGACGACGTCATTGGCCAGAACACCAAGGGCATCGAATTCCTGTTCAAAAAGAACAAGATAGACTGGCTCAAGGGCTGGGGATCGATCCCCGAGGCGGGCAAGGTCAAGGTCGGCGACGACACCCACGAGGCCAAGAATATCATCATCGCCTCGGGCTCCGAGGCTTCCAACGTCCCCGGCGCCGACGTGACCATCGACGAGAAGATCGTTGTCACCTCCACCGGCGCCCTCGAACTGCCCAAGGTGCCGAAGAAGATGGTCGTCATCGGCGCCGGCGTCATCGGCCTTGAAATGGGCAGCGTCTATGCCCGCCTCGGCACGCAGGTGACGGTCGTCGAATACCTCGACCACATCACCCCCGGCATGGATGGCGAGGTTCAGAAAAACTTCCAGAAAATGCTGAAGAAACAGGGCCTTGAATTCGTCATGGGCAGTGCCGTCACCTCGGTCGAGACGCTCAAGACCAAGGCCAAGGTGACCTACAAGCTGCGCAAGGATGACAGCGAACACCAACTCGACGCCGACGTTGTCCTCGTCGCCACCGGCCGCAAACCCTTCACCGACGGCCTCGGCCTCGACGCGCTCGGCATCGAGCTCACCAAGACCGGCCAGATCAAGACCGACGAGCACTGGCAAACCAACGTCAAGGGCATCTACGCCATCGGCGACACCATCACCGGCCCGATGCTCGCCCACAAGGCCGAAGACGAAGGCATGGCCGCCGCCGACGTCATCGCCGGCAAGCATGGCCACGTCAATTACAACGTCATCCCCAGCGTCATCTACACCCACCCCGAGGTCGCCGCCGTGGGCAAGACCGAGGAGCAACTGAAGGACGAGGGCCGCGACTACAAGGTCGGCAAATTCTCCTTCATGGGCAATGGCCGCGCCAAGGCGGTCTTCGCCGGCGACGGTTTCGTCAAGCTCATCGTCGACAAGGAAACCGACCGTATCCTCGGTGCCCACATCATCGGCCCTTCCGCCGGCGACCTGATCCACGAGATCTGCGTGGCGATGGAATTCGGCGCCTCGGCCGAGGATCTGGCGCTGACCTGCCACGCGCACCCGACCTTCTCCGAAGCGGTGCGCGAGGCGGCGCTCGCCTGCGGGCTCGGGCCGATCCACTCATAATAAGAAGGCCGGTGAGAAGCTGCTCTCACCGGCCGTGCATCCGCCACAGGCACTCTACGATTGAATGACAGTCTCCGTTACACCAGGGGGACGGATGCGGACACTGCAAGACTGTTACGCGAGGGCCGGGAACTTCCGTCGCAGAAAAATGCGAGACGGGCCTGCAAGGGCCCGACGAGCCGCCTACCACATGCGCGGCACGGCGTTCTTCTCGTAATCCCGGTCATAGGCCGTCCCACCGATCTCGCCGTCGGACATGTCCGCAAGGATCTGCCCCACCGTCGGCACCGTGTCGCGGTCATCGCGCGCCCACAGGCCCGAGCGCAGCAAGGCCTTGGCGCATTGAGTGTAAACCTCCGCCACCTCGATCACGATCACCGTCGCCGGCAGGATCGACTTGCGCGCAAAGCTCTGCCTGAGCGCCTCGTCATCCGTCAGCACCGCCCGCCCGTTCACCCGCACCGTGGTGTTCGAGCCGGGCACGAGGAACAGCAACGCCACCCGCCCGTCCTCGACAATATCCTTCAGGCAATCCAGCCGGTTGTTCCCGCGCCAGTCGGGCATCATCAGCGTGTGCTCATCCTCGACCCTGACCACCGGCCCGTCATCGCCGCGCGGGCTGCCATGCACGCCGTCGGGGCCCACCGTCGACAGGATGCAGAACCGTGACCCCTCGATCCACTCCCGGTATAGCGGCGTCAGCCGCCGGGCGACCTTGACGACCGCCGCCGGCACCGCCTCGTCATACAGCACTGACAGCGCCTCAACCGTCGCGATTTTCCGCATCGAACCCTGCCTCCTTCATCAACCGGTTCGAGGCCTCCTCGACCTCGTCCGCCAGCCGCGCCATGAACGTACCCTTGTCGAGCCCCGCCTCGATCCGCGGCAGGAACTCCACCACCGCCAGCCCCGGCTTGCGTAAAATGCCCATGCGCGGCCAGAACAGGCCCACATTGGTCGCCGCCGGCACGCAATCCTGCCCCAGCTCCTCATAGAGCACGCCCGAGCCGATCTTGAACGGCGCCTGCACCCCCGGCGCGATCCGGGTGCCCTGCGGATAGATGATCAACTGCCCGGGCTGTTGCCGCCCCTTGGCCACGTCGCGCACCATTTTCTTGATGGCTTGGCTCCGCTTGCCCCGGTCGACGGGCACACAACCGATCTTGAGCGCATACTGCCCGATCACCGGCGCCCACATCAGCTCGCGCTTCATGATGAACTTGCCCGCGGGCACGCTGCCGAAAATCAGGATGATATCAAGGAACGACTGGTGCTTCGCGGCGATCAGCACCTCGTCGGTCGGGGGCGTGCCGCGCACCTCCGTGCGGATGCCCACCATCCACCGCGCCGTCCACCGCACCCAGCGGCACCACGTGTGACAGGCCGTCAGCGCCCCCTTGCGGCTGAACACCGCCCAGGGGAAGAACACGATCCCCAGCACCCCCATCATCGCGTAGATGTTGACGATGAATACCAACGACCGGACCCATTGAACCGACTCTCTCATGGCATATCCCGCAATGTCTTCCGTGCGGCGGCCCGCGTCGCGCCAAAGGCCACCAGCCCGGCCAAGATCGGGATGATCAGCGGCCAGAGCCAGTGCCAGCCCTGAAAGCCCAGCCCGGTCAGGAACCCGCCCTCGGGCTGCGCCGAAGGCAGCAGCGCGATCGCCACCATGCCCAGCACCATACCGATCCCCGCCCCGGTCAGCGCCCGCAGGGTGAACCGCCGCTCAAAGGCCTGCGCGATATAGGAATCCCGCGCGCCGACCAGCCGCAGCACGCTGATCACCTGCGCATTCGCGGCCAACGCCGCGTTCGCCGCCAGCGTGATCATCGCCGCCGTTGCCGCCCCGATCAACAGGATTGACGCCCAGCCCAGCATCCGCAGCCGGCTCGCCGCCTTTACCAGCGGCCGCCGCCAGCGGGTGTGATCGTCAAGCACCGCGCCCGGCGCCTCCGCCGCCAGCCGCAGGCGCAGGCCCTCGGCGTCATAGCCCTCTTCCGTCTCGACCACCTCGATCAGCTGCGGAATGGGCAGTGTGTCCACCGGCAGGTCGGGTCCGAACCACGGCTCGAGCAGCGCCTGCTGCTCCTCCGAGCTCAGCGCGCGGGCCGTGTCGACGCCCTTGGTCGTCTCGAGCACTTTCAGCGCCGCCTCTGTCTGCGCCGCAAGCTGACCGTCGGGGGCCGAGATGCGGATGGTCGAACTCCTCGCCAGCTCCGCCCCCCACTGATCGGCCAGCCGCCCGGTCGCCAGCGACAGGGCCATCGCAAAGACCGCCAGAAACGCCATCGCCGCCGCGCTGAACAGCGTCAGCGTCGCGGTGAACCCGGTCGGCGGCACCACCCGGTCGGCCTGCGTGTCGCCGACAAGAAACTCGGCCACCCGGTTCAGCACAGCCCTCAAAGGTCCGCCCCCGCCAGTTGCAACCGCCGGTTGGAAATCCGCAGGACGCGAGCCTGCACATGGGTTTTCGCCGCCCGGATCAGCGCAAGGTCATGGGTCGCCACCATGATCGTCTTGCCCATCCGGTTCAGCTCGATCAAGAGCCGCAACAGGCGCTGCGACATGTCCCAGTCGATATTGCCCGTGGGCTCGTCCGCCAGCACCACGTCCGGCGACATGATCACCGCCCGCGCCAGCGCCGCCCTCTGCCGCTCGCCACCCGAAAGCTCAGGCGGCAGCGCGCCCGCGCGCGCCGTCAGCCCGACCCAGCTTGTCAGCTCCTTCAGGTTCGCGCCTTCCGCCAAAAGGTCGCGCCCGGCCACCATCAGCGGCAGCGCGATATTGTCCGACACGTTGAGATGGTCGAGGAACTGGCAATCCTGATGCACCACCCCGATCCGCCGCCGCGACAGCGCGATATCGTCCCGCTCCATGTCGCGCACGTCCGACGTGAACAGCCGCACCTGTCCCGACGTGGGCAGCAAGGCCCCGTAGCACAGTTTCAGCAGCGTCGTCTTGCCCGCCCCCGACGGCCCGGTCAGGAAGTGAAACGACCCGGGTTGCAGCTTGAGCGATATCTCACTCAGCAATTCCCCCCCGCCGTAATTGTAGGCCACGTTCTCCAGCTCGATCAAAGCCTGCCCCTTTGCGAAACAGCCCTTTCATGCCCCATGGCATGGGGCAGTGCAACGGTAACCGCCCCAAATTGCTTTGCTCTTTGACAAACCAGCCGTTACACATAAGCTCAAGCGGACCGCCGGACTGAAAAAGGCGGCTGCCGGGGACAAGGCGACGGGTGGCGGAAGGAGGCTCATTTGCCCGAATTGCGGGGCGCAGTACGAGGTACCGGACGAGGTCGTTCCGGAAAGCGGGCGTGACGTACAGTGTTCCAATTGCGGCGACACGTGGTTTCAGACCCACCCCGATCACCCCCACACCGCAGCCCCCGGAAATCCGGCCGAGGCCGAGGACACGTCCGAGGCCCACGAGCCCGACTGGGTCGAGGTCGACGATCCCGATGACGAAGAAGATGACCTGACCGCCACCCCGGCCGCGGAAGCCCCCTCCCGGCGCGAGCTTGACCCCGACATCGCCAGCGTCCTGCGCGAGGAAGCCTCGCGCGAAAAGCAGGCGCGCGCCGCCGAACAGGGCGGGCTGGAAATGCAGCCCGACCTTGGGCTCGACGGGGCGCATGACGACAGCGACCGCCGCTCGCACCAGGCCAAGGCACGCATGGCCCGCCTGCGCGGCGCCTCCCCGCAGGACGACCCGAACGAGGACGAGGAAATCGACCCGGCAACACGCCGCGGGCTCCTGCCGGATATCGACGACGTCAATTCCACCATCGCCTCGGCCCAGCCCACCGCGCAAGAAGACCTCTCCGCCCGAGACGGGTCGAGGGTGACCGCGCCCGAGCGTTCCACCGGCGGCTTCCGCCGCGGCCTGCGCCTTGCCGTGCTCTTGGCGATCCTCGCCACGGCCGTCTACATCTTCTCGCCGCAGATTGCCGAAACCATCCCGGCCACGGCCGATCCGCTGGTCGCCTATGTCGAAACGGTGAACGGCTGGCGTGCGCAACTCAACGAGGCGGTCGCTCCTCTCGTGGCGCAGGTTCAGGGGATGATCGGCGGCTAACAGCCCCGCCCGGCCTCAGAACCGCTCCAGCAGCCGCTTGAGATAGTCCAGCTCCACGTCCGGCCGTTCGCCCTCGCCAGACCGGCGGCGGATTTCGTCCAGCAACTCCCGCGCCCGGCGGTAAACATCCTCACCCTGCAACAGGTTGTCCTGCGTACCGACCTGCGACCCCTGCCCGGGCGCCCGGCCCAGCGGATCGTTCTGCTGGTCGCCGAACTGGCCGCGCGCCTGGCCCTGGGCGCCTTGCGTCTGGTTGTTCTCGGCCATCGCCTCGCCAAGGTTCCGCATCCCCTCGCGCAGGGCCTCCATCGCCTCCGATTGCCGATCGATCGCCTCGGCCAGGTCGTCCTGACGCAGCGCATCCTCCGCGCCCCGCATCGCCTGATCGGCCCGGTCCAGCGACTCGCGCGCCGCGTCACCCGCCTCGCTGCCCGCGCCGGGCAGGTTGCCGCGCTGCCGTTCCAGCTCGCGCCGCAGCGCCTCCTGCCGGTCGCCAAGCGTGCCCTGCTGGCCCTGCTGCCCGTTCTGGCCCTGCTGCTGGCCGGGCTGTTGCCCCGGCTGATTGCCCTGACCCTGCTGGTTTCCCTGCCCCTGCTGATGGCTCTGGCCCCGCCCCTGCGAGCCGTCGCGGCCTTCGTTCTGCTGCGACTGGCCCTGCTGCGCATTGGGATTGAACTGTTCCTGCAGGTCACGGAACGCCTGGTCCGACAGGCCCTGCTGATCTCTCAGCGTCTCGGCCAGCCCTTCCATCGCCTCCTGCCCGGGGTTGTCGCCCTGCTGACCCTGCTGGCCCTCGGTCATCCGCAGGTTCTCCATCATCTCCTGGAATTCCTGCAACGCCTGTTCGGCCTCGGCATACCGGCCCTCTTCCATCAGCTCCTGGATCCGGTCCATCATGTCCTGCAGATCCTGCTGGTCGAGCGTCATCATGTTCTCGGCAAGCTGCTGGTCGCCTTCCTGCTGTTCACCATCGCGCTGCGCCTGCTGCGATTTCTGCCGCAGGTAATCCTGCGTCGCATCGCGCAACTCCTGCATCAGGCGGGCAATCTCGTCCTCGCTGGCGCCGTTGCGCATCGCCTCGCTCAGCCGTTCCTGCGCCTCGCGCATCCGCTCCAGCGCATCGCCGATATCGCCATCTTCCAGCACCAGCGCCAGATCCCACAGCGCCTGCGCCAGCTCGTCCCGCGCCTCTGTCGTCAGGCTGTCATGCGCCGTCAGCGTCTCCAGCCGCCGCAGGATCACCCGCAGCCGCAGATACGCCTTCTCCGACCGGAACAGCCCCTCTTCGGGCGCGTGCGACACCGCCCTCAACACCTGCGCCACGCGCGCGGCATTGTCGCGCGACCACAGCAGGTCGCGCCGCATCTCGATGACCGAGGCCGCCACCGGGTCAAAGAACCGCCGTGCCGGCAGCTTCATTTGCTCCGGGGCGCTCTGCCCGGCCTGCTCGGCGGCATCGCTGACCTCAAGCTCCAGCGTCACCGGCAGATGCGCCCACGGATGCTGCGACAGGTTCTCGATCAGCGTTTCGGTAAACTCCGCCCGGTCCCCTGTGATCGGCATCGGCAGGTCGATCGAAATCGGCTCGCGCGGTTCCGGCTCTGCCGCCAGCCCATAGCGCCGCTCCACCGCGTCGATATCCAGCCGGAAGGTCGCCTTGCCCGCCACCACGCCGTAATCGTCCCCGGCCTTGAACGGCTGGCTCATCTGCCCGTCGAACGTCGTCTTCGCGCCCTCCGAGACAAGCGAGACCGTCGGCTCCCGGTCCGGGGTCGCCACGATCGTCCAGGATTTGCCCCCCGGCCCATCGATGCTCAGCGTGCCATCCGACGCGATCACAAAGGAATGGTCCGTATCCGTCGCGGCGCCCACGTCCTCCGTCCGGCCCGACACGGTCTCGGCCACGCTCAGCGCGCCGACCTCACCGTACAGCCGCACGGTCACCCGGCTGCCCTCGGGCACCCGGATTTCGCCCTTCTGATCGTTCAGGTAAAGGCTCGGCAGGCCGGTATAGGCCGGCGGCTCGATCCAGCCTTCCCACGCGGGCCCCGTCGAAATGTCAGGCCCGCTGCCCGGCCCCATCTGCGAGACAGAGCCCACGCGCATCACCGACCCGAATAAGAGCGCCACAACCAGCCCCAGCAACGCCACATAGCGCAGCCCGAACGGATCGCGCGGCGCCAGTGCAAGGTCGGGCTCCACCGCCTTCGCCGCACTCGCGCGTTCCGCCATGCGCCGCAAATGCGCCTGCCACAGGGCTTCGGAGGCGGGATCGCCCCCGCCGATGGCCTGCCGATCGCCCAGCGCCGCCAAGGGGCGGCCCGGCATCACGCTGTCCATCCGGTCCACGGCCTCCTGCCGCCTCGGCCAGCGGAACCGCATCGCCCCGTGAATGGCAAAGCCGATCAGGCCCAGCCCGGCCAGCACGAAGCCCACCCAGACCACCTCGATCGCCATCATGTCCTGCAAACCAAGGATCAGCGCTGCGGCACTCGCCGCCAGAACCGTCCAGAACGGCCAGAACGCCCGCACCAGCCGTTCCGCGATCAGCCCGGCCCATGTCAGGCTGAGCGGACGCCGCAAACGGCTCATCACGGGGGTCAGAGGTGTCTGTCTGGCCATGCTCCCTTCCGGATCGGGGGCTGCCGCACCTTTTGCACTCTTACAGCCACTCCGGAATGGTATCGCGATTTATCATCTCGTCAAAGGTCGGACGCGCCCTGATGACGGCAAATTGATGCCCATGCACCAGAACTTCCGGCACGAGAGGTCTTGTATTGTATTCGCTCGCCATCACCGCGCCATAGGCCCCGGCACTGCGAAACGCCACCAGATCCCCCTCCGCCACCGGCGGCATCATCCGGCCCTTCGCAAAGGTATCCCCGCTTTCACAGACAGGCCCGACAATGTCATAAGCCGCCTGTTCAACGGCGGCTGCGGGCTCCGTCACCGGCACGATATCGTGGTAGGCCTCGTACATGGCCGGGCGGATCAGGTCGTTCATCGCCCCGTCGAGGATCAGGAAATTCCGTCCCTCGCCTTCTTTCAGGTAAATCACCCGGCTGACCAGAATTCCGGCATTTCCGACCACCAGCCGCCCCGGCTCGATCTCGATCTCGCAGCCAAGATGCCCCACCTCCTCGCGAATCATCTGGCCGTAATCCAGCGGCAGCGGCGGCGCCTCGTTGCTGCGGGCATAGGGAATGCCCAAGCCGCCACCCAGGTCGAGCCGCCGGATATTGTGCCCGTCGGCCCTCAGCACTTCGGTCAGCTCGGCCACCTTGCGATAGGCCAGCCGGAAGGGCTCCAGATCGGTCAGCTGGCTGCCGATATGCACGTCGATCCCGATCACCTCCAGCCCGGGCAGCGCGGCGGCCTCGGCATACACCTCCCGCGCCTTTGCGATGGGAATGCCGAACTTGTTCTCGCTCTTGCCGGTTGCGATCTTGGCGTGGGTCTTCGCATCCACATCCGGATTCACCCGGATCGTCACCGGCACCGTGGCCCCAAGGCCGGCCGCAATCTCGCTCAGCGCGCGCAGCTCCGGCTCGCTCTCCACGTTGAACTGCCGGATACCGCCCTCGATCGCCAGCCGCATCTCGTCCCGCGTCTTGCCGACGCCCGAAAACACGATCCGCTCCCCCGGAACGCCCGCCGCCTTCGCCCGCGCATATTCCCCGCCCGAGACAACATCCATCCCCGCGCCCAGCTCCGCCAGCGTCTTCAGGATCGCCTGATTGCTCGCCGCCTTCATCGCGTAGCAGACAAGGTGGTCCACCCCGTCGAGCGCCTCGTCGAACAACCGGAAATGCCGCGTCAGCGTGGCGGTCGAATAGCAATAAAACGGCGTGCCCACCGCCGCCGCGATCTCGGCCACGGGCACATCCTCGGCATGCAGCGCCCCGTCACGATACAGGAAATGATCCATTACTCAGCCTCGCCCAACCCGGCATTTCATCTTTCCGGAAATACTCAAATCCTCCGGCAAGGCCCGCGATACCGCATCCGGCGGCCACAAACCATCCGGCAAATCACCCCCCAAAGGCTCAGAGGCTGGTGCCCACGCCCATGGTAAATCGACCCGACACGAAATCGGCCCCGACCGCCCCGCTCGCCCCTTTCGAGCCCATGCCGACATTGGCGTTCATCGAGGGCTGGATCGGCTCGCCATCGGCGCCACAGGCCGCAAGCCCCGCAAGGCTCAGAACCAAAAGGATGCGTTTCATGACAGGATCTCCTTCCACCGGGCAATCTGTTCGCGCACGCGCGACGGGGCGGTGCCGCCAAGGCTTGTGCGGGACGCCACCGAATTATGCACGCCCAGCACGTCGAAGACATCCCCCGTAATCGCCCCGTGCACCGATTGCATGTCCTCAAGGCTCAGATCGGGCAGGTCGCAGCCCTGCTTTTCCGCCATCGCCACCAGCGACCCGGTCACGTGATGCGCCTCCCGGAACGGCAGGCCAAGCACCCTGACCAACCAGTCGGCAAGGTCCGTCGCCGTCGAGAACCCGGTCGCCGCCGCGGCCTCGAGATTGTCGCGCAACGGCGTCATGTCACGCACCATCCCCTCCATCGCCGCCAGTGCCAGCATCAGGTGATCGGCCGCATCAAAGACCTGCTCCTTGTCCTCCTGCATGTCCTTGGAATAGGCGAGCGGCAGCCCCTTCATCACCGTCATCAGCGCCACGTTCGCCCCGAAGATCCGCCCGATCTTGGCGCGGATCAATTCGGCCGCGTCGGGGTTCTTCTTCTGCGGCATGATAGAAGAGCCTGTCGAAAACCGGTCGCTCAGCGCCACGAACCGGAACTGCGCCGACGACCAGATCACCAGTTCTTCCGCGAACCGGCTCAGGTGCATCGCACAGATGCTCGCCACGCCAAGGAATTCCAGCGCGAAATCCCGGTCGCTCACGGCGTCGAGCGAGTTGGCCATCGGCCGGTCGAACCCCAGCGCCTCCGCCGTCATCTCCCGGTCGATCGGAAAGGACGTGCCCGCCAGCGCCGCCGCCCCCAGCGGGCATTCGTTCATTCGAGCCCGCGCATCCCGCACCCGGCTCAGATCGCGCCCGAACATCTCCACATAAGCCATCATGTGATGGCCCCAGGTGACCGGCTGGGCCACCTGCAGATGGGTGAACCCGGGCATGACCCAGTCCGCCCCGGCCTCCGCCTGCGCGAGGCACGCTTGCAAGAGCGTGACGAGCCCCGCCTCCGCCGCATCAAGCTGATCGCGCACCCACAACCGGAAATCCGTCGCCACCTGGTCGTTCCGGCTCCGGCCCGTATGCAGCCGCCCGGCCGGCTCGCCGATCACCTCCTTCAGCCGCGCCTCGACATTCATGTGAATGTCCTCCAGCGCGGTGGAAAATTCGAACGTGCCGCCTTCGATCTCTGACAAGACCGTGAGCAGCCCTTCCCTCATCGCCTCGGCATCCTTATCACTGACGATGCCCGTGGCCGCCAGCATGGCGGCATGGGCCCTCGAACCGGCGATATCCTGTGCCGCCAGACGCTTGTCGAACCCGATCGAGGCATTGATCGCCTCCATGATCGCGTCCGGTCCGGCGGCAAAGCGGCCGCCCCACATCTGGTTCGAGGTC
>JAVJTX010000057.1:0-42838 GCA_040220035.1 Roseovarius sp. | reverse complement strand
GGGGGTGGGGGTGGGGGGGGCCCCCCGCGGCGGCCCCACCCCTGTCCCGCGATGCGCTGAAGAGAGGAGACCGTGCCCGCCATGCTGTCCCGCAACCCCGTCCCGGCCATCGCCTTTGCGATCGGCCTTGCCCTGATCGCTTTCCAGAGCTGGCTCCTGTTCGAGGCACAGCAACCGCTGCTGGAACGTCCTGTGCACCTCTGTGCCGCCTTGGTCCTGCTGTTTCTCTATAAGCCGCTGCGCTCCGAGACCCTGCCCCGCTGGCTCTGCGGCGCGATCGACGCGCTGCTGATCCTCGGCGCCGTCGCGGTGCTCGGCTATTACCTGATCGGCTTCGAGCGGCTGACCACCCGAATGGAGAACGTCTCGCCGATCTTCACCACCGACATCCTCTTCGGCGCTCTGCTGGTCTTTCTGCTGCTCGAAGGCTCGCGTCGTGCCGTGGGTTGGGTGCTGGTCTGGGTGCTGCTGGCCTTCATCGCCTATGCCCTCTGGGGCAACCTGCTGCCCGGCTGGCTGAACTTTCGCGGTTTCGACGCGGAGGCCGCGACCGAGATCACCACGATGACCACCGCCGGCGTGCTGGGCATCACCACCTCGACCTCGGTCAGCTTCATCTTCTACTTCGTCCTCTTCGGCGCCTTCTATGCGGCCGTCGGCGGCGGGCAGCTTTTCATCGACCTCGCGATCCGCGCCGCAGGCCGCGCCACCGGCGGCACCGCCAAGGCGGCCATCATCGGCTCCTCGCTGATGGGCTCGATCTCCGGCTCCGCCGTGGCCAACGTGGTCTCCACCGGCGTCTTCACCATCCCGCTGATGAAAAAGACCGGCGTGCCGGCGCACCGCGCCTCGGGGATCGAGGCCATCGCCTCGACCGGCGGTCAGCTGATGCCGCCGATCATGGGGGTCGCGGCCTTCATCATGGCCGAGCTTCTGGGCGTGCCCTATGCGCAGATCGCGCTGGCCGGGCTGATCCCGGCGGTGGCCTTCTACCTCGCGCTGATCATGGTGGTCGATCTCTCGGCCCGCCGTGACGGCGTGCGGGCGATGACCGCCGAGGAGATCGCGCAGATCGCCCCGATCGCCCCGCGGCTGCACCTGATCCTGCCGCCGCTGATCCTGATCGGCACGCTGGTCAGCGGCTATTCCGCCGCCTATTCCGCGGTCATCGCTTCGCTCTCCTGCCTTGTGGTGCCTTTCCTGCGCCGCGCCACCTGGATCGGCGGCAAGGAAATCGTCGACGCCCTGCGCGATGCCCCGAAACAAGTGGCTGAGGTCGCCGTGCCGATTGCCGCCATCGGCATCGTCATCGCGGTGGCCGTGCAGTCGAACCTGGCGCTGAAGTTCGCCGGCTCGCTGCTGTCGCTCTCGGAAGGGTCGATCTACCTCTCTCTGATGCTGGCCATGGTGGGCTGCATCGTCATGGGCATGGGCCTGCCGACGGTCGCCGCCTATATCATCGGCGCGGTGCTCTTCGTTCCGGCGATCCAGGACCTGGGCATCCCGCCGCTGGCCGCGCATTTCTTCATCTTCTACTACTGCGTGCTATCGATGGTGACCCCGCCGGTGGCGCTGGCCTCCTTTGCAGCCGCCGCCGTGGGCCAGGCCTCTACCGTAAAGACTTCGCTGGCGGCCTTCGGCCTTTCGCTGGTGGCCTTCTTCGTGCCCTTCGCCTTCGTCTTCGATCCGGGCGTCCTCGCCCAGGGCACGGCGGCGCAGATCGGCTTCAGCGCCCTGTCGCTCCTGGTCTCCACCGCGCTC
This sequence comes from Roseovarius sp., assembly GCA_040220035.1. GTDB lineage: Bacteria > Pseudomonadota > Alphaproteobacteria > Rhodobacterales > Rhodobacteraceae > Roseovarius. The sequence goes on along the minus strand of JAVJTX010000057.1, from coordinate 41,077 downwards.
TGGGCCGTGGCCTTCGGCGGCTGGGCCGGGCGGCCCCTGGGCTGGGCCTCGCGCCTGCCGATCGGGGCGGCTGGTCTGGTGGCGGTGATCGCGCCCTCGGGCTCGACCCCCTGGATGATCGCGCTGGCACTTGGCTGGAGCCTGACCCTTGGCGTCGCCGCCCTGTCGCGGCGCGCCAAGACCGACGGCATCCCCAACCCGGCGGAGTAATCCATGACTATCCTGCACCGCCCCGAGAGCCGCATCATAGACGCCTCCGACAGCGTGACGATCCGGCAGGTGACCGATCACCCCTCGATCCACCATCACCCGTTCTTCTTCGTCGATGCCTGGGATCAGGCGATGTCCTTCCTGCTGCTGATCTCGCACCGGACCGGCACACCGCAGATCTACATCGAGCGCGCGCCGGGCGACGACCTGATCCAGCTGACCGAGGAACCCGCCCTGGCCGAATGGTCGGTGATCCCCTCTAAGGACGGGCGCTGGATCTATTTCGTCGCGGGACAGGAGGGCAAGCGCGTCAGCCCCCGCGACGGTACGGTCGAGGTGCTGGTGCGCTTCGGCAGCAAGGAGATGCGCGAGGCCGGCATGGTCGGCGCGGCCATGGGCACCACTGCCCTCTCGGCCTGCGGGTGCTACTGGGCGGTGCCGGTGAAGTCGGGCCGGATCAGCCAGTTCTGGCTGATCGACACGGAACGGCAGACCGCCGGCGTCTTCCTCGAGACCCCAACCATCGGCCATCCGCAGTTCTGCCCGGACGACGACGATCTGGTCCTCTACGCCGGGCCGATGACCGACCGGGTCTGGGTGACCGACCGGGCCGGCAACGCCCGCCGCATTCATGAACGCGCCCACGACATGCAATGGATCACCCACGAGGTCTGGCGCCCCGGCCACCGCTCCGTGTTGTTCGTCGATTGGCCCAACGGCCTGGGAGAGATCGACCTGGCCACCGGCGAGGTCCGCCCGATCACCGAGTTCCCCGTCTGGCACGGCGCCCCGGACGCAACCGGCACGCGCCTGATCTGCGACACCAACTTCCCGGACCGCGGGCTGCACCTGCTGGATCTGACCGGGCAGGCGCCGGCACGGTTCCAAACCGAACCCAAGGCCTCCTCCCAAGGGGCGCATTGGGCCGGTCCGTTTCCCTACAACAACGGGCCGGTCAAGGTGTACGCGCCCCAGCACACCCACCCCCATCCCCGCTTTTCGCCAGACGGTTCCCAGACCGTCTTCACCTCGGACCAGAGCGGCCACGCGCAGGTGTATGTTGCAACACTTGGCTGAATGCGCTGAACGGGACTGTTGATTATCAGGAGCGCTTGGCCAGGTTCAGGTTTTCTTGAGGTTACTCATGCAGCGGAAAACCTGATCGAAAGCGACCACGCGGTGATGCGCCTGCTTGGCTACCGCCAGCGCTTCCGATCCCCGCGATCAGCAAAGGCGCCCTTGAGTGGCATTGGAAAAATTGAAGTATCCGAGGCGGTAGTGGAAATTCCGCGGTCGATTTCGGCGTAAGCGGGGTGGTCAAATCATGTCAGCTTGCCGACGAACCGGATTTCGCCGGAGGCGCCTTGAGACAGGTGGATCGCGTGCAGCGGGCCACCTGCAACGAGACTTCCGAACCCCATCGGGTTCTTCAGAACACCACACGCGGCCGAGGTCGCCATCCCGAGCGCTGAAGCGCTCGAAATCCCAGCCTCCTTTATCATCACCGACAGCGCCGTAGGCATGTCAAGGTCGGCGCCGGCCAGCGTACCGTCCGAGAGGGTCAGCCGACCATTGCTTCGTCGGATGTGCCGTCCGTTAAGGGTGAATCCATTGATGTCGGAGCCGGCGGTCGACATGGCGTCGGTAACCAGGAAGATCTGTCCCGGGCCTGTTTTCGCCGCGCAAGCCATGCGAATTGCAGCGGCGTGGACATGAATATTGTCGGCGATCAACCCGGCATGCACCGCGCCGGCATCGAGCGTGGCGCCGACCAGTCCCGGCTCTCGGTTTCCCAATTGGCTCATTGCGTTGAAGAGGTGTGTCACGCAGCGCGCGCCCGCGGCGAAACTCTGCTGCGCTGTGGCGTACGTGCAATCCGTGTGACCCAGCGACACGATCACCCCGGCCTTGACCAGTCGGGCAATCTGGGCGGGCGTCACACTCTCTGGCGCGAGGGTCACGAGCATGTTGGGCAGGCACGACCCCGCTTCGATCAAAAAGGCCTCATCCTGATCTGTCATCGGGCGGATCAACGTCGGATCATGCGCCCCTTTGCGCGCCAGCGACAGGTGCGGCCCTTCGAGATGCACGCCCAGAATGCCCGGCACGCCGGTGGAAATCGCCTCGGCGACTGCATCTACGGCGGCGCGGCTTCGCTCGGGTGTGTCGGTGATCAGAGTCGGCAGCAATGCCAGCGTCCCGGTCGAGGCATGCGCTTCGGCGATCCGGCGCACCCCCGCGACCGTGGTTTCGTCATTGAACATGACACCGCCGCCGCCGTTGACTTGCAGATCGACAAAGCCGGGCGCGATTACGCCACCCTCCAGCCGGTCCTCGCGATATCCCTCGGGCACGGCCTTCGCAATTCCCTGGCAAATACCGTCTTCGGCCAGCAGCACGCCATTTTCGTGCAGCGTCGTGCCGTCGAAGATCGCCGCCCCGGTGTAAGCTTTGCCCGTCATACCGTTTCCGTGACCTTGCGCAAGTGACGGGGCGCGTCCGGGTTGATCCCCCGCGCCACAGCCGTTTTCTCGACCATCGCATAGAACGAAGCGATCAGCGCAATCGGATCGGTCAGCGGATGCCCCGTGCGCTCCACCGGCAGCCGCGTCGCCGCTTGTGCCCTGTCCGAGGTCACGAAGACCGTCGCCCCCTTGGCTGCGATCTGGTCGGCCACCTCGACCAGGGCGCCTTCTGCCGCATCCGCCGCCGCCATCGCGATCACCGGGAAGCCCTGATCCACGATCGACACCGGCCCGTGCAGCACTTCGGCCGAGGAGTAGCTTTCGCCATGCACCTGGCAGGTTTCCTTGAACTTCAGCGCCGCCTCGTTCGAGATCGCAAACGCCGGACCGCGCCCCAGGCAATAGAGCGACTCCTTGCCCGTCACCGCTTCGCAGAGCGGCCCCCAGTCGGCCTCGACCGCGCGCTCCAGCGCCGCCGGCAAGGCTTTTATCGCCGCCAGAAGCTCCCCGTCTTGCGCCAGCTCCGCCAGCAGCCAGACCCCGGCCACCGCCGAGGTCACGAAGGTCTTGGTCGCCGCCACGCTCAGCTCTTCGCCCGCGTGCAGTTCCAGCGTATGCGCGCTGACCTTCGCCAGATCGCTGTCGGGATTATTGGTCAGAGCCACACTCAGCGCGCCCTGTTTCCCGGCCATGTCCACCATCCGCACGATGTCCGGGCTCTTGCCCGACTGCGAGATCGCCAGGCAGGCCGCCCGCTCCAGCCTCAGGGTCCGCCCGTAGACCGAGGCCACCGACGGCCCCACCGAGGCCACCGGCAAGCCGGTCAGCAGTTCCGAGACATACTTGGCATAGGTCGCCGCGTGGTCCGACGACCCGCGCGCCACCGACACCAGAAACAGCGGATCGAGGTCGCGGATCGCTTTGGCGGCGGCACCGACGGCCTTGTCACCACGGCTCAAAAGATTGTCGACAGCACCGGGGATCTCCCGGATTTCGCGAAACATATGTGTGGCAGCAGTCATGGTCAGTCCTTTGCAAGCCGCAGTTCGGCGACGAAGTTGTAGGCATCGCCGCGATAGAGCGATTGGGTGAATTCGGCGGTCCGACCGCCTTCGAGATAGGATGTCCGTTCGATCCGCAGCCCCGCCTGCCCGGGTTCGACCTCCAGGAGTTCCGCGTCGCGGCCCTTGAGGTTCACGGCGGAAATCTTCTGGATCGCCCGCACCGGCCGCGTCCCGTGACGCTCCAGCACTTCGTAAAGCGAGGTCTCGACCTCCAGCGGGTTGGGCAGGATGTCCACGGGCATCGAGGCCCGCTCGATCGCCATCGGCTTGCCGTCCGCCAGCCTCAGCCGCACGATCCGCGACACCGAGTCCTCGGGCGACAGCCCCAGCGCCAGCGTTTCGTCCGGCGACGGCATGAACAGCCCCCGCTCCAGCCAGCGCACCGAGGATGTCTTGCCCCGCCGCGCCATGTCCTCGGAGAAAGAGGTCAGCCGCGACAGTTTCTGTTCCACGCGCGCAGGCGAGGTCGACACGAAAGACCCCGACCCCTGCTTCTGCACGATCATTCCTTCGCCGACGAGGTCCTCGAAGGCCTTGCGCACGGTCACGCGGGAAAAATCGGTGATGCTGGCGATCTCGCGCTCCGGAGGCAGCGGGCTGCCGGGGGCGAGGATGCCCTGGGCCACCGCCTCGGCCAGCCGGTTGCGTAGCTGCACGTAGCGCGGCCCGGCGTTGCGCCGGAACCAGCTTTCGGGGGTCAAAAATTCCTGGATGTTCATCTGCCTGTCCCCCGTTCGAACGCCGCTTTCGCCAGCGCCAAGGCGCCATCGAGCGCGCTACCCTCCGGCGCGATGATCCGCGTGCGGACCTCCTCTGGCAGATGCTCCGCGTAATGGGGCCCCAGCCCGCCAGTCAGGCAGAGCACGTCGTCGCGGCCAAATTCCATCGCCGCAAGCGCGTCCATCAGGTAGGCCGCCCCGCGCAGCATCAGCAGCCGCCCCGCGGCCTGTCCCGCCTGTCCCGCCGCAACGATGCGGGGCGCAAATGCCGCGTAATCCGCCGGTCGCGCCTTCGACGCAAACCGCACGATTCCCCCCGGTCCGCCGAATGCCTCCAGCATCGCCGTGCTTAGTGCGCAGCCATCGGCCAACCCGTCATGCACCAACAGCGCATGTTCCAGCAACTCGCGCCCCAGCCAAGCACCCGAAGCCTGATCGCCGAGGTTCAGCCCCCAGCCGCCGATCCGCAGTATGGAGTCGCCACGCTGAGCCGCCAGGGTCGAGCCGGTCCCGATCGCCGCCAGCACCCCGTCGCGCGCGCCCAAGGCCCCGGCGACCGAGATCGCCCGGTCGTCAGTCACCGTTACGTTGCGCATCATCAGCTCTTCGGCCACAGCACGCGCGATATCGCCATCCAGCACCCCAGCCAGACCCACATGCGCGACGCTGTGTTTCAGCGCCCCCGCGGGCAAGCCAACCGCCGCCGCGTCCAGCGCGACACGCACATTTACTATGGTCTGTGCGAGGTCGGTCGTGGCATTCGCCGGCCCCGCCGCGCCCTGCCCCAGCAGACGGCCGGTGAGGTCGGCAATTGCCGCACGGCAGCCGGTTCCGCCGCCGTCCACGCCAACAAGGTATCTGGGAGTCGCATCAGTCATGCAATACCAGTATCATACCTTTTGTGGCATTAAAAGACCAAAATCAGGCAATTAGCGCTGAAACCCTCGCTTCTGCGCGCTTCTTGAGGCAGGGTGAGCGAAATGGTAGACAAAAGGTATTGTTTCGGTATTATGTCTCGAAACGGAGGAGAGAATCACCTTGGCCACCATACCAACCCATATCGACGCGCTGCCGTCCGACGCCGCCCTCGGCGCGATGCTCGACTCGCATATCGCGGCGGCGGAAGCGGTGCGCAGCGCCCTCCCTGCGCTCGAAAAAGCGGCGCAGCAGGTGGCTGAAACCCTCTCCCGGGGTGGCACCCTCACCTACGCGGCGGCGGGAAGTTCCGGCCTCATGGCGCTCTCGGACGCCTCGGAGCTTGCCGGCACCTTTGGCACTGCGCCGTCGCAGACCCGCATCGCCATGGCCGGCGGCGTGCCCGTTGACGCCGACATGCCCGGCGACACCGAGGACGCCACCGACCAGACCGAGGCCATTGCTGCCACCATGGGCCCGCAGGACACGGCCATCATCCTGAGCGCCAGCGGCACCACGCCCTATGCGCTGGCCATGGCACAGGCTGTCCGCGACCGAGGCCTGCCCGTCATCGCCATTGCCAACGTGGCACAGGCGCCGCTGCTCGACCTCGCCGACATCGCCATCCCCCTGCCGACCGCGCCGGAAGTCATTGAGGGCTCCACCCGCCTTGGCGCCGGCACCGCTCAGAAGGTCGCGCTCAACATGATATCGACGCTGGCGGGCATCCTTATGGGTCATGTCCACGACGGGCTGATGGTCAACCTGCGGCCCGACAACATCAAGCTGCGCGCCCGCGCCGCCACCATCGTCACCCGCATCACCGGTGTCAGCCAGGCGCAGGCCGAAGCGGCCCTCGAAGCCACCGATTACGACACCAAACCCGCCGTGCTTGTCGCGACCGGGATCAGCGTGGCCGACGCGCGCCGCCTGCTCGCCCGACACGACAACCGCCTGCGGCCCTGCCTCGAACGCGGCGCCGCTTCAACCAACTGAACGACAACAGAGAGGAAGACCCATGCTGATACGCACTTTGCCCGCCACGCTGCTGGCCTCAACGGTCCTGACCACCAGCGCTTTCGCGCAGGAAGCCGAGCTGATCATCGAAAGCTGGCGCAATGACGACCTTGCCATCTGGCAGGACCAGATCATCCCCGCCTTCCAGGCCCAGCACCCCGACATCAAGGTCAAGTTCACCCCCTCGGCCCCCGCCGAATACAACGCCGTGCTGAATTCCAAGCTCGACGCGGGCAGCGCCGGCGACATCATCACCTGCCGGCCGTTTGATGCTTCGCTGGCGCTCTATGACAACGGTCATCTGACCGATCTGTCCGACCTCGAAGGCATGTCCAACTTCTCCGACGTGGCAAAATCCGGCTGGAGCTCCGACGACGGCTCCGCCACCTACTGCGTGCCGATGGCCTCCGTGATCCATGGCTTCATCTACAACAAGGACGCCTTCGAAGAACTGGGCCTCGAAGAGCCCGAGACGGTCGACGAATTCTTCGCCGTGCTCGACGCGATCAAGGAAGACGGCGGCTATATCCCGATGGCGATGGGCACCAATGACCAGTGGGAAGCCGCCACCATGGGCTACAACAACATCGGCCCGAACTACTGGAAGGGCGAGGAAGGCCGCAATGCGCTGATCGCCGGCGAACAGAAGCTGACCGACGAGCAATGGATCGCCCCCTTCCGCCAGCTGGCCCGCTGGGGCGAATACCTGGGCGACGGCTTCGAGGCGCAGACTTATCCCGACAGCCAGAACATCTTCACGCTCGGCCGCGCCGCGATCTATCCGGCAGGCTCGTGGGAGGTGTCGGGCTTCAACAACCTCGTCGACTTCGAAATGGGGGCCTTCCCGCCGCCGGTCCCGGCCGAGGGTGACACCTGCTACATTTCGGATCACACCGACATCGGCATCGGCATGAACGCCGCCACCGACAACCCCGAGGCCGCGAAGACGTTCCTCAACTGGGTCGCCTCGCCCGAGTTCGCGACGATCTTTGCCAACGCGCTGCCGGGCTTCTTCCCGCTGTCGTCCGGCGAGGTCACGGTAGAAGACCCGCTGGCACAGGAATTCCTGTCCTGGCGCGAGGAATGCGAAAGCACGATCCGGTCGACCTACCAGATCCTGTCGCGCGGCACGCCCAACCTCGAGAACGACACCTGGAACGCCTCGGCTGCCGTGATCAAGGGCACCGAGACGCCCGAGGACGCGGCCCAGCGGCTTCAGGACGGTCTCGCCAAGTGGTACGCGCCGCAACAATAGGCGCGCACCGGCCCCGGGCAGATATCCCGGGGCCACCCCCCTTTACCGACAATCAAACGAAGCTCCAGAGAGGAGAAACCCGATGGCGACGCCCTCAGGACAGTCGAAGATCAGATGGCACGTGGTGGTTTTCCTGGCCCCTGCCGTGCTGGTCTATACCGCGGTGATGATCTACCCGCTGTTCAACACAATGCGGCTGTCGTTCTTCAACCGCATCGACCAGGAGCGGGTCTTCGTCGGGCTCGACAACTTCCGCACCCTGTTCGGAGACGCCATCTGGTCCGACCAGTTCTGGAACGCGCTCGGCAACAATTTCTGGTTCTTCCTCATTCACATGCTGGTGCAGAACCCCATCGGCATCGCACTGGCCGCGATCCTGTCGTCGCCGCGCCTGCGCTTCGCCGCCCTCTACCGCACCGCGATCTTCGTCCCCACCATCCTGAGCTTCGTCATCGTCGGCTTCGCCTGGAAACTGATCCTGTCGCCGATCTGGGGCATCGCGCCCGACATGCTCGACGCCATCGGCCTGAAGTTCCTCTACGCGCCTTGGTTGGGCAAGGAGGAATACGCCCTGACCACCCTGAGCCTCGTCTCGGTCTGGCAGTTCGTCGGCATCCCGATGATGCTGATCTATGCAGCCCTTTTGTCGATCCCCGAGGAAATCCTTGAAGCGGGCGAATGCGACGGCATCACCGGCATGGCGGCCTTCTGGAAGATCAAGCTGCCGCTGATCCTGCCCTCGATCGGCATCATCTCGATCCTCACCTTCGTGGCCAACTTCAACGCCTTCGACCTGATCTATGCCGCCCAGGGCGCGCTGGCCGGGCCGGATTTCTCGACCGATATCCTCGGCACCTTCATGTATCGCACCTTCTTCGGCTTCCAGCTGCAACTGGGCGATCCGCACATGGGCTCGGCCATCGCCTCGGCCATGTTCCTCATCATCCTCGTCGGCGTGTGCCTGTACCTCTTCGGTATCCAGCGCCGCCTGCGCACCTATCAGTTCTGAAGGAGGCGCCGCCATGCAAGCCGCACGCCAGACACTCTCGACCCGCATCGGGTCACACGGGGTCCTGATCCTCTACACCCTGATCGCGCTCTTTCCGGTCTTCGTGATCGTCACCAACAGCTTCAAGACCCGCCGCGCGATCTTTCGCGATCCGCTGGCCCTGCCCGACGAGGAGAGCTTCAGCCTGATCGGATACGAGACGGTCATGAAGCAGGGCGATTTCTTCCTCTACTTCCAGAACTCCATGATCGTCACCGTGGCCTCGCTGTTCTTCATCCTGCTGTTCGGCGCCATGGCGGCCTTTGCCCTGGCCGAGTACCGCTTCAAGGGCAACACCCTGATGGGATTGTACCTTGCTTTGGGCATCATGATCCCGATCCGCATCGGCACCGTGGCGATCCTCGAGATGATGGTCTCGACCGGGCTGGTGAACACGCTCTGGGCGCTGATTCTGGTCTATACCGCGCAAGGCCTGCCGCTCGCCGTCTTCATCCTGTCCGAGTTCATGCGGGGCGTCTCGGACGACCTGAAGAACGCGGGCCGCATCGACGGGCTGAGCGAATACAAGATCTTCTTCCGCCTCGTCCTGCCATTGGTCCGCCCGGCCATGGCCACGGTCGCGGTGTTCAACATGATCCCGATCTGGAACGACCTCTGGTTCCCGCTGATCCTTGCCCCCGCCGAGGAAACCAAGACTCTCACACTGGGTTCGCAGGTGTTCATCGGCCAATTCGTGACCGACTGGAACGCCGTCCTCTCGGCCCTGTCGCTCGCAATCCTGCCGGTCATGGTGCTCTACGTCATCTTCTCGCGCCAGCTGATCCGCGGCATCACCTCGGGAGCGGTGAAATGACCCTACGCAACAGAGGGCCGCGCCCGGTCGCCATCGGAGCGCCATTGGTCCGAGCGACAATGGCGACGGGTGGGCGCACACTCCGCCGGTCGGACGCACAGCACCCGCACCGCGCACAACCTTGGCTCGGAGCGCAACAGCAGAAATGCGCCCTCCCGGGGGGTGGGTCGGGCGCGGCCCGGCGTTCCGCCGAGCAACCTCACTGCAACGGAGGAGCAACCCAATGACCCGCGTCCTTATCGCCGGCCTGGGCAACATGGGCCTCTCCCATGCCCTCGCCCACCACCGCCACCCCGACGCGCAGATCGTCGGCCTCGTCAACCGCTCCGGCACCGTGGATCACCCCGACCTCACCGACTATCCGGCGTTCAACGACTTCCACACCGCCCTCACCGAAACAAAACCCGACCTCGTGGTCATCGCCACCTACACCGACACCCACGCCCCCTATGCCATCGCCGCGATGGAGGCGGGCGCGCATGTCTTTGTCGAGAAACCCCTCGCCATGACCGCCGAGGAGGCGCAAAGCGTCACCGACACCGCCACCCGCCTGAACCGCAAGCTGGTCGTCGGCTACATCCTGCGCCACCACCCCTCATGGCAGCGCCTGATCGCCGAAGCCCGCACCCTCGGGGGGCCCTACGTCTTCCGCCTCAACCTCAACCAGCAGTCCACCGGCGAAACATGGGAGACCCACAAGGCCCTCATGCAGACCACCTCTCCCATCGTCGATTGCGGCGTGCATTACGTCGATGTCATGTGCCAGATCACCGACGCCAAGCCCACCCGCCTGCACGGCATGGGCCTGCGCCTCAGCGATGAAATCCCCGAGGGCATGTACAACTACGGCCAGTTCCAGGTGATCTTCGACGACGGCTCGGTCGGCTGGTACGAGGCCGGCTGGGGCCCGATGATGTCGGAAACCGCGTTTTTCGTGAAGGACGTGGTCAGCCCCAAAGGCTCGGTCTCGATCACCGACGCGGACAAGGGCAAATCCGACGACGTCGACGGCCACACCCGCGTCGGCGGGCTGCTGGTCCACCGCCCCGAAGGCGACCGCCTGATCGACCTGCCCGACGAGCCCGGCCACCAGCAGCTCTGCGATGCCGAACAGACCTTCATGCTGGATGCCATCGCCAATGACACCGACCTCACCCGCCACATGAGCGACGCCGTGACCTCGCTCGCCATCTGTCTTGCCGCCGACGAAAGCATCCGGACCGGCAAACCCGTCACCCTGGGAGGAGACCAGACATGACCGCCTTGAAACTGGAAAACGTGAACAAGTCCTTCGGCTCGGTCCACGTGCTGAAAGACATCAACCTCACCGTCGAGGACGGCGAGTTCGTCGTCTTCGTCGGCCCCTCCGGCTGCGGCAAGTCGACCCTCTTGCGGGTGATCGCCGGGCTGGAGGACGCCTCCAGCGGCACCGTCGCCATCGGCGGCGATGTGGTCAATACCGTGCCGCCTGCCAAGCGCGGCATCGCCATGGTGTTCCAGTCCTACGCGCTCTACCCGCACCTCAACGTCAAGGACAACATGGGGCTGGGGCTGAAACAGGAGGGCCAAGCCAAACCCGTGGTGGAAGAACGCGTCACCAAGGCGTCGAAAATGCTCGACCTCGACAAGTATCTCACCCGCCGCCCCGCCGAGCTCTCCGGGGGCCAGCGCCAGCGTGTCGCCATTGGCCGCGCCATCGTGCGCGAACCGAAACTGTTCCTGTTCGACGAACCGCTGTCGAACCTCGACGCAGCCCTGCGGATGAACACCCGCGTCGAGATCGCCGCCCTCCACCGCACCCTCTCTGCCTCGATGATCTACGTCACCCACGACCAGATCGAGGCCATGACGCTCGCCGACAAGATCGTGGTGCTCCGCGACGGCCGGATCGAGCAGGTGGGCTCGCCGCTCGAACTCTACAACAACCCCGGCAACCGCTTCGTCGCAGGTTTCCTCGGCTCCCCCTCGATGAATTTCCTCGAACGCTCCGTACCCGGCCTCCGCCCCGGCCACACCCTAGGCATCCGCCCCGAACACCTGCGTGTCGTGGACCACGGCCGCATCAACGGCGAGGTGACCTACGTGGAACGTCTTGGCGGCGACACCAACCTGCTGGTCAAGACCGACGAGGGCGAACGCCTGACCCTGCGCCTCTTCGGGCAGGACCTGACGCCGGTCGGCGCACACGTCAGCCTCGATTTCGATGACGCGCGCGCCTTTCATTTTGACGAACGCGATAGTCGCGTCGCTCTGGAAGCAGCCTGAACCAACCGCACGTAGGAATGCATCTTGGCCTGATCTGAATGGTTCCGGGCAGTCTCAAGGTGAGACCCAAAGAACTGATCTGATCCCAGCAAACCAGACCGTCTGAAGGGGTCCGTTGCGTTGTTGGGTTCAGGTCGGTGAAAGCGTGTCACGCCTTGTTCAGACGACCTTTTTCTTATCATCGAACAGATTCCTGACGAAGGCTATCTCGTTGGCGACGCCCTGCTCGCATCCTGCGAAATGACCGTTGCGGATGGCGCGGAACGTTTCGACCCCTTTCAGGGTGGCTTTCGCAGAACTCAGGCTTTGAAGTCCGCGCATCGGCGCCAGTCGATACTTGAGCACCGCATGATCGCCTTCAATCCGATTGTTGAGATACTTCCTGGTGACATGGCGAATTGCGTCTTCCGGACCCGAGCGGGCATTCCACTCGCCGATAACCTTCGCGTAGCTGTGAGCCTTGTCGGTCACGTTGGTTAGAGGATGATAGCAGCGGACGGTGTCCGATGCCTGGCGCATGAATGCCCTTGCTGCACTGGCCGTTCGCCGCGCCGTCAGGCGGAAATCGATCAGTTGGCCACATTGGTCGACAGCACGCCAAAGATAGCACCATCGGCCATTCACGCGGACGAAGGTTTCGTCAACATGCCACTGCAGGCCGCGCCAGCTGCGGTGTCGACCGTAAGCGCGTCTGCGGATTTCGGGAGCAAACTTCTGCACCCAACGGTATATCGTGGCCGCGTCGATCGTGATCCCACGCTCGGCAAGAAGATCGCGAACGTTGCGATAGGACAGCGGATACCGGCAATACCACCGAACGGCGAGCAGGATCACATCTTTCGGAAATCGATAGCCTTTGAACGGGTCACGACACGGCATGGCGGCTCCTCCTCGCAAGCAAGATCGCACCGACCACCTGCATAATGCAAGGGACCCGTATCCACAGAGGATCAGACCCCCCTGCCCCAGTCTGAAGCCCTGCGATCTGCCGGATGCGTAGAGATCTTTGACGAGCATGCCTCAGGCGGCAATCGCGCCAGACCGGTGCTTGCGCGGGTGCTCGAACGGATCAGCAAGGGCGACACGCTGGTCGTCGTGCGGATCGACCGGCTTGCGCGGTCTCTGTCGCATCTCTTGGAGGTAATCGAGCGGCTGGAGGCAAAGGGTGCCTTTTTCCGTTCGCTCCAGGACCCGATCGACACATCCTCCCCACAGGGTAAGTTCACGCTCCAGGTGCTGGGCGCCGCCGCCGAGTTCGAACGCGCCCTGATCCGCGAACGCACCAAGGCCGGGCTGGCCAGCGCGCGCACCAAAGGGCGTGTCGGCGGCAACCCCGGGCTGCGCGCCAAGGATCCGGCCGCACTGCGCAAGGTGCGTCTTGCGCGGCTGGACGGCTATATGGAGCGCCTCAACGAGACGGCACAGGACTGGGTGCCACATGTGCGGCGCCTTCGGCCGGACATGGCCTGGGAGGACGTGCTGCGGATCATCAATGGCCCCCTGCCCCATGATCGGCGCTGGACGCAAAGCCGCTTGCTCCGCGCAGTAAAAGCCTATGTGCGTGACGGATTTCTTCCTGCCGACGTGCTCGCCCGTGCCGGACGTCGCGCGACTGACGACCGCTTGCCCGCCATTGTCGCAGCTAACAAGGGAGCGGATCCCGACATCACGCTGCAAGCAATCTGCGACCGGTTGGAGGCGATGCGCGAACGCACCCCGCGTGGGCGAACCCGCTGGCAGCCGTCCTCTGTCAGAATGCTGCTGGAGCGGGCAAAGCGCCTCGGCCTGTTGTAGGCGCTTATGGTGGGCAAACTGCTCTTGTCGCTCGGCCATAATCTCCCAGAATCATCGCCTCAATCGGACTGAAACCACCGAAATATCCAACAAAGGCTTAGGCTTAGTTCGCACGACCAGAAAATCTCTTGAAGGATACCAGCCTCGCCAGATGTGGCCTTTTTCGTTAGTAGTCAATATGTTACAATAAAAAGGCTCCGCGCGTCTGCATTGATGCTGTGGATAACTTTTCCACTATATTTAGATTCTTCTTGCCGGACTCAGATGTTCGTGGCATTTCCATTCTGACGGCAAAACGCGTCAGACGTGGCTTCGACCGTCAGAATGATAAAGAGCCTTAGCAAAGGCCATGAGAGGCGGCAGAATATGGATGATCGAAATACGGGCTTCGCGCAAGGCATAGGCTCTTCTGACATCGGAGCGTTCGCAGACAGTCTTGCTGAGTCGCTTGACCGGCAGATGAAAGTTGCGTTCGAGCCAGAAGAACGAAAATCCCTGCGCCGCTTCAGCTCTACCGAGGTCGCTGAACTGCTGCGCGTCAGCACGTCGAACCTGCGCAACCGCCACAAAGATGGCAGTTTCCCAGAAGTTCACACTGACGGTCGCGGCCACAGGTTCTACACGGCCGAAGACGTTGACGAACTCCGCAACATTTTGGCGCGGACGGGGAAGAACGCTGACGCATACCGCCCCGGCCGTCGAGAGGGCGACCGCCTTCAGGTCATTTCGGTCGTGAATTTCAAGGGCGGCAGCTCGAAGACAACGGCGACGATCCATTTGGCAAACCGGTATGCCCTGCGCGGCTACCGTGTGCTTGTACTGGACCTCGACCCTCAAGCCAGTTTGACAACCTTTTTCGGCTTCCGGCCCGAGCTCGAATTTGCCGAAGGCGGCACGATCTATGACGCCCTGAGGTACGAGGATCAGGTTCCACTTTCTGAGGTAATCCAGAAAACATACTTCCATAAGCTCGACATGGTCCCGGCCGGCTTGATGTTGTCCGAATACGAGACCGAGACAGCGAACGCGCTCGCGCGCAGGGTTCAGCCGATTTTCGCGGAGCGCCTGGCGCTGGCGTTGGAGGAAGTAGATTCCGACTATGACATCGTGCTGATCGACTGCCCCCCGCAGTTGGGTTTCCTGACATTGACGGCATTGGCAGCGTCGACAGGCCTGCTCGTGACGGTGGTTCCTGGCATGCTCGACATCGCCTCGATGAGCCAGTTCCTCAAACTTGCTTCAGAAACTGTGAAAGCCGTCGAAGAGGCGATTGGACGGCATGTCACCTGGGACTTCGTGAAGTTCCTGATCACACGCTACGAGCCCTCGGACGGGCCACAAACGCAAATGGCTGGGTACCTGCGTTCAATCCTCGCGGGCCAGGTCATGACGGAGCCGATGCTGAAGTCGACAGCCATCTCCGACGCCGGGATGACTCAGCAAACCATCTACGAGGTAGACCCGAGCCAGCTCATTCGGAAAACGATCGATCGGGCAATGACCAGCATGAACAGCGTTGCTGATGAGCTGGAACAGACAATCCAGATGTCATGGGGGCGTCGCTGATGGCCCGAAATATCTTCAACCAACCTCCGAAAGACGAGAAAGAGCCGGCGGCCCCCCCCCCTGCCCCGGTCAAATCCACGAAGCTGCCTGGCTCGGTTGGCGGGTTGCGGGATTCTCTCCGAGAGATCACCGCCAACTCGATCCGAGACATCGAGCCCGACCGGATCGATATGGATGGCCTCCGGGATCGCCTGATCCTGGAAGATAGCAGTATTGAAGATCTTGCCGAGAGCATTCGCAAGCATGGTCAGCAAGTGCCGATCATGGTTCGCCCCTCAGAGCAACCGGATCGATACCGCATCATCTACGGCCGTCGCAGGCTTGCAGCCATTCGAAGAATTGGCGGAACCGTCAAGGCTATCGTTCGAACACTCGATGACGATGCCTCTCTGATCGCGCAAGGCCAGGAAAACAACCTGCGGCTGGATCCGTCCTTCATTGAAAAGTCTCTTTTCATCAAAGAGATGCAAGAAGCCGGCTACAAGCCGGGCGTCATTCAGGACGCTCTGGGCCTCACCCGGCAAGGCGTGTCGAACCATCGTGTGGTCATCGGTCAGCTGCCCGACGAGCTTGTCCCGCTTATCGGCCCGGCTCATGGCGTGGGTCGACGGCAATGGGGTGATCTGGCTGCACTTTCAGAGAAGGTACCGCTTGTCGATATTGCGCGGGAGACGCTTGCCGCTCTCCCTGACACCACTCCAAGCTCAGACAAGTTTCAAGCTGTCTACGTCGCGTGCACCAGCAAAGCGCGTGGCGCGGCCAGCCAAAGCGCCCGTGGCCAAACAACGGTGGTCAAAGACAAAAGTGGTAGCCCTGTCGGCACACTTTCAGTCGATGGCAAACAGGTCGCTATCAAGATCGCCCGCAAGGATAACCCGGAATTCGGCCAATGGCTCGAAGAGCGCGCAGAAACCACGCTGCGGCAGCTTTTTGAACAATGGCGGAATGAGAGAGGCTCGGGGGCCTGATCCCCGATCACAACTATAGACACGAGCAGAGGAGAAAGGCGAAGGCCAAAAAGAAAAGAGCCCCCCAAGGTTTCCCCCGGAGAGCCCTCATCATCTGATTTGCACCTGTGATGTAGCAATCTCCGACATACTGGTCAAGAGTCACCACTTCGGTGGACGGCTTTTTGTTGCCTTTTCTCGCCTGAAACTGCGGGAAGAGCCGGGAAAGTTGTGGGCCGCAACGGTCGTCGTTCAAAAAACATGGCATTCACAAAACTTTCCGTTCAACCTTTGGGCGTCGGCAAGGATCCCTCCCCCACGTCCACACCCGAAACCGACATCTGGGCTATCTTCCGAGCCCTCAGAGACACACGTAGCCTGTTCGGCCTCCGTCCCGGACATGTTCAAACCCTCCAAGCGATGTTGAGCTTTCTCAAGCCTGGGCATGGCGACACAGTATTCGCGTCCAACGCCGAGATCTGCCGTCGAATTGGCGGCATCGATGAACGAACGCTCCGCAGGCACATCGATCGCTTTGTCGAACTCGGCTTTATGAATCGTCACGACAGCCCAAATCGAAAAAGATACCGAGTAAAGTCTTCGGAAGGTCTATCTATCACCTATGGCCTGTCGCTGACTCCTTTGTTGGCGCGTGCCAGCGAGCTACTTGCGGCGGCGCAAGAGATGGAAAACGCACGCCGCGATCGCGTATTTCTGCGAAAGAAAATCCTGACCAGACTCGCACATCTCGACGAAGCTGACCCCGAGAACGAACTCACTCATCAGGTACGCCGAGTTCTTCGGAGGAAGCTTTCGATCAATGAGTATCGTGCCTTGCTCGGCGAGCTGGAAGGTCATTGCGAGCAGATGTCCACCGCGGTGGACGCACCGGATACAATGAAACTGCCCGCCAATGACGGACAAATTGACCGGCACCATTCTACGTCTGAAAAAGAACAAAAAGATCTAGATAACGCGAGTGACAGCGGAGCACCCGCTCTGCAAATGCTCACAGCCATTTGTGACCAAGCCACATCTTTCGCTACGAGCTCACTTGGAAACTGGCTCGAGGTCGAAAGCCATGCCAGGACACTCGCTCCAATGATGGGAATCCACGAAAGCGCCTTCGAAAAGGCTGCGAGGAAGATCGGCTCTCAGAAAGCATCCTGCGCCATTTTCATAATTCTCCAAATGGGCACGCGTATTCGAGACTTTGGAGCGTATTTCCATAGCATCACGCTTGGTCGCAGACAGGCCGACTTCAATCCATTACTCTTGTTGGAGAGGCTTTCTCGTTCAGAGGCATCCTTTGCATGACGACCACCGCGGTGGACATGTTTGGAGGTGGAGAAGCGCTGTGAAAAAGAGAACGGGAAGTGAGATCGAGAAAATGGCGCGCGACTGGTTTGAAGGCCCTGCTTTGCTCGAGTGTCTGGTCAGCGAGAAACTTCGGGCTGAAGCTGAAGCCATCGCGACCGAGAGCCAGAAGTGGGTCGAGGTCTCGCTCGACCTGCCTTATGGCTACAGCCACGGATTGCGCCGGCTATCCGAAGACACGGCGCCGATGACGGACGCCGAAGGCGCGGCCTATGCCAAACTTCTTGCCGAGTATCGGGCGCTTGAAGAGGAATACGAAGCGCAGGATGAATTCCCCGAAGGGTTCGACGCGCGGCCGCTGATCTTCGGCGTAGATAAGATCGGGCGGGCAGGGGCCTTTGTGACGCTTGATCGCTTGGGCGAGCTTGCCGTTTCCCCGGGCTTTATGCGGCCCGAGGACGAGCTTCGGGAAGACGCCGATGTCCACAGCGGTGGACAGGCGGCAGACGGGCAGGGCGCTGAGCTTTCAGCGGCAGGCAATGTGGATGCTATCAGCCAAGGCAGGGTGATCACCTCTGATGGTCAAGCGCTTGGCGTGAACGATACGAAGGATCAAGAGGTCTGTTCGGACAGTATCGTCATGAATTTCTGAATCGACGCCGAAGGCCGTGCGCCAGTCCGCCACGCCACGCCCGCCGGGGTTTCCCAGATCGTCTGGTTCAGTCGCAACTCTTCCAACCCCATCGAGTTTGCCAGCGGCAACATCCGGTCCGGGACGTGAGCGATATAATGACCGTTGCGCAGCCCCTGAAGCAGGCTGTGGATTGATGTGGTCTCAAACGCGATATTCGGGGGCGACAACCCGTGGGTAGCGAAAAACGAAGCAATGCGTTCGTTGCCCACATAGTCGCTGCGCAACATCATCCACGGGTAGCCATGGATCGCCGCCGGGCTCAGATCGCGACGCTTGGCCAGGGGATGCGATGGATCGGCGATCAGGACATGGCGCACATTGATGAGCGGTTGCTTGGCAATCTCAGGGCGGTTCGGAAAGTCGAGCGATACGCAGATGATGTCCAGATCGCCGTTCAGCAGATCGGGCACCAGCGTGTCGATCACGCCGCCGAGCAGCGAGATATCGACATCCGGGTTCTCGCGCTGGAACCGGGCGATGATGGGCGGCAGGATCGCCACCAGCCAGATCGGCCCCGCCCCGATCCGGATGGTACCCTTTCGCCCGCCCTTCAGGTCGTCGATCCGGCTGAGGGCGTGGCGGTATTCGTTCTCCATGATCTTGGCGTGATGCTGCAACACGCTGCCGAAACGGGTCAGTGAAACCCCGGTGGACGTGCGTTCGAAAAGAGTGACGCCCAGGTCCGCCTCGAGCTGCTTGATCGATTTGGTCAGCGCAGGCTGACTGACGTTGAGCGCGGCGGCGGCCTCGGTAATCGAGCTCTTGTCGGCCACCGCCAGAAAACTTTTCAGCAGGCGCGATTGCATGGGGCCTCCTCCGGGCTGGCCGCAATCTATCATATCCGTTGATTATGGCCAGAGGCCGTTTTCGGCTGAAATCCCTGCCTTTCGGTTATGGCGAGGCTCAGTTGCCGGAAACGCCCGCCTTTCGCGCCGCGGCCAACTCGGCCTCGTCCCAGAAGCCCAGAAAGATGCCCTTTTTCATGTCGCCGCCCGCGCGCCGCGCGATCTCGGCATCCGAGATCGTAGTGCGGGAATGGTGACGGCGATACCAAGCGTTCAGCCGGTCCATCAGCCGTGCGCGCGTTTTGACATGGGCCGGGTCTTCGCCCAGGTCGTGCAATTCCTGCGGATCGGCCGCGAGGTCGTGCAGCATCGGGCGGAAGCCTTCGGCGTGCATCAGCTTGTAGCGACCGTCGAATATCATCGCCAACCGGCATTCCCCGATCGGCTGGTCCAGCGACAGGCGCGTGGACTTGAAATCATAGTCGTATTCGCTGATCACATGGTCGCGCCACGGGCCCTGTTGCCCGTGCAGATGGCCGATCAAAGAGCGCCCTTCGAGCACTTCGTAGCGCGGCTGCCCGCCAGCGGCTTGGACGAATGTCGGCACCAGGTCGATCGCCTCGACCAGCGCGTCGCTGACGGTGCCGCGGGTGGTGTCGGCCTCGGCGCGTGGATCGACGACGATCAGCGGCACCCGGGACGAGCAATCGTGAAACAGCTCCTTTTCGCCCATCCAGTGATCGCCAAGGTAATCGCCGTGATCCGAGGTCAGCACGATCATGGTAGTGTCGCGCTGGCCGGTGTCGTCGAGGTATTTCAGGAGCCGCCCGATCTCGTCGTCCAGCTGGCTAATCAGGCCCATGTAGGCGGGGATCACAGTGTCGCGCACCTCATCGCGTGAGAGCGCCTGGCTGACGCGCTTCTTCTGGTAGTCGCCGAAGATCGGGTGCGGATTGTCGCGCTCGGTCTCGGCGCGCACCGGCGGCACCACGTCCTCGGGGCTGTACATGTCGTGATAGGGGGCAGGGGCGACGTAGGGCCAGTGCGGCTTGATATAGCTGACATGCAGGCACCAGGGCGCATCGCCCGCCTGTTCGAGATAGTCGATGGCACGGGTGGTTGTCCACGGGGTCTCGGTATCTTCGTTCGCCACGCGCGCGGGCTGCCGCGCGTATTTCAGCAACCATCCGGAGCGCAGGGTGCCGTCGCTGTCCTCGGCCGCATTCGCCCATTCGTTCCAGGGGTTTGACCCGTCATACCCCTTGCTGCGCAGGTAGTCCTGATAGGGGGTGGCGACGCCGTCCATCGATTCCGGCAGCTCGCCGTCGTGGCGTAGCCAGGCGTCGAAGCCGCATTCGCTCAGCCTTTGGCCCACCGTGCTCTTCGGGTCGATCCCCAGCCGGTCCATGCCCGCCCTGTCGGGGGCCATGTGGGACTTGCCGCAGAGCACGGTGTTCATGCCGAGCGGCCTGAGGTGATCGCCCAGGGTCATCTCGCCCACGGGCAACGGCACGCCGTTCCAGGTGGCGCCGTGGCTGTGGGTGTACCGGCCGGTGTAGAAGCTCATTCGGCTTGGCCCGCAGATCGGCGATTGCACGTAAGCCCGGTCGAACCGAACGCCACGCGCGGCCAGCGCGTCGATATTCGGGGTGCGGATTGTCGGGTGGCCGGTACAGCCGAGGTAGTCGTACCGCAGCTGGTCGATCATCAGAAACAGGATGTTCACGCGGGCCTCTCCCTTGTTTTCGACGTCAGGGGTAACACCCGGCACGGCGGAGCGTCCAATAGATAACAGGGCGGATTTCATGCGAAATAGTTATGCAGTCTGCCGGAAAGCCAGCCGTATCGCGCCAGAAGGCTGAGGTTTTGCATGCATGGCATTCTAAAAAGTTATGGATATGGCCCCAGTTGATATTGGCCCATCCGCCCGCCGATCCGTAGAAGTTCAAGCCAACAGGTCCGCGTAACGGGCCTTCGCACTCAGGATGGGAGGTTCCATGTCCGGCCACACCGAAGCCGCAACCGGCCTAGTTTTTCACGAACTCAGCCACGAATGGGGTCACGGCGTGCCCTCGCTTCCCGGTTTTCCCGACGTGACCCTCTATCGCAGCGTCAAGCACGCGCAGCACGGGGTCATGGCGCATCGCATCAAGACCGTGCTGCACACCGGCACTCACCTGAACGCGCCCTTGCACCTGATCCAGAAGGCGATCGGTGTGGGTGAACTGGCGATGGAGCGGCTGTTCGGAAATGGCGTGATCCTGTCGATCCCGAAAGGCCAGTGGGAGCTTGTGACCGCCGCTGATCTGGAACCTCACGCCGACCGCATCTTGCCCGGCGCGCTGGTGATCATCGTCACCGGCTGGCACGAGAAGTATTCGGAATCGCTGGAATATTTCGGGGATGCGCCGGGGTTGTCCGTTGATGCCGCCGAATGGCTGGTGGAAAAGGACGTGGGCCTGGTTGGCGTGGATACGCCGCAGGTCGACCATCCGCTGGCCACCTCGCTCGGCCCCAACCGGGGCGGGCCGACGATGAACCGGCTGACCCAGAAATACATCGACGAGACCGGCAAGGACCCGAAGCAGGAACACCCCGTCTGGAACGGAGCGCACAAGGTGCTGCTGGCGGCGGGCATTCCCACCATCGAGCAGGTTGGCGGCGACGTGAACGACGTGCTGGGCAAGGAGGCGCTGATCCACGCGCTGCCACATTGGAAATTCGACGGCGGCGATGCCTGCCCGGTGCGGCTGGTGGCGATCAACGATCCCGGCGGCAAGAACCGGATCGAACCTGGAAACACGGACTGAGGGGGAAAGACCATGGCAGAGACACAAACCCGCAACGGTCTGCGCTATTACAACCTGTCGCATCGCTGGGGCCACATGATGCCCGAGTGGCCATCGAGCCCTGGCGTGAACGTCACGGTGAACAAGTTCCACGCCAAGGACGGCGTGTTCATGACCGAGTTCGAGGGCATCCTGCACCGTGGCACCCACATGGACGCGCCGCTGCACGTGACCGAGAACACGCCGACGCTGACCGGCTATGACGTCTCGCGCTTTTTCGGCACCGGCGTCGCGGTGTCGATCCCCAAGAAGAAATGGGAGGTCATCACGGCGGAAGACCTGGAAAACGCGACGCCCAAGATCCAGCCCGGCGACATCGTGATGATCAACACCGGCATGCACAAGAAACTGGCCGACAGCGACGAATATTATGCATATTCTCCTGGTATTTACGCCGACGGCGCCGAATGGCTGGTGGAGAAGGGCGTCAAGATGGTGGGCTATGACGTGCAGGCGAACGATCACCCGATGGCGACGAAACTGGTCGATCACGGGCTGGGGCCGACCCATCCGCACCTGATCGACGAATACAAGGAATACACCGGCCGCGACGTGAAAGAGGATTTCCCCCATTGGGAAGCCGCACACAAGATCCTGATGGTGAAGGGCGGCATTCCGGGGATCGAGAACGTGGGCGGCGAGCTGGACCTCGTGACCGGCAAGCGCTGTACCTTCATGGCCTTCCCCTGGCGCTGGCCCGATGGCGAGGGCAGCGGCGTGCGGGTCATGGCGGTGATCGACCCCGACCAGAAATTCACCATTCCGACGGGGGCCTGAGATGAGCGAAATCACACCCACATTGCGCGATCCGATGTCGATGTTCGACGTGCGCGGCAAGGTCGCTGTCATCACCGGTGCCTCCGGCGCGTTCGGCCGGGCCTGCGCGCTGACATTGGGCGCGCTTGGCAACAAGCTGGTGTTGGTCTCCGGCTCCGAGCAGGAACTGGCCGAGGTGAAAGCGGAAGTCGAGGATGTAGGCGGCGAGGCCGTCACGCTCAAACGCCGCCCCGACAGCCTTGAAGACGCCGAGGCCATCCGCGACTTCGCGCTCGAAACCTACGGCAAGATTGACCAGTTGGTGATCGCCTCCGGCTACAACAAGGCCGGGTTCATCCAGAATCTCAGCTACGAGGACTGGCAGGCGGTGATGGATGCCAACGTGCGCGGCGCGTGGTTCATGGCCAAGGCGATCGGCACCTATTGGATCGAGAACGAGATCAAGGGCAAGATGCTGATGATGTCCTCGGTCCGGGGGCGGCATGGCAATATCTCAGGCTATACCGGCTATTGCACGTCGAAGGGCGCGACCGATGCGCTGACAAGGGTGCTGGCGACCGAATGGGGGCAGCACGGCATTACCGTCAATTCCATTGCGCCCACTGTCTTTCGCTCCAAGCTGACCGCCTGGATGTGGAGCGACGATCCCGTGGGACAGGCCACCAAGAAACGCTCTGCCGCACGCATTCCGCTGGGCCGTCTGGGCGAGGCCGAGGATCTGATGGGCATGGCGCTCTATCTGCTGGCCCCGGCGTCGGATTTCTGCACCGGGCAGATCATGTATGTCGATGGCGGCTTTACGGCGGGCTGAGCGATGACGACACCGCAGGACATCGCGATTGTCGGCGCGGGCCTCATGGGCCATGCCATCGCCTATGCGCTGGCCTCCGCCGGCCATCGGGTGCGCGTGTTCGACCGGTCGACCGAGGCGCTCACAGCGCTCCCCGAGCGCCTCGCCGGGATCGCCGACTTGTTCGGCGATCCCCCCCATATCGCGCAATCGGTGCAAGCGGCTTCCAGCCTGGCCGAGGCGGCGGAAACGGCCACGCTGGTGATCGAAGCGGCGACCGAGAACCTCGCGGTCAAGCAATTCATCGTCGCCGAACTGGAAGCGACGGTTGCCCCGGAGGCGATCATCGCTTCGAACACCTCGGCCCTGCCGATCGGGCGGATCGCCGAAAAGGCGCTGCATCCCGGACGGGTGGTCGGCACCCATTTCTGGAACCCGCCGCACCTGGTGAAACTGGTCGAGGTTGTCGAGGCCAGGACCACCCGGCGCGATACGGTGAAGCGCACGATGCGCCTGCTCGGCGCCGCCGGGTACAAGGCGGTACACGTAAAGAAGGACGTGCCGGGCTTTATCGGCAACCGCCTGCAACATGCGCTCAAGCGCGAGGCCATCGCGCTGGTGGCGAATGGCGTCTGCGACGCGGAAACCGTCGATGACGTGGTGAAATACGGCTTTGGCAGCCGTCTGGGCGTGCTGGGGCCATTGGAGCAATCCGATCTGGTCGGGCTCAACCTGACGCAGGCCATCCACGAAACCCTGATGCCCGACCTCGACACCACTGACACCCCGCACCCACTGCTGCAAAGGCTCGTGGCCGAGGGCAAGCTGGGCATGTCGAGCGGCGAGGGCTTTTACAAATGGACGCCGGACAAGGCCGAAGCCGTCCGCAAACGCCTGCGCGATGCCTTGATCGCGCAAGCCAGATCAAACCAAAACTAGGAACAAGACCCATGGCGATCAATTCATACTACCCGGTCCCCGAGCTCGAGGAATACGCCGAGCGCTTTAAGGAATTTTTTAAGTTCAAGCGCGAGAACGGCATCCTCGAAGTGCAGATGCACACCAAGGGCGGCCCGGTGAAGTGGAGCTATCAGATGCACCACGCCCTGGCCGAGCTCTGGACGGTGATCGGCCACGACAAGAAGAACGAAGTGCTGATACTGACCTCGTCGGGCGACAAGTGGATCAATGAATGGGATGTCGAAAGCTTCAAGGAAGTCGAGCAATCGCCCGACGACGACCAGCGCTATGACGTACAGATCTATGACACGCTGAAGATCGTCGAAAACTTCGTCAACGACATCGAAATCCCGACCATCGCCGCGATCAACGGCAAGGGCATCCATTGGGAAATGTGCATGATGAGCGACATCACGCTCTGCACCCCCGATTTCATATTGCAGGACGATCATTTCGGAATGGACTCGGGTCACGTGCCGGGCGACGGCATGGGGCTGTGTTTGCAGGAGATCCTCGGCATCAAACGCGGCAATTACGCGATGCTGACCTGCCAGTCCTTCGATGCGCAGAAATGCCTGGAACTGGGCGCGGTGAACGAGGTGGTCGAGCGCGACCAGATCGTCGAACGCGCCTGGGAATTGGCGCGCGACATCATGAAGAAAAGCCGCTCGTGCCGCCGGATGACGCATTACATCTGCGTGCGCCCCTGGAAAGCCGTGGTCGAGCGGGACTTCCGCATTCACGTCATCAGCGAGATGTATTCCTTCAACCTGTCGCATTCGGAGCATGACTTCGAATACATCAAGTACGACGAGGACAAATAGGTTCGTCGATGTCGGACCGGCCGAATATCCTTCTGATCTCGACGGATCAGCAGCGCGCGGACCACCTGGGATGCTACCGCAACCCGGTGGTCAAGACGCCGACCATCGACGGGCTGGCGACGCGCGGCACGGTGTTCGACCGGTTCTACGTGGCTTGCCCGATCTGCATGCCCAACCGGATCGCCATCCTAACCGGGCGGATGCCCTCGGTGAACGGCACAAGGCACAACGGCATTCCGCTGGCGCTGGATGCGGTGACCTATGTGGATGTGCTGCGGGCAGGGGGCTATCACACCGCGATGGTGGGCAAGTGCCATGCGCAGAACATCACCGGGCATCCGCTGGACGAGGCCGACATCTTTCCCGCCGGCGCCTCGGGCGCCCCGCCGCCCGAGGCCCTGTCCGATGCCAGCCGCACGCGCCGCACCGGGCCGGAATACGAGGCCGAGCTGATGCCGCTCTGGCATGCCGATCCGGGGCGGGAGGGGCCGGACCTGCCCTATTATGGCTTCGATCACGTTCGCTTCGCCAATGGCCATGCCGATCACGTGCAGGGCCATTATACCGGCTGGCTGAACGATCGGGCCGGGGGCAACGGTGATGCCCTGCGCGGGCCCGCGAACGCCCTGACCTCGGATGTGACCGCGCCACAGGCCTGGCGCACGGCGGTGCCGGAGGAGCTATATCCCACCGCCTATATCGCCGGGCAGTCGCGCGACTTCATCGACAGGCACCTGAACGAGCGCCCCGACGATCCGTTTTTCCTGCATTGTTCCTTCACCGACCCGCACCACCCCTTTACGCCGCCGGGGCGCTACTGGGACATGTACGACCCCGCCGACATGCCGCTGCCGCCATCCTTCGCCGCCCGCGAGGAGAACGAACCCGAGATGCTGAAGCGGCTGCGCAGAGAACAAGTCCAAGGCACGGGCGACAGGCTCGGCCCGCTACCCTTCTGTGCAAGCGCAGACGAGGTCCGCCAGATCCTCGCGCTGACCTACGGCATGATCAGTTGCATCGACGATGCCATTGCCGGGCTTCTGGCGCATCTCGAGGCGTGCGGGCTCACGGAGAATACGGTGGTGATCTTTACCTCGGATCACGGCGATTTCATGGGAGACCATGGGCTGATGCTGAAACACGGGTTGCATTACGAGGGTGTGCTGCGCGTGCCCTTCATCTGGGCCGATCCAGCCCGAATTGGCGGCAAGCGAACTGACCTGCCAGGCAGTTCGATCGATATCGGCGCGATGATCCTTGCGCGAGCCGGGCTTGCGTCTTTCAACGGCAACCAAGGCGTGCCGCTTCTGGATGTGCTCGACGGCAAGGCGGAAAACCCGCGCCGGGGCATCCTGATCGAAGAGGACGAACTGGGCGCGCACCTGGGCCATGAGCACGGGTTGCGCACCCGCAGCTACATCGAAGACAACTGGCGTTTGACATTATGGCAGGGAATGGACGGCGGCCAGCTTTTTGACCGCAATACCGACCCGCACGAAATGCGCAATCTGTGGAGTGACGTCGAACACGTTATAAAAAAGAGAGAAATGACGGAATCTATGCTGCGCGAAGCCATTCGGCTTGGCGATACCGCGCCGTATGCGACGCATGTGGCCTGAGTTGGAATTCGTCAGTGTCATAATCAAGAGTTATGACAGTTAGTGAACTCGGCATTGGCGAAATCCGCCGATATCGACGAGTCTGAGACAACATTTCTGGGAGGAAAACCATGACAGAATGCACGATTTCCCGCCGCAAGATGATGGCAGGCGCTGCCGCCATGACTCTGGCCGCGACGCTCGCTGTGACAGGCCACGCGCAGGCTGCGGATTACGCCGGCAAGACCATCAATTTCGTCAGCTTCGGTGGGCCGGGCTCGCCGCCTGACGTGTGGTACCGGTCGCTGATGCCTTTCGTGACGAAACACCTGCCCGGCACCCCCGAGATCAACGTGATCAACAAGCCCGGCGCGGGGTCGATGATCTCGGCCAACTATACCGCCAACGCGGTCGAGCCGGACGGGTTGAACATCGGCACGATGAACGGCCTGGCGGTCAACAAGGCGGCGGCGGGCGACAGCAGCGCCAAGTTCGACCTGTCCGAGATGCAGATCGTCGGCGCGCAGAAACTGACGCGGCTCTTGGTGGTCAAGAAGGACGGGATCGAGAACATCGACGACCTGCTGGCGATGGAGGACGAACTGATCCTTGGCATGGAAAGCGACGCCACGCCCTATTACGAGGCATTTGTCGAGCTGGCCGGGGTCGAAGCCCGGTTCATCACCTCGTACCAGCGCTTCCCCGACACGCTTCAGGCGTTCCGCACCGGCGAGGTGGACGCGATGCCGATGTCGGCGATCGAATGGCTGCGCTTCGGTCCCGATCTTTCCCAGGACGGTGCCGTGCCGATGATCCAGTACGGCTTTACCGAAGCGGGCGAGGTGGTGCGCTCGGGCGCGCTCGACATTCCCACAGGGCATGAAGCGGTGCTGAAAGTGAACGCGGACGCACCCGGAACCCCGGCATGGGACCAGATGACCCTGCAATCGCTGACCTCGAATGTCTCGAACCAGGTCTGGGCGCCCGCGGGCACCCCGGCCGATTTCGTTGACACGCTGTCAGCCGGTTTCGCGGCGGCGGCGAGCGACCCGGAGTTCCTGGCGCTGCACGAAAAACAATATGGTCTGCCGGCGGAATGGACGGACGGCCCGGCCGCCCGCGACATCGTCGACCGGATCATCGCGGTCAACGCCAACTGAACTGACGGAAACTGGCCTGCCGGGCGCCACGCGGCGCCGGCAGGCAGGACGCGCTTGGGGCGGACATGGAAGAACTCACCGTTATTTTCAACGCATTCGCATCGGGTATGGGCATCGTCTTTACCCCCAATGTCTTTGGCGCGATGATGATCGGCATCGTGGCGGGCATGGTCGTCGGGCTGATCCCCGGCCTTGGCGGGCTGGTGGCGCATATCCTGCTGATCCCCTTCGCGTTGCAGATGGGCGATCCGCTGGCCGCGATTGCCATGCTGCTCGGGGTCTATGCCGTGACCGTCCAGACCGACTCGATCCCCGCTGTCCTGCTCGGCGTGCCGGGCACGGCGGCGGCGCTGGCGACCTCGCTTGACGGATACCCGATGTCGAAGCGGGGCGAGGCGGGCCGGGCGCTCTCGGCCTCCTATTTCGGATCGATCTTCGGCACGCTGGTGGCGACCGTGATATTTATTCTGTTCCTGCCGCTCCTGCGCGCGCTGGTAAACAGCTTCTCCTCGCCCGAGTTCTTCATGATGGTGGTGCTGGGCCTCGTCATGGCGGCTTCGCTGTCTGGCCGCAGCCAGTCGCGTGGGCTGATGATGGCGGGGCTGGGGCTGATCCTGTCGACTGTCGGGCAGGCGCCGGGCACCGGCGATCCGCGTTTCATCGGCCCGTTCCTATATCTTTGGGAGGGTCTGCCGATCATCCCGATCCTGCTGGGCCTGTTCGGGGTGCCCGAGATCATCGATCTTGCCGCCCGCAACCGGTCCATCGCAGAATCCAAGCCTGTCGAGAAGATCGCGGGTCTCTGGGACGGCATGATGGACTGCGTCCGCAACTGGTGGCTGGTGTTCCGCTGTTCGGTCATCGGGGTTGTCACCGGTTTCATACCCGGCCTCGGCGGCAACGTGGCAGAGTGGATGTGCTATGCCTCAGCCGTATCCGGCGACAAGAACCCCGAGCATGAATACGGCAAGGGCAACGTGCGGGGTATCATCGCGCCTGAAACCGGCACCGCCGCGCACCTGCCCGGCGCGATCATCCCCACCGTCGCTTTCGGCGTGCCGGGCAATCCACCGATGGCGGTGCTGCTGGGCATCTTTGTCGTCCTCGGTGTGCGCCCGGGCCGGGACATGCTGACCTACAAGCTCGACGAGACCTTCATGATGGTCAATGTCGTGACCGTCGCCAATATCATCGCCGCCGTGCTCTGCCTTGTCTTCCAGCGCTACCTGGTGCGGCTCTGCTTCGTGCGCGCAACGCTTCTGGTGCCCTTCATCCTGGCCGCGATGGTCATGGGGGCGTCCTTCTCCAACCTGTCGCTGGGCGATATCGGCTTCTTCGCCGCCGCCGGCATGGCGGGCTACATCTTCAAGCACATGGACTGGCCCCGCGTGCCAATGGTCATGGGCCTGATCCTGGGCGGCATCGCAGAACCCTACTTCTTTGCCGCATGGGACCGCTATGGCCTGACCTGGCTTTACGAACGGCCCATCGTGCTGATCCTCGAAATGATGATCCTGTTCATGCTGTTCTCCAAACCGATCCGCCGCCTGCTGCTCGACCGGTATGGCAGAGAGGCCAAGGCCAATGACTGATCCTGACGATCTCTCCCCCGAACGCCGTGCCGCCATCGGCTTTGGCAGAAAGGCCGACTGGATCATTGCCGTGACGATCATGGTGATTGCGGTGGTCTTCATCTGGATGCTGCAACCGTTGCCGCAGCGGGCCACGTTTTTCCCTTGGTTCATCACCATCAGCATCCTGATCATCGGCACCGTCTATGGCGTGGGAAAGTTGCGCAACCCGGCGCGCTGGGACGCGGAATACGATCCGGAGGAAGAATTCGGCGACACCGGCCCGCCCTTTCTTGTCGAGTTCCGCGCGGGCATTCTGCGGGCGCTGGTGGTCTTCGTCTGCCTCATCGCGGGCACCATGGCCTTTGGTCCGAAGCTCGCCGTTCCGGTGTTCGTGACAATCGCCCTCTGGCTCAACAAGGAAAACAGGATCGTCGCCGTGTTGTCAGGCATCGCCTTCTGGCTCGCGATCCATTTCGTCTTCGGCAAGTCGATGTCGATCAACCTGCCCACCGGCTATTTCACCGACGCGCTCGGACTGTAAGGAAGAATGACCATGATAGACGTGACACGATTTGACGACGCCAAGGCCTATGACGCCAAGGGCCATTTCGGAATGACGGCCATGCGGTTGCAGGGGCAGGGGGTGACCGGCCTCGAGGATTACTGGGTGGGCTTTTCCACCTTCCTGCCCGGTGGCGGGGCCGACAAGGCCGCCGCGCCCACCGGCAAGGTCTATGTCGTGCTGGAGGGGGAGATCACTGTGACCACCGCCGAAGGCGACACCGTGATCGGCAAGTACGACAGCTGCTACATCCCGCCCAATACCGAACGGTCGATCGTCAACGCCACCAACCACGCCGTTCAGATGCTCGTCATCTCGCCGAACTGACGCCATGTACGACGCATCCCGGATTACCACCGTCACGGTCATCGGCTTCGGCACCATGGGGCTGGGCATCGTGCAGAACTTCGCCGAGGCCGGGTTCGCCGTGCGCGCCGTGGACCGCTCGCCCGAGCAGTTGCAGCGCGGTAAGGCGCAAATGGCGTCCAGTTTGCGGCTGGCGCAGGAGGAAGGGTTGATCGCCGATCCCGAGGCCGTGCTGGGCCGTGTGTCGGTGTATTTCTTCGACGATTTCGCCGATGCGACCGAGGGGGCGCAGCTTGTGGTCGAAACCGTGCCGGAGGTGCTGGAGATCAAGAAAGAGGTCTTTGCCGCGCTCGATGGTCTGCCTCGTGACGTGCTGATCGGCTCGAACACCTCCAGCTTTACCGTCAGCCAGATGACCGGCGAGATGGCGACGCCCGAACGTGTCGTCGGCCTGCATTATTTCAACCCCGCCCACCTGATCCCCGCGGTCGAGGTACATCATGGGGAAGCCACCGACCCCGCCGCCATCGACGCGGTGATCGCGGTGATGGAACGCGCCGGCAAGGTGCCGGTGCGGGTCCGCAAGGAGGTGCCGGGCTTCATCATCAACCGGCTGACCGGCGCATTGGAACGCGAGGTGGACTTTCTGCTCGACAACGGGGTGGTGACGCCGGAAGACCTGGATGCCGCCGTCCGCGCGAGCTTCGGATTCCGGCTGGCCTGCCTTGGTCCGATGGAGGCCGAGGATTTCATCGGACTGGATACCTCATGGCGCGTGTCAAATAACGTTTTCAAGGGGTTGAGCAATGCCGACAAGGCGTCACCCGACCTTGGCGAAAAGGTTGAACGTGGTGAGCTGGGCGTGAAATCCGGCAAGGGCTGGTACGATTATGCGGGCCGTACCACGGAAGACATCTATGCCGAACGCGACCGCAAGCTGATGCGCCAACTGGCGGTCTATCGCAGCAACAACCCGAGCACAGGGGACAACTCGTGAAACTTGTCACTTTCGAAATCGCATCGCCTGTGGGGCGCGTCGAACGCATCGGCGCCCTGACCGACGCGGGCATCGTCGACCTGAACCTTGCCTGTGCCGCGCAACTGGCTGCAAGCGGTGACACCGGCCGGCCATTCGAGATTGCCGACGCGTTGCTGCCCCCTGAAATGATTGGCTTTCTGGCCGGTGGCGCGCTCAGCCGCCGGGCCGCCGATGAGGCGTTGGATTTCGTCGCCGAAGGCACCCGCACCGGCCCGGATGGCGCGCAACTGCTCTACGCCGAAGACGCCGTGCGCTTGCTGGCCCCGGTGCCGCGCCCGAACTCGATCCGCGATACGCTGTCCTTCGAAGGTCACATGATCAACTTCGAGCGCCGTACAGGCAAGAAGACCCCGCCGCGCTGGTACGAGGCGCCGATCTATTACAAGGGCAACCCGATGTCGGTGATCGGCCCCGAGGAAGAAGTGCCCTGGCCCGACTATACCGAGAAGCTGGACTACGAGCTGGAGTTCGGCATCTACATTGGCAAGGAGGGCGTGAACATCAGCGAAGAGGAGGCGCCTGCCCATATCGGCGGCTACACCATCTTCAATGACATTTCCGCCCGCGATGTCATTCCCGGCGAGGTGCAGATGTTCCTTGGCCCGGCCAAGGGCAAGGATATGGACCGCGGCAACATCATGGGCCCGTGCCTGGTCACGCCGGACGAGCTGGACGCCGGAAATCTGGAGATGATGGCCCGTATCAATGGCGAGGAATGGTCGCGGTCGAACTCCACCGACATGTACCACAGCTTCGCCCGCATCATCGCCTATATCTCGCGTCACGAGACGCTTTATCCCGGCGATTTCATCGGCTCGGGCACCGTCGCCAATGGCTGCGGCGACGAGATGGAGCGCTGGATCAAGCCCGGCGATGTCGTGGAACTGGAAGTCGAGGGCATCGGCATCCTGCGCAACCGTATTGCAGAAAAGAAAGGCTAGGGAATGAACCCGAGTATCGCCAAACTGTTTGATTTATCCGACAAATCCGCCCTAATCAGCGGCGCGACCGGCGCCCTGGGCGCCGCCGCGGCGCGTGCCTTGGCGGGTGCCGGGGCGCATGTGACGATTGCTGGGGGCAATGCCGAAAAGCTCTCCGAGATCGCGGAGGAACTCAAGGCTGGGGGCGCAGGTGTGACCATGGTGGAAGGCCGCCCCTCGGATGAGGCCGCCTGTGACGCCATGGTTGCCGCCGCCTGTGCCGAGGGCAGGGGGCTGGATATTCTCGTGCCCGCGTCGGGGACGGCCGCCGTCAAACCGGCCATCGAGATGGACCTGGAGACCTGGGACAAGGTGATGGATGCCAACGTGCGCCAGACCTGGCTGCTGTGCCGTGCCGCGGGCAAGGCGATGATCGACCGAGGGCGGGGCGGGGCGATCATCCCGGTGTCCTCGGTCCGGGCGCGGTTTGCCACGCCCGCGGGCACCAGCGCCTATGGCCCTTCCAAAGCCGCCGTCGACATGATTACCAAGTCGTTGGCCACCGAATGGGGCCAGCACGACATCCGCGTTAACGCCATTGCGCCGACGGTGTTCCGCTCGGAACTCACGGCCTGGCTCTTCGAGGATAACGAGCGCGCCAACGAGGCCCGCAAGGGCGTCTTGTCTCGCATTCCGCTGGGCCGCCTGGCCGAGCCGGACGATTTCGCCGGCGTGCTGATCTTTCTCGCCTCCCCTGCATCCGGTCTGATCACTGGCGAGACGATCAACGTCGATGGGGGATTTTCGGCCAATTGAAGGCGCGGGGCATTGCCGGGTTGCTTTGGTTTGGCCTGCCTTGGCCCGAGCGTCTTGCGTCAAGCTGCCCTTTCGTGCGCAGCGTCGTCCCAAGGAACGAAGGCCGCGGAGCGTGCGGGGCGATATGAGGTTGTCGTAATTGTTGCCGCCGGTTTCGGCGCTCTGGGCCGGATGAGCGCTCAGCCGGGGCCGGCCGAGCCGCGTTCGACGATGCCACTTGACAGCAGCTTCTTGTAATAGCCCTCGCCGATGAACAGCCGGGCGTAGCGCACCGGCGCGCCGGCGTGTTCGCGCATCATGTGTTCGGCGCGTACCGCATCGCCGGCGCGGATCGCATCCCAGATGATGACGTGCTGGGTATGCCCGACCGTGATCCGCAGCATTTCGGCCTGCGCCATGCCCTCGACCTCGGTAAAGGCGCCGGGGGCGACAATCGGGATATTGGCGATCTTTTCCAGCCCGAGGCGGACGAAATCATTGTCGCAGGCATCGACGATGGTGGTGTGAAACAGCTCGTTGGCCTCCTGATAGATCGCCACCTCGCGCCGGGTGACGGCGCTGCGGCTGACAATCCCCTCGGTCATGGCAATCGAGCTTTCAATCGCCGCCACGGTCTCTTGCGACGGGCCAAGGCTGGCGAGGCGTCCGGCGGCCAGCGCCTCGAGCGCGGCGCGCACCTCGGAGGCCTTTTCCAGATCTTCGAGGCTGAAGGGCCGGATCTTGTAGCCGCGCCCCTCCAGCTTGACCAGCAGCCCCTCGGTCTCGAGCTGGGCCAGCGCGGCCCGGACCGGGGTGCGCGAGAGGCCGAGGAGGCTGGCCGCGCTGCTTTCCGTCACCCGGTCGGAGACCGGCAGCTCGCCATTCACGATCATCGCCCGAAGCTCGGAGACAGCGGTTTCGACTGCGGTGCCCATATGCGATTTCGGCCCTCTTTGAATACATTTCTTGCCTCGTCATAGCAGCTTGCCGGCCATTTGGTCAAATATGCATCCGTTCTTGAAATACGGATACGTTTATGGTACGAATCTATAAATCGGGAGGGTATCCGAGATTTTTGGATACAAAATGTGCCACGGCAGGGCTGCGGCCATCGCTCCCTTTCGGGCAAATGGAGGACGACGATGCCACTTGGAACCAACAGGATCGCCGAAAGCGGGTTGCCCCTGATCCACGAGATCGGGAATTACGACAGCCTCGGTCCCGGCACGCCGGAAATCCGCCGTGGCGATGCCTTGCGCACGCTGGTCACCTCGCTGTCGGGCTTCCAGAAAGAGGCGCTGGTGTCCTCGCGCCGCTCGGCCAGGACCTGGCGGATGGTGTCGGACGAGGGCAAGTACCTGAACGGGCATGACGCCGCGCCGCCGCCGCTGTCGTTTCTGACCGTCGGCATGATCGCATCCTACATGAACGAGATCACCGCGCTGGCGCGGCGGGACGGCATCGAGATCCGGCACCTGAAGCTGACGCTGGACAATTACTACACCATGACCGGCTCGATGCAGAAGCGCACGATGGTGGGCGGCGCCGAACCGGTGGAATTGCAGGTCGAGATCGATTGCGACCTGTCGGGCGGCGCGCTGACGCAGTTCCTGATGAACGCGGTGCATGCCTCGCCGTTGAACGGGCTGATGCGGGGCGAGCATGACAGCCTGTTCGCGCTGTCGAAAAACGGCGTGGAGCTGGCGCCGAAGAAGGTGGCGAAGCTGGCGGCGCCGCTGCTGCCCGATCCCAGCGACGCCGGCGCGCGGGCAGAGATGACGGCGGGGGGCGAGACGCTGCTGGCACCTCTCGGCCTCACCGAGAAGAAGCCGGTGCAAGGGGGCACCGAAAAGGCGGCTTCGTCGCTGTCGGAACATCAGGACCGCCGGCTGAACATCGCCGCCACCGCCGTTCTGCGCGCCGACGGGATGAAGGAAATCCGCCAGCAGCTTTATTCGCCGCATGGCAAGGAATGGCTGTTTCTCTCGGAAGAGGCCGAGGTGGATGGCGGCAGGGGCAGGGCGCCGGATGCGGCCAGCTATATCTCGGCCGGCATCGGCTTTTGCTTCATGACGCAGTTCGGCCGGCTGGTGCCGATGCTGGGGCTCGATCTGCCGCAGTATCAGATCCTTCAGGACACGCATTTCAGCCTTGGCGGCGCCTCTGGCGGCACGGGCAGGGCAGGCGAGGCCGATCCGGTGGAAACCCATGTCTATCTGACCACCGAGGAAAGCGACGCGGTGGCGCAGGAGATGCTCGATCTGAGCGAACAGACCTGTTTCCTGCATGCATTCTGCCGCACCGACCTGAAAACCAAGCTGAAGACGGTGACAAAACCGGCTTCGACTGCCGCAGCATAGGGGGCGCGACATGGCAAGGATTGGCAAGAACCTGATCGCCGACAGCGGGCTTGTGCCGTTTTTCAAGCTGGCCAATGCCGACGAGGTGTCGACTGACGCGCCGGAGAACCGCAAGGGCGACGCGCTGCGCACCTGGGTGCGGTCGCTCTCGGGATTTCAGAAAGAGGCGCTGGTGCGGTCGGCCAGGACCGGCGACACGTGGCGGCTGGTCTCCGACGAAGGCCCCTATTTGAACGGGCATGATGCCGCGCCGTGCCCGCTGGCCTTTCTGTCGACCGGCATGGTGGCGAGTTTCATGAACGAGATCACGGCGCTGGCGGACATCCGCGGTGTCGAGATCCGCAAACTCAAGCTCATTCAGGACAATTACTACACGATGAAAGGCTCGATGCCGAAACGCACCATGGTGGGCGGGGCCGAGAACATCGAGCTTCAGGTCGAGATCGATTGCGATCTGGACGATGCGGCGCTGCATCAGTTCCTGCTGGATGGCACCTATGCCTCGCCGCTCAACGGGCTGATGCGCGGCCAGTTGGAGAGCCTGTTCAAGCTGGGCCGCAACGGCAAGGAGCTGGCGACGGCCAAGGCGGCGGAGCTGGACGCGCCGCTGTTTCCCGATCCGGGGCAGCATTTCGATACTTCGGTGCCGGAGGCCTCGGGTCTGACGCTGATGGAGCCGGTGGGCGCAACGCCGAAGAAAGCGGTTGTGCTGGGCACCGCTTCGGGCGGCTCGTCGCTGGCCGACGAACAGGACCGGCGGCTGAACATCGGGGCGGTGGCGGTGCTGCGCGAGGACGGGATCAAGGAGATCCAGCAGATGCAGTATTCGCCTTACGGCACCTCGTTCCGCTTTCTCAGTTCCGAGGACGGCCGGGCGCCGGATGCCAATACGCTGATCTCGGCCGGCATCGGCTTCTGCTTCATGACGCAGTTCGGGCGGTTCGTGTCGATGCTGAAACTGGATCTGCCGGATTACCGCATCGTGCAGGACACGCATTTTTCGCTGGGCGGTGCTTCGGGCGGCACGGGCAGGGCAGGTGAGGCCGATCCGATCGAGACGCATGTCTATCTTCAGACCGGCGAGAGCGAGGAGACCGCGCAGGAGATGCTGGATATCTCGGAACAGACCTGTTTCCTGCATGCCTTCTGCCGCACCGATCTGAAAACCAAGCTGCGCGTGCGGAGGGTGTGAGATGAAGACCCAGGTCTGCATCATCGGCGGCGGTCCGGCGGGGCTCATGCTCAGCCATATCCTTGATGCCAACGGCATCGACAACGTGGTGCTGGAACGGCAGTCGAAAGACTATGTTCTGAGCCGGATCCGCGCCGGGGTGCTGGAGGCCAACACCGTGCAGATGCTGCGCGATTACGGTCTTTCCGAGCGGATGGACCAGATCGGCAAGCCCAAGGACGGCACGCGGATCCTCTGGGAAAACCGGCCCGAGTTCTTCATCGACGTCAAGAAATGGACCGGCAAGCAGATGATGGCCTATGGCCAGACCTATATCACCGAAGACCTGTATGCCGCGCGCGACCGCGACGGCGGGGCGGTGATCTGCGAGGCCAGGAATGTGGCGCTGCATGAGATCGAGAGCGACAGCCCGCATGTGACCTATGAAAAGGACGGGGTGCGCCATCGGGTGGAGTGCCGGTTTATCGCCGGCTGCGACGGGTTTCACGGGCCGTCGCGCAAGGCGATCCCCGAGCGTTCCCGGAGCGAATATCTGCGCGAGTATCCCTTTGGCTGGATGGGCGTCATGGTGGAGCAACCGCCGCTCGACGATTTCATCTATGCCTATCACAGCGAGGGCATGGCGATGGCGGCGCAGCGCAACCCGATGCTGTCGCGGTACTACGTGCAGGCGCCGATCACCGACACCCCCGAGGATTGGAGCGACGAGCGGTTCTGGGACACCCTGCTGCACCGGTTTCCGGCGGATGTCGCGGCCAAGATCCGGACCGGGCCGACAATCGAGAAATCCATGGCGCCGCTGCGCAGCTTCGTCTCCGAGCCGATGCGGCATGGCAGCCTGTTCCTGGCCGGGGATGCGGCGCATATCGTGCCGCCGACCGGGGCCAAGGGGCTGAACCTGGCGTTTTCTGATGTCCATTACCTGCAACGGGCGCTGGTGGCGTTCTTCAAGGACGGGCAGGGCGCGCTGATCGAGCGCTATTCCGACACCGCGCTGCGCCGGGTCTGGTCGGCCGAGAATATCTCGTGGCGGCTGACCAAGCTGTTGCACGTGTTTCCGGGGGAAGATGCCTTTGCGCAGAAGATCCGCGAAAACGACTATGACCTGCTTTTGATGTCCGAGGCGGCGCAGCATGCGCTGGCTTACGAATACATCGGCCTGCCGTTCGAGGCGTGAGCGGCGGGTTCCCCTCTGGCGCAGGGAGGAGACTGCGCAGGGGGGGCACAAGAAGACTTGTTCAAGGGAGGAAAACATGAACAAATTTACGGCACTCGCAACCGCGGCCTGCATTCTGGCCGCGCCCATGGTGGCCGCCAAGGAGCTGGCGCTGTCCTATTTCATGGGCCCCAATCACCCGATGAACAAGGCGGTGTTCACACCCTTTTCCGAAAAGCTGGCTGAGGTGTCGGGCGGCAAGCTGACGGTCTCGCAGTTCCCCGGCGGGGCGCTGAATTCCTCGCCGCCGAAGCAATATTCCATCCTGCTGGACGGCATCGCCGATGTGGCCTTTCACTTGCCGGGCTATACCGCGCAGCTGTTCCCGGTGACCACGGCGATCACCACGCCGGGCATGTGCGACGATGCGGTCGCCTGCACCGAGGCGATGTGGCGCGCCATCGAGCCGATCGAACAGGAATTCGATGCCAAGCTTCTGGCGCTCTGGGCGAATGATCCGCAGGTGCTTTACACCAAGGACAAACCGGTGCGCAGGCTCGAGGACATGGAGGGGCTGATCGTGCGCGTGACCTCGGCCCAGGACATTCCCTTTACCGAGGCGCTGGGGGCCTCGTCGGTGTCGCAGCCGGTGTCGGTGATCAACCAGAACCTGGCCAATGGCGTGGTGGATGGCGTCGCCATCGACCCCTCGGCCACCATGTCGTTCAAGATGCACGAGCCGGCCAATTACATGACCACCAACATTCCCGGCGCGGGCAGCGCCTTTGTCCTGTTGATGAACAAGGGTGTCTACAATGCGCTGTCGGAGGAGGAAAAGGGCTGGGTCGACGAGGCCTCGGGCAAGTGGCTGTCGATGCAGGGCGGTCAGGCCTATCGCGACATGGCCGACCGGGGCATCGAGATCGCGCGGGAGAACGGCGTCGAGATCATCGAGCTTTCCGACGAGGAACGCGCCCGCTGGGACGCGGCAATCCAGCCGGCGATGGACGACTGGCTGGCGAGCGATCTTGGCCAGGGACTGACCGGGGCCGACCTCGAACGCCTGTTCAAGGGCGAGTAGGCCATGAGCGGCGTCAAGACCCAGGAGACCACCGGCCCGGCTGGCCGGTGGTTTCACAGGCTCGCGAACCTCTTTGCCATCTTGGGCGGAATCGGGCTGTTCGCGCTGATGTTGATCACGGTGATCTCGGTGTTCTGGCGCTATGCGCTGCGCGACCCGATCTTTGGCATCGGCGATCTGTCGTCGATGTCGCTGGTTGTCGTCGTGGCCGCCGGGGTGGCCTATGGCGCTGTGCATCGGGTGCATATCAGCGTCGACATCATCTCGGCCTTTGCCGGGCGCGGGGTCAAACGGGTCACCGATCTGATCGTGCGTGCGCTCAGCGTGCTGATCTGCGGCTTTGCGGCCTGGGCGCTGGCGGTCAAGGGCGGCTGCGGGCTGCCCTGCGGGGCGGTGACGCAGAACCTCAATATCGTGCACACGCCCTTTTACTATCTGCTCTCGGCGGCGCTTGCCCTGATGACGGGCTTTGTGCTCTACCAATTGATCGTCGGCCTGAAACATTGGTCGGGCGCGGACCCCAGCGAGGTTGACCTCTGATGGACACCACCACACTTGCCATTCTGGGATTTGCCGCGCTGCTGATCCTGCTGTTCCTGCGCATGTCCGTCGGCGCCGCGATGCTGCTGGTCGGCGCGGTGGGGATCTGGATGATCCGGCCCGCCGCCAGCCTGCCGGTGGTGGCCGGCGAGATCTTTGGCGAGGCGTCGAATTATTCGCTGACCATCCTGCCGCTCTTTATCCTGATGGGCAATCTGGCCGGGATCTCGGGCATGAGCCGCGATCTCTATGACGCCGCGCACAGCTGGATCGGCCATCTCAAGGGCGGGCTGGCCTCGGCCACCATCGTCGGCTGCGCCGGGTTCTCGGCGCTGTCGGGCTCGTCGCTGGCGGCGGCGCTGACCATGGGCAAGGTGAGCCTGCCCGAGATGCAGCGCTATCGTTACCACGACGGGCTGGCCACCGGATCGATTGCCGCCGGCGGCACGCTGGGCATCCTGATCCCGCCGTCCGCGGGCTTCGTGATCTATGCCATCCTGACCGAGGAATCGATCGGCCGGCTGTTCATGGCCGGGGTACTGCCGGGGCTTTTGCTGACCACGCTGTTCATCCTCGCGATCTATGCCGTGGTGACGCTGAACCCGAACAAGGCCCCGACCTCGCGGGGGGCCGAGAGCCTGTCGCAGCGGCTGGCGGCGCTGGGCCGGGCGCTCTGGATCATCGGCATTATCGTGCTGACCATCGGCGGCATCTACACTGGGGTATTTTCTGCCGTCGAGGCGGCGGGCATCGGCGCCTTCCTGGCGCTGGTCGTCTGTTTCCTGCGCGGCTCGATCACCTGGGCGAGCCTGAGAGAGGTGACCACCAGCACGCTGAAATCTACCGGCATGGTGTTCTTCATCCTGTTCGGCGCCTTCGTCTTCAAGACCTTCGTGGGCTTTACCGGCGTCACCTATGCGATGACCCAATGGGTCGAGGCGCAGGGCTTTGGCGCGGCGCAGGTGGTGATTGCGATCCTGCTGGGCTTTATCGTGCTGGGCACCTTCATGGAGGGGTTCGCGATCCTGGTGCTGGCGGTGCCGCTGGTGCAGCCCTTGCTGGAATCGCTGGGCGTCGATCTGATCTGGTTTGGCGTGCTGATGGTGATCGTGCTGGAAATGGCACTGATCTCGCCGCCGGTGGGGGTGAACGTCTTTGTCGTCAAGGGCATCGCGCCGACGGTCTCGCTCAACACCATCTTTCGGGGCATCTGGCCGTTCTGGCTGGCGATGTTCCTGGCGGTGCTGCTGATCCTGCTGATCCCCGACATCGCGCTCTACCTGCCGAACCGGATGTTTGGCTGACGGGCGGCATGCTGCGCGTCGGGCGGGGCGCCGCCCGGCGGCCTTGGCGTTCGAGAGCTTTCGGCTGTTCAGGCACTGGCGAGCGGGTTGTAGAGCGCCTTGCGCTTGTTGTCTCAAGGCTCGTTGCGACAGTTTCCGCAATCTCAGCTTCTTCATCTCTTCCCGGAATGCCTCGGTCGGGGTTCGCCATCCGAGGCACTTTCTGGGCGTGCCGTTCAGGCGGTCGCAAATCGCCTTCATCTTGCGATTTGAGAGCGCCGCGAGCTGGGTGTCCCTAGGGTCAGGATTCATAATCAATAGATGACGATAGCTGCGAGAGCGATGGCCGAGAGGAATACCTTGGGACAGCGGTCATAGCGTGTTGCGACGCGCCTCCAGTCCTTGAGCCTGCCGAACATAATCTCGATCCGGTTTC
>JAVJTX010000056.1:0-39325 GCA_040220035.1 Roseovarius sp. | reverse complement strand
TACGCCCTCCAGCGCCTCGAGGAGCTGACCAAGGATCACGACCGCTATATCTGCACCGAGGTCGGCCAGCATCAGATGTGGGCGGCGCAGTATCTGGGCTTCAACGACCCCAACCGCTGGATGACCTCCGGTGGGCTGGGCCCCATGGGCTATGGCTTCCCGGCCTCGATCGGCGTGCAGATGGCGCACCCGGATGCGCTGGTGATCAACGTCGCGGGCGAGGCGTCCTGGCTGATGAACATGCAGGAGATGGGCACCGCGGTGCAATTCCGCCTGCCGGTCAAGCAGTTCATCATGAACAACGAACGCCTCGGCATGGTCCGCCAGTGGCAGGAGCTTCTGCACGGCGAGCGCTACTCGCATTCGTGGTCCGAGGCCCTGCCCGATTTCGTCAAGCTGGCCGAAGCCTTCGGCGCCAAGGGCATCCAGTGCAAGGATCCCACCGACCTCGATGACGCGATCATGGAAATGATCAACCATGACGGGCCGGTGATCTTCGACTGCCTCGTCGAGAAGCACGAGAACTGCTTCCCGATGATCCCCTCGGGCGAGCCGCACAACAAGATGCTGCTGGGCGAGAACGCCTCGACCAAAGACGCGATCAGCACCACGGGGGCGGTCCTCGTCTGATGACGCCGTTTCACCCACCCTCCCCCGTAGGGTGGGTGAAACCCACCACGCGCCACGCCCCCGCAAGGTGGGTGAAACCCACCGACCCCGACCACCGCCTTCGCACCCCGCAAGGACCCTTCGCATGACGCCCCACGCCGCCGCAGACGCCCGTCTCGCGATCTTCGACAGCCGCCGCGGCTGGCAGCTCGGCCTGCTGGGCGCGCTGGTGACGGTCATGCTGGGGTCGATCTTCATCATCGGCGGCATCGTCGAGGTCGGCGCCACCGACATGATCTCGGTCTCGGTCGATTTCTACGTCTTCTGGGCGGCGGCCAAGCTGGCGCTTCAGGGCCTGCCGCTTGACGCCTTCGACGTCACCCGCATCGCCGAAATGGCCGCGGTCACTCATGACGACTGGATGCCATGGGCCTATCCGCCGGGCTTCCTGCTGCTCGTGATGCCGCTGGGTCTCCTGCCCTTCGCCCCCGCATGGGCCGCCTTCATGGCCCTCTCCTGTGCCGCCCTCCTGCTGGCCACGCGCCCCTTCACCGCCGGGCGTAC
This sequence comes from Roseovarius sp., assembly GCA_040220035.1. Lineage (GTDB taxonomy): Bacteria > Pseudomonadota > Alphaproteobacteria > Rhodobacterales > Rhodobacteraceae > Roseovarius. The sequence goes on along the minus strand of JAVJTX010000056.1, from coordinate 38,152 downwards.
CCAAGTCTTGCTCGGCACCGCGCTGGCACCCGCGATCCTGCCCTGCCTGCTGGTGGGCCAGACCACGATCCTCTGGCTCGCCGGGCTGATGGCGGCGCTGGCCGCACTCCGCGCCGAGAAACCCGTCCTCGCGGGCATCTTCATCGGCCTCCTGACCCTGAAACCCCAGCTCGGCCTGCTCATCCCCTTCGCCCTCATCGCCGCCGGCCAGTGGCGCGCGATCCTCTCGGCCGCGCTCACCACGCTGCTGCTCGCGGCCATTCCCACCGCGCTTTTCGGCACCGCCTACTGGCCCGAGATGCTGGCCATGATGCGCGAGCACGGCGACACCGTGCGCGGCGCCATCGCCGGTCTCAACCTGATGATCAGCGCCTATGCCGCCCTCACCTTCGCAGGCCTCGCCGAATCCACGGCCCTCGCCGCGCAATGGACCCTCACCGCCCTCTGCGCCATCGCCGTCTTCGTGACGTGGCGCCGCCCCTCCACCTCCTTCGACCTGCGCGCCGCCACGCTGCTATGCGCCATCCCGCTCGCCTCGCCCTACCTGTGGCATTACGAATCAGCCCTCCTCGCCCCGGCGGCCCTTTTCCTCACCCGCGCCGGCGTGGTCACGCTCCAGCGCCCGCTGACCGTGCTCCTCGGTCTTGCCATGTGGCTCAGCCTCGGCCCCTCGGCCCTCGTCCTGCTCAAGTCCGGCGCGGCCGACGTCTTCCGCCCGGTCTTCCTGCCGCTCGCCCTCGCCGCCCTTCTCACCTGCCTGTGGCACGCCCTGTTCAGGCCCCGCCCCGCGGCCACCCCGGCCGCACCGGCCACCACCCCCGAACAACCCCAGTGAAGGACCAGACCCAATGTCAGCGCTCAAGATCAAAGAAGGCTCGACCAAGCATTCCGCCTACAACCTGCGCCCGACCTTTTCCGACAAGGCCGAGACGCATACGCTGGCGGTGATCGTCGATAACGAACCGGGCGTGCTGGCCCGTGTCATCGGCCTCTTCGCGGGTCGCGGTTACAACATCGACAGCCTCACCGTGGCCGAGGTCGACCATACCGGCCACATGTCCCGCATCACCATCGTCACCACCGGCACCCCGCAGGTCATCGAACAGATCAAGGCCCAGCTTGGCCGCATCGTCGTCGTCCATGACGTGCACGACCTCACGGTCGAGGGTCATTCCGTCGAACGCGAACTGGCACTGCTGAAAGTGGCGGGAGAAGGTGAAAAACGCGTCGAAGCCCTGCGCCTCGCCGACATTTTCCGCGCCAACGCGGTCGACAGTACGCTCAGCAGCTTCGTTTTCGAACTGACCGGCACCCCGCAAAAGATCGACGCCTTCGCCGACCTCATGCGCCCCCTCGGCCTGACCGAGATCGCCCGGACAGGCATCGCCGCGCTCTCGCGCGGCGCCTGATCACCGGTAGGAGGGTTCCGCCGCGCGGTGCGCCCCGGGCGTGCCGCGCGGGTGTAGCACCACCACGTTCTGCCGGCCCGATCCGACCTTGGGCGGCGCGATCTTGTTGCGTCGCAGGTTCGCCTTGGCCAGCTTCAGATCACCCGGTAGCGACGCGAATTCGTGCTTCGACACGATGCTGGGATCGACCGCAAGGCGCATGTCATCCACCTCGCGCAGGTCAAACTCGACAAGGTCGCCGGCCACGAAAAGGCTCGCCTCCGACAGGTTCTCCTCGTCCTTGTAAAATGCCAGGTTACGGTGATCCTCGCACCAGATGACCGCCCGGTTATGTTTCTTATCACTCCAAAGAACTACGCCGTACATGGTGACCCCAATCTTCTTCCTCACCTCTGATTTTGAAAGAGTTTGAATAAAAGTGAATGGGGTGATTGCCCCTCGCCCTCCGGCAATTTGTGACAAGGGAGGTCAAACCTGACGCCAAGTCGCGTCACAGTTGACTCTATTTGGCGTAGATTCTTGTGGAAACACTGGGGAATCTCCGATAGCGTGATGATATCCCCTCCTATACAACTATAAAGCATGTCCCTCCTTGACACAACAACGCACAGCCGACTCGCAAACGCGCGACAATGACCCGGCCGCGCTCAGAGAGGTCTTCGGGGACAACCTCCGCCGCCTCTGCGCGCGCTACCCCTCGGTCTCCGAGCTTTGCCGCGAACTCGGCATCAACCGCACCCAGTTCAACCGCTACATGTCCGGCGAAAGCTTCCCCCGCCCCGACGTGCTGCACCGGATATGCGCCTTCTTCGGCACCGATGCGCGCATCCTGCTGGAACCGGTCGATGCCCTCGCGCCCGCCCCGAACGATCTCCTCAATCACCCCTTCCTCGTCGACTTCTTCGGCCAGCCCACGGTCGACGTCTCCACCGATATCTTTCCCAGCGGCTTCTACCGCTTTTCCCGCAAAAGTTTCGTCGACGCCTCGCGCTTCGTGCTGGGGCTCGTGCTGATCAAACGCGCCGACGGCTACACCTTCCTGCGCGGGTTCGAGCCGCGACAGGGCGTGCGCGAACAGGGCCTCTCGACCGACCCGTTCACGCGCGAATACCGCGGCATCGTCATGCGGCAGGAAGAGGGGATCATGGCCGTGGTCACCCACCGCGCCTCGCTGTCGTGCTCGTTCAACTTCCTGACCCCCGAAACCTCGTTCCAGTCGAACCTGTGGGAAGGCTACGCCTCCCGCACGGTGCGCGAGAAGGTTTCGGGCAACCGCGCCACCCGCATGGTCTACGAACATCTCGGCAATTCCACCGGCCGCATCCTTCAGGCCGCCCGCGAAACCGGGGTCGTGCCCATCGACAAGGTGCCGCGCTTCTATCGCCACCTTTTGCGCCCCGACGAGGATTTCCGCTAGGCCCGCGCGCCGGCAATCCGCACGCCCATGTCGCCCTGAGATAAACCGGGTCGCTACCGGTCGGTCGCGGCGGGCCCTTTCATGCGTAGCTCTCCCCAGCCCATGCAAGGAGTTCCGCCATGACCGCCACCGTGACCGATCTCAGCCAGGTCCGCCTGTCCGTCGACAAGGCCAACGGCCTGCCCAACGCGCATTACATCGACCCCGAGATCTATGCCGAGGAACGCCAGGCCCTGCTCTTCTCGCAATGGGCGGGCCTCGCCGTCGCCGCCGATGTCCCCGAACCGGGCGACGCCGTGCCGATGGAATTCCTCGGCATGCCCCTCCTGCTCATCCGCGACAAGGAGGGCGACCTGCGCGTCTTCCAGAATATCTGCCGCCACCGCGGCATGATCCTCGTCGAGGAGCCGCGCAAGATCGAGGGCGCCATCCGCTGCCCCTATCATTCGTGGTGCTACTCGACCAAGGGCAAGCTGGTCTCGACCCCCCATGTGGGCGGCCCCGGCCACAACACCCACGAGACCATCAAGCGCGACGATCTCGGCCTGATCGAGGTACGCTCCCACATCTGGCGCGATGTCGTCTGGATCAACCTCTCCGGCGACGCCCCCGCCTTTGAGGACGCCATGCGCCACATCATCGAGCGCTGGCGCGAATTCGACCTGCCGCTCTATCACGGCGGTCATGACAGCAAGATCACGCTGGAGGTCAAAACCAACTGGAAACTCGCGGTCGAGAATTTCTGCGAAAGCTACCACCTGCCCTGGGTCCATCCGGGCCTGAACAGCTATTCCAAGCTCGAAGATCATTACCACATCGAAAAGCCCGGCGAATTCTCCGGTCAGGGCACCATGGTCTATCGCCAGATCACCAACGAGAACGGCGAAACCTTCCCCGATTTCGCCGATGTGGGCGCCAAGTGGAACGATCAGGCAGAGTATATCGCCATCTACCCCAACGTCCTCTTGGGCGTCCAACGCGACCACGCCTTCGCCATCATCCTCGAACCGCGCGGCCATGACCGCACGGTCGAGCATATCCATCTCTACTATTCCGTCCCCGACAGCGACGAAGGTCTGCGCATGCGCAACACCCAGCTCTGGAAAACCGTGTTCGAGGAGGACATCTTCGTCGTCGAAGGCATGCAAAAAGGCCGACACGCCGCCGGTTTCGACGGCGGCCGCTTCTCCCCGGTGATGGACAGCCCCACCCACTGCTTCCACTCCTGGGTGGCCTCCAAGGTCGACACCCACCGCGGCCAGGCACGCGCCGCCGAATGACCGCTCTGCCGGATCAGAGCGTCGGCATGGTCGACACGCTCGATGCGCAGCTTCTCGCCGCGCATGACGGCGACGACCGCTTCGCCCTGATCCGGCTCTACACGCAGGCCGCCGACATCACCAACGACATCGACGCGGCCTGCTTCTTCCTCACCTACGCCTATATCTTCTCCCTCGAGGTCGGCGCCCCCGAAGCCTTCGACCTCCACGCCCGCCTAAAGGCCCACGGCCGCGAAGAATAACCCCCGTTAGGCCCCCGCTCACTCCGTCAGAAACGCCTGCCAGTTCGGCCGCGCATGCATCACCCGCACCACGTCCAGCACGCTGTCATCGGCAAGAAACACGATCAGATGCGCGCGATAGGGATGAATGCGCACCGGCGGCACGAACTCCTCCCGAAGCCGCGCCGTCTCGGGAAACTCCGCCAACAGCCCCAGCGTCGCATCCAGCCCCGTGAGATAGCTTACGGCCTGCGCCTCCGACCACGCCCCGACCGTGTAATCCCAGATATCCGCCAGATCGGCCTCGGCCCTCGGACGCAGCAAAACCTGCCGGCTCAACCGCCCTGCCCGCGCGTCTTTCTGTCGATGAAACCAGCCATGTCGAAGGCCCGCGGCGCACCGCTCTCCAGCCCCTCGTCGATCAGCCCCTGCAATTCGCCGATCGCCTGCTGCCGCTCCAGATCCCTGCGGATCAGGTCGCGCACGTAATCGCTGACATTGCTGTACCGCCCGCCCTTGGCGCGCGCCTCGACCCGTGATTTCATATCATCGGGAAGAGAGACATTCATCGTGGCCATGCCCGAAACCTGCGCCTCTTGGCAAAGTTTGTCAACATCCGCACGCCCTCGCGACAGAAAACCACCTTGCATTTCCCCCTTCCCCTCCGTTAATTAAACACACGTTCAATTACACGCGCGCCAGGAGGAGGCACCGCCATGGATTTCGCCCTGACAGAGGAACAGACGGCCATTTTCGACATGGCCCACGCCTTCGGGCAGGAGCAGATCGCCCCCCATGCCCGCGACTGGGAAAAGGCCGGCACCATCCCCAAGGAGCTCTGGCCGCAAGTGGGCGAGCTTGGCTTCGGCGGCCTCTACGTCTCGGAGGAGGCGGGCGGCGCCGGCCTGTCGCGCCTCGACGCCACCCTCGTCTTCGAGGCCCTCAGCATGGCCTGCCCCTCCGTCGCGGCCTTCCTGTCGATCCACAACATGTGCGCCAAGATGATCGACAAGTTCGCCAGCGACGAGATGAAAGCCCGCGTTCTCCCCAAGGCCATCGCGCTTGAAACCGTCCTCTCCTACTGCCTGACCGAACCGGGCTCCGGCTCCGACGCCGCGGCGCTCAAGACCCGCGCCGAGAAATCCAACGAAGGCTACACGCTCAACGGCACCAAGGCCTTCATCTCCGGCGGCGGCTATTCCGACGCCTATGTCACCATGGTACGCACCGGCGACGCGGGCCCCAAGGGCATCTCCACCGTCTATGTCGAAGACGGCACGCCGGGCCTCTCCTTCGGCGGGCTCGAGGACAAGATGGGCTGGCGCTCGCAACCCACCCGTCAGGTGCAATTCGACGATTGCAAGATTCCGTCCGAAAACCTCGTCGGCGAAGAGGGCCGCGGCTTCTCCTACGCCATGGCGGGCCTTGACGGCGGCCGCCTCAACATCTCCGCCTGCTCCCTCGGCGCGGCCCAGACCGCCCTCACCATGACCCGCGACTACATGGGCGAGCGCAAGGCCTTCGGCCAGTCCATCGACCAGTTTCAGGCGCTGCAATTCCGCCTCGCCGAGATGGAGATCGAGCTGCAAGCCGCCCGCACCTTCCTGCGCCAAGCCGCATGGAAACTCGACACCGAGGCCCCCGACGCCTCCAAGTTCTGCGCCATGGCCAAGAAATTCGTCACCGAAGCCGGCTCGAAAATCTGCAACGATTGCCTGCAACTTCATGGCGGCTATGGCTACCTCGCCGATTACGGGATCGAAAAACTCGTGCGTGACCTGCGCGTTCATGAAATCCTCGAAGGCACCAACGAAATCATGCGCCTCATCGTGGCGCGGCACATGCTGGCGGAGAAATGACAGAGATATCCATCCGGAAAGACGGCAAGGCGGGCCGCATCACCCTCACCCGCCCCAAGGCGCTCAACGCCATGACCTACGAGATGTGCATCGCCATCGAGGACGCGGTCGATGCATGGGCCGATGACCCCTCGGTCGAGTTGGTCATCATCGACGCCGAGGGCGACAAGGCCTTCTGCGCCGGCGGCGACATCACCGCGCTCTACGAGACCGGCACCAAGGGCGACTATGAATACGCCCGCCGCTTCTGGCGCGACGAATACCGCCTGAACGCCAAGATCTCCGAATACCCCAAACCCTATGTCGCCTTCATGCAGGGCTTCGTCATGGGCGGCGGCGTCGGCATTTCCTGCCACGGCCACCCCCGCATCGTCTGCGAAAGCAGCCAGATCGCCATGCCCGAATGCGGCATCGGCCTCGTCCCGGATGTGGGCGGCACCCACCTTCTGGCCAAGGCGCCGGGCCGCTTGGGCGAATATCTCGGCACCACCGGCACCCGCATGAACGCAGGCGACGCCATCCATGCAGGCTTTGCCGACCATTTCATCCCGCAGGAGAAATGGGCGGACCTCATCGCGCAGCTCTCCGAGACCGGCGACCTCTCCCTCATTGATCAAGCCACCGAAACCCCGCCCGATGGCAAGCTCAGCACCCAGACCGCCGAGATCGATGACCATTTCTCCGGTGAAACTCTCGGCGACATCGTCACCTCCCTAAAATCCTCCGGCAGCGACTTCGCCGCCTCGGCGCTCAAGGCCCTCTCCCGCGGCTCGCCCCTTTCCATGGCCTGCACCATCGAGATGCTGCACCGGCTGGAAAAGCCCGGCACCGATATCCGGCAGGCGCTCGACCTCGAATACCGCTTCACCCATCGCGCGATGGAAAAGGGCGATTTCCTCGAAGGCATCCGCGCCGCGGTGATCGACAAGGATCGCTCGCCCAAATGGCAGCACGAACTCGACAATCCGCCCCAGACGGATGCCGCCGAGATGCTGACACCGCTGGGCGCCGACGCCCTGACATTCGAAAAGGAAGGATAACGCCATGAAAATCGGATTCATCGGACTTGGAAACATGGGCGGGCCGATGGCTGCCAACCTCGCCAAGGCCGGTCATGACGTGACCGGCTTCGACACCGCCGAGGTCAGCATCGAAGGCATCAGCATGGCCCCCACCGCCGCCGAGGCCGCCAAGGGCGCCGACGTGGTCATCACCATGCTGCCCAACGGCAAGATCCTCCGCGCCGTCGCCGCCGACATTCAGCCTGCGATGGACAAGGGTGCCGTGCATCTCGACTGCTCGACCGTCGATGTCGACAGCGCCCGCGCCGTGGCCGAAGCCGCGCAAGCCGCCGGCCTCTCCGCGCTCGACGCGCCGGTTTCGGGCGGCATCGCCGGGGCCTCTGGCGGCACGCTCACCTTCATGGTCGGCGGTGACGAGGCCGGCTTCAACACCGCCAAGGAACTCTTTGATATCATGGGACAAAAGGCCGTTCACTGCGGACCTTCCGGCAACGGTCAGGCCGCCAAGATCTGCAACAACATGATCCTCGGCGCCACCATGATCGTCACCTGCGAGGCCTTCGCGCTGGCCGACAAGCTGGGCCTCGACCGGCAGGCCATGTTCGACGTGGTCTCCACCTCCTCCGGCTATAGCTGGTCGATGAACGCCTACTGCCCCGCGCCCGGCGTCGGCCCGCAATCGCCCTCCGACAATGACTACAAACCGGGCTTTGCCGCCGACCTGATGCTCAAGGACCTGCGCCTTGCCATGCAGGCCGCCGAAACCGCCGATGCCGACACCACGCTCGGGCGCGAAGCGATGCAGCTCTACGAGCAGTTCGTCGAACGCGAAGACGGCGCCGGCAAGGATTTCTCCGCCATGCTCCCCCGCCTCGAAAAGCGCGGCCACGGCTAAGGCAACGTTCCGCCCATCCGGTCCGGTCCGCCTTGCAGCGGGCCGGATCGGCCCCACCTTGCCATGCATCGCCACAGGCAAGGAGGCTTCAGATGCGCAAATTCCTCATCACCACCGCAATCGCCGCAGCGGCCATGACCCCGCTCACCGCACAGGCCGGCTCCAAAGGCTGCCCGCCGGGGCTGGCCAAGAAGCATAACGGCTGTCTGCCGCCCGGTCAGGCCAAGAAGATCTACAACAACGACCGCCACTACCTCCGGAGCGGTACGCGTCTCACCTACCCCGAACGCTACGGGCTGAACCCGGCCTACACCTATTACCGCTCGGGCGGGAACGTCTATCGGGTCGATCGCGATACGCGCGAAGTTCTCGACCTGATCGGCGCGGTCAGCCGCATTCTGAACTGAACCAATCCGCATGTGCCGGGTGGCGGTCACCGCCACCCGCACCGACGTGATACCGACAAAATACCGACGTTATACCGACGTTGAAAATCGGCCCTATTCGGCCGCCACTTTCCTCGCCGCCAGCATCTCTTTCAGGTAGTGCCCGGTATGGCTCCGCGGCTCCTCTGACACGTCTTCCGGCGTGCCCACGGCCACGATCTCGCCCCCGCCATCGCCACCTTCCGGGCCGATATCAATCAGCCAGTCGGCGGTCTTGATCACATCCAGATTGTGTTCGATCACCACAACCGTATTCCCGGTTTCTACAAGCTGATGAAGGACTTCCAGCAGCTTCTTCACGTCCTCGAAATGCAGACCCGTGGTCGGCTCGTCGAGGACATAGAGCGTCCGGCCCGTCGAGCGCTTGGACAGCTCCTTCGACAGCTTCACCCGCTGCGCCTCACCGCCCGACAGCGTTGTCGCCTGCTGCCCAACCTTGATATAGCCCAGGCCCACACGCGCCAGCGCATCCATCTTCTCCCGGATCGACGGCACCGCCTTGAAGAACTCCTGCGCATCCTCCACAGTCATCTCAAGAACGTCGGCTATGCTCTTGCCTTTCCACGTAATTTCCAGCGTCTCGCGATTGTACCGCGCGCCATTACACGTCTCGCAGGTGACATAGACATCGGGCAAAAAGTGCATCTCGATCTTGATCAGCCCGTCCCCCTGACAGGCCTCGCACCGCCCGCCCTTGACGTTGAACGAAAACCGCCCCGGCTTGTACCCCCGCGCCTTCGCCTCCGGCAGCCCGGCAAACCAGTCACGGATTGGCGTGAACGCCCCGGTGTAAGTCGCTGGATTGGAACGCGGAGTCCGCCCGATGGGCCGCTGGTCGATATCGATCACCTTGTCCAGATGCTCCAGCCCCTTGATCGTCTCGCACGGCGCCGGCGTCTGCCTTGCCCCGTTCAGCCGCATCGACGCGGTCTTGAACAGCGTCTCGATCGTCAGGGTCGACTTGCCGCCCCCCGAAACGCCCGTCACACAGACGAACCGGCCCAGCGGAAACTCGGCATCGACCGCCTTAAGGTTGTTGCCTTCCGCCTTGATAACCTTGACGGATTTTCCATTCCCCTTGCGCCGCTCCGAAGGAATGGAAATCTCCCTTTGCCCCGACAGGTACTGCCCGGTGACCGAATTCGGATCGGCCGCCACCTGCTCCGGCGTGCCGTGGCTCACCACCTGCCCGCCATGCACCCCGGCGCCCGGCCCGATGTCGAAGACGTAATCCGCCGTCCGGATCGCCTCCTCGTCATGCTCCACCACGATCACGGTATTGCCCTGATCGCGCAGGTTCTGCAGCGTCTGCAACAGCCGCCCGTTATCCCGCTGGTGCAACCCGATCGAAGGCTCGTCAAGCACATACAGCACCCCGGTCAGCCCCGAGCCGATCTGGCTCGCCAGCCTGATCCGCTGGCTCTCACCGCCCGACAACGTGCCGGCACTGCGCGACAGCGTCAGGTAGTCGAGCCCAACATTGTTAAGGAATCCAAGACGTTCGCGGATTTCCTTCAGGATCGCCTTCGCAATCTCGTTCTTCTGCGCGGTCAGGCTTTCGGGCACAGTCTCGCACCACTCAAACGCCTCGCGGATCGACATCTCGACCACTTGGCCCACATGCAGCCCGGCGATCTTCACCGCCAGCGCCTCATCCCGCAGCCGATAGCCACCACAGGCCCCGCAAGGGCGGTTGTTCTGATAGCGCTCGAACTCCTCGCGAACCCATGCGCTGTCGGTCTCGCGATAGCGGCGTTCCATGTTGGGGATCACCCCCTCAAACACCCGGCTGACCTGATAAACACGCCCGCCCTCGTCATAGCGGAACTGAATTTCCTCGTCGCCCGAACCATACAGGAACACCTGCTGCACATGGGCATCAAGGTCTTTCCACCGCGATTTCCGGTCGAATTCGTAATGCTTCGCGATGGCCTCGATCGTCTGAAGAAAATAAGGGCTTTTCCCCTTCCGCCACGGCGCCAGCGCCCCGTCGGCAATGCGCAACTGCTCATCCGGCACCACCAGCCGTTCGTCAAAGAACAGCTCGGCACCCAACCCGCCGCATTCCGGGCAGGCCCCGAAGGGCGCGTTGAAGGAAAACAGCCGCGGCTCGATTTCCGGGATGGTGAAGCCACTGACCGGACAGGCAAAATTCTCGGAGAAAGTATGCCGCTCGGGTTCGCCCTCCTTCGGCGCGGTTTCCAGCACGGCAATCCCGTCGGCGAGATCGAGCGCCGTGCGGAAACTGTCGGCCAGCCGCGTGCCGATCCCCTCTTTCACCACCACCCGGTCGACCACCACCTCGATGTCGTGCCGGAACTTCTTGTCGAGCTTGGGCGGATCGTCGAGTTCGTGAAACTCCCCGTCGACCTTCACCCGCTGGAAGCCCTGTTTGCGCAGCTCAAGGAATTCCTTGCGATATTCCCCCTTCCGGTCGCGCACGATGGGCGCCAGAAGATAGGCGCGTGTGCCCTCTTCCATCGCCAGCACGCGGTCGACCATGTCTTGCACCTGCTGCGCCTCAATGGGCAGGCCGGTGGCCGGCGAATAAGGCGTGCCGACCCGGGCAAAGAGCAGCCGGAGGTAGTCGTAAATCTCGGTGACCGTGCCGACGGTCGAGCGCGGGTTCTTGCTGGTCGTCTTCTGTTCGATGGAAATTGCGGGGGAAAGACCGCTGATATGGTCCACATCCGGCTTTTCCATCATGTCGAGGAACTGCCGCGCATAGGCCGACAGGCTTTCGACATAGCGCCGCTGCCCCTCGGCATAGATCGTGTCGAAGGCCAGCGATGACTTGCCAGAGCCGGACAGCCCGGTAATCACAACCAGCTCGTTGCGCGGAATATCCACGTCAATGCCGCGCAGGTTATGCTCGCGCGCACCGCGCACTTCGATATGCTTGAGCTCGGCCATCCGGTCCCCCGTTTACACTGGTAAACAGATAGTGGCGCGGATCAAATCTTCCAAGTCAAAACTGCGAACATAAAGGGAACGCCTGACAAGCCCTGTCAGCACGGCAATTATTTTTACGGCATGCTCGAAAACCTGCCGATCCCCGGCGTCATTCCGGATCAGATGTGGATCACGCGGTCATAGGCGTCGAGAACGCTTTCATGCATCATCTCGCTCAGCGTCGGGTGCGGGAAGACGGCATGCATGAGATCCTCCTCTGTGGTCTCCAACTGCCGGCCCACCACGTAGCCCTGGATCAGCTCGGTCACCTCGGCGCCCACCATATGCGCGCCCAAAAGCTCGCCGGTCTTTTCGTCGAAGACCGTTTTTATCATGCCTTCCGCCTCGCCAAGCGCGATGGCCTTGCCGTTGCCGATGAAGGGGAAACGGCCGACCTTGATCTTGTAGCCCTTCTCCTTGGCCTGCGCCTCGGTCATGCCGACGCTGGCGATTTGCGGGTGGCAGTAGGTGCAGCCGGCGATGCTGTCGGGGCGCACCGGGTGTGGATGCCCCCCGGCCACCAGTTCGGCCACCATGACGCCCTCGTGGCTGGCCTTGTGAGCAAGCCACGGTGCGCCGGCCAGATCGCCAATGGCATATAGCCCGTCGACGCCCGTGCGGCAGTATTCGTCAACGATCACGTGGGTGCGGTCGACCTTCACGCCCAGATCTTCCAGCCCCAGCCCTTCGACATTGCCGACGATACCGACGGCCGAAATCACCGTGTCGAACTCGTGCGTCTCGGTTTTGCCGCCGGTCTCGATATGTGCAATCACCTTGCCCTTGGCCCGGTCCAGCTTCTTGACCGTCGCCTTTTCCATGATCTTCATCTTCTGCTTCTGGAAAGCCTTCTTGGCAAAAGCGGAAATCTCGGCATCCTCGACCGGCAGGATCCGATCCATCACCTCGACCACGGTCGTGTCGGCGCCCAGCGTGTTGTAGAAGCTGGCAAACTCGATCCCGATGGCGCCGGAGCCGATGACCAGCAGTTTCTTGGGCATGCGCGGCGGCAACAGCGCGTGCTTGTAAGTCCAGACGAGGTCGCCATCCGCCTCGAGCCCCGGCAATTCGCGCGCACGGGCGCCTGTGGCCAGTATGATCGCTTTCGACTCGAGCTCTTCAGTGCCCTTGTCGGTCTTGACCGAGACCTTGCCCTTGGCGGGGATCGTCGCCTCGCCCATCACGGTGGTGATCTTGTTCTTCTTCATCAGGTGGCCCACGCCCGAGGCCAGCTGTTTGGCCACCCCGCGCGACCGCTTGACCACGGCGTCGAGATCGTAATCGATCCCGTCGGCCTTCAGGCCGAACTCCTTGGCGCGGTGCATCAGGTGGAACACTTCGGAACTGCGCAGCATCGCCTTGGTGGGGATGCAGCCCCAGTTGAGGCAGATGCCACCCATATGCTCACGCTCGACGATGGCCACGTTCAGGCCAAGCTGCGCCCCGCGAATGGCAGCCACATAGCCCCCCGGGCCCGCGCCGATAACGATCATGTCAAAGGATTTTGCCGCCATATCCGTCTCCGTCTGGCTGTGTTCCGGAATTTAGTTTGATATTAAACTATCTCGCCTCGCCACACAACGCGGCAAACGCGCCCCGCAGCGCAATGTCACGGGGCGAACATGTAACAGCATCGCAGAGCAGGTTTTTTTGACGCCCACCCTCAGGCGGCATCGGCTTCCTGCAGGGCCTGCAGTGTCGAACCGTAGCCGCCCCGACCGACGTAATCGCGTTCCGGCTCGGTCGAATTGCGGCTGAGCGCCTCGTTGCGGTACGGGAAGCGCCCGAACATGCGGATCACCTCGCGATGCGCGCGGGCGTGCAGCAGCACGTCCTCGCCGCCCTTCGGCATCCGCTCCATCACCAGCCGGATGCACCGCTCCTGATCGCAAAGGTTCTCGGAATGCATCAGGGGCAGATAGAAGAACTGCCGCGCCGGTTCGTCGATCCGCAGGTCCCATTTCCGGTGGATCGCCGCCTTGGCCGCGGCCATCGCGTGCTTGTCGCTCGAAAAGGCCGTCGCCTCGCCCCGGAACATGTTGCGCGAGAACTGGTCCATGACGATGATATAGGCCAAGGTCCCGCTCGGATAGGTCAGCCAGAGGCCGTAGGTCCCTTCCCGCGCCTTCTCCCATGTCTGCCGGAACCTGTCGCGGATCTTCGCGTCGAACTCGTCCGACGTGTCGTACCATCCCTGAGGTCCGACTTCATCGAGCCAGAACTGCAGGACCTCCTCAGGGGTCGTCATTGGTGCCTCCTCATTTTTCCCACACCCGATAAGAAACGATTATTCCCATATCCTGTTCTAAGGACAGTAAAAATTTGCAACATCGGCAACAGTCCGTGACTGTGGATAACTCGTTAGCGCTATCCGGCCTCCTGTTCGTCCTGAGCGGTTTCGTAGTCGTACTCGGCGGCAAAGTTCACGGCCAGCGGCGATGCCGACATCGAAACCATGGTGAAACTGTCCGTGTCATCCACGGACGGCGCGGCGCGCTGGGTCATCCGATAGGCCGCATATGCGGTGATGCCGAAGCACAGGATCAGGATCACGAGGAAGAAGGCCCAAGCGCCAAGCTGCCCCATCAGCCAACCGGTGACGAGAGGCCCGGCGACCGCGCCCAAGCCGTTGATGAACACCATCCCGCCCGCCGCGGCGGCCATGTCCTCGTGGTTCAGAAAGTCATTGGTATAGGCGATAAGCAGCGAATACAGCGGGTTCGACATGCCGCCCACCATCAACCCCGCCAGAAGCAGCGCCGGGAAGAACGAGCCGAAAAGCGCCCCCACCACACCGCCGAGGCCGCAGACCGCGGCGACGATCAGGATAAGAAGCCGCCGGTCCATACGGTCCGACATCCAGCCGATGGGAAACTGCAGCACCATGGCCCCAACGAAGAATGTCGACACGAAGGTCGAAATCTGCGCCACGGAAAGCCCCACCTCGGCGCCATAGACCGGCGCCATGCCGAACTGCGCCGAGAAAACGCCGCCCAGCAGGAACATGCCGACACAGCCCAGCGGCGAGATCTTCATGATCTGGCGCAGGCTGAGGGGTTTGGCGGTATCGAACGCCGGCGTCGGGCTGATCGACAGCAGAATGGGCGCGAAGGCCAGCGAGATCAGCACCGACGGAATGATGAACAGGATGAACCCGCCCGGATCGGCCACCAGCATCAGCGCCTGCGCCGAGACGATGCCCACCATCTGCACGATCATGTAGAGCGACAGCGCCTTGCCGCGGTTCTCGTTGCTCGCGGCCTCGTTGAGCCAGCTTTCCGCGGTCACGTAGACGCCCGAGAAGCAGAACCCGATCAGGATGCGGCCGAACCCCCACGCATAGGGATGCGCGAAGGTCGGGTAGAGGATCATCACCGCCGAAATGAGCGAGGCCAGCGCCGCGAAGACCCGCACATGGCCGACCCTGCGGATCATGTCGGGCGCCATGCGCGAGCCGAACAGGAACCCCACGAAATAGCCGGACATCACCAGCGACATCTCGAGCGTCGAGAAGCCTTCGATTTCGCCCCGAATGCCGAGCAATGTGCCCTGCATGCCGTTGCCGACCTGCAAAAGCATCATCCCCAGAAGCAGCGCCCATGCGCTGGACAAGACCGAAAACATGAACTGTGCCTCCCGTACAGACCCGGCCAGAGTGCCTTAACACGACTTATTTGTCAGGGCCAAAGCCGACTTCGGCTGGTCTGCCCGCGCCGCCCTGACAGCCTTTCAGCCGGGGATCAACAGCGAAGCGTCGCCGTAGGAGAAGAAACGGTATTCCTCGGCGATCGCATGCTCATAGATTGCGCGGATACGCGCCTGCCCCATCAGGGCCGAAACCAGCATCATCAGCGTCGAGCGCGGCAGGTGAAAATTGGTCATCAGCGCGTCGGTCACCCGAAAGGTGAAACCGGGATAGATAAAGATGTCGGTTTCGCCGCGCCACGGGGCGATCTGCCCGTCCTGTGCCGCGCTCTCGATCAGGCGCAGCGCAGTGGTGCCGACGGGAATGACCCGGTGACCGGCCGCCTTGGTCGCGGCAATCTCGGCCGCGGCGGTCTCGCTCACCTCGCCCCATTCCGCATGCATCCTGTGGGTGGTCACGTCCTCCACCTTCACCGGCAGGAAGGTGCCCGCGCCGACATGCAGCGTGACATGGGTAAAGCTGATACCCGCCCTCGCCAGATCGGCCAGCAGCGGCTCGTCGAAATGCAGCGAGGCGGTCGGCGCGGCGACGGCGCCCGCGTTGCGGGCCCAGACGGTCTGGTAATCCTCGCGGTCCTGATCGTCCGCCGCCCGGCGGGCGGCGATATAGGGCGGCAGGGGCATGGCGCCCGCCTCGTTCAAAGCGGCGTCAAAATCCTCGCCTTCGAGGTTGAAGGCCAGCACCGCCTGCCCCTCCTCCTTGGTCACGCAGGTTGCCTCGAGCCCCGCACCGAAGCGCACCACCTCCCCTTCGCGAAGCTTCTTCAGCGGTTTGACCATCGCCCGCCAGCCCCCGCCCGGCGCCGGGTCGAGCAGCGTCACCTCGATCCGTGCCTCCGTCTCGCCCGCGGCACCCTCGCGCCGGCGCGTGCCGGTCAGGCGCGCCGGGATCACCCTGGTATCGTTCAGCACCAGCCGGTCGCCGGGGCGCAGCCATTGACCAAGGTCGGAGACCGTCGCGTCGGTGATCGCGCCGCCCTCCACCACCAGCAGCCGGGCCGAACTTCGGGGCCGCGCAGGGCGGGTGGCAATCAGCCGTTCGGGCAGATCGAAATCGAAATCGGAAAGCTTCATTTCTACCGGTCCTGGGTCCGAATCGTATCTTCGCGTGTTTCGCTTCCCTCTTGGCCCGTGGCAACACCCGAGCGTTTCGGGGGGGCCCGGCGAAAGATGTCGCGGAACATCCCCGGTGTCAGCACCGAGAGCGGGTTGACCTGCACTCGAGGCTCGCGGGTCGGGCCCTTCAGGGAATACTGGAAGCCCAAAAGCCCCTCGCCCTGCCGCGAGAACAGCCCGCCCAGCATGTTGACGGCGTAGACCGGGGAAATCACCCCTTCCATGTCCATCTGCTCGGCGTCGAGCCAGTAATACCCTTCCATCGAAATCCCAAGCGAGGCCCCCACGGCGCTGCCGCTGTAAAGGGTCACGCGCTCGGGGCCGAGCTGGAACTCGGCCTCCACGCGGTTGAAATGCAGCCCCTCTCCGGCAAGCTGTTCGAGAATGCCCACCACGCTCAGCGCGTTCAGCAGGGCGGCCATGGCCGGCGCATCCTTGACCCGCAGGTTGTCGACGGTCAGCTTGCCGTCATAGGTGCCTTCCCCCTGCCCCGGCACCAGCACCAGCACAAGAGAACCGTCGCGGGCCTGTTTCAGCGCCCGGGCCGAGCGCAGGACACCGCCCGCATCCTGCGACGTGATGGTAAAGGCGCTGCGCCCGTCGCGGGGCAGAACACGCCCGACAATGGGCGTACCGCCATTGACCTTGCCGGTAAACTTGCCGTCGGCCCCGCGGGACATGTCGAGTTCGGCATTGAAATCGGTCAATGCGATCTTGTCGGAGATCTGCAGCCGGTCGAGCCGGAGCGATACCGGCCCCCGTTCGCCCCGCGGCCCGTCGCCCTTGGCGGCCAGCGAGGTCTGGCGCAGGTCGATCTCGCCCCCCGTGACCCGCACCAGCGGCGGCTTGTTCGGCCCGAGCCCCACAAGGTCGACCGGTGCATCCACCCAGGAGCCAAGCTGCACCCGCCCGAAATTCGCCTGTTGCAAGGTGCCGTCCTCGTTCAGCGTGACCGACCCGCTGGCCCGCAGCCCCGCGGCGTCAAGCCGGATGCGATCGACCTGCGGCGGCTGACCCAAGGCGCCTTCCACCTCCAGCAGGCCGGTGGCGCCGGCCCCCATCGACCAGTCGAGCGGGCGCAGGCCCAGGGCCACGCCGGAGAGATCCGAGGACATGCGGAACACCGGCGGCGTGTCGTTCTCGAAGTCGATCTCGATCTGCCCGCGCCCTGCGCCCGAAATGCTGCCCGGCGGCAGCCCGATGCGGAATTCGTCGGCGAAGCGTTCCGACAGCTCGATCCAGCCAGTCACATGGGACCGCCCGTTGCTTCCCTCGACCAGCGGCATCGACCACGTCCCCCCGAACGGCACCCGCCCGACACGGCCCTCGCCCGAGATGTTCAGGCGCTCGCTGGTTGCGTCGATCTTCAACGCAGATGCGGCCAATACCCTGTTCTCGACCAGCGTCTCGCTGCGCACGTCCTTCATCTCACCGGTCAGACCAAAGGACACGTCTTCAGGCTGCAGGTCATCGACCACGAGGAAATCAAGCTGCCCTTCCAGCCGCGCCAGGCCGTCGGCCATCGTCACCGGCCGCCCGGCCTTGTCGAGAAAGCGGAACGGCTCCTCGTTCAACAGCGACAGCGCGGCGGTGATCGTGCTGCGCGTCTTCAGCCGCACCGTGCCGGGCCCGCGCTTGATGCCGATGTCGGGGATGTCGAAGCTCGACCCGGAAATATCGATCTTGCCGCCCTGCGCGGCAGTCACGTAGCCTTCATGGGCGGCGATCACGAAACGGTTGTCGTAGATGGTCGCATGGCCGCGGCCGTTTTCTATCATCGGCACATTCTTGATGAAGCGCGAGGTCAGCTCGGAAAAGTCGAAGCCGAGGAACACGTCAGGCTTGTGGCCCGGAACAGAGCGCAGCGCCACCTGTATATCGCTCAGCCTGGCGGTGACGATATTCTCTTCGATCCATGTCCGTGTCTTCGGTTCGAGGCTTTCGGGCCAGAGCGTCATCAGCCGGTCGGGCTCGATCCCCGGCAGACGTCCGTCGACACTGACGTACCAGCCGTCGGGCCGGGCGTCGAAATCGCCCGACACCACGAGGTTGCGGCCCTGGTCCGACAGGCTCAGCTCGCCAAGGGTGATGCGGAACGGATCGAGCGTCAGGCGCATGTCCATCGTCGCGCCCTCGAAGGCGACCGGCGCGTCGTAGATCTCCAACGGGTTGGCCGTCAGGTCCCGCACCCGAAACTGCGAAATCAGCGCGTTGGGCCAGCCATCCTCCATCCCCGCCAGATAGGTCTGGCCCTCGATCCGGGCGCTCGCCCATTTGCTTTGCACATCGAGCGCGTGAAAGCGGATGAGGTGGTCGGCCGGATCATAGGTGAAATGCGTGCTGGCGTGGTCAAAGGCCACCGGGCGGGCGGCCTCGTTCGGGTGCAGCACGCCTGCCCCGATCTCGAGCTTGGTGTCGAGCGGGCCGAGCTGGCCCTCTTCGTCGACCCCCGCGCGGACAGAGCCCGATATCGGCGCCTCCAGCGCGGTCAGCCATGTCAGCGCCGGAGACTGGCCGGCGATGTCCCCGGCCGGCATATCCTCGAAATCAATCGCGAACTCCGCCGCCGTCTCGCCGATCCGACTGGAATAAGCCACGGCCAGCGTCGTTGCGTAGTCGCGCGCGCCCAGCAGCGCGAAATCGGACCGGATCGTCAACTCCTGCCCGTCGCGCCGCATCTGGATGCGCCCGCCATCTACCGTCCAGGCCTTGCCGGCGCGGGCATCCTCGAAGCGCAGCGTCAGGTTGTCGGCCGACACCTCCGTCAGGGCCGAGAAATGCGGGCGTTGGAAAAAGCTGTCAGCCCGCTTGATCAGGGCGGTGACCGTCTCGGCCTCCTGCACCGGGTTGGCCGTGTCGCCCACGCTGACGCCGACCGCCCCGTCGTCGGCCCGGCGCAGCGTCACCCGCGCGCCGGTCAGCGATATCCGCCCCGGCTGCAACTCGCCCTTCAGTAGCGGCCCGAGCGCCACCGCGCCCTGCACGTCCGACAATTGCGCGACCGGTGTGCCGACCTCGTCTCGGATCGTCACCCGGTGCAGCGCCAGCCGCGGCACCCAGTCGTTTTCCAGCACGATCGACACGTCGCCAAAACCGATCGACATGCCCTGAACGTCGCTGTTGATCCTTTCGGTGATCCGCGCGCGCAGCCAGTCGGGCGCCGACAGCCGCGTTCCGACCAATGACATCACGGTAATGCCCGCGGCCACGACCAGCGCAACCAGCAGCGCGCCGCTCCACAGCCCCGCCTTTTTCAGGCGTCGGGCGCGCGACCGTTCCTGTTTTTCATCGGTCATTCTTGTCTTCTAACGGTGACCTGCCTCTGGCTGTTTATACTGGCCTCTCGCGACCTAATATGAAACTCAATTCTTTGTTGAAGGAGAATCCCCATGCTGAAACCTGCCGACGCCGCCCCCGATTTCACCCTGCCCCGCGATGGCGGCGGCAATGTGACCCTGTCCGATCTGCGTCCCGCGCCGGTCGTCCTGTTCTTCTATCCCAAGGACGATACGTCGGGCTGCACCAAGGAGGCCATCGCCTTTACCGGGCTCGGCCAGGAGTTCGAGGCGGCGGGCGCGAAAGTGTTCGGCATCTCGAAGGATACCGTCGCCAAGCACGACAAGTTCCGCGACAAGCACGAGCTGGGCATCCCGCTGCTCTCCGACGCCGAATCCGACGTGTGCGAGCAATACGGCGTCTGGAAGGAAAAGAGCATGTACGGCAAGAAATTCATGGGGATCGAGCGCACGACCGTACTGATCGGCGGCGACGGAAAGGTCGTGCAGGTCTGGCCCAAGGTGAAGGTGCCGGGCCATGCCGAAGAGGTGCTCGAGGCGGTGAAGGCGATTTGACCTCCACAACCCTGTCGCAGATGGCGGTGGAGGTTCTGAACACCGCCGACGGTCGCGAGAAAACCGCCCTGTCGCGCCGCCACGCCGCGGCATGGTTCGCCGCGCGGGAGACCGGGGAGGCGATCCCGCTGGGTCATGCCACCCCGCCGGATTTCCCTGCCCGCCCGGACAAGCCCGAGCTGCTCGATCCGCGCGACGTGCCCCGGCGCCGGCCCGGCTCGCCGACGGGGCGGCTGGCGATGCTGCACGCGGTGGCGCATATCGAGCTGAACGCGGTCGATCTGCACTGGGACATCATCGCGCGGTTCACCGATGTGCCGATGCCCATCGGGTTCTACGATGACTGGGTGAAATCGGCCGACGAGGAATCGAAGCATTTCAACCTGATATGCGACTGCCTTGAAGCGCAGGACAGTTTCTATGGCGCCATGCCCGCCCATGCCGGCATGTGGCGGGCGGCCTCGGACACGGCGCAGGATTTCATGGGCCGTCTTGCCGTGGTGCCCATGGTGCTCGAGGCGCGGGGGCTCGACGTGACACCGGGGATGATCGCGCTGTTCGAGAAGGCCGGCGAGGCCGCGGCCGTCGAGGCGATGAAGGTGATCTATGCCGAGGAGGTGCATCACGTGGCCTATGGCTCGAAGTGGTTTCACTTCCTTTGCGGACGGCATGAGCACGACCCGAAAGAGGCGTTTCACACCCTCGTCCGCCGCTATTTTCACGGGGCGCTGAAGCCGCCCTTCAACGAGGAAAAACGCGCCGAGGCCGGCCTGCCCCCCGATTTCTACTGGCCCCTCACTGAGAAAACCGGCTGAGTCGCGCTGAGCCGTTAGCGCTCAACCCATTGAGATCGGCAATTTTTTGCCATCTCTGCGGCATATTGCCGGTTTCATCGGCCTTGGTGTCCAAAAACCTTGCCCATCGGGATTCCAACCGCTAATCACTTCGGAGGCCCTTGTGAACGAAAAAGTGAACAGGGCCGCCTTGGGGATGGGGCAATAGGGACGGGGTTTACGTGCGAACACGACTCGCAATCAAATTTCATGCAATTCTGGAAAGATATTTCCCGGAGCGCAGGGTTTTCCTCCGGTCAGACAGTGACACGCGGTTCATCCGCCTGAAGCCCGGCTCTCAACTTGTTGCCTTTCTTGGCGTTTCGGCCGTCGTCGCCTGGACGATCATTGCCACCGCCGTTCTGCTGATGGATTCGATCGGCTCGGGCAACTTCCGCGAACAGGCCAAGCGTGATCAGCGCACTTACGAGGCCCGGCTCAACGCCCTCGAGGCCGAGCGCAACACCCGCGCCGAGGAAGCCGCTGCCGCACAGCAACGTTTCAACTCTGCCCTGAAACAAATCTCGACCATGCAATCCGATCTGCTGGCCTCCGAAACCCGCCGGCGCGAGCTTGAAACCGGGATCGAGGTCATCCAGTCGACCCTGCGCCGCACCATGAAGGAGCGCGACGCCGCCCGAGAAGAAAGCGCGGAGCTGACGCTGGCCCTCAGGGACAGTTCACCGAACACGCTGGCCGATGAAGAGGGGATGGGCGTCGAGGCGACGCTGGAAACCCTGACCGCCGCGCTTTCGGATACCGCCCGCCAGCGCGACAAGATCAGCAACGACGCCGAGCTCGCCCTGCTCGAGGCCGACGAGATGGCCGCGCAGATCCAGCTGATGAAAGACCAGAACGACCAGATCTTCCGCCAGCTCGAAGACGCGATGACGATCTCGGTCGAACCGCTCGACAAGATGTTCACCGCCGCCGGCATGGACACCGAGAACATGCTCGACACCGTGCGCCGCGGCTATTCGGGTCAGGGCGGGCCACTTATGCCGCTGTCCTTCTCGACCCGGGGCGAGGAGCCGACACCCGAGGCCATGCGCGCCAACCGCATCCTGAACGAGCTCGATCGCCTCAACCTCTATCGCATCGCCGCGCAAAAGGCCCCCTTTGCCCTGCCCGTGCAATCGACCTTCCGCTACACGTCGGGCTTCGGCATGCGCTGGGGCCGGATGCATTCGGGCACCGATTTCGCCTCGAAGCACGGCACGCCGATCTACGCCACCGCCGACGGCGTCGTGATCCATGCCGAATGGCTGTCCGGCTATGGCCGCCTCGTGAAGATCCAGCACGAATTCGGTATCGAGACCCGATACGCCCATATGTCCCGCATCCGGGTCAAAAAAGGCCAAAGGGTCTCGCGCGGGGAACGTATTGGTGATATGGGGAGCACTGGACGTTCCACGGGCACGCATCTACACTACGAGGTCCGTGTCGGTGGCAAGGCCGTCAACCCCATGATCTACATCAAGGCTGCGAGAAATGTTTTCTAAGAGCAAAATCAACGATCCCGCCCCCAAGCAAGACACCGCGGCAAAACCGGCCATCCCGGAAAAGCCCGACACGTCGCGCACCGACTCACCGTCGACCGAGTTCAAGGCGACCGCGCCCAAGGCCAAGCCGCCGGCGTCGGTGCTGTCCTCGGACCTGCACGTCACCGGCAACCTGAAGACCACCGGCGATATCCAGGTCGAGGGCACGGTCGAGGGCGACATCCGGGCGCATCTGCTGACCATCGGCGAAGGCGCCACCATCAAGGGCGAGGTGATCGCCGATGACGTGGTGATCAACGGCCGCATCGTGGGCCGGGTCCGTGGCCTGAAGGTGCGCCTGACATCGACCGCACGGGTCGAGGGCGACATCATCCACAAGACCATCGCCATCGAATCCGGTGCCCATTTCGAAGGCTCGGTTCAGCGGCAGGACGATCCGCTCAACTCGAAACCGAAGAACCAGCAGCAAGGCGGCGGCGGCGGCCAGCAGGGCCAGCAGAAGCCGCAGCAGGTTCAGGAATCCGCCAAGGGCTGATTTTCACCGCACCGGATCTTCGGGGTCAGACGTAAAGGCGCCGTGCCTCGCAGCGGCGCCTTTCGCATGTCCGGAAAGGCAAGCGTGGGCTCAGCCCGCCACCTCGATCAGAGGCAGCATGAAGGTGAATGTCGTGGTGCCACCCTCGCAGATGACCCCGATCCGCCCATTATGCGCCTCGGCGATGGTCGCAGCAATGTAAAGGCCAAGGCCAAGACCCTCGCCCTGGGCATGGGTGCCCCTCTGGAACGGGTGAAACAGCTTGTCTCGCAGCTCTCCGGGCACCGCGAGGCCGCGATTGGAGACGGTGATCGAGACCTCGTTCTCTCCGGTGGCTCCGCGCACCTCGATGGGTGACCCGGCCGTTCCGTGACGCACGGCGTTCGACAGAAGGTTCGAAATCGCCTGTGCCACCCTCGGCGCATCGCACGCGACCGGCCGGGTAAAGGTCAGATCGAGATTGATGGTGGATTCAGGCTCGGCCGCGCGGATTTCCTCGACCACCTGCCGCACGGCGTCGGCCAGCGGCGCATCGGGTGTCGATGACACGCGGATCCCGCCACCCAGCCGCGCCCTTGCATGCAGCATGATGTTCGAGATCAGGTCGTTCATCCGGTAGAGCGACGAGCGCATCAGCGGCAGGATCATGCGCGCCTTGTCGTTCAGCGGCTCGCGTTCGAGCTGCCGGATGCCGGCCGAAAACGCCGCGACAGGGTTGCGCAGGTCATGGCCCAACACCGCCACCAGTTCATCCTGGATACGGGCCAGTTCCCGTTCGTGTTCGAGGTTGTGTTCCTGCGCCTCCAGCCGCTCCTCTGTCTCGAGGCTGTGCCCGATGACGTCGGCGAACATTTCGAGCATCGCGACGACGCGCGGGTCCTTCACGTTGCGCGGCTCGGTGTCGATGGCGCAAAGCGTGCCGAAGAAGCTGCCGTCGCCGCGCCGGATCGGAATCGAGGCGTAGCTGACGATACCGAACTTGCGGGCGATGGGATGGTCCTTGTAAAGGTCATCGGTGCCGGCGTCGTTGAACAGAACCTTTTCCGAGCTGGCCCTGACGATCTGGCAGAAGGTCGAGTCGATATCAATCTCGTCGCCTTCGGCCAGCCCGAAATTCACCTCGTCGACGGTGCGGCAGGCCACCCAGCGGTCGGCGGTCACACGGGCGACGGCGGCAAACCGCATGTTCGTCGCCAGCATCACCGTCTGAAGGATGGTGCCCACGGTATCGCTGCCGGCAATCCGGTCTATGTCAGCCTGAAAGTCATGCCGGTTCGCAAGGAACGCGGCATTGTCCTGCATGGCGGATTTTGGCAGAGACGTTTCGCTCATTCTGACCCTGTTCAAATCTGACTTCCGCGCGTGGCCGGCCCCGAGGGCCAAAGCACTGCGCACAGTCATATACTGGGCAAATGTCGGATTTGACAACACTGCAAACCGCGTCCGCGGGTCATGGCCGCCGGCTCGCGGCCTCAAACGCCCGCCGGGTTGTCCACATCATGGCCCATTGCCCGCAGGTCGGCATAGCGGTCGCCGATCCGGTGGTTGGGATGCCCGCCCACCGAGGCGCCAAGCGCGATCACCACCTCGTCGGGCCCCGGCGCGTCGGGGATATCGAGGTGAATGGTCTGGTAATGTGACCGCATTCCGGCATCGTCCTTGTGCATCAGCGGGATCATGATCGGCTGACCCGCCCCGCCCCGGCCATTGGTGAAGGCGAGGTAGGACTTGGCCTTGATCGCGTCGCGCAACTGGTTGCCGAACCAGAGGGAATGGGTCAGCGCCTGAGCATGTTCCACCTCGCCGCCCATGCCCACGACCGCGGCCTTCCCGCAGCCTGCCAGCGTGTCACCTGTCACGTCCAACAGCATCTCCGTCAGCAGCTTGCCGATCACGGGGCAGATGTCCTGCACCTCGGGGCTCAGGTCCTCGACATGGCCCTGTCCGAACCACGGGTTGCGGATCACGGCCAGCGCGGCCACCAGTTTCGTCGGCGTCGCCACCTCCTTCCAACCCTCCTTATGCGTGGTTTGAACCTGCAAAAGCGTGCGCCTGATCTCAGCTGGCATTTGCCATCTCCTTTTCCGCGAATTCCGGCATCACCTTGTCGATGAAAAGCTGCAGCGAGCGTTTCTGCTGCGCCATGTCCATCCCCATCGAGGCGTAATAGACAAAGGCATCGGCGCCCACGGCTTCATGCGCCTTGAGCTTTTCGATCACCTGCTCGGGCCTGCCGAACATCAGATTTTCCTCCAGCATCTCGGGATCGACCCGGGCATTGCCATCAAGCTCGGCCAGCGGCACCTGTTCGGGGAAGCCGTTGATCACCTCGCCCCTCTTCATCATCAGGTTGCCGAACTGTCCCAGCACGTGGCGGATCGACCCCATCGCGGATTTGCGGTCCTCCTCGGTCTCGTAGACGGCGGAATGGCGCATCACGGCCCATCTGCCTTTGAACGGCTTGCCCGCTTTCTCGACCGCCTCGTCGAGCCGGCGGCGATAGGTCTGCACCTCCGACAGCGGCATGGTCAGCGGCCAACTCAGGATGTCGCATTCATGCTCGACCGCATAGTCGAAGGTGATGGGCGCCCGCGCCGCGACCCAGACCGGCACATTCTCCTGCACCGGCTTGGGGCAGGACGTGGCGGTGGGAAACTGCCAGTACTCCCCATCATGGGCATAGTCGCCCGCCCAGAGCTTTTGCACCACGGGCAGCATTTCCTGCATGTAGCGCCAGCTGTCGCGCTGATCGAGGCCGGGTTTCATCCGGTCGAACTCTCGCTGGTAAGCGCCTGATCCGATACCGAATTCCAGCCGGCCATCGCTCAGCAGGTCCAGCATCGCCGCCTCGCCGGCAAGGTTGATCGGATGCCAGTAGGCCGCGTTCACCACGCCGATGCCGAGGCGGATGTTCTTGGCGTGCTCCCCCCACCATGTCAGGATCTGGAACGGGTTGGGCGCGATGGTCATCTCCAGCGCGTGGTGCTCGGCCGCCCAAGCGATCTCGAACCCGGCCTTGTCGGCCATCTGCACCATTTCGAGCGTATGGTCGCGCACCTCGCGCATGTCCGTCTCGGGGCTCATGCGCTCGAGGTTGATTGCCAAATGGAACTTCATCACTCTCTCCTTCTCATCGCATCTGGAACGGGTTGCCGACGGGGTCGTCGGACATGTTCATCCATACGGTCTTGGGCCGGGTGTAGTCGTAGACGGCCTGAAACCCGCTTTCCCGGCCATAGCCGGAGGCCTTCACGCCACCGAACGCCGCCACGGGCGAGATCGCCCGGTAAGTGTTCACCCAGACGATCCCGGCGCGCACGGCGCGGCTCATCCGGAGCGCGCGGGCGCTGTCGCGGGTGAAGATGCCGGCGGCGAGGCCATGTTCGGTGTCGTTGGCCAGGCGCAGCGCCTCCTCTTCCGTGCGGAACCGCAGGACACACAGGACCGGACCGAAAAGCTCGGTATCGACGATTTTCAGGTCGGGCGATGGGCAGTCGATCACGGTCGGCTGAAAGAACATCTCCCCCGCCTCGGCGCGGGCACCGCCGCAGACCACCGTCGCGCCCTCCTCGACCGCGCCAGCGATCTCGCGCTCGATGGTCTCGATCTGACCCTTGGTGCAGAGCGGGCCCATCTCGGTCTCCTCCGCCATCGGGTCGCCGATGCGGATGCCCTCGGCGATCCCTTTCATGCGGGCGATGAACTCGTCGGCCACATCCTCGTGCACGATCAGCCGGGAGCCGGCGACACAGCTTTGCCCCGAAGCCCCGAAAATCCCGGCAACAGAGCCGTTTACGGCGCTTTCCACATCCGCATCGTCGAACACGATGAAGGGCGATTTGCCGCCCAGTTCGAGGCTGACCTCGGCGAAATTGCTGGCCGTGTTCATGATCACATGCCGCGCCGCCGCCGGCCCGCCGGTGAAGCTGACCCGCGCCACAAGCGGGTGCGATGTCAGCGCCTTGCCGCAGGGCTCGCCATGGCCCGACACGATATTGACCACGCCATCGGGTATCCCCGCCTCCGCGATCAGCTTGCCGAATTCGAGGATGGCGGTGGGGGCCTGTTCCGAGGTCTTCAGCACCACCGTGTTGCCCGCCGCCAGCGCCGGGCCGATCTTGACCGCGGTCAGGAAAAGCTGACTATTCCACGGCACCACGGCGGCAACCACGCCCAAAGGTTCGCGATTGGTGAAAACGAACAGGTCGGGCTTGTCGATGGGCAGCGTCTCGCCACTGATCTTGTCGGCGGCGCCGGCGTAGAAATGGAAGAACTCGGCGATATACTTGGCCTGCCAGCGGGTTTCCTTGAACATCTTGCCGCTGTCGCGCGTCTCGATCTCGCCCAATGCTTCCGATCTTTCGGCCAGCAAATCCCCCAGCCGGCGCAGGCAACGGCCGCGTTCGGTCGGCGTCATCCGTGACCACGGGCCCTCGTAACAGGCCGCATGCGCCGCCTGTACCGCCCGGTCGATATCCTCGGCCGTGGCCTCGGGCGCGGTGGCACAGACCTTGCCGGTGGCGGGGTTGACCGTCTCGAACGTGCCCCCGTCGGAGGCGGCGACCCATTGCCCGCCAATCAACATCCTGTAGTCTTCCATCATTCCTGCTCCCTCAACCGGCATGGGCCTGGGGCACGACCCGGTGATAGGCCCCGTCGCGATAGGCCAGCGGTGCGGCTGCGCCATCCAGCACGTCCCGCACATGGCCCAGCAGGATCACGTGGCTGCCAGAATGCACCACCTGCTGCAGGTCGCATTGAAAGGCCGTGGCCCCGTCGATGACCGGTGCGGTGCCCCGCGGTGCAAAGACCTCGATGCCGTCGAACCGGTCGGGCACGATGCCGTCATGCCGCCCGGCAAAACGGTCGGCGATGTCGGAGAAACCTTCCGGCAGGACATTGACGCAGAAGCGCCCGTTATCCTGCACCACGCCCGCGATCCGGCTTTGCGCGGCAAGGCAGACCAGCACAGTCGGCGGGTCGGCCGAGACGGAGGAGAACGCGCTGACCGTCGCCCCTGCCCGGCCCGCCGGCCCGTCGCTCGTCACCACGGTGACCGAGGCCGCCACGCGCCGCATGGCCGAGATGAAATCCTGCCTTCGGACCAAACCTTCGGGTTTTGGGACCATATCGCGTCTCCCTTCGTGGCATCCTGTCGCCCGATCAGGGGTGCCACAGAATTTCAATTCTTGAAAACGAATTGTTTTGCGGAATAAGTTCGAGATATTCGAATTATCGCGTGAGCCCCATGAACATCACCGCGCTTCAGACCTTCCTTGCCATCGTCGACACCGGCAGCCTTGTGCGCGCCTCGCAGGTGCTGCACGTGACCCAGTCCACCGTCACCGCCCGGCTGCAAACACTCGAGGACGGGCTTGGCCAGCAACTGCTCAACCGCCAGAAATCCGGCACCACGCTGACCCCGGCGGGCACGCGGCTGTTGCGCTATGCGCGGATCATGACCGGGCTCTGGCGGCAGGCACAGCTCGAGACCAGCCTGCCTGCCGGGCTGGCCTCGGTCTGTACCTTCGGGTGCGACCGCGAGCTGTGGCACGGGCCGGGGCGCGATTTCTTCAACGGGGTGCTGTCGGGCAACCCGGAGATGGCGGTCTCGGTATTGCAGGGCAGCGCGCGGGATCTGGAAGAATGGCTGGCCAATGGCATGGTCGACGTGATCCTGACCTTCGACTCGGTCACCCGCGGCAGCCAGACGGTGCACCCCCTGCCGCCCGAAGAGCTGGTGCTGTATTCCGACCAGCCGGACACGCCGATCGATGCGGGGCCCTTCTATATCTTCGTGGATCATGGGCCCGAGTATCGCCGCCAGCATGCCGAAACCTATTACGGCGCCGGGGTGGCACGGGTCAGCCTCGACAGCTCGTGGTGGGCCTTGCAGACCATGCTTGACCGGGGCGGGTCGGCCTACCTGCCCCGGGCGTTGGCCGAGCCCCATGTCGCGGAGGGTCGGCTGCACCCGCTCGACGCGCCGGTCTATACGCGCAAGAAGAACCTGATCGTCAATGATGCCGCGGCCCGGCGGTGGACTTGGTTCGCGCCACTTGTGGCCTCGCTGACCGCCCCCGAAACATGAACGAAAGGTTAACGCAGGGGCGAAAACGAGGGCACGCCGGCCCTTGCTTCATCTTTCCAAAAATACTCAAATCCGCCGGCACGCCACGCGGCACCGCCGGCGCAATTGAAGAAGCACAAGGTTAAGAAAACGTATGAAAGCCGCCCTGATGATGGAATATGACGGCGAGCTACCGCTCGAAACCGTCCCCGACCCGACCTGCCCGCGCGATGGCGCGATCGTGGCCGTGCGCGCCTGTGGCGTGTGCCGTTCCGATCACCATGCGTGGAAGGGCGCCGATCCGGACGTGGCGCTGCCGCATGTGATGGGGCACGAATTCGCGGGCGAGATCCTTGAACTGGGTCAGGATGTGCGCGCCTTCGAGGTGGGCGATAGGGTGACCGCGCCCTTCATCCTCGGCTGCGGCACCTGCCCGGACTGCCGCGGGGGCGAGCCCACGATCTGCAACCACCAGGAGGTGATCGGGTTCACCGGCTGGGGCGCGTTTGCCGAACGGGTGGTGATCCGCCGGGCCGATTTCAACCTCGTCCGCCTGCCCGAAAATGTCGGCTTTACCGCCGCCGCCGGGATGGGCTGCCGGGTCACGACGGCCTTTCGTGCCGTGGTCGACCGGGGGCGGTTGCAACCCGGCGAATGGCTGGCGGTGCATGGCTGCGGCGGCGTGGGCCTGTCGGCGATCATGATCGGCGCGGCCCTTGGCGCGCCAGTGGTGGCGGTGGACATCAACCCCGAGGCGCTGAAGATGGCGGAAGCGTTCGGCGCCACGGCCACCGTGAACGCCAGCGACGGCGATGTCGGCGAGGCGGTGCGCGAGATCACCCAAGGCGGCGCGCATGTCTCGATCGAGGGGCTGGGGATCACCGCGACCTTCGAGAATTCCCTGCGGTGCCTGCGCAAGATGGGGCGGCACGTACAGATCGGAATGCCGGTGGGCGCCCATGCCACCCCGCCCCTGCCCCTGCTGGAGCTGGTCTATGCCCGGCAATTGACCCTGCACGGCACGCGCGGCATCGGCGCGACCCGGTTTTCCGCCCTGTTCGACATGATCGCGGCGGGCCGGCTGGACCCTTCGCAACTGGTCACCCGGACCATTCCGCTGTCGGGCGCGGCGGCCGCCTTGCGCGAAATGGATGGTTTCCAATCCAG
The DNA here is from genome assembly GCA_040220035.1 of Roseovarius sp. GTDB lineage: Bacteria > Pseudomonadota > Alphaproteobacteria > Rhodobacterales > Rhodobacteraceae > Roseovarius. Next base: position 7,872 of record JAVJTX010000056.1, on the reverse strand, counting down.
CGGGGTAACCGTGATTGACCGATTAGATTGTTGATATTTAAGCAACAAGATCACGAATCTGAAACGAATTGGCTGTGGAAAACTCTGGATTTGCACCCCCTTTCATGAAACCTTTGTGACGGGGGCGTCGGTTGGCGCAGGTCAACCGGCGCTCTGTAAAGAGTAGGGAGCCGAGCATGGCCAAGACAGCGACACCGCCGCCGGACACGGGCAAACCCAAGCCCCAGAACCCGACGAAAACCATACCCAATTCGCCGCGCGTGACCAGTACCACGCGCGTTTTCAACGACTTCGCCGCCATCTGAGCGGCGCAAAACGAAAAGGCCGCCCCCTTTGACAGGCGCGGCCAATCCGAACGGGCGGTGATGGGCGGCGCTTAGCCGACCAGTTCGAGACCCGAGAAGAAATAGGCGATTTCGACCGCCGCGGTTTCCGGTGCATCCGAGCCGTGGACGGAGTTTTCACCGACGGATTCAGCAAATTCCGCGCGGATGGTGCCCGGCGCCGCGTCTGCGGGGTTGGTGGCGCCCATGACGTCACGGTTCTTGGCGATGGCGCCTTCCCCTTCGAGCACCTGCACCACGACCGGCGCGCTGGCCATGAATTCGCACAGCTCGTCATAGAACGGGCGTTCCTTGTGGACCGCGTAGAACACGCCGGCCTGTGCCTTGGTCAGGTGAATGCGTTTCTGGGCGACGATGCGCAGGCCCGCATCCTCGAACTTGGCGTTGATCTTGCCGGTCAGGTTCCGGGTGGTGGCATCGGGTTTGATGATGCTCAGCGTGCGTTCGACAGCCATGTCAGCCTCTTTTCCTTGGGTTATGCGCGCGAGGCGGTAGGGCCCGCGCCGAAAGATCGCGGCTCCGATAGCATGGGGGATGGGGTTTGAAAAGCCGCGATTGACCATGCCGTCTGGATGGGGCATGCGGGGGCCATGCTGCGGATTGACGACATATCCTATTCGGTGGCGGGCCGGCCATTGATCGAACATGCCTCTGCGGTGATCCCGGAGGGGCATAAGGTGGGCATGGTGGGCCGCAATGGCACCGGCAAGACCACGCTGTTCCGGCTGATCCGGGGCGAGCTGGCGCTGGAGGGGGGCGAGATTTCCCTGCCCAAGCGCGCCCGCATCGGCGGGGTCGATCAGGAGGTGCCGGGCAACGAGGTATCGCTGCTGGATACCGTGTTGAAGGCCGACACGGAACGCGCTGAATTGCTTGAGGAATCCATGACCGCGACCGATGCGGGCCGGATCGCCGAGGTTCAAACGCGGCTGGCGGATATCGACGCGTGGTCGGCCGAGGCGCGGGCCGCATCGATCCTCAAGGGGCTGGGCTTTACCGACGAGGAACAGGCGATGCCCTGCTCGGCTTTCTCGGGTGGCTGGCGGATGCGCGTGGCGCTGGCGGCGGTGCTCTTCTCGGCGCCCGACCTGCTGCTGCTGGACGAGCCGACCAACTATCTCGACCTCGAAGGCGCCTTGTGGCTTGAGAATTACCTCGCCCGCTATCCGCATACCGTGCTGATCATCAGCCACGACCGCGGGCTGTTGAACCGGGCCGTTGGGGCGATCCTGCATCTCGAGGACCGCAAGCTGACGCTCTACCAAGGCGGCTATGACAGGTTTTCCCAGACCCGCGCGGCCAAGCTGGCGGCGGCGGAGTCCGAGGCCAAGAAACAGGACGCGCGGCGGGCGCATCTGCAATCCTATGTCGACCGGTTCCGCTACAAGGCTGACAAGGCGAAACAGGCACAGGCGCGGATAAAGGCGCTGTCGAAGATGCAGCCGATCACACGGCCGCAGGAGGCCGCGCTCCGGGCGTTTTCCTTCCCCGAGCCGGAGGAGTTGTCACCGCCGATCCTGCGGCTTGAGGATGCCGCCGTGGGCTATGACGGGCGGGCGGTTCTGAAGCGGCTCGACCTGCGGATCGATCAGGATGACCGGATCGCCCTGCTGGGCCGCAATGGCGAGGGGAAATCAACCCTTTCCAAGCTGTTGGCGGCCAAACTTGACGCGATGGAGGGGCAGATGCACGCCTCCTCCAAACTGCGGGTGGGGTATTTCGCCCAGCATCAGCTGGAGGAGTTGCGCCCCGACGAGACCCCGCTCGAGCATATCCGCCGCATGCGCCCTGGCGAGGCGCCGGGCAAGCTGCGGGCGCGACTGGGCGGTTTCGGGATCGGGGCCGAACAGGCGGATACCGAGGCGGGACGGCTGTCGGGCGGGCAGAAGGCACGGCTGTCGCTCTTGCTGGCAACGCTCGATGCGCCGCATATGCTGATCCTCGACGAGCCCACCAACCACCTCGATATCGAGAGCCGCGAGGCGCTGGTCGAGGCGCTGACAGCCTATACCGGCGCGGTGATTTTGGTGAGCCATGACATGCACCTGCTGAGCCTTGTGGCGGACAGGTTGTGGCTGGTGAAGGGGGGCCGGGTAAAGCCCTTCGACGGCGATCTGGAGGCGTACCGGCAGATGCTGCTGGGCGGGAACGGCGAGGAGAAGGCGGCGCCCCGGCCCAAGGCGGAGAAGGTGAAACGGCCGTCTCGGGATGCGGTTCTTGCCATACGGCAGGAGGTGAAGAAATGCGAGGAACGTGTTGAAAAACTTCAGGGAATGCGCGATCGCATCTCGACCAAACTGGCCGATCCCGAGCTTTACGACGAGGCCCGCGCCGACGACATGGCCGAGTGGCAGAAGAAATATGCCGAGGTGATGAACGGGCTCGACCGGGCCGAGGCGCTGTGGATGTCGGCGCTGGAAAAGCTGGAGCGGGCGGAACGGTGAACGGCGCCGAAATGGCCGGAAATCCAACGTCGGTATAACGTCGGTATTTTGTCGGTATTACGTCGGTGCCGTTAACCGATGCGCCTTCCCCCTTCCCGCGGCTTCTGCAATGGTGGCACCATGGATACCGGGTTTCTCATCACGGCCTTCGTGACCCTCGTGGTCATCATCGACCCGGTCGGCATGACGCCGCTTTTCGTGGCCCTCACGCAAGGCATGACCGGCGCGCGGCGGCGGGCCATCGCCCTGCGGGCCTGTATCACCTCGGCGCTGATCCTGATCGTCTTTGCGGCCTTCGGCGAGGCGGTGCTGGGCTTCGTCGGCATATCCATGCCCGCCTTTCGCATCGCGGGCGGCATCCTGTTGTTCCTGACCGCGCTCGACATGCTGTTCGAGCGGCGCACCAAGCGGCGCGAGGGCACCGCCCAGGCCGAGGAAGAGGATGACGACAGCGACGACCCCTCGATCTTTCCGCTGGCCATTCCGCTGATTGCCGGGCCGGGCTCGATCGCCTCGGTGATCCTGCTGGCGGGGCAGCGCCCGGGGCTGGAGGGGCTGGCATGGGTCGTGGGGGTGATGCTGACGGTGATGCTGATCGTCTTCGTGCTGTTCCTGACCGCCGGCCTGCTGGAGCGGGCGCTGGGGCGGACGGGGATCAACGTGGTGACGCGCCTGTTGGGGATGCTGCTGGCGGCGCTGGCGGTGCAGTTCGTCCTCGACGGGTTGCGCGGCTTCGGGCTGGCGGGGTGACCTTCCCAACCGCCCTGCCCGCGCCTATATCCCACGCATGAGCGAATTCGACTATGCCCGCGTCTTCTACCTCGTGCTGCTGGGCGGCGCGGTGGTGCTGTGGTTCTTTGCGCAGAACCGCAATTCCCTTGGCAAGATCACGCAGCAGGCGATCATCTGGGCGCTGATCTTCGTGGGCGTGATCGCGGCGGTGGGCCTGTGGGGCGATATCCGCAACACGGTCATGCCCGGTCAGGCCGTGGTGGCCGAGGATGGGCGGATCGAGCTGCCCCGCGCGGCGGACGGGCATTATTACCTGACGGCGGATGTGAACGGCACGCCGATCCGTTTCGTGGTGGATACCGGCGCAAGCCAGATCGTGCTGGCCAAGGCGGATGCCGAAAAGGCGGGGCTGGCGACGGAGGAGCTGTCCTTCGTGGGCCGGGCCTTTACCGCCAATGGCGAGGTGCGCACGGCGCCGGTGCGGCTGGAACGGGTCGAGGTGGGCCCGCTGGTCGACGAGGATGTGCGCGCGGTGGTCAACGAGGGCGAGCTGGACCAGTCGTTGCTGGGTATGGAATACCTGCAGCGGTTCACCAGCGTGGAAATCACCAACGGGACGCTGGTGCTGACGCGCTGAGGGGTTTTACCGCGTCTTAACCATGTCTGGCGCAGGGTTTGGCCCATGGACAATCGCAATTCTCCCCTGTCGCCGGAACTCTGGCTGAAGGATCTTTTCGCCTGCAAGGCGGTGCAGCAGGGCGGCGTGATCCGCCGCAAGGCGCGGGATGTAGAGCGCTTTGCCGGGATGGAGCCATTCTTGCAAGAGGTGCGACGGCGCGGGTTTCGCGTGGCGGAGAATGGCGGGCAGGTTGTGATCTTCTGCAACCGGGAGCCGGTGAAATGGCTTGTGTGAGGTTGCGAGCGCTTTCTTGAAAAGAAAGCGGGTCGAAATCTTTTAAAGATTTCGATTGGTGTGAAGTTTGGGGCGTAAGGAGTTATTTTTCGGCCTTTTTCTCCCACCGCCCAGACTCTTCCGACCAGTATTGGGCGGAGCAGCCTGCATCCGTCAGGGCCTTCCACTGGCCGCGAGCAGTCTGAAGCGCGGCCTCGTCATTTCCGTCGAACAGCACGCAAACGCGGTCGAGGCGCTGGACCTCCTCTGCCGCCACCTCGGCGCCGTCGATCGTCATGACGCAGTGCGGGTCGTTGGCGCTTTCGCTGTCGGTCGTCAGCAGGATCGGCTGGCGCGCGGCATGGGGCGCGGTGGCAAGGCCGTGGGGCAGAAACCCCTCCTCGGGGCCCAGCCAGAGCTTTTCGTCGAGCCATTCCATCCGCGCGGGCGCCCTGCCCCGCACGGCCACCCGCCAGCCCGCCTCCTGCGCCTTGCCCAGAAGCATGGGCAGGGTCGCCTCGAGCGGGCGGCGGGTGAGGTGATAGAAATAGGCGGCCCCCATCACTTGCCTTCGTAATTGTCCGCGATCATGCGGTTGAGCGACAGCACGCCCCAGCCCGTCGAGCCCTTGGGGGCATAGGCCGTATCCTCGCCCACCCGGGCGACACCGGCGATGTCGAGGTGGATCCACGGCGTCCCCTCCTGCACAAAACGCAGAAGGAACTGCGCGGCGGTGATCGAGCCCGCCGGGCGGCCGCCCACGTTCTTCATGTCGGCGATGGCGGATTTGAGCTGCTTGTCATAGCTGTCGCCCATCGGCATGCGCCATGCGCCCTCGCCCTCGGCGTCGGCGGCCTTGAGGAAGCTGTTGCAGAAGGCGTCGTCATTGGAGAAGACGCCGGCCCGGTCATGCCCCAGCCCGATGATGATGGCGCCCGTCAGCGTGGCGAGGTCGACAATGCCGGAGGGTTTGTAATTCTCCTGAGCGTACCACAGCACGTCGGCCAGCACGAGCCGGCCCTCGGCGTCGGTATTGATGATCTCGACCGTGTCGCCCTTCATCGAAGTGACCACGTCGCCGGGGCGCGTGGCGCGATCCGAGGGCATGTTCTCTACCAGTCCCACAAGGCCCACCACGTTGGCCTTGGCCTTGCGGGCGGCGAGCGTGTGCATCACGCCGGTGACGACGCCGGCGCCGCCCATGTCCATGGTCATATCCTCCATGCCGGCGGCGGGTTTGAGGCTGATGCCGCCGGTGTCAAAGACCACGCCCTTGCCCACCAACGCCAGCGGCGCCTCGCCCTTGGTGCCGCCCATCCATTCCATGATGGCGAGCTTCGTGGGCGTGGCGCTGCCGTGACCGACAGAGAGGAACAGGTGCATGCCCAGCTTGCGCATCTCGTCCTCGTCTAGGATCTTGACCTTGAGGCCCGATTTCTCCAACCCCTTGATGCGATTGGCGAATTCCTCGGTCGTGAGGTGGTTGGCGGGTTCGGAGACGAGATCGCGGGTGAGGAAGACGCCCTCGGCGGCGGTCAGGTGCGGCGCGGCGGCGTCTTTCAGCTCGTCGGGCTTGCCCGTCATGACGGTGATGCCGGCGGGCGTCTCGCGCTCGGCGGTCTTGTGGGCGGTGAACTCGTAGGCGCGCAGGACGAGGCCCAGCAGCATCTCGTCGGCGCGGCGCACCGGACCCGCCAGCACCAGCAGCGCGGCGTCGCCCTTGAGGCGGCCCAACGCCACGCCGGCTTTGCGGGCCTCCGCGACGGAGGCGTTGCGCGGCAGGCAGACCACGTCGAGCGCCTCGGCCGCCATGCCGGTGGGCCATGCCAGCGTCTTGACTTCGCCCGGCTTCATCTTGCCCCAGCTTTCGGCCTCGGCCATCCGCTGGACCGTGCCCTTGGTCAGCCGGTTGGCGCGCCGTGCGCCGGTGTCGAGCTTGCCGTCGGGGGTCACGACGACGGCGACGCGGCCCTTGGCGTCAGCGATGGCCTCGATATCGGTCTCGGTGATGGTCACGGCGGCGGGGGTGGTCATCGGCTGCTCCTGCTATCCTTGAGTTGCCCCGAGTCCTAGCGCGGCTTCGCCGGATTGGACAGTTAGCAGTTTTCCCCCGTGATCAATTCCGGTAAGTTGCCTGAAAAGACGAACCTTGGGGGGTTTAGAGCATGACCAGATTCGACAGGTATATGCTGTCGCAATTTATGGTTTTGTTCGGATTCTTTTCGCTTGTCCTGGTGTCGATCTTCTGGATCAACAAGGCCGTGCGGATGTTCGACCGGCTTGTGGGCGACGGGCAGCCGGCCTGGGTTTTCCTTGAATTCACCGCACTTACCCTACCCGGCGTCATCGGCATGGTGTTGCCGATCGCGGCCTTTGCCGGGGCGGTCTATGTCACCAACCGGCTGTCGACGGAGAGCGAGCTGACGGTGGTGCAGGCCACGGGGTATTCGCCGCTCAGGCTGATCAAGGCGGCGGCGGTGTTCGGGGTGATCATCGCGCTGATCATGTCGCTTCTGAGCCATTACCTGATCCCGACCAGCCTGAGCGAGCTGCGCCAGCGCGAGGCGGAGGTACGGCAGAGCGTCTCGGCGCGCTTCCTCGAGGAGGGTGAGTTTTTGCACCCGGCCCCCGGCATCACCTTCTATATCCGCGACATCAGCCCCGAGGGCGAGCTGCGCGACGTGTTCCTGTCGGACCGGCGCAACACCGAAAGCCCGGTGACCTATACCTCGACACTGGCCTACCTTGTGCAGGAGGGGGGCGGCACCAAGCTGGTGATGGTCAAGGGGCTGGCGCAGACGCTCAGGGCCGAGGGCAAGCGGCTGTTCACCACGCATTTCGACGATTTTTCCTATGATATCAGCAGGCTGATCTCGCGGAACCCGACCAATCTGAACAAGGTGGAGTTCGCCCATACCTCGGACCTCATCCTGCGGCCGGAGGAGGTGATAGAGGTTACCGGCGCCAGCGAGGGGCAGTTGCAGTTCACCCTGCACAGCCGCTTCACGCAGGCGCTGATGTGCATCGTCGCGGCGCTGATCGGATTCGCGACGCTGCTGCTGGGCAGTTTCAGCCGGTTCGGCGTGTGGTGGCAGATCCTGATCGCCTTCGTGCTGCTGGTGGGAATCAAGCTGGTCGAGGGCAGCATCACCGGGGTGGTGATCAGCCAGCCGGCAATGTGGCCGCTGATGTACCTGCCCGCCGGCATAGGGTTCGTGACCACGCTGATACTGCTCTATTTCGCCGCCCGGCCCGGCCTCCTACGACGTCTTGTGCCGTGGCGACGAACGCCGGCGGGGGGCGCGCCATGATGCTGGATGCCTATTTCGCGCGCAAGTTCTTCTGGTCGGTGATGCTGGTCTTCTCGATCTTCCTTGTGCTGCTGGCGCTGATCGACCTTGTCGACGAGTTGCAGGATTTCCCCAACCTGCCCTTCGGCGACGTGCTGGAGATCGTGCTG
>JAVJTX010000055.1:0-12160 GCA_040220035.1 Roseovarius sp. | reverse complement strand
CGGTTTGCATGCCCGTCCGCGGGGGGGGCTTGCGGGCGGGCTTGCCGGGGCGTTGGGCGGGCGCGCCACCCATCGGTGGCGCGCCGTTTGCGAAGCGGCCTAGAAGCTGCCGGTTTCCTTGTAGGTCAGGGTCATGTCGACCCATTCCTTGCCGCCGCCGACAAGGTCGTAAAGCTGGGGCCATGCGCCTTGGGCGCGTTCGGCCCAGACCTCGGGGTCTTCCAGTTCACAGAAGGTGACGCCGTGGTCGGTCTCCAGCGCCTCGCGGACACGGGCCTTGTTTTCCTTGACGTGTTCGGCATGCAGCACGTCGGCCTCGTCGGCGGATTTCAGGATGATCTCCCGATCCTCTGGCGCGAGCGCCTGAAAGGCCGGCTCGTTCACGACCACCACGGCGGCCAGCGGCAGGTAGGTCGCCTCGGTGATGTACTTGATATGCTCGTGGAACCCCATGTTGAGGACCACGTCGGTCGGGCTGTCGAAGCTGTCAACGACGCCGGTGGCGACCGCGCCAAAGGTTTCGCCCCAGGCGATGGGATAGGTCGAGACGCCCCAGCTTTCCCACATGGCCGTCATCACCGGGTTCTTGGGCGCGCGGATCTTGAGGCCCTGAAGATCGTCGATGCTGTCGATGCACTGGTCCTTGGCGAAGAGGCTGCGGAAGGAGTTGGTGAAACCGCCGACGACGCGCAGCGTGCCGCTTTCGGCGCGGACACGCTCGTTGAGCTCGTCGCGGAAGGCGCCGGCGCGCAGCAGCCCGCCCTCGCCGGTCAGGTCTTCGGGGCCGGAGCTGAGATAGGGCAGCACCAGCACGTTGAGCGAGGGCGCGAGCTGGGCCACGTTGTTGGAGGTGATGCCGCCCATCTGCACGGTGCCGAGCTGCACCTTCTGGGCGATGGCCTGTTCTGTGCCCATGACGCCGCCGTCGAGCACCTCGATCTTGATCTCGCCGCCGGAATTCTCTGCCACGCGGTCGGCGAAGGTGTGGGCGTAGACGCCGTAGGTGTGTCCGGCCGGGCAGCAATGCGCGTAGGTCAGGGTGACCCGTGGGTCGGCCTTGGCCGGGGCCGTGGCGCCGATGCCGGCGAAGGTCACCGCGAGGGCGAGTGTGTGGGCAAGGCCCTGATACAGTCTTTTCATTCTTCTTCCTCCCATGGTCGTCTTGCGACGTGCCGGGCTTCCCCCGGCGTTCAGCCGGGTGTCATCCCGGTATTGCGAAGCGGGGCTCCTCCAGCCCCTGTGCGCCGAGCCCCTCGATGGCGAAGAGCGCCCCAGCGAGCGGTTGGCTCGCGAGTTCGTCTTCGTTCAGATTGAAAGTGGCCGAGGTCACGTAGAGAATATCGAGACCGGGGCCGCCGAAGCTGCACATCGTCGGGCAGCTGACAGGCACGTCGATCTTCTGCATCAGGGTGCCGTCGGGATCGAAGCGGGCGACGGCGAAGCCGCTGAAAAGGGCGGCCCAGTAGCAGCCCTCGGCATCGACGGTCGCGCCGTCGACCCGGCCCTCGTAGGCGGTGGTGTCGAGAAATGGCCTGCGGTTCGAGAGCTGACCGGTCGCCTCGTCGAGATCGTACTGATAGGAGCGGTCGACGCGGCTGTCGGAAAAGTACATCCGCGTCCCGTCGGGCGAGAAGGCGATGCCGTTCGAAACGGTAAAGCCGTCGTCGATGCGGGCCCATGTCCGGTTTGGGTCGAGCCGGAAGAGGGCGGCGTTGGTGGCGGTGAAATCCATGTTCATCGTGCCGCACCAGAACCGGCCGTGGCGATCGACCTTGCCGTCGTTGAGCCTTGTGCCGGGATTGTCGGGGTCGGGATCGCCGATCCAGTCGATTTCGGCCCCGCCCTGCCCCGGTGTGACCAGCGCGAAGCCGCGCGCGAAGCCGACGATGAGGCGGCCATCCTCGCACAGACCGATGGAGCCGATGATCTCGGGCATGTCCCAGCATCGCGGATCGCTGCCGTCGGCGGCGGCCGACCAGAGCGCCTGCCCGAGGCAGTCGATCCAGAAGAGCCGGTTGCGGCGCGTGTCCCACAGCGGGGATTCCCCCAGCCGGGCCGGCCCCTGCCACAGGCAGTGCAGCGAATGGTCCCGAGATATCGGGCGCGACGAGGCGCCGCCGGCGGCCTGCCGTTCAAGGGCCATGCGTATCTCCTCCCCCGGAATGCATGTCTGTTCCGGAAAAGGCTAGCGGAAGGTTCGGCGCCAGCATAATGTATTTAATGTGAAAGCTAGATACAAAAAATGAAGATATCGCTGCGCCAGTTGAACTACGTCATCGCCGCCTCGCGCCACGGCTCGATCAGCAAGGCGGCGGCGGACATGAGCATTTCCACGTCCTCGATCCTGTCGGCGATCGACGCGTTCGAGCAGGAGTTCAACATCCAGCTTTTCGTGCGCCGCCGGTCGAAGGGGCTGACCACGACCGAAGCGGGCCAGCGGGCGGTGTCGAAGACGATCCAGCTGTTGGACGAGGCGGCGGCCTATGCCGAGGAGTTGCGCGGCTCGGGGCCGGACCTGCGGGGCGAGTTGCGGGTGGGGGCGTTTACCTCGATTTCGCCCAGTATCGCGCCGCTGGTGATCCGCGATCTGCGCGTCAGTTATCCCGAGTTGACGGTTCACCTGAACGAGGGCGACATGATGTCGATCCAGCACAGCCTGCGGGACGGATCGGTCGATGCGCTGATCACCTATGACGCGGGTCTGTGGCCGGAGTTCAGCCACGAGACGCTGGCCAATGCGCCGCCGCACGCGGTGCTGGCCGAGAACGATCCGCTGGCGGAAAAGACGGTGATCTCGCTGAGCGATCTGAGCGACCGGTCGCTGCTGTTGCTGAACCTGCCGCAGTCGCGGAACTACGTGCGGTCGCTGTTCGAGCAGGCCGGGGTGACCTCGGGACCGATCCAGAGGCTCGAATCCTTCGAGATGGTGCGCAGCGCCGCGGCGGCGGAGCTGGGTGTCGCGATCCTGAACATCCGGCCGCCCTATGACACGACCTATAGCGGGCTGAGCGTGACCTGTCGGCCGCTGGAGGAGACCGGGAATAGCCCCAACATCGTGCTGGCGACGCGGGCGGGCAACCGGATCAGTCGGCGCACGAAGGCGTTTGCCGACCAGTGCAAGCGGTTCTTCGACACGGCGGAGGCGCAGAACCTGTTTGTCAGGAAGCCTTGACCGGGGCCCGGTTGCAGGCGCACGGCGGAAGGCGCGGCCATTCCCGGCTCGTAGGGCGGGGCCATCGTGCGGGGGCCGCGCGCCTAGTCCTGCGGGTCGTGGCCAAAGCCGGTGTCGCCCACGTCATGCCCCCGTTGGCTGAGCGCGGCGAGGCGGGGGTAGGTCTTGTGGAACATGGTCAGGAATTCCTCGGCCGGGAAATCGGCGTAGAGGCCGCGGTCGTGCAGGTATTCCATGTGGCGCCGATTGCCGGCGTCGTATTCGTGGAAAAGCGCGTCGGAGGTGCCGTCGAAGACGAGGGGTTTCACGCCGAACCGGTCGCAGAGGTCCATGTTGAAGGCGGGGGTGATCTTGTAGCTTTTGCCGTCGAGCCAGACCTGAACATAGCCGTGGAACTTGAAGAGGTCGGTTTCCATCAGCTCGGCCAGTTTCGGGGTGTTGAGGTGGTTCTTCACATCCGCAAAGCCGAGCGCCGCGGGGATGCCGGCGGCGCGCAGGCAGGCGGCCAGCAGGATCGCCTTGGGCACGCAGAAGGCGGCGTCCTGCCCGGCGATGGCGCTGGCGCGGTAGGCGTCTGGCGTGAGGTCGTAGGTGTAGGGATCGTAGCGCAGCCCGTCGCGCACGGCGTCGAAGAGGCGGATGGCCTTTGCGGTCTGCCCCGCGCCGGGCGGGAGGCTTTCGAGCGCGGCCTCGGTGAAGGCGCGGACGGCGGGCGCGTCGCTGTCGACGTAGTGGCCGGGCCGGGTGTAGGTTTCGGGCGGAGGGGCGCTGGCGGTGTCGGGGGTCATCTCGTCTCTCATCGGTTGGGGCGGTCGGGCTACTTGCCGACGAATTTCGACACGGCGGCGATCATGTCGGGCGTGCCGGCCAGTTCGGCCTGATAGTCGCGCTCGAGGTCGAGCTGGGTGTCGAGCGCCGTGTCGGTGGCGGCGTTGACAAGCTGCTTGGTGCGTTGCGCGGCGAGCGGCGGCAGGGCGGCGATCCGGTCGGCGATGCTTCGGGCCTCGTCGGTCAGGCGCTCGGCGGGGTGGACGGCCCAGACAAGCCCCCAGTCCTGCGCCTGCGCCGCGCCGATCCTTTCGCCCAGAAGCATCATCGACAGGGCGCGGGTGCGGCCCGCCACGCGCGGAATGAAGAGCGTGTTGCCCCCGTCGGGCACCAGCGCGATGCCGGCGAAGGGTTCGTAGAAGAAGGCGGTTTCGGCGGCCAGCACGATATCGGCGGAAAAGGCCAGCCCCACGCTGACCCCCGCGCAGGCACCGTTGACCGCCGAGATGACGATCAGCCGGGAGCGGCGGATGGCGCGGATGAGCGGGTTGAAGTGATCCTCGAGCACCGATCGGAGGTCGCAGCCCTCGCTGAGGTCGACGGTCGAGAGGTCGTAGCCCGCCCCGAAGGCCCGGCCCGCGCCGGTGAGGATGACGGCCCGGATGGCGGCGTCGCCGTCCAGGTCGGCGAGGGCGGCGCATAGCTCGTCGGCGGTTTCGTCGCGCATGGCGTTGAGCTTGTCGGGCCGGTTAATGGTGAGGGTGGCGACGGGGCCGTCGATGGCGACGGTGATATCCTGATAGGTCATGTGGTGTCCCTTTCCCGCGTGGCGCGTTGTGACAGCCGCCAGTCGAGCTGTGGCAGACGGTCGGCGCCGAAGAACGGCTCGCCGTCGAGGATGAAGAAGGGCGAGCCCCAGATGCCGGCGGCGATGGCGGCCTCGTTGGCTTGGCGGAGGGCTTCCTTCGATGTCTCCGCCGAGATCAGGTGTTCCGCCTCGGCGCGGGAGAGGCCGGTTTGCGCGGCGAGCCCGGCCAGCGCGCCGGGGTCGGTCAGGCCCATGCCTTGGCCGAAATGGGCCGAGAGCGCGCGGCGGGCGAAATCGGTGGCCTGTGCGGCGTCGTGCATGGCCATGCCGTGGTAGAGCCGCGCCGCCGCGTGGGTGGATTTGGCGAAGGAGGGAGGCATGACGAAGGGCAGGCCGTGGAAGGCCGCGGTGCGTTGGAAGTCGAGCGGCATGTATTCGGCCTTCGGCCCGTCCTGCAGGGGGGGCACCATGCCGAAATGGTCGCGGCAGGCCCAGAGCAGGATCGGGCGCCAGACCAGCCGGTGGCCGTGGGCGGCCGCCATGTCCTCGGCCAAGGGCGCCGCGCAATAGGCGTAGGGCGAGCCGAAGTCGAAGTAGAAGTCGATCGCAGGGCTCACAGGCGCAGCACCCCGTAGCCAGGCTCACCCAGCGGCGCGTTAAGCGCGCTGGTGATCGCCATGCCGAGCGCGTTGCGGGTGTCGACCGGGTCGATGATGCCGTCATCCCAGAGATGCGAGGTGGCGTAGTAGGCCGAGAGCTGTTCCATGTAGGCCTTGCCGGTGGTTTCGCGCAGATCCTCGAGCACGGTGTCGTCGACCTCTTCGCCGTTGCGTTTCATCTGCGCGGCCTTCACGTCGGCCAGGGTGTTGGCCGCCTGTTCGCCGCCCATCACACCGATCTGGCTGTTGGGCCATGCGAACATGAAGCGCCCGTCGAAGGCGCGCCCGCACATGCCGTAATTGCCCGCCCCGAAGGAGCCGTTGCACATGACGGTGAACTTGGGGACGTGGCTGCAGGTCATGGCCATGATCATCTTGGCGCCGTCCTTGGTGATGCCGTCGCGTTCGTATTCGCGCCCGATCATGTAGCCGGTGATGTTCTGCAGGAAGACAAGGGGCGTGTTGTTCTGGTTGCAGAGCTCGATGAAATGGGCGCCTTTCAGGGCGCTGTCGTTGAACAGGACGCCATTGTTGCCGAGGATGCCGACCTTCCAGCCCCAGATATTGGCGAAGCCGCAGATGAGCGTGGTGCCGTAATCGGGCTGGTATTCGTGAAAGCGGCTGCCGTCGACGATGCGCGCGATCACCTCGCGCATGTCGAAGCCTTTCTTGATGTCGTCGGGGAGGATGCCGTAGAGGTCCTGCGGGTCGTAATGGGGCGGGACGGGTTCGTCGCGCTGGCAGTCCCACTTTTTCGGTTTTTCCCATTGCTGGACGATCTCGCGGCCGATGGCGATGGCCTCTTCCTCGGTCTCGGCCGGGTAGTCGCAGGTGCCGCTGACGGAGGTGTGCATCTCGGCCCCGCCGAGTTCCTCGGCGGTCACCTCCTCGCCTGTTGCGGCCTTGACCAGGGGCGGGCCGCCGAGGAACACCGCGCCGGTGCCGCGGACGATCACGTTGTAATCGGACAGCCCCGGCACGTAGGCGCCGCCGGCGGTGCAATGGCCGAAGACGAGCGCGAGTTGCTTGATGCCGGCCTTGGACAGCAGGCACTGGTTGCGGAAGATGCGGCCGGCCATGTAGCGGTCGGCGAAGACCTGGTTCTGGAGGGGCAGGAAGCCGCCGGCGCTGTCGCAGAGGTGGATCACCGGCAGGTGGTTTTCCAGCGCGATGTCGAGGCAGCGGACGATCTTCTTGACCGAGAGCGGGTACCATGCCCCGCCCTTTACCGAGCTGTCGTCGGCGTGGATGATCACCTCGCGGCCCGAGACGATGCCGATGCCGGTGATGATGCTGGCGCCGGGGCTTTCGCCGTCATACTCGGTATTGGCGGCGAGCGAGGACAGTTCGAGAAACGGCGTGCCCGGGTCGAGCAGCAGTTCCAGCCGGTCGCGCGGGCGCATCTTGCCGTGTTTCTCGAGGCGGCGGATGTCGCGCTCGGGGCGGTCGTCGCGGGCGGCGCGCTGCATTTCGCGGAATTCCTCGACGCGGGCGCGGTTGCAGGCCGCGCGCGTCTTGAACTCGGCGCTGGCCGGGTTGATGGCGGAGGTGATCCTACGCATTCTCGTCCTCCTCTTGCAGGCGCGCCACGATGGCGCCCTTTTCGAACACGTCGCCTTCGGATTTCAGGATCTCGGCCAGCACCCCGTCACGCTCGGCGGTCAGGTTGGTCTGCAGTTTCATGCTTTCGATCGTGAGGATCGTGTCGCCCGTGGTGACGGGATCGCCGGGCTGTTTCTCGACGCTGACCACGACGCCGGGCATGGGGGCGCGGATGTCGCCGCTGCCCTGAACCTTTTCGCGGGCGGCGTCGCGCGGATCGACGAATTCGACGATCCAGTTGCGGCCGTCGAGATGCAGGAAGGCGCGGTTGCCGCTGCGGGCCTGATGGTAGGTGACATCGGCGCCGTCGATCCGGGCGCGGCGCCGGGCGCCGGTGCCGCCGGTATCGCGCAGGGCATGGCCGCGGTCGTCAATCCGGAGTTCGAGATCGGGCTTGAGGGCGGCGATGTCCATCTCGTGCGGGATGCCGTTGAGGCGGAGTTTCAGTTTCATCAGTTTCTCCAGCCGCCGATCGAGGCGTAGGGTTCGGGGGCGTCGAAGGCCAATGTGCGGAATTCCCTGAAGGTGAGCGCCGCCGCCGCCAGCACGCGGGCGGCCTGATGCGGGGAAAGGTCGGGTTCGGCCAGCGCGGCCTCGTGCTCGGCCACGAAGCCGGTATGCAGCGGATCGTCGCGGAAGGCCGGGTGGGCGAGGACGCGGGCGAGGTAGTTGAGGTTGGTCTCGACGCCCAGCAGCACGGTGCGTTCCAGCGCCTGCCGCGCCGCCTCGATCGCGGCGGGACGGTCGGGGGCGGCGACGACCAGCTTGGCGAGCATGGAGTCGAAATCGAGGGTCACGTCGGCGCCTTCGAGCAGGCCGTTCTCGAAGCGGATATTGTCGCCCGAGGGCGGGTCGAGATGCAGGATGCGCCCGGTGGCTGGCATGAAATCCTGTTCCGGCACCTCGGCGCAGACGCGGCATTCGAGGGCGTGGCCGGTCAGGGTGATGTCCGCCTGATCCAGCGCCAGCCCGCGCCCGGCGGCGATGTCGAGCTGCAGCGCGACGAGGTCGAGCCCGGTGACCATTTCGGTGACGGGATGTTCCACCTGCAGGCGGGTGTTCATCTCGAGGAAGTAGAAGGTGCCGTCGGGGGCGAGGATGAATTCGACCGTGCCGGCGTTGCGGTAGCCCGCGGCCCGGGACAGGCGCACGGCCGCGGCGCAGATCTCGTCGCGCAGGGCCGGGTCGAGATGGCCGGCGGGGGCCTCTTCGATGATCTTCTGGAAGCGGCGCTGGACCGAGCATTCGCGTTCAAAGAGGTGCAGCACCTTGCCGGCCCCGTCGCCCAGCACCTGCACCTCGATGTGGCGCGGGCGATCGACATAGCGTTCGGCATAGATGGTCGGGTCGCCGAAATAGCGCTCGGCCTCGGAGCGGGCGGTGCGGGCGCGGGTGAGCAGGTCCTGCTTGGCCTCGACGATGCTCATGCCCTTGCCGCCACCGCCGGCGGAGGCCTTGATGAGCAGCGGAAAGCCGATGCCGGCGGCCTGTTCGACGAAGGCGTCGATATCCTCGCCGCCGGTGACCGAGGGGGCGACGGGCACGCCGTTTTCCTCGGCAAACCGCCGCGAGCGGATCTTGTCGCCCATCAGGTCGATCGTGTCGGGCGCGGGACCGATGAAGACGAGCCCGGCGGCCTCGACCGCGCGGGCGAAGGCGCTGTTTTCGGACAGGAAACCGTAACCGGGATGGACCGCCTCGGCGCCGCTCTCCTTGGCGGCGGCGATGATCTGATCGGCGTCGAGATAGGCGGCGACGGGCGTGTCGCCGGTGATCTCGGCGCTCAGGTCGGCCAGCCGGACGAAACGGGCCTTGTGTTCCGACACGTGGTGCACCGCGACCGTCTCCACCCCGAGCCTGCGGCAGGTGTCGATCACCCGGCAGGCGATTTCGCCCCGGTTGGCGATCAGGATGCGTTTGAGGGGCGGGGGGGCGTGGCCCATGGGGATGATTCTCCGGGAAATCTTGGAATGCGGCGGGCCGGTGGGCCGGCCCGCCGCCTGGGTGTCAGTGTTCGGTGAAGTCGGTGACGGGCGTGAGCGAACCGGCTTCGGGGTCGACTTGCAGCACGCGCACGGCGGTGGCCGAGATGTGCCTGTCGGGCGCGAAATCGAGCGGCAGGGTGATGCCGTGGGTGTCGAAGGCCTCGCCCGATTCCATCTGTTCGACCGCGCAGGCGCGGGTCGGTTCGTCACCGCAGCGGCGGATCGCCTCGATCATGATGTTGGTCGCGATGTAGCCGGTGATGGCGTAGCGGTTGAGCGCGCCCTGTTCTTCTTCGGTCAGGTGCGCCTTGGCCATCTCCTCGAAGTGCTGGCTGCCCTCCGAGCCGCGCGGCGAGATGTAGTCGCCGCTGTAGTACTGGTAGCCGAAGGGCGCCGAGAGCTGCATGATCGGCGGCAGGGTCGAGGTCGGCACGGTGGCGATCCTGAGGTCGAGCTTGAACTTGCTGGCCTCTTTCAGCATGGCCGGGATTTCCGTGGTCACGCCGCCGGCGATCAGCACGTTCACCCCGTCCGAACGGGTGCGCAGGATCTCGGCACCGAAATCCTTTTGCCCGCGCTTGTAGCGGATCGGCTCGGCCGTGTCGGCGCCGAACTCGTCGACCGCGCGATGGAACGCTTCCTCGACCTGGTTGCCGAAATCGTCATCCTGCCGGATCACGCCGTATTTCGGGCTGTCCGGGCTGTCATTGTCGTGGATGTACTTGAGCTGGGCATAGAGCAGGTCCTGGTAGGACGCGCCCAGCATGAAGACGGAGGGCTTGATCGGGTCCACCGCCGCCTGCAGGGGCGAGAAGGACACGATGGCGGGGATGCTCTCCTCCTCGAGGATGGGAAGGATCGCCGCGGTGCCGGCCCCTGCCCCGGTGCCGATGAGGCCGAAGAGCCCCTCGTCCATCAGCTTGCGCAGGCCCTGCACGGTGCGCGCCGGGACGTAGCCGTCATCCTCGGTGCGGATGGTGATCTGGCGGCCGTTGACGCCGCCGTTGGCGTTGGCCTCGCGCGCGGCGATCACCGAGCCGAAATGCGCGGCCCGCCCGACCAGCGCGGCCGAGCTAGTCATGGGCAGCACGTTGCCGATGATGATCTCGTCATCGGTGACGCCCTCCTCCTGCGCCGTGGCGAGCGTGGCGGATGCCAGCAATGCGGCGAGCCCGAGGGCTCCTTTCTTCATCAGTCTCATGGTTGGTCCTCCTCTGTTCGTTTCAGCCCGTGGCGTTTGGCTTTATTGTCATTTGGATAGGGGCCACTGGGTCCAGTATCGCTGTACGTCGCGCCAGAGCCCGATGAGGCCCTGCGGCTTGATGCGCAGCATGACGATGATCGTGAGGCCGGTGAGCAGGCCGCGGATCTCGTAGATGTAGGTCGAGAGCATGTCGTTGACGCCGGCGGGCAGCAGGTCCAGCCCCTCTCGCGTGACCTCGGGCAGGAGCACGATGAAGACCGCGCCCATGATCGCCCCGGCGACCGAGCCGAGCCCGCCGACGATGATCATCGCCAGCGCCTCGATCGACAGCAGGACGTTGAAGATGTCGACGTTGATGAAGCGGAATTGAAAGGCCATCAGCCCGCCGGCGATGCCGACGAAGAAGGACGAGATCATGAAGGCCAGCAGCTTGTAACGCACGAGGCTGATGCCCATGACCCGGGCGGCGATATCGTGGTCGCGAATGGCGGTGAAGGCGCGGCCGACGCGGGTGCGCAGGATGTTGAGCGCCATGAGCGTCACGAGGATGGCCGTGATCAGGACCAGCGTGTAGAGCCCGGTGGTGGTGGCGAGGTCGAGCCCGACGAAGTCGAGGTCTTCGACGCGGACGCCGTAGGGGCCGTGGGTGATGCCCTCGGCATAGAGCAGGAAATGGGTGACGATGAAGGAAAACGCCATGGTGGTGATCGCAAGGTAGAGCCCCTTGAGGCGCAGCGAGGGAACGCCGACCAGCAGGCTCAGAAGCGCGGGCACCACGCCGGCCATCACGAGCGCCAGTTCCGGCGGCCAGTTGTAATCGGCGATGAGCAGACCGGTGGTGTAGCAGCCCGAGGCGAGGAACCCCGCCTGCCCCAGCGAGATCAGCCCGGTCGAGCCGGTCAGGATGTTCAGCCCGATCGCCCCGATCGCCGCGATGCCGACGGTGGTGGCCAGCGCGATGACATAGCTGCTGGCCACCAGCGGCAGCAGGGCGAGGGCCAGCACCAGAAGCAGCGCCCAGACCCATGTCACCGGGTTGTGGCTGAGCGAGACGTGTTTCTCGTAGGTTTCGACGAAGTGACGGGTCCGCATCAGACGCGCTCCAACTCTTTTTCACCGAAGAGGCCGTAGGGCCGGATCATCAGCACGATGATGATCACGATGAAGCCCGAGATCTCTTTCAGGCCGTGGCCGATATAGCCCTCGGACAGGGCGGCGATGACGCCGATGATCAGGCCGCCCGCGCCCGAGCCCAGTGGCGAGTCGAGCCCGCCGAGGATGGCGGCCGGGAAGGATTGCAGGCCCTGGAACCACATGTCGGGGGCGCGGGCGAACATGATGGCGAACGCCACCCCCGCCAGCCCCGAAACGACCGCGGCGATGGCCCAGGCCAGCGACGAGATACGGCGCACGTCGACGCCCATCAGCAGGGCCGATGTCTCGTCCATCGCGGTGGCGCGCATGGCGATGCCGATGCGGGTGAAGCGGAAGAAGAGGTAGACCGCCGCACTGACTGCGCAGAACAGCAGCAGCGCGTAAAGCTGTTCGGAGAAGAGCACGACCGGCCCGATCTCGACCAGCCCGCCCTCGACGGCGGCGTCGAAGGGCGCCGCATCCGGGCCCCAGATCATGACGATCAGGCTGCGCAGGAAGATGGCGAGACCGATGGTGACCATGACGATGGAAAAGACCGGCTGGCCGGACATGGGCCGGATGAAGACGTACTCGATCACCACGCCGATGAGCGCGGCGGCAAGGATGGTGACCGGCACCAGAACCCAGAACGGCAGGGCGAGCGAGGTGGCGAGGCTCCAGCTTGTGTAGGCCACCAGCATCATCACCTCGCCCTGGGCGAAGTTGAGCACGCCGGTGGTCTTGAAGATGATCGCGAAGGCGATGGCGATGATGCCATAGATCGACCCGATCACGAGGCCGGAGGCGACTAGGTTGAGAAACAGGTCC
>JAVJTX010000054.1:0-14997 GCA_040220035.1 Roseovarius sp. | reverse complement strand
TGAGCTTGGGTTTCCGATGCGCCTTTTTCTTGGCTCTTACGATACGCGTGTCTCCGGTGTTGCGCGGAATATGCCGGTACTGCAAGGGGTTTTGTCGCTTTACCACCTTTCAACCAAACCCCGTTTCCGATAGGAAATCGCGTCAAAGGCAATCGGACGGAGTCATCACAATGCCGCACGACGGAAACCAGCCCTTTGAGGGCAAAGACTTTTTCACCCAGTCCCTCGCCGACCGCGACCCCGAGATCGCCAAGGCCATAGAATCGGAGCTTGGCCGCCAGCGTGACGAGATCGAACTGATCGCCTCCGAGAACATCGTCTCGGCCGCCGTGATGGAGGCGCAGGGCTCGGTCCTCACCAACAAATACGCCGAAGGTTACCCCGGCCGCCGCTACTATGGCGGGTGCCAGTACGTTGATATCGCGGAAAACCTCGCGATCGAGCGCGCCAAGGAACTCTTTGGCTGCGGCTTCGCCAACGTCCAGCCCAACTCCGGCAGCCAAGCCAACCAGGGCGTCAACCAGGCGCTGCTGCAGCCCGGCGACACCATCCTCGGCATGAACCTCGCCTCGGGCGGCCACCTGACCCACGGCGCCGCGCCCAACCAGTCAGGCAAATGGTTCAACGCCGTGCAATACGGCGTGCGCCAGCAGGACAACCTGATCGATTACGATCAAGTCGAGGAATTGGCCAAAGAGCACAAACCGAAGATGATCATCGCCGGCGGCTCTGCCATCCCGCGCGTGATCGACTTTGCCCGCTTCCGCGAGATCGCCGACATGGTCGGCGCCTACCTGCATGTCGACATGGCCCACTTTGCCGGGCTCGTCGCGGCAGGCGAGCACCCCTCGCCCTTCCCCCACGCCCATCTCGCCACCACCACCACGCACAAGACCCTGCGCGGCCCGCGCGGCGGCATGATCCTCACCAATGACGAGGCCATCGCCAAGAAGGTCAACTCCGCCATCTTCCCCGGCATTCAGGGCGGGCCACTGATGCACGTCATCGCCGCCAAGGCCGTGGCCTTCGGCGAGGCGCTGCAGCCCGAGTTCAAGACCTACATCAAACAGGTCCGCGCCAATGCCGACGCGCTGGCCGACCAGTTGATGAAGGGCGGGCTCGACATCGTCACAGGCGGCACCGACACCCATGTCATGCTCGTCGACCTGCGGCCCAAAAGCGTCACCGGCAACATCACCGACGCCGCGCTTGGCCGGGCCCACATCACCACCAACAAGAACGGCATCCCCTTCGACCCCGAAAAGCCCACCGTCACCAGCGGCATCCGCCTCGGCACGCCCGCCGGCACGACCCGCGGCTTCAAGGAGGCCGAGTTCCGCCAGATCGCCGACTGGATCGTCGAGGTGGTCGACGGGCTGGCCGCCAACGGGCCGGACGAAAACGGCTCGGTCGAGGCGAAGGTGAAAGGCGAAGTCATGGCCATGTGCCAACGCTTCCCGCTCTACCCGAACGCCTGATCCGGGTTTTTCCCTGATACCGGGCCGCGGTGCTGGACATACCGGCACCGCGGCCTTTTTATGTCCGCATGACGACAACCCGCCGGATAGAGCGCCATCTCGGCGACTGGATGCGCGCCCGCCTGCCCGGCTGGGCGGCCGAGCTTGTCATGTTCCTGCTCAAGATGGGCTGGTCCGGCCTCTTCGGCCTGTCGCTTCTGGTGGCCATCATCGGCACCAAGCTCATCTGGTCCGACGCCATGCCATTCTACCGCTACGATGTCCTCGTGATCGTGGCCCTTGGGCTTCAAGCGCTCTTCCTCGCCCTGAAACTCGAAACCTGGGAAGAGGCCCGCGTCATCGCCCTCTTCCACCTCACCGGCACGGCGATGGAATTCTTCAAGGTCCACGCCGGATCATGGAGCTACCCGGAACCGGGGGTCTTCAAGATCCTCGGCGTGCCGCTTTTCTCGGGCTTCATGTATGCCAGCGTCGGCAGCTTCATGGCCCGCACCATCCGCGTCTTCGACATGCGCTTCGCGCCCTACCCGCCCTACTGGATGACCATGCTGCTGGCCGTGGGCATCTACGTGAACTTCTTCGCCCACCACTTCCTGCCCGATATCCGGCTCTTCCTCTTCGCCGCCACCGTGGCCCTCTTCCTGCGCACCCGCATCTGGTACCGGATCGGCGACAACCTCTACTGGATGCCCCTGCCGCTGGCGGCCTTCCTGTCGGCGATCTTCCTCTGGGTGGCCGAGAATATCGGCACGATGACCGGCACTTGGGTTTATTCCGGGCAAGCTCGGCTCGAACTGGTCAGCCTCGGCAAGCTTGGCTCGTGGTACTTGCTGCTTTACGTGGCCTTCGTCACGGTGACGCTCGTGGTCCGCCAGCCCCTCTCGCCCCGCCCGCTGGTCAGAGAGGACCTTGCCACCGCACCAGCGCCACGACCAGACCGCCCAGAAGCAGCAGGTTGAACACCACCACCGCCAGCCATGTCAAAAGCGCGTTGCGCCGCGCCTCGTCCCGGTCGAACCGCTTCAGATGCCCGGTGATGCTGTCGAACGCCTGATCCGTCTCCACCGGGTCGGCCAGCCGCGCCAGCTTGGGATGCCCCATCAGCCGCTCCGCCCGCAGCAGCGTCTCGCCCGCGCGCCGCTGCGCCTTGGGCAGACGCCGGCCCGCCCGCGACAGCCGCACCTTCAGGGTCTTGCCCCGCACGCCCAGCCGCTTCTGCAGCATCTCGCTCAGGCTCTCGGCCCGCTGGTGAAACTTTGCCGTATCGATCATGCCGATCTCCCTAGCGCAGCCTCGCGCCGCACTCAACAGGGCTGGCAAAAAGACCGCTTCTGCGCTATCGCTCGCCCATGCTGAATGTCATCGAACATGGGGCTGCCACCGACAAGCCCGGCCTGCTGATCGCCCACGGCCTTTACGGCTCGGGGCGCAACTGGGGCGTCATCGCCAAGCGTCTGGCGGACGAACGACAGGTCATCGCCGTCGACATGCGCAACCATGGCCACAGCCCGTGGTTCGACACCCATAGCTACCCCGACCTCGCCACCGATCTGGCCGAGGTGATCACCCATTTCGACGGCCCCTACGACGTGCTCGGCCATTCCATGGGCGGCAAGGCGGCGATGACGCTGGCGCTGACCCAGCCCGATCTCGTCAATCGCCTGATCGTCGCCGATATCGCCCCCGTCACCTACAGCCACTCGCAGGCCAAGTATATCGACGCCATGAAAGCGGTCGACCTCTCCGGCATCGAGCGCCGTTCCGACGCACAGGACCTGCTGGCACCCCATATCGACGATCCCGCGCTCGTGCCGTTCTTCCTGCAATCGCTCGACGTGAAGACCCGCGAATGGCTCCTCAACCTCGACACGCTCGGCGCCGAGATGGGGCACATCATGAGCTTCCCCGACCTCTCCGGCCCCTACGAGGGCGAGACGCTGTTCCTCACCGGGGCCGAGTCCGACTATGTCACCCAAGACCACCGCGCGACCATCAAGGATCTCTTTCCCAAGGCCCGCTTCGCCAAGATCCCCGGTGCGGGCCACTGGGTCCATGCCGAGAAACCGCGCGAATTCGAGGCCGCGGTTCGCACTTGGCTGGGCTGAGGATAACTCGGCCCACATCGCCTTTGTGAAAGCCGACCGCCCTGACATGCGAACAAGCGGCCGCGCAACGCACGTCTCCTTCATAAGTGATTTGCGCATTGCTGGCAGGCATGAGCGTCGGAAAAGAACGGGCGGCGGCGGGCTCCTCCTCCGCACCGCCGCCCTTTACCCTTCCTTAAGAAGGGTCGTGCCACCCGGGTGTCCTAAGCGTCGGGCGACACCTGACACCGAACCGTCCCGCCTAATCCCCGTCCGGGGCGGCGATCGGGCCGCGCGGGCATCCCCACACCCGCGCCCCCTTCCGCCCGCGCGACGGCCCGATTGGAGCGGGCACCGTCGCAGGGATCGGCATGATGCGATCCGGTCGTCTCGTCTGGCGGTTTACCCAGCGGAAGCCGGGACCGCTTTGATTTGAATCAAGCGCGATGAAAAATTACTCGATCCCGAGAATTTCCATCGCCTTGCCAAGCTCTTCGACCGACGCGGCATGGTCGCCGGCCTCGTGCATTTCCTCCCCCTTGGCGCGCAGCGCCTTCACCTCGGCCAGCTCCTCGTCGCTCAACTCGGCGCTGCTCGCGGCCAGCGCCGCGTCGATCTTCGCCATATCCTGAGGGCAATGCGCCGCCATCACCGGCGCCGCGGCCAGTATCAGGGCAAAGGCAAGAGCGTAACGTGTCATGCGGGTCTCCTCTCCGGCTCGGGTGACGCTACGGTAACCCGATTCCCGCCATCGCCATAGCGCCCCGTCCAAGCTCTGCGGAAAGGCGCCGACCCGTATTTTGCGGAAATGCCATAGCCATCGCGGAAAAGCCACGCGAGCATACCAGATGTTGTTGCCTGCGCCCCGGGGCCGGTGTATGGCTTCCCTCACAGGTGCAACAGACGCGGTAGCATCAAGACGGCGGGACCCGATTGCCATTGGCACGGGTCCCGTTTGCGCTGGAAGAACCAAGAAGATAAAGCGTTTCGACTTGAGCTGAAAACTCAGCGAAAGCTGAAACGCGTGCCACGTTTGAACGTCGCACCGCATTTCCCGAAAATCTGTTGTCCAGTTTTTCGCGAAACGAATTAGGAAAGGCGTCAGGTGCTCAGACGCGGTCCTTGCATCGCGGTTCCGGTCGAATGACCTTTCCCGCACCCTGACGCCTAGCTGAACGTCGCGCCCCAAAGGGTCTGTCGCCCAGTTTGCCTCTGGCCTCGCGGCCGTCAGCGTGCCTCGAGCCTTGCGGCCTTCGGCTGCCACGGCGACCAACCCCTGGGGGTGTGACGGTCTGACGTGGCCTGCTCAGAACCCTGGCATGATCACCGCGATCCGAACGGCTGCAAAGCAACCCGTCTCGCTGCGGCCAAGCCATGAACCCTTGCGGAGGGGCCGTTAAACGCCGGGCTCGCGCCCATTGTCTCGTCTCCCTTCGCGCCGGCTCCGGGGGGGCCTTTGCGCACCGTCCGGTCTCTGCTGATCCCGTCCGGTCATATAACTGTTACGCCGAGCCCCGAGTCGCGCAAGACAATAGCAGTGCAGCATTGAAAAAAGCTGTGGATCAAACGGTTGATATCCTTGGAAGAAATCTGTGGACAACGCCGAAAAACCGTTATGGCCGGCTGGCTTGTGCGGGGGATAACTTAACGCCACGTCACACGCCCGCCAAACCGGCAATTTCTGCAGCCGCAAAGGCCATTCGCCCGGAATCCCGGCCGAAATGCCCCTCGCCCGATCGGCATGACCTCGCCGAAAATACAACCGCAGATTTTGCAATCCTCCGGCTCCGCCACATATCGCAACGTAAAGATCGCGAATGAGGCCCGACATGACCCGACTGCTACTTGCCCTCCCCCTGATCGCCGCCCTCGCCGGCTGCGAGACCACCAAAGGTTTCGTGCAAGACGTAGAGGACGTGACCACCGCCGTGATCCGCTGATCGACCCCACCGAAAACGAAAGGAGCCCCCGAATGACCCGCAAATTCTGGACCGCCCTCGCCCTCACCTGCACCCTGCCCCTGCTGGCCAGCTGTGCCCCCCTCATCGGGGCCGGCGCCGTCGTCGCCGCCGACAAGGTCGCCGAGGAAGAGAACAACGACGAAGGTCTGTTCTAGGCTCTAAAGCCTGAAGACAAAGGCCGCCGGCCGAAACAGGCCGGCGTCACCCATCCATCTTCAGCGCCGAGATGAACGCTTCCTGCGGGATCTCGACCTTGCCGAACTGGCGCATCTTCTTCTTCCCGGCCTTCTGCTTTTCCAGCAGCTTCTTCTTCCGGGTGATGTCCCCGCCATAGCATTTCGCCGTCACGTCCTTGCGCAGCGCCGACAGCGTCTCGCGGGCAATCACCTTGCCGCCGATCGCCGCCTGGATCGGGATCTTGAACATGTGCCGCGGGATCAGGTCCTTGAGCTTCTCGCACATCGCCCGCCCGCGCATCTCGGCCCGGTCGCGATGCACCATCATCGACAGCGCATCGACCGGCTCGTCATTCACCAGCACCTGCATCTTCACGAGATTGTCGGTCCGATACCCCTCGAGCTGATAATCGAAGGACGCATAGCCCTTGGTCACCGATTTCAGCCGATCGTAGAAGTCGAACACCACCTCGTTCAGCGGCAGGTCATAGACCGCCATCGCCCGGCCGCCCACGTAAGTCAGGTCAAGCTGGATGCCCCGCCGGTCCTGACACAGCTTCAGCACGTCACCCAGAAACTCGTCCGGCACAAGGATCGTCGCCTTGATGCGCGGCTCCTCGACATGGTCCACATAGGTCATGTCGGGCATGTCGGCCGGGTTGTGCAGGTCGATCTGCGTGCCGTCCTTCATGTAGACATGGTAAATCACCGACGGCGCCGTGGTGATCAGTTCGATATCGTATTCCCGCTCGATCCGGTCCCGCACCACTTCGAGGTGCAGCAGCCCCAGAAACCCGCAGCGAAAGCCAAAGCCAAGCGCGGCCGAGCTTTCCATCTCGTAGCTGAACGACGCATCGTTCAACGCCAGTTTCTCGATGGCGTCGCGCATGTCCTCGAACTCGTTGGAATCCACCGGGAACAGCCCGCAGAACACCACCGGCACCGACGGGTTGAAGCCCGGCAGCGGCTTTTCACAGCCCTTCTTCTCGGTCGTGATCGTGTCGCCGACGCGGGTGTCGCGCACCTGCTTGATCGACGCGGTGATGAACCCGATTTCGCCCGGTCCCAGTTCGTTGACCACGGTCATCGCCGGGCGGAACACACCGATCCGCTCCACGTTATAAACCGCGCCGGTCTGCATCATCTTGATCCGGTCGCCCTTTTTCATGACGCCGTCCATGATCCGCACCAGCACGACCACGCCAAGGTAAAGGTCGTACTTACTGTCCACCAGCATCGCCTTGAGCGGCGCATCGCGGTCGCCCTTGGGCGCCGGCAGGTCGCGGATGATCGCCTCCAGCACCTCGCGGATGCCCTGCCCCGTCTTGGCCGAAACGGGGATCGCGCCCGAGGCGTCGATGCCGATCACGTCCTCGATCTGTTCGGCCACCCGGTCAACATCGCTGGCCGGCAGGTCGATCTTGTTCAGCACCGGAATCAGCTCGTGATTGGCGTCGATCGCCTGATACACGTTGGCCAGCGTCTGCGCCTCGACCCCTTGGGTGCTGTCCACCACCAGAAGCGAGCCTTCGACCGCCCGCATGCTCCGCGACACCTCGTAGGCAAAGTCGACGTGGCCGGGCGTGTCGATCAGGTTGAGCACATATTGCTCGCCATCATTGGCGGTATAATCGATCCGAACCGTATTGGCCTTGATGGTGATGCCGCGTTCCCGCTCGATATCCATCGAATCGAGCAACTGCTCCTTCATGTCCCGTTCGGCCACCGTATCCGTCATCTGGATCAGGCGGTCGGCCAGCGTGGATTTCCCGTGGTCGATATGCGCCACGATAGAGAAATTGCGGATGTGCGAGAGCGATGTCATGACGTTGGGATATGAGGCGGATTGCAGTTAGGGTCAAGGTGGGTTGAACGGTGCGGCCCCCTCTGCGTGACGATTGATGACGCCCGGTGCCGTCCCGCCATGGACCACCCGCCGTCCCGCCCTACCTCCTTGCCGAAAGGAGACCCCCATGCACGCACTCTGGCTCTATCTCGTCACCGCCGTGATCTTCTTCGGGCTCGATTTCCTCGGTCTGCGCTACCTCGTGAAACCCGTCTTCGAACGCCACGCGGGCGAGCTTCTGGCCGACAGCGTGCGCATCGGCCCCGCCTTTGCCTTCTATGCGGCCTACGTGGCGGGGCTGATCTACCTCGTCTCGCTGCCCGCCCTCCGCGCGGGCCAGCCTTCCATGGCGCTCCTCAACGGCGCCGTGGTTGGCGCGCTGGCCTATGGCACCTACGAATTCACCAACTTCGCCACGCTGAAACACTGGTCCTGGCAGATGGTCGCGACCGACCTTGCATGGGGCACCGCGCTGACGGCGATCTCGGCGTGGCTCGGGGTCTTGGCGGTCAGCCGCCTGTCGTGACCTGCGTCCCGGCGATTCCCGGCCCGTCCTGTGCTATACTGCGGTGAAAACCGTCAGGGAGAGGTGCCATGCCAAATACGAAAGCCGTTCACGCCCGGATCGAAGGCCGGGTGCAAGGGGTTTCATTTCGCGCCTGGACACAGATCGAGGCCAAGACGCGCGGTTTGACTGGCTGGGTCAGGAACGAATCCGACGGCGCAGTCACTACCCTGATGGCAGGCCCCGAGGCCTCGGTCGACGAGATGCTGAAGGAACTGAACCACGGCCCGCCCGCCGCCGTTGTGCGGTCCGTCGACATAAGCGAGGCCGACTGGCCCGGCGAAAACGGCTTCGAGATCCTGCGCTGACGGCCAAGGAAGCGGCCACCTCACCGCGCCGGGCGGAACCGCCTACCTCCGCCCCAACCCCGCAAAGAACTCTGCCAGCAGGTCATAGACCAGCCTGATCCGCTTCGAGGTGTGTAACTCCCGGTGCGTCACCAACCAGACCGGAAACCGGATCGGCTCCAACTCCGGCAGGAGCGGCTCCAGCCCCGGCACGCCCCGCGCCACGTCGTCGGCCATGATCGCGATGCCGAACCCCTGACGCACCAACTCCCACGCCACGACCCCGCTTTCCGAGCCCACACGCATATTCTCCGCCGTGATCGAAATGCCTATCGGCTCAAGGAACGCGATCATCTCCTCCACGTGGCCGAAGCTCACGAAATCATGCGTGGCCATGTCCGCCGGGCTCGCCGGCCGCCCCCGCGCCTCGAGGTACCTGGTCGCCGCATAGGGCCGCGCCGTCGCCTCCTGCACCAGCCGCGCGGTCAGGTCCGGCTGTTCGGGGCGCACATGCCGCACCGCGATATCCGCCTCGCGCCGCAGCAAATCGCGAATGTCATTGGCCGCCACGAGATCCACCTCGATCCCCGGCGCAACCCGCCGTATCTGCGCCACTGCCGGAGGCAGCACGTGCAGGCACATGATATCGGTCGCGGTGATCCGCACCTGCCCCTCCACCGCCTGCGACGCCCCCGAGGCGGTCAGCGATATCCGCTGCGCCGCCGCCCCCATCTCGCGGCAATGTTCCAGCAGGGCGAGCCCCGCCTTGGTCGGCAAGAGCGACCGGCCAACCCGCTCGAACAGCGTCACCCCCAGATCCGCCTCCAACGCCGCCACCTGCCGGCCCAGCGTCGGCTGGGTCTGGCCCAGCGCCCGCGCCGCGGCCGAGAATGACCCCTCCTCGGCCGTGGCCCAGAAGGCCCGGATCTGGTTCCAGTCAAATGAGATCGCCGCCCAATTCATGCATTTTCGCATATCATGACTACGATTTTAGGCAATTCCTCTTTGAACGACGCATGGGTATCTCGCCCTCATCCAGACAACCGGGCCCTGAACCATGCACCGGCCCGCAACGCAAAGAGACCCAAAATGAATACTTTCAAGATTACCTGCCTCACCGCCCTCATCGCCCTCGGCGCCGCCTGTGCCGACACCGGCGCCCGCTACACCCCCGTCGTCGACGGAACCCGCAATGCCAACTTCACCACCGATCTCGGCGCCTGCCAGGGGCTTGCCCGCAGCCAGCCGGTGATGGATGGTGAAACCGGCAATGCCGTGCTCGTGGGGGCCGGGATCGGGGCCGCGCTGGGGGCTGTCGATGACGACGCGGACGCCTTGGGCGGCGCAGTGGCCGGGGCGCTTGGCGGGGTGCTCGCCGACACCGTGAAAAACCCCGGCGACCGCAAGGCCATCGTCGTCAACTGCATGCGCCAGCGCGGCCACAAGGTCGCGGGGTAAGGGAGATGGACATGATCGAATCGCGGCCCTTCTGGGACAAGCAGGCCAAGCGCTATGCCAAAAGCCCCATCGCCGACGAGGGCGCCTATGCCGAAACGCTCGGTCGGGTGCGCAGCTACCTGCGCCCCGCCGACCGGGTGCTGGAACTGGGCTGCGGCACCGGCACCACGGCGCTGAAACTGGCCGACGCGGTGGCTCATGTGACCGCCAGCGACATCTCGGGCGAGATGGTGCGCATCGGCCAAGAGAAAGCCGCCCTGCAAGGCGCGGCGAATGTCGATTTCGTCGCGGCGGAGCCCGGCGATGCGGCGCTGGCCAAGGGCGGGCCCTATGATGTGGTGATGGCCTTCAACCTGCTCCACCTGATCGAGGACATGCCCGGCGCACTGCGCGAGATGGCGAAACTGGTCCGCCCCGGCGGCCTCTTCATCTCCAAGACCTTCTGCCGCCCCGGCCCGGGCGAGGCAAATTTGGAATACCGGATGACCCGGATCGCCCTGCCGCTCATGCAACTGATCGGCAAGGCCCCCCACGTGGCCTTCATGCCCGTCCGCACCCTCGAAACCGAGATCGAGGCGACCGGCCTGAAGATCATCGAAACCGGCAACTACCCGGCCCGGCCCCCGCGCCGCTTCGTTGTGGCCCGCAAACCCGAATGACGCCCCCGCCG
Source organism: Roseovarius sp. (assembly GCA_040220035.1). Taxonomy (GTDB): domain Bacteria; phylum Pseudomonadota; class Alphaproteobacteria; order Rhodobacterales; family Rhodobacteraceae; genus Roseovarius. The sequence goes on along the minus strand of JAVJTX010000054.1, from coordinate 4,472 downwards.
CAGGGCCCCGTCAGTCCTGCGGCAGCGCGTTCCGCCGGATCATCGTGCGCAGGGCAAAGCTCGACCGCATCGACCGGATATTCTCGGTCTGCATCAGCCCGTCCTCGAGAAACCGGTCGAACGCCGCCAGATCGGCCGCCACCACCCGGATCAACACGTCACGCGTGCCGGTCATCAGGAAACACTCCATCACCTCCTCGAACCGCCGCAGGTCGCGCTCGAACGCGGTGATCGCCGCGCGCGTCTGCTTTTCCAACTCCACGAAGATGAAGATATTGAGCGGCAGCCCCAGCTTTTCCTGGTCCACCCGGGCGGAATAGCCGGTGATGATCCCTTCCTTCTCCAGCCGCGCGATTCGCCGCGCCAGCGGCGTGGGCGACAGGCCGATCCGCTCGGACAGGTCGGCAAGCTTCTGGCGCCCGTCCCGTTGCAGCGCGGCGATGATCTGACGATCTGTCTTGTCCATTTTCTCCACCAAGTTCCAAAATTCTGGAGATTTCCATCAATCATACACCAATTACAGCCGATATTCGCCGATTCTTTGCGCCCGGCATCAGGTATGCCTACCTCCATCACAGGAGGAGATCGCCATGCTGACACGTCTGTCATCCGAGACCCACGAAGAAGCCTACCGCGTCGAGGACCCGGCCAGCGGCCTCAAGGGTTTCATCGCGCTGCACTCCACCACGCGCGGCCCGGCGGCGGGCGGATTGCGGATGCGCGTCTATGACAGCGACGATGCCGCCCTCGACGACGTGCTCAATCTTTCCCGCGGCATGAGCTACAAGAACGCCGCGGCCGACCTGCCGCTGGGCGGGGGCAAGGCCGTCATCATCGGCGAGCCGGTCAAGGACAAGTCCCCGCAGCTCATGCGCGCCATGGGCCGTGCGGTGGAACAGCTTGACGGCCGCTACTGGACCGCCGAAGACATGGGCATGACCCCAGAGGACATGGGCGTCATGGCCGGCGTCACCCGCTTCGTGGCCGGGCGCGACGACGGCGCTCACGCCAGCGGCGATCCGTCTCCGGTCACCGCCCAAGGGGTACTGGGCGCCATGAAGGTCGGCGCTGCCCGCGTCTTCGGTTCCCGTGACCTCACCGGCAAGACCGTCGCGGTGCAGGGCCTTGGCCATGTCGGCTGGCACCTCTGCCGCCTGCTGCATGACGAAGGCGCCCGCCTCATCATCGCCGACATGAACCCGGCCCGCACCGCCGCCACCGCGCGCGACTTCAACGGCGCCGTGGGCGACCCCCGCACCATCCACGCCGCCGAGGCCGACATCTTCGCCCCCTGCGCCATCGGCGGCATCCTCAACGCCGAATCCATCCCGCAAATCCGTGCCAAACTGATTGCCGGGGCCGCCAATAACCAGCTCGCTACCGAGGCCGATGCCGACCTTATGCACGCCCGCGGCATCCTCTACCTGCCCGACTATGTCGCCAATGGCGGCGGCATCATCAACGTCGCGGCGGAAATCCTGCATATCGAGGATCCCGCCCCTTGGGTCGCGGGCAAGCTCAAGGCCATCGAAACCACCATGGAACGCATCCTCGCCCGGGCCGAAGGCGAGAACGCCAGCCCCGCCCACCTCGCCGACCGCATCGTCGAGGACCGGATGCTGGACCGGGCCGGCTGACGGCGCTTGCCGGTCGGGCGCACAGGGCGTACCCTTCATCCAACCCGATGAAGGAGGCCCCGATGCGCCCGCTCCGCCTGATCTCCACCCTCGCCATTCTCATCGCCGGTACTGCCGCCATTGCCGGCACCCCCGCAAAACTGGGCCCCGCCCCCGTGCTGGGCGGCGGCGAGTATTCCACCGGCGGCGGCGTCACCGTCGCCATCGAGCTGCGCAACTGGGCCGGCAAGACCGGCCTCTGCGGCATCTGGGCCGAGAGCGAGCGCCTCACCGCCTATGTCCGCCACAAGGGCAACGTGGTGCTGGCCAAGGGCTCCATCGCGCTCGGCAATGAGGTGCTGACCTACAACCTCAACTTCTTGCAACAGGTGGCCCCCAGCCAGAGCTATGCCGGCGCCCCCGCCGGCTGCGTCCGGCTCAACCGCGACTGGCGCGCAAGCGACGCAAACCGCCGGCTCGAGGTGCGCATTCCCCGGCAGGAACTGCATTTCGGGCGCAGCGGCACAAGGGGCGGCGGCCTCCGCGTCACCTTCCGCGACACCGGTCACGCCAACCCGGCGCTGACCTCCGGATCGCTCCTGCCAAAAAAATGGACGAGCTTCGGCTCGTGGAGCGGCAAGATCGAATAAACCGCCGCCCAGCCGCGCGCCCCGATCCCATCTTGCCGATTGTAAATCCCGCCGGTTTGAGCGATGATCGGGCAAATCGACCCGCATATGTCTGACCGGGGGCTCAACCCCGGCAGATTGGCGGGCTGGCAGATACGGGCAAGGGCGATGAAGCGAGTAACATTCCTCGGACTGGCGGTATTTCTAGCAGGCTGCGGCGGCAGTGGCCCGCGCGAACCCGATCGCGTGGTCGTCATGCGTTCGGCCCCGGTCGCCTTCGGCCCGATCAGCAAGGCCTGCCTGCAATCCGGCCGCGACGGGCGCACGCGCGAACTGTGCGGCTGCATTCAGGCGGCAGCGGACAAAACCCTCTCCTCCTCGCAACAGCGGCGCGCGGTCAGCTTCTACTCCGACCCCCACCGGGCCCAGGAAATCCGCCAGTCCAAACGCTCGGTCGACGAGGAATTCTGGGACGCCTACGTCAACTACGGCAAGCTCGCCGAGCAACTGTGCACCTGACGCGCGCGACAAGACGGAGGCAGGCGACATGAGCGGTTTCTTCGATTTCCTCAAATCCCTGCCGCCCTATGACGACAACGCCACCACCGTTCACCGGCTCGACCAGCGGCACCGCCTGATCATCGACCCGTTCCAGCCCCAGATCGCCGGCGCCCGCGTGCTCGACCTCGCGGCCCATGACGGGCGCTGGTCCTATGCGCTGGCCCATGCCGGCGCGGAGGAGGTCGTGGGCGTCGAGGCCCGCGCCGACCTCGTCGCGCGCTTCGAGCAGTTCCCCGACACCCCCTACAAGCCGCGCGTCACCCTGCACCGCAACGACCTATTCGCCGAGATCGAGGCGCGCATCGCGGCGGGCGAAAGTTTCGACGTGGTAGCCGTCTACGGCATTTTCTACCACATCATGGATCACTTCCGCCTGCTGTCGCTTCTCCGCCGGCTGAACCCGCAACTCGTCATCATCGACAGCGAGTTCATCAAGGCCGACAACGCCATGGTGCAGGTGCTCAAGGAAGAGGTCTCGAACCCGCTCAACGCCGTCACCGATGTCGCCGGTCAGACGCACACCGTGGTGGGCGTCCCCAGCCGCCGCGCGACCGAGTTCATGGCCGAAGCCCTAGGCATGGACCTGACCTGGGTCGATCACGAACTGCTTCTGGGCGATGACCGCACCGGGATGAAGGATTACTTCCGCGACGGCCGCAAGGTCCGCCTGACCTGCGCGCTCACCCCGGCCTGAGCCTCAGGCCTTCAGCCGATAGCCCCGCCGGAACATCAGCCACGCCAGCGCCGACACCGCCAGCGTCGCCGCCACCGCCACCGCCAGCCCCAGCCACGGCGAGCTGTCCGAAACACCGATCACCCCGAACCGCACCCCGTCAATCAGGTAGAAGACCGGGTTGGCATGGGTGATCTCCCGCAACCCCGTCGGCAGCGCCTCGACCGAGTAGAACGTGCCCGACAGGAAGGCCAGCGGCGTAATGATGAAATTGGTGATCGCCGCCATCTGGTCGAACTTGTTGGCAAAGATCCCCGCCACCATGCCAAGCCCCCCCACCAGCGCCGAGCCCAGCACCACGAAGGTCAGCGCCCAGAGCGGATGCTGCGGCACGATCCCGAGGAAGACAAGCAGCCCCGCACTGATCGCCAGCGCCACGAACACCCCGCGGCCCACCGCACCGGCAAGGTAGCCGATCACCAGCTCCGCCGGGCTGAGCGGCGGCATCAGCGTATCGACGATATTGCCCTGCACCTTGCCGATCACGATCGACGAGGATGTATTGGCAAACGCATTCTGGATCACCGTCATCATCAGGATTCCCGGCGCGATGAACGTGGTGAAATCCACCCCCATCACCTCGCCCCGGCGCGGCCCGATGGCAATCGAGAAGATCACCATGAACAGCCCCGCCGTCACCAGCGGCGCCAGCAGCGTCTGGGTCCAGACCGACATGAACCTCTGTATCTCGCGGGCGCACAGCGTATACAGCCCCATCCAGTTGACCCGCCCGAACCGGCGGCTTCCCATCCGGATCGCGGGTGTGCCCGTGGCGCCCTCGGGCGCGGCTGCGTGATTCGATACCTTGTAACTCATGCTGCAGTGATTAGAATAGAAGCCTCTGAAAAGGAACCGGGCGGCCCGCCGATTGGCCGCCTTTTGACATAAGGGGTGGCGCATGTCCTGGAGCGACGAGCGTGTCGAGAAGCTGAA
>JAVJTX010000053.1:0-2267 GCA_040220035.1 Roseovarius sp. | reverse complement strand
GACCTGCTCATCGAGGACATGGAAGCCGCGCTCGGCGAGGCCTGGGGCGATCTGAACATCAACGAGGCGCTGGCCTTCTTCGGCCAGCCCGAGGCGACCGGCATCGAGTTCGCCGCCGTCGCCATCGACGATTCCGACGAGGATGACATCCCGCTGCTCAGCGAAATCATCACCATGGCCGCCGCGCGCGGCATCCGCGTCATCCTCATCGCCGAGGATGTCAGCCCCGCCGTCCTGCACCAGCTTCTGCGCCAGGGCGCCGACGAATTCGTCCCCTACCCCCTTCCCGAAGGCGAGCTCGAGGCCGCCATCGAACGCATCCGCCGCCGCGAGGAACAAGCCACCGTCGAAGGTACGCCCTTCGCCGCCGGCAACACGCCCGGCGATGGGGTCCTGCTCGCGGTTCAGGGCCTCGCCGGCGGCACCGGCGCCACCACCCTCGCGGTCAACCTCGCCTGGGAACTGGCCACCGTCGACAAGACCGATCCGCCCCGCGTCTGCCTGCTCGATTTCGGGCTTCAGACCGGCTCGACCGCCACCTATCTCGACCTGCCCCGCCGCGACGCGGTGTTCGAGATGTGGTCCGACACCGAATCTATGGACGAGGACATCTTCAAGCAGTCCCTGACCGCCTTCGAGGACAAGCTCTGGGTGCTTACCGCGCCCGCCGACATGCTGCCCCTCGACATGATCACGCCCGAGGATGTGGGCCGCGTGCTCGAATTCGCCCGCTCGAAATTCGACTACGTGATCGTCGACATGCCGGCCACGCTCGTCCAGTGGACGGAAACTGTGCTCAACGCCGCGCAGATCTATTTCGTCACGCTCGAACTCGACATGCGCTCGGCCCAGAACGCCCTGCGCCTCAAGCGCGCGCTGCGCTCCGAGGACCTGCCGGTCGAAAAGCTGCGCTTCTGTCTGAACCGCTCGCCCAAATTCACCGATCTCAACGGCAAGAGCCGCGTCAAGCGCATGGCCGAAAGCCTCGAGATCAGCATCGAGGTCCAACTGCCCGACGGCGGCCGCGTGGTCACCCAGGCGGGGGATCACGGCTCGCCGCTCGCCCACTCGGCGGCCAAGAACCCGCTGCGCAAGGAAATCGCCAAACTGGCCGCCTCCCTGCACGAGATCGGCAAACCCGACGCCGAAGAAGCGGCGTGAAAAGGTAGATAACGGATGTTCTCTCGCTACAAGAAATCTGGCGCCGCCCCCGAAAAGGCCGCCAAGGTCAAAGCCCCGGTCGAAATGCCCAAGCCCCAGTCGGCCGAGGCCGCGCCGAAGCCCGCGTCGCTGCGCCGGCCCTCGCCGGTTCAGGCCGCCGCGCCCTCGCCCGCCGACAAGGATCGCAAGCGCAAGGAGCGGCTGGGCGAGATCAAGCTCGACCTGCACCGCTCGCTGCTCGACAACCTGAACCTCGCCGCGCTCGACACCGCCACCGAATCCGACCTCCGCGCCGAGATCAGCTCCATCGCCGCCGAGGTGCTGGAAGAGCGCTCCATCGTCCTCAACCGCGAAGATCGCGCCACCCTCACGCAGGAACTCTACGACGAGGTCAAGGGCCTCGGCCCGCTCGAAACCCTGCTCAAGGACGACACGGTCAACGACATCCTCGTCAACGGCCCGCATCAGATCTTCGTCGAGCGCGACGGCAAGCTGTCGCTCTCCGACGTGACCTTCAAGGATGAAAAGCACCTGCTGCGGATCATCGACAAGATCGTCTCCGCCGTGGGCCGCCGCGTCGACGAATCCAACCCTTATGTCGACGCCCGCCTTGCCGACGGCTCGCGTTTCAACGCCATGGTGCCGCCCATCGCGGTCGATGGCAGCCTCGTCTCGATCCGGAAATTCAAGAAGGACAAGCTCGGCATCGACGATCTCGTCCGCTTCGGCGCCTTCAACGAGGAAATGGCCGCCTATCTTCAGGCCGCCGTCGCCACCCGGCTGAACGTCATCGTCTCTGGCGGGACCGGCTCCGGTAAAACCACCACGCTCAACGCGCTCTCCTCCTTCATCGACAACGCCGAGCGCATCCTCACCATCGAGGACACAGCCGAACTCCAGCTCCAACAGACCCATGTCGGCCGGATGGAAAGCCGCCCCCCCAACGTCGAGGGCAAGGGCGAGGTTTCGCCCCGCGACTGTCTCAAGAACGCCCTGCGGATGCGCCCCGACCGCATCATCGTCGGCGAGACGCGCGGCGAGGAGGTGATCGACATGCTGCAGGCCATGAACACCGGCCACGACGGCTCGATGACCACGATCCACGC
>JAVJTX010000052.1:0-33376 GCA_040220035.1 Roseovarius sp. | reverse complement strand
CATGGGCGGGGGCACCGGCACCGGGGCCGCGCCGATCATCGCGCAGGCCGCCCGCGAGCTGGGCGTGCTGACCGTGGGCGTCGTGACCAAGCCGTTCCAGTTCGAGGGCGGCAAGCGGATGAAGCAGGCCGAGGACGGCGTCGATGCGCTGCAGAAGGTCGTCGATACGCTGATCATCATTCCGAACCAGAACCTGTTCCGTCTGGCCAATGAGAAGACGACCTTCACCGAGGCGTTCTCGTTGGCGGATGACGTTCTGTACCAGGGTGTTAAGGGCGTGACCGACCTGATGGTCCGGCCCGGCCTGATCAACCTCGACTTTGCCGATGTTCGTGCCGTGATGGACGAGATGGGCAAGGCGATGATGGGTACCGGCGAGGACGCTGGCGAAGATCGCGCCATTCAGGCCGCCGAGAAGGCGATAGCAAACCCGCTGCTGGACGAGATCAGCCTGCAGGGTGCGAAGGGCGTCCTGATCAATATCACCGGCGGGCACGATCTGACCCTGTTCGAACTGGACGAAGCCGCGAACCGCATCCGCGAGGAAGTGGACGCCGATGCCAACATCATCGTCGGCTCGACGCTGGATCCGGCGATGGAAGGCATGATGCGGGTGAGCGTCGTCGCCACCGGTATCGACGCCAGCAACGTGCATAGCGACATTCCTGTGCCGCGCCGCTCGCTGGCCGAGCCGCTGAAGCCTTCGCGTGAGCATGTGGTCGAGCCCGAGGCGCCGATCGCCGAGGTGCCGCAGGTGGCCGCGCGGGCCGAACAGCCCGCCGTCGCTGCGCAGGCCGAGGCGGAGCCGACCCTGTTCAACGGGTTCGACGCGCAGAGCGCCGCTGCCGAGGATCAGTACGAGGATATCTTTGGCTCGGACGAGGACATGGCGACCGATGATGACGGTCTGCCGGCCCCGGCCTATCAGCCCGCGCCGGAGCCGGAAGCGCCCGTCGCCGCCGAGGAAGAGGACATGCGCGAGAGCTTTGTCGCGCCGCGGGGCCCGTCGCTGGGCGAGCCCTCGCCCGACGCGATGGCGCGTTTGCAAGCCGCCGTTGGCCGCAATCCCGGCCAGCAGCAGCCGCGTGCCGCCGAGCCCGCCCCGCGCGAAGCCGCGGCAAGCGGAGAGAAGTCGCGCTTCGGGATCAACTCGCTTATCAACCGGATGACCGGCAGCGGCAGCGAGGCCGTGCAGGGCGGCGCACGCCCGGCCCGGCAGCAGCCGCCGGTTCAATCCCGTCAGGCGCCGCAGGAAGACGCCTATGAGGACGAGGACGACCAGATCGAAATTCCCGCTTTCCTGCGCCGTCAGGCCAACTGAACAAGCGAAAAGTGACACAGTGAAAGGGCCGTTTTTGACGGCCCTTTTTCTTTTGTTTCAACGGCTTGATGGAAGGGGTGATTCGGGTCGGCGGATTGTTGCCAAGCCCCGTTCCCGCATGTTTCAGGACGTTGCAAAGATTGAGTTGTTAAACGCCGGCCCCATAATTAGACAAAATTGTAACACAACGAAGTCTGAACACGATCGAGGTTAACCTTGCAAAACACGATCAAAACCGCTGTCTCCTTTTCCGGCGTCGGCCTGCATTCCGGGCTGCCGGCGAGGGTTACGATCCGTCCGGCCGGTCCGGATTGCGGGATCGTGTTCCGGCGGACCGACTGTGCGCTTGGGCAGAACGACATCCCCGCGATGTGGGATCACGTTCTGCAATCGCCGCTTTGCACCCGTATCGTCAACCGCCACGGTGTCGAGATTTCGACCGTCGAGCATATCATGGCGGCGATGGTGGGCTGTGGCATTCACAATGCGCTGGTCGAGGTGGCCGGGCCGGAAGTGCCGATCATGGATGGCAGCGCCTCGGTCTTCGTGCGCGGCATCCTTTCGAAGGGTATCCGCAGTTCCGACGCGCCGGTGAAGGCGATCCGCATCCGCAAGCCGGTCGATGTGCGCCGCGGCGACGCGATGGCGCGGCTGGTGCCGCACGAAACGCTGCTGATCGAGTTCAGCATCGATTTCGAAGATGCGGCGATCGGCAGCCAGAAGAAAACGCTGAACATGTCGAACGGCAGTTTCGTGCGCGAGCTGGCCACGAGCCGGACCTTCTGTCGCCAGGCGGATGTGGACGCGATGCTGGCCAACGGGCTTGCGCAGGGCGGCAATCCCGGCGTCAACGCCGTGGTGTTCGACGGGGACCGGGTGATCTGTCCCGGCGGCCTGCGCCACGCGGACGAGCCGGTGCGGCACAAGATGCTCGACGCGTTGGGCGACCTGGGCCTTGCCGGTCTGCCGATCCTTGGCCACTACCAGGGAAACCGGGCGGGCCATGCGCTGACCAACGACCTGCTGCGCGCGCTTTTTGCCGATCCGGAGGCGTTCGAAGTGGTCGAATGCGACGCCGAAACGGCGGCGCGTCTGCCGGGCGCCGGTGTGCATCCGCGGGAAATTCCCGAAGTCGCCTGATCAGGTGGCCCCGAAACGCGCCAAAGTGATTTTGCATCACGGATTTATGTGCTAGGACCAAACCCGATCGCCGGATTTGGTCCGGCCAATTTTTGCAACTGGGTGAGTTCTGACATCATGACATCGGCGAAGGTTCGTACCGGTCTGGCGGGGATTCTGGTGGCAGGTCTGGCACTGTCCGGATGTGGCGGCGCGGACAGCGTCGAACGGGGCGATGCGAATTACGAGAACTTCACCGCGGAACAGATTTTCGAGCGGGGCGAATACGACCTTGCTCGGAACAACCCGGAACTGGCGGCGAGCGTTTTCGGCGAGGTCGAGCGCCTGTACCCCTATTCGGAATGGGCCAAGCGCGCCGTGATCATGCAGGCCTTTGCCTATCACGAGGCCAAGGATTACGAGAACAGCCGTTCGGCCGCGCAACGCTATGTCGATTTCTACCCGACCGACGAGGATGCGGCCTATGCCCATTACCTTCTGGCGCTGAGCTATTACGACCAGATCGACGAGGTCGGCCGCGACCAGGGTTTGACCTTTCAGGCGCTGCAATCGCTGCGCGAGGTGATCGAGCGCTATCCCGACAGCGAATATGCCAAGTCGGCCGTGCTGAAATTCGATCTTGCCTTCGACCACCTTGCGTCGAAGGAGATGGAGGTGGGCCGCTACTATCTCAAGCGCAGCCACTTCACCTCCGCGATCAACCGGTTCCGGGTGGTGGTCGAGGATTTCCAGACGACGACCCACACCGCCGAGGCGCTGCACCGTCTGGTGGAGGCCTACCTGTCGCTCGGCCTGACCGACGAGGCGCGGACGGCGGGGGCGATCCTTGGTTACAACTTCCGTGGAACCGAATGGTACGAGGACAGCTACAAGCTGTTGACCGGCCGGGGCCTGACGCTGGAAGCGGTGGGCGACAACTGGCTGCGGCAGGTGTATCGCCAGATGATCAAGGGCCGGTGGCTGTAGAACAGGGTGGGGAGACCCACCCGTCTGACGGGTTGGCCTGATGCTGCGCGCACTCGATATTCGCGACATCCTTATCATCGACCACCTCGAGCTGGAATTCCGGCCGGGGTTGAACGTGCTGACTGGCGAAACCGGGGCGGGCAAGTCGATTCTGCTTGATTCCCTCGGCTTCGTCCTGGGTTGGCGCGGGCGGGCCGAGCTGGTGCGGCAGGGGGCCGAACAGGGCGAGGTGATGGCCGAGTTCGATCTGGCACCGGGGCATCCGGCGCGCGCTGTTCTGGCCGAGGCCGGGTTGCCGGAGGACGACACGCTGCTTTTGCGGCGGGTGAACACGCGGGACGGGCGCAAGACGGCCTATGTCAACGACCGGCGCTGTTCGGGCGAGGTGTTGCGGAAATTGTCGGATACGCTGGTGGAATTGCATGGGCAGCAGGATGACCGCGGATTGCTGAACCCGCGGGGGCACCGGGCGCTGCTGGACGAGTATGGCGGGCTGGGGTCGGAGCGCGCGGCGGTCCGGCAGGCATGGCGCGAGATGCGCGAGGCGCGGGGCACGCTGGAGGAGGCCGAGGTGGCGCTGGAGAAGGCGCGGGCCGACGAGGAGTTCCTGCGCCACGCGGTGGGCGAGCTGGACAAGCTGTCACCGGAGGCGGGCGAGGAGGAGGAGCTCGACCGTCGCCGGCGGATGATGCAGGCCGCCGAGCGGATCCGGGAGGATGTCGCGAAGGCGCAGGGGGCGCTGAGCGACGGGGCCGAGGGCGCGGCGGGGGATGCGCTGCGCTGGCTTGAGGGTGTGTCGGACAGTGCCGAGGGCGAGTTGGACGAGCCGATGGCGGCGATCGGCCGGGCAATGGTGGAGCTGGACGAGGCGACCTCGGGGGTGGGACGGTTCCTTGAGGCGCTGAGTTTCAACCCCGCGGAGCTGGAAGAGGCCGAGGAGCGGCTTTTCGCGATAAGGGCGCTGGCAAGGAAGCATGGCGTGCTGGCGGATGATCTGGCGGGGTTTGCAGATGACCTGCGGTCGCGGTTGAACGCGGTGGAGCAGGGCGACGCGGATATTGCGGCGCTGCGTGATGCGGTCGCGAAGGCCGAGGCGGCCTATGGCACGGCGGCGGAGAGCCTGAGCGCGGCGCGCAGGGCTGCGGCGGGGCGGCTCGACAAGGCGATGGGCAACGAGCTGGCGCCGCTGAAGATGGAGCGGGCGGCGTTCGAGACGAAAGTCGAACCGGCCGAGCCCGGACCTGACGGGCAGGATGGCGTGACCTTTACGGTTGCGACCAACCCCGGCGCGCCGGCGGGGCCGCTCAACAAGATCGCCTCGGGCGGGGAGTTGAGCCGGTTTCTTCTGGCGCTGAAGGTCTGCCTGACCGGGGAGGACAGCCCGGTTACGATGATTTTCGACGAGATCGACCGCGGCGTCGGCGGGGCCACGGCGGATGCTGTGGGTCGGCGGCTGGCAAGTCTGGCGGAGCAGGGGCAGGTGCTGGTGGTGACGCATTCGCCGCAGGTCGCCGCCCGCGGGGCGCATCACTGGCAGGTGGCCAAGCGGGTGGAGGGGGAGCAGACGCTGTCCACCGTGGCGCCGCTGGCGGGGCCTGCACGGGTGGACGAAATCGCGCGGATGCTGTCGGGCGACACCGTCACCGCCGAGGCGCGCGCGGCGGCCGAGTCGCTGATGGCGGGGTAGGCGTCAGGGCTGGGCGAGGTGGTGCCTGAAGAAGGCGATCATTCTGGCGCGGCTGTCTTGCTCCGCAGGGGCGTTATTGCCGACGAGGTGTCCCTGAAACCGCTGTTCAGGAATTTGCAGGTCGAAGCTGTGGGCGGCGCCGGGGTAGACATGGACGGCATAGTCGGCGCCTTGGGCGGAGATCGTGGTGCAGTCGTCGGGGGGGACCCAGTCATCGGCCTCGCCGCCGAAGACGATCAGCGGAGTGGTCAGTTCGGCCTTCGCCCCCAGCCGGTTGAAGGCGCCGCACCACGGGTAATAGGCGGCGAGCGCGCGGAACTCTCGCGTGTCGCGCTGTGAGAGGCGGATGGCGACGCTGCCGCCGTTGGACTGGCCCATGACGAAGATGTTGGCAGCGTCGATCTCCGGTCGGCTTTCGAGATAGGCCTTGGCGTCGCGCGTGTCCTGCATCCGGTAGCGGCGGGCGTTGCCGAGGCGCTCGTAGGTTTCGCAGACATGGCCGCCACTGATGCCCCGTGGGCCGAAGCTGTCGAGGATGAGGGTTGCGAAGCCTGCGTCGTTGAGGGCCTTGGCGTGGAGGCTGAGCGCCTCGGCCACCGATGGCTGTAGCCCGCCGCAGCCATGCATCAGGATGACGGCGGGGTGGGGGCCGGGGCCGGCTGGATTTTCCAGCGTGGCCTCGAGCGTGACCGGAGCGCCGTCATAGTTGCTTGCTGCCGGGAAGGTGACGGGCTCGGCCAGGGCCGGGGTGGCGAGGCAGCACAGGAGGGTGAGACGGCGCAGGAGCATGGTGAGGCGGCCTCAGTTGCGGGGCGGCACGAGCTTGCCGGGGTTCATGATGTTGCCGGGGTCGAGCGCCGATTTGATCGCGCCCATCATCGACCACGCGCCCCCGTGCTCTCGCTTCATATAGCCCAGCTTGCCGATGCCGATGCCGTGTTCGCCGGTGGATGTTCCGCCCAGCGAAAGGGCGAGGTCGACCAGCCGGTTGGAGGCGTCGAGGACGCGCTGTTTCTCGTCCGCATCGTCGGGGTCGAACAGCAGGATCGCGTGGAAATTGCCGTCGCCCACATGGCCGAGGATCGGCCCCTGCACGTCATGCGCGCTGAGGTCGGCGCGGCAGGTCTCGACCGCTTCGGCCAGCCGCGAGATCGGCACGCAGACATCGGTGACCACGGCCCGGCAGCCGGGGCGGGAGGCGAGGATGGCGTGGTAGGCGTTGTGCCGCATGGTCCAGAGCGCGTTGCGCTGCTCAGGCTTGGTGGCCCAGTCGAAGCCCGAGCCGCCGTGTTCCTCGGCGATGGCGCCGAAGGTCTCGGCCTGTTCGGCCACGCCCGCATCGGAGCCGTGGAATTCGAGCAGGAGGTGGGGTTTCGGCGGCAGGGTCATGCCGGAATAGACGTTCACGGCCTGCACGCTGTCGATATCGACCAGTTCGATCCGGGCGACGGGCAGGCCCATCTGGATCGTGTCCCTGACGCAGTTCACCGCGTGGTCCACCTCCGCAAAGGCGCAGACGGCCGAGGAAATGGCTTCGGGGATGCCTTGCAGGCGCAGGGTGAGTTCGGTGATCAGGCCCAGCGTGCCCTCGGAGCCGACGAACAGCCCGGTCAGGTCGTAGCCGGCCGAGCTTTTGCGGGCGGCGCTTCCGGTGCGGATGACCTCGCCCGTGGCGGTGACCACCTCGAGCGCCATGACGTTGTCGCGCATCGTGCCGTAGCGCACCGCCGTGGTGCCGCTGGCGCGGGTCGAGGCCATCCCGCCGAGCGAGGCGTTGGCGCCGGGATCGACCGGGAAGAAGAGGCCGGTGGCGCGCAGTTCCTCGTTCAGCGCCTCGCGGGTCACGCCGGGCTGAACGCGGACATGCATGTCGTCCTGCGATATCTCGAGAACCTTGTTCATCCGGGAGAAATCGACGCAAAGCCCGCCCTGAAACGCCTGTGCCTGACCTTCCAGAGAGGTGCCCGTGCCCCAGCCCACGACAGGGCAATGATTCTCGGCGCAGATTTCGAGGATGGCGGCAACCTCCTCCGTCGTGTCGGGATAGGCCACGGCGTCGGGCGGGGAGAGGGGAAAGTGCGTCTCCGATTCGCCGTGCTGGGCCAGTTCGCCCTTGGAGCATGTCAGCCGTTGTCCTAATAAGGTGGTCAACGCGCCGATTGCAGCCTGGATAGTCATGCAGAGCCCTCTTTTCCGTTCAAGTGCCAAGCCTAGTCGAAGCGGCACGCGGGGAAAAGTGCGGGTGAGCCGGGATATGCCCCCGGCATGACACAATCGTCGCGGCATTTCCTGGGGGGCAAGGTCAACGCCGCGATGCGGGCGGGACGGAACGGTTGGCGCGTATTGCTGGACCGTGGGCCGAGTCAGTTCCAGTTCTGGCTGATCGCGCTGGCCATCGGGATTGCCGCCGGCTTCGCGGCGCTGCTGTTCCGGCGGGGAATCGAAACGCTGCAAAGCTGGGCCTACAGTGCGGAGGGCATGGCCTATGTCCACAGCGCGGCGGCGGCGCTGCCGTGGTACTGGGTCATGGCCGTGCCGATCCTTGGCGGGCTGGTGGTGGGTGTCATCCTGCACCGGTTCACGCCGGATGGGCGGGTGCGCTCGGTCTCGGACGTGATCGAGGGCGCGGCACTTCAGGAAGGCCGGGTCGAGGGGCGCATCGGGCTGGCCTCGGCGGCGGCGTCGATCATTACGCTGGGCACCGGCGGATCGAGCGGGCGGGAAGGGCCGGTGGTGCATCTGGCGGGGGTCATTTCCTCGTGGGTGAGCAACCGGATCAATGCCGACGGGGTGACCGGGCGCGACCTGCTGGGCTGTGCCGTCGCGGCGGCTGTGTCGGCCTCGTTCAACGCGCCGATTGCCGGGGCGCTGTTCGCGCTGGAAGTGGTGCTGCGGCACTTTGCGCTGCATGCCTTTGCGCCGATCGTCATCGCCTCGGTCGCGGGCACGGTGATCAACCGGCTGGAATTCGGCGACGTTACCGAGTTCACGCTGCCGGTGGCCAGCGCGCTGGAATTCTACGTTGAATTGCCGGCCTTCCTGATTCTCGGGCTGGTTTGCGGGCTGGTGGCGACGGCGCTGATGCATGCCATCCTGTTTGCCGAGGACATGGCGAATTTCGTGCAGATGCGCACGCGGATGCCGCGCTGGCTGCGGCCGGCGGTGTCGGGGGCGCTGCTGGGGCTGCTGGCTATCTGGTTTCCGCATATTATCGGCGTGGGGTACGAGACGACGTCGCTGGCGCTGACCGGGCAGTTGGTGTTGCACGAGGCGATGGTCTTCGCGGTGCTCAAGGTGGTGGCGGTGGCGATCACGCTGGGCGGGCGGATGGGGGGCGGCGTGTTCTCGCCCTCGCTGATGGTGGGGGCGCTGACGGGTCTCAGCTTTGGGCTGATCGCGACAGGGCTGTTCCCGGAGGTGTCGGGGTCATCGACGCTTTATGCGCTGGCCGGGATGGGGGCGGTCGCCGCCGCCGTGCTGGGGGCGCCGATCTCGACCACGCTGATCGTCTTCGAGCTGACCGGCGACTGGCAGACGGGGCTGGCGGTGATGGTGGCGGTGTCGATGTCGACGGCGCTTGGCTCGAACCTCGTTAAACGGTCGTTCTTCCTCACGCAGCTCGAGCGGCGCGGGGTGCAGGTGGCGGCCGGGCCACAGGCCTATCTTCTGTCGATGTACATGGTCTCGAACGTGATGCGACCCAAGGGCACCGAGAAGGCCGCGCCGGAAGAGCGGTGCTGGGAGCTGATCGGCGAGGGGGTCTATGTGGATGGCGGCGCCACGCTGGAGGCGGCGATGGCGGTGTTCGAGCGCACGGCGGTGCCTTTCGTGCCGGTGGTGTCGCTGACCACGGAGGGCGAGCCGCCCGAATTGCTGGGCGCGCTGTTCCATGTCGACGCGCTCAAGACCTATAACCGGGCGCTGGCGGCGGTGTCGCGGGAGGAGCACAGCTAGGCGCCGGTGCCCCGGCCGTGACCTCAGATGCGTTCGACGGTGACGTTCTCGTTGGCGTAAAAGGCGATGTGGCCCTTGATGCGCTCGACATCCGGCTTGGGGTCGTCATAGCTCCATGCCGCGTTCTGGAGCGTCTGGCTCTTGGTGACGATGGAGTAATAGCTGGCGTCGCCCTTGTGGGGGCAGTGGCTGGTGTGGTCGGTCTCGTCGAGGAAGGCCATGGCGATGTCGTCGCGCGGGAAATAGATGATGTCGGGATGGCCGTCCTCGCTGAGCGCGAGGGCGCTTTTGCTTTCCACGAGGATGGCGCCGCCCGCGCGCACGGTCCATGTGCCTTCGGCTTTGCGGATTCTGATCGTCGTCATGGTCTTTGTCCCTCCCCGGTGTGACATATGTCTTTCGGTGTCTTACACCGATTTGCCGGGCCCGTGTGACACCAATGTGTCACAGGGGCGCGGTTGCGGCCTCCAGCCAGTCGCGCGCGGGCCCGGTCAGGCGGGGGCCGATCTTTTCGAGACAGGTGGCGTGATAGGCGTTCAGCCAGTCCGTTTCGGCGTCGGTCAGCATGTCGGTTTCGATCAGGCGCCGGTCGATGGGCACGAAGCTGATCGTCTCGAAGCACAGCTTTCCGGTCTGGTCGCCGCCGGGCAGGGGGTCGGCCTCGGTCACCACGACGAGGTTCTCGATACGGATGCCGAAGGCGCCCTCGCGGTAATAGCCCGGCTCGTTCGAGACGATCATGCCCGGTTCCAGTGCCACCTCGCCCGCGCGGGACAGGCGCTGGGGGCCTTCGTGGACGCAGAGATGGACGCCGACGCCGTGGCCGGTGCCGTGGGCGTAATCCTGATCGGCCAGCCACAGCGGGTAGCGCGCCAGAACGTCGAGGTCGCGGCCCGCCAGCCCGCTGGGCCAGCGCACGCGGCTCATGGCGATCATGCCCTGCAATACGCGGGTGAAAGCGGCGCGTTCATCGGCGCCGGGCGTGCCCACGGGCAGGGTGCGGGTGATGTCGGTGGTGCCGTCGATATATTGCCCGCCGCCGTCGAGCACCAGAAGATCGCCGTCTTCCAGCGTGCGGTTGGTCTTTTCGGTGACCCGGTAATGGGCCAGCGCGCCATGCGGGCCGGAGCCGGCGATTGTGTCGAAGCTGATGTCGAGCAGCTCGTTGGTGGCCCGGCGTTCGGTCTCGAGCCTTGTGACCACGTCGATCTCGGTGATGGTGCCGGGCGGCTGAGCGTCATACCACGCGAGAAACTGGCAGAGCGCGGCACCGTCGCGGATATGGGCGGTGCGGGTGGCGGCGATCTCGGCTTCGGTCTTGCGGGCTTTGGGCAGGATGCAGGGATCGTCGCCCCAGACCAGCGGCACGCCGGCCTCTTCGAGTTGCTTGGAGACCCAGAGCGGCACGCTCGACCGGTCGAGCCGGACAGGTCCGGTTAGGCTGTTGAGGCCGGGGCCGAAGGCGTTGGCGGGGCGGATCTGCACGTCGTCGCCCAAATGCGCCCGGACCTCGTCGTCGAGCTTTTCGGCATCGACATAGAGTGTCAGTTGCCCGGTGTCGTGGAGCACGGCGAAGGCGTGGGGCACCGGGTTGCGGGGGATGTCGCTGCCGCGGATGTTCAAGAGCCAGGCGATGGAGTCGGGCAGGGTGAGCACCGCGGCTTCCTGTCCGGCCTCCTTGAGACCGGCGGCGAGGCGGGCGCGTTTCTCGCCATGGGGCTCTCCGGCGAGATCCTCGGGGTAGACGCGGATGGCGCCCTGTGGCGGGTCCGGTCGGTCGGGCCAGATACGGTCGATCAGGTTGTCGCAGGGGCGCAGGCGGATATCGCTGCCCGCCAGCCCCTTTTCCAGCGCGCCGACCTGCTCGGGGGTATAGAGCCACGGGTCGAAGCCGACCTCGCCGCCGTCGAGCTTGTCCTTGAGCCACCTTGCCGGTTTGACCTCGGGCCAGTCGACCGGGGTGAAATGCGCGGTGTCCACCTGTGTCTTGACCTGTGCCCGGTAGCGACCGTCGACGAAGACACCCGCCGTTTCATTCAGGGCAATGCAGAACCCGGCCGAGCCGGTGAAGCCGGTCAGCCATGCCAGCCGGTCGTCGCAGGGGGCCACGTATTCGCCCTGATGCGCGTCGGCGCGGGGGACGAGGAACCCGGCCAGCCCTTCGGCCGCCATCACCTCGCGCAGCGCGACCAGACGGGGCGGGCCCTGTTCCGGGCTGGCGGTGTCTTGGAAGGTCTGGAACATGGAGGGCCTCCGGGCGTCTGCGTCAGCCTCACATTGCTAGGGGAGGGGCAGGACAAGATCAATGCGGGATTCCGGCCCCCGGCGTAGGCGCGGTTTGGAAGGGCAGGGATTTGAGTATTTTTGGAAAGATGAAGCCCGGGTTGCGCCAGGCTTCATCTTGTCGGGGCTGTGTCAGCCGGCTTTCTTGATCCCCATGACGCGGGCCCGGGCGCGCGGGTCGCTGTCGAAGAGGGCGGCGAGCTGTTCGGTCATGGCGCCGGCCAGCTGGTCGGCGTCGGTGATGGTGACCGCGCGATCGTAATAGCGGGTCACGTCATGGCCGATGCCGATGGCGAGCAGTTCGACCTGCTTGCGCTTTTCGACCATGGCGATCACGTCGCGCAGGTGTTTTTCGAGGTAGTTGGCCGGGTTGACCGACAGCGTGCTGTCATCAACCGGCGCGCCATCGGAGATCACCATCAGGATCTTGCGCTGTTCGCGGCGGTTCACGATGCGGCGGTGAGCCCATTCCAGCGCCTCGCCGTCGATGTTTTCCTTCAGCAGCCCTTCTTTCATCATCAGCCCGAGGTTGTTCCGGGTCCGGCGCATGGGAGCGTCGGCGGATTTGTAGATGATGTGGCGCAGGTCGTTGAGGCGGCCGGGCAGTTGCGGGCGGCCTTCGTTGAGCCATGTCTCGCGCGATTGCCCGCCTTTCCAGGCGCGGGTGGTGAAGCCGAGGATCTCGACCTTCACCTGGCAGCGTTCGAGGGTTTTCGACAGCACGTCGGCGCAGATCGCGGCGATGGAAATGGGCCGGCCGCGCATCGAGCCGGAATTATCGAGGAGCAGGGTCACGACGGTATCGCGGAACTCCATGTCCTTTTCGACCTTGAAGGAAAGCGGTGTCGTGGGGTTGGCCACAACGCGCGCCAAGCGGCCCGCGTCGAGGATGCCTTCCTCGCGGTCGAATTCCCAGCTCCGGTTCTGCTGCGCCTGAAGCCGGCGCTGCAGCTTGTTGGCCAGCCGCGAAACGGCGCCCTTGAGCGGTTCGAGCTGCTGGTCGAGATAGGCGCGCAGGCGTTCCAGCTCGACCGGCTCGGCGAGGTCCTCGGCGGCGATTTCCTCATCGTAATTGGTGGAATAGACGGCATAGGCCGGGTCAGCGTCGGAGATCGGCTGGGGTGCCGGGGGCTCGAGCGGCGCTTCGCCCTCGGGCATCTCGGTTTCGTCGCCCATTTCCTCGTCGGCCATGTCATCCATGCTGACCTGGGCCTGGGCGTCGTCCTGCTGTTCTTCCTGGCTTTGCTCGGGATCGGCGTCGGCCTGTTCCTCGTCGCTTTCGTCCTGGCCGGTGCTGTCGGGCTGGTCCTCTTCCTGGGCTTCCTGATCGGCCTCGTCCTGATCATCGTCGGGCGCGTCGGGATCATCGCCGAGCTGGTCGCCATAGCCGAGATCCTTGATGATCTGGCGGGCGAAGCGGGCGAATTCGGTCTGGTCGGCCAGCTTGGCCTGAAGGTCATCCAGCGTGCCGCCGGCGTGATCCTCGATGAAGCCCTGCCAAAGCTGCATGACGTTGTCGGCGGCGCGCGGCAGGGTGCGGCCGGTGGCGAGGTGGCGGATCAGGTAGCCCGCGGCCACGGGCAGGGGGGCCTCGGAGGGATCCTTGATCTGGTCATAGCCGCGGCGCAGGGCCTCGGCGCCGATCTTGGCGTCGATATTGCCGGCGGTGCCGGGCATGTGGCGCGCGCCCATCGCCTCGCACCGGGCGGATTCCATGGCGTCATACAGCTCGCGCGCCATTTCGCCCGGAGGGGTGTAGCGGGCCGAGACGCCGGCATCGTGATACTTGTGGCGCAGTGCCAGCGCATCGGCGGTGCCGCGGGCTTGCAGCACCTCGTCCTTGGACATGCGGCGGCTGATCTGGGGCAGGCGCATCGCCTCGCCGGTCAGGCCCGCCGGATCGACCGAGTAGGTGACCGACAGTTCGGGGTTGTCGGCGAGCACCTTGGTCGCCTCGGCCAGCGCCTTCTTGAAGGGATCGGCAGGGTTGTCGGACTGAGCCATGGGGCGCCTTACGCATCGTGTTCGTGATCAGGGGCAACCTAGTGGGATTGCACCGGATTGACCAGTGGGGGCGGTGCAATTGTCCGAGGACTTCCTAGAGGATCATGCGGGTGCAGGTGTCGATCCGGCGGGCCATGTCGGCGCGGGCGCTTTGGGCGCGGTTGTCATCCTCGTGATATTGGGCACGGCTGAGAAGGACGGCGATTTCGGTCCAGCCATGGGCGCGCCAGCGCTTGGGCGCGCCGGGGTCGACGCCGGCCCCGGTGACATGGGGAAGAAGCGCGGCGAGCAGATCCTCGAAGCCGTTTTGTTTTTGCCGCGTATCGGTGAACTGAGGGTCATGGGTGGCGCCCTGCCGTGTGGCGAGAGCCTGAAGCCGGCCGGCGCATGTGGCGAAGGCCTGGGCCTGTTCCATCGGGGAAAGCGTGCCCGCATTGGCGGAGGAGATGCCTGTCACTGCCAGAAACGCCACCACCGCCAGGGTGATCGTTTTGTGCCTCATGTAACGAGATTATGAATATGTATATACTGCGTCAATACTGAAGATATACATGGTCCGGGGTTAGTTGCGTGTGGGGTCGCGAGATTGTCGTTCCAGGTCAGGACGCTGCCGCAGGATGACTTTCACCCTTCCTTAACCCCGTGTTTGCAATGCTCACTGGACGGGATTATCTTCGATTCAAAGGAGCGGCCAGCATGGCGGATGACTCGGAAAACAATACGATCAAGCTTTTGCGAGAAATGCGCCGCGAGATATCGGACCGTTTCGATGACGTTGATACGCGCATTGATGGTGTCACGCATATCCTGACCCTGATGGCCGGTCATTCCCATGATCTGGACGTGCGGGTCGAGGCGCTTGAGGCAACGGCGACCCCCAACAGGGATTGAGACGCGGCGGAGGAGGCGGCCTTTGCTTGGCTCAACGCCCCGGACTCAACAGCCTGTCGCAATCTTCTCGCGTTTCGGGCGGGTCGCTCGTGACCGTGTGACGATTATCGAGCTTGGTCGGATCAGCTTCGGACAAGCCGTGCGAGTTGAGGCTCTTCCATCCCTGCACTGCCTCTTCCAGTAATGCGGAATTGGCAAGAAGCTCGTTTTGCCTTTCGCCTCTGTCGGTTTCTTCCGCTGCCTGGATATAGATTTCATGACAAAGTGCCAGCACGTTGACTGTGCTGGCATCTGAGAGATTTTCAGCCCGTATTGCGTTCGGCCAGATCGCGCCTGCCGTGGCACCGATCAGCGCCAAACGCACGATCATCCCAAGCTGACGCTGGCCGCGCTTTCGGGGAGTTCCTCGTCAAAGCAGCGCTGGAAGAATTCCGCCACGGTCTGGCGTTCGAGCTCGTCGCACTTGTTGAGGAAGGTAAGCCGGAAGGCATAGCCCACGTCGCGGAAGATGTGGGTGTTCTGCGCCCAGTTGATCACCGTCCGGGGGCTCATCACGGTCGAGAGGTCGCCGTTCATGAAGGCCGTGCGGGTGAGGTCGGCCACGGTCACCATCTGGCTGACCTGCTGGCGGCCGTCCTTGGTGTTGAAGAGCGGGTTCTTGGCGAGAACAATGTTGGTCTCGGCGTCGTGGCTGAGATAGTTCAGCGTCGCCACCATCGACCAGCGGTCCATCTGTGCCTGGTTGATCTGCTGGACCCCGTGGTAGAGGCCCGTGGTGTCGCCCAGGCCCACCGTGTTCGAGGTGGCGAAGAGGCGGAAGCAGGGGTGGGGCGTGATGATCTCGTTCTGGTCAAGCAGGGTGAGCTTGCCGTCATGTTCCAGCACGCGCTGGATCACGAACATCACGTCGGCGCGGCCGGCGTCGTATTCGTCGAAGACGATGGCGACGGGGTTGCGCAGCGCCCAGGGCAGGATGCCTTCGTGGAACTCGGTCACCTGCTTGCCGTCGCGCAGCTTGATCGCGTCTTTGCCGATCAGGTCGATCCGGCTGATGTGGCTGTCGAGGTTGACGCGGACGGCGGGCCAGTTGAGGCGGGCGGCGACCTGTTCGATATGGGTCGATTTGCCGGTGCCGTGGTAGCCCTGGATCATCACGCGGCGGTTGTGGGAGAAGCCCGCGAGGATGGCCAGCGTCGTGTCGGGGTCGAACTTGTAGGTGGTGTCGATCTCCGGTACCCGGTCGGTGCGCTCGGAGAAACCCCGTACGACCATATCGGTGTCGATGCCGAACACGTCGCGCACCGAGATTTCCTCGTTCGGCTTGGCATTCGTGTCTATGGTTCCATCCGCCATGGTTCGGGTCCTCTGGGTTCGGGTCGTGAATTTCGCAACGTGGTGCAACATAAAGCCGGAAAGGGCAAGGGGTAGGGGAAGTTTTGCTGGACGTACCGGGGAACTGACTTACCGTAGGTCGAAACGAGTTGGTGTGTAATGTCGTCTGAGCTTCAGCAAATCGAAGATCTGATTGCCCGTATGGCCCTTAAGGACCGGGGGGCATTCAGAAATATCTATTCCCGGACATCGGCGAAACTTTTCGGCGTTATCCTGCGTGTATTGGACGATCGGGCCGAGGCGGAAGACGTCCTGCAAGACGTTTACGTCAAGGTCTGGAACAATGCCGACCGATACCGCGCCAATGGCCTGAGCCCGATGACATGGCTCATTTCCATCGCCCGCAACGCGGCCATCGACCGGAAACGGCGGGCACGACATTCGACCACCGGGGATGTTCTGACCGCTACCTTGGCCGATCCTGCGCCAGGGCCGGAGACGATGGCGATCCAAGCGTCCGAACGGACCCGTCTGGACGGGTGTTTCGGAGAACTGGACCAGCAGCATGCCGACGCCGTGCGGCGCGCGTATCTGGAAGGCGACACATATGCTGAACTGGCGGAACGATACAACGTGCCGCTTAACACGATGCGAACCTGGCTGCGGCGCAGCCTGCTGAAACTGAGGGAGTGCCTGTCTCGATGAGCGGCACAGTGCCAGACCCGAACGACGACGTCGTTCTTGCAGGGGAATACACCCTGAGCCTGCTGCCCGAGGAAGAGGCGGCGGCGTTCGAGGCGCGTCTGGCCTCCGAGCCCGAGTTGCGGCGAATCTGCGCCACTTGGGCCGAGGAATTTTCGGGATTTGCCGACGAGGTGAAACCGGTAACGCCGCCGGAAGACGTGCTGACCCGGGTCGAGATGCGGCTTTTTGGGGAGAGCGCGCGCGAGGGCCGCAGCCTGTGGCAGCGATTCGGGCTGACCGGGCTGGCGGTTGCGGTGCTGGCCGTACTGTTGTTCGTGTCATCCGATTTCCTCGACCAAGGGCCGGTTTCGCCCGAGGCGCCGGCCTATACGGCCGAGATCGCCGCCGAGGACCGCAGCCTCGTGATCGAAGCGGCCTATGACGCCGAGAGCGCCGAACTTTATGTCGAACGGCTGACCGGAGAGGCCGAGCAGGGCCGCTCGCTTGAATTGTGGCTGATCGCCGGTGAGAACGCACCGGTGTCGCTGGGCGTTCTACCCGAGGACGAACGTGCGGTGTTTACCGTCACGCCCGAACTGGAAAACGCCTTGCCCGGCGGGCTGCTGGCCATTTCCGACGAGCCCGAAGGCGGATCGCCCACGGGCGCGCCGACCGGCGCCGTTCTGGCCACCGGCGCGATCACGGGTGCGTGAGGCCGCGCGTTTTCTGCATTTTCTCTGAAACTCTGACCGCTGCCCGTCCGTGGGTTGTCGCATGTTCGGGCAATGACGCCCGTAACGACAGAGAGGAGAACACCATGTTCAACAAGACACTTGTCGCGGCCACTGCCGTTGCCACCCTGACCGCCGGTGCAGCACTTGCCGAAAACCCGATGGTCGGGGGCGCGCCCATGTATGCCGACAAGAACATCGTGGAAAACGCCGTGAACTCGGCCGATCATGAAACCCTTGTCGCGGCCGTGAAAGCCGCCGGTCTTGTCGATACCCTGTCGGGCGAAGGCCCGTTCACCGTGTTCGCGCCGACCGATGCGGCGTTTGACAAGCTGCCGGCCGAGACGCTCGAAGCGCTGATGCAGCCCGCCTACAAGGACAAGCTGACCGAGATCCTGACCTGCCATGTCGTGTCGGCCGACGCGATGTCGACCGCCATCAAGGGCATGGTCGATGACGATGGCGGCATGCACATCGTGCCGACCGTCGGCGGCTGTGAGCTGGAAGCCACCTATCAGGGCGACAGCATCATGCTCAAGGACGAGCGCGGCCAGACGATCAACGTGACCATTGCCGATGTCGACCAGTCGAACGGCGTGATCCACGTGGTCGATACCGTGATCCTGCCGGCCGAAGGCTGAGCCAGATCACCGAATTGTGCAGGGCGGCGCACTTGTCGCGCCGCCCTGCAGCCGGCATCTTTGGACAAGCAAGGACCGAAGGGAGGACCCGCCATGGACCGCAGAGGCTTTATCGCCATGATCCTGATGGGGAGCACGGCTGTTTCGCTGACATCGCTGGGGGCCGCCAGCTCGGCCTCGGGGAATTTCGAGGTGACCCGCACCGAGGCGGAGTGGCGCAATATGCTGACCGACCTGCAATACAAGGTGATGCGCGAGGAGGGCACCGAGCCCGCCGGAAGTTCGCCGCTCGACAAACATTATGGGGCGGGCACCTATCATTGCCGCGGCTGCGACCTGCCGCTTTACCCCTCGGACACCAAGTTTGACAGCAAAACCGGCTGGCCCAGCTTTTACAGACCGCTGGAAAACGCGGTGGAGACCAAGCGCGATTTCAAGCTGATCTACCCGCGCACCGAGGTGCATTGCCGCCGCTGCGGCAGCCATCTTGGCCATATCTTCAACGACGGGCCGGAGCCCACGGGCAAACGGCACTGCCTGAACGGCGTGAGCCTGGTGTTC
Organism: Roseovarius sp.; assembly: GCA_040220035.1. Classification (GTDB taxonomy): domain Bacteria; phylum Pseudomonadota; class Alphaproteobacteria; order Rhodobacterales; family Rhodobacteraceae; genus Roseovarius. Next base: position 15,181 of record JAVJTX010000052.1, on the reverse strand, counting down.
AAGCCGGCGTAAAAACCGCCGCCCGTTAAGTTTATCCGTCAGCGGCCGCTCCTTCCGGGCGGCCGTTTTCGGTCGTGCCGGCATGGCGGAGGGCCGTTTCCGACCTGCGGGTCGCGAACGGAGGCGACAAGGCCCGTTCCGGGGCGCATTCGGTCTGAAAAACAGCACGTGACAGGCCCCGGATGTTTGAGCGCCGTGTTCCCGAATGGCTTCGCCATGCCCCCGCGCCATCGATGCGCGGTTTCGCCATGCTTGCCGGGGCCGAGGCCGTCGCGCGGGGCATGCTCGTCTCGGTCTTTCCGGTGGCGATGTACCAGGCGATGGGCGATGCACAGGTGGTCTCGGGGATATATTTCCTGACCGGTCTCCTGTCGCTGGTGGCGGGGCTGCTGGTGCCGTGGCTCAACCGGTTCATTCCGCGCCGCTGGCTTTATGCCGGGGCCGCGATGCTGTTTCTGTCCGGCGCGCTGGCGGCGGCCACGGGCGGGCCGGGGGTGATCGCCGGGCTGGTGATGATCACGGTCGCCACGGTCTCGCTCTTCGTGTGTTTCAACGCGTATGTGCTCGACTACGTGGAGCGGGCCGAACTGGGCCAGTGCGAGACGCTGCGGATGTTCTACAGCGCGCTTGGCTGGACGATTGGCCCTGTGGCCGGCGTGACGTTGATGCAATGGTGGGGACCGGCGCCCTTCCTTGTCTCGGCGGCGGCGGTCTGTGGGTTGCTGACGTTGTTCTTCGTCATGCGGCTGGGCAATGGCAAGCTGATCACGCGGGCAAGGCGCCCGGCCGCCAATCCGCTGCGTTATCTCGGCCGGTTCTTCGCCCAGCCGCGGCTGGTGGTGGGCTGGCTGTTTGCCGTGATCCGCTCCTGCGGGTGGTGGGCCTATGTCGTCTACCTGCCGATCTATGCCGTCGAAAGCGGGCTCGACCCGCAGACGGGCGGGATCATGATGTCGGCCACCAACGCGACCCTGTTCCTGACGCCGGTGATGCTGCGGTGGATGCAGCGGCACACGGTGCGGATGGCGGTGCGGACGGGGTTTGCCTGTGCGGGGATGTTGTTCTTTACCGGCTGGATGCTGGCGCCGACGCCGACATTCGCGCTGGCGGTGCTGTTTTGCGCGTCGGGCTTTCTGGTGCTGCTCGATATCTGTGGCGGGCTGCCGTTCCTGATGTCGGTGAAACCCTCGGAGCGGACCGAGATGTCGGCGGTCTATTCCAGCTTCCGCGACGTGTCGGGCATCCTGACGCCGGGGGCGGCGTGGCTGGTGCTGATGGTGGCGCCGGTGTCGGGCGTCTTCGCACTGGCGGGGATGGCACTGGCGGGGTGCTGGGGGCTGGCGGCCACGCTGCATCCGCGCCTTGGCGCACGGCGCGGCGGGCCGGAGCCCGTCACGCCCTGACACCTACTTGAAGTTCCGGCTCGGCTTGATCTGGTCCCAGGCCCAGACGACCTGTTGCAGCTGTTCCTCCTGGCTGCGGTCGCCGCCGTTGATGTCGGGGTGCAGCACCTTGATCAGCGACTTGTAGGCCTTGCGGATATCGGCCTTTGACCAGCTATCCTCGGCTTCGAGGATTTCCAGCGCGCGCCGTTCGGTCGGGGGCAGCTTGCGCTGCTGTGTCCGATGCTTGCCGGGGTTCTGGGTGGCGTTGCCGCCCAGAACCTGATGCGGATCCTCGATGCCCAGCCGGGCCCATGCGCGCGCCTCGGGGTCGGTGAAGGCCTTGGTTTGGCGTTCCCAGACCTTGTCATTCGACATCTGGGCGTTCATCTCGGCCTCGGTCGTGCCTTCGAAGAAGTTCCACTTGGTGTTGTATTCGCGCACGTGGTCCTTGCAGAACCAATAGAAGTCATCCAGCACGTCCGGCGCCTTGGGCGCGCGGTATTTGCCGGCTTCGTTGCATCCGGGATGATCGCAGATGCGGGTCGAGGTTTCGGACGCACCCGACATGCCGCGCCGGCCGCGCGGATTTTTCTTCTTCGAGGCGCCGACTGAGATATCGAATCCGAATGGGTCACTCTTGGACATGGGCTTCCCCCTGCGAGTCAGATCGGAGAGTGTAGATTATTGGTCGGCGAATTGAAGAGGGCAGTTTGTAAAAATCCTGTGGAGAAGCGATAAATCGCGGGTGGGGCGGCAGGGGCGCCGACTTAGCGGCGGGGGGTGTCGTCGTCCGTATCCGTGGTGTCATCGGTGGTGTCTTCCTGCGCCTCTTCGGTGTCGGGCGTTTGGGTCAGCGTTTCCTCGTCCTCGATCCGGACGGGGGCGTCGTCATTGGCGGCCTGCTCTTCGGTGCCGGTTTCGGGCAGGTCCTCGGGTTCCGGCTCGTCGATGTCGGCCGCCACGGCCGCGATCGGCTCTCTGCGGGTGAATTTCAGTTCTTCCTCGGGTGGCGGGCCGCGCCGGGCGGTCAGCGACGGCACCGGACGCTCGCCGCTGCCGGTGCCCTTGGCTTCGCGCCGGAAGACCAGCACGCTGCGATAGACGGTGGTTGTCGAGGTCAGGCCCTGACGCTCTTCGCTGGGCAGGATATCGGCGCGCAGGTATTCCCAGCCCTGCGCCGCCATTTCGTTCATCGCCTCTTCGAGCCCGTGGGCGAACCGCGCTTCCGCGCCTTTGACCCCGGGGGCCTTGCGGCCTTTCGCGGGGGCCGGAATTACCTTGTACGTGTAGCGCGTCATGCCGCCTGCCTTTGCTGAAATGCGGCGTGCATCCTAGCGGCAAAGGGCGTCAGTGCAAGGCTTACTCGGCGGGATGGGCGCGGGCGGCGGGAACCGCGCGCAGGGCCCGGTCCGTGGCCAGTGCGCCGACGGCCATCGACGTGACCGCAAGGATGGCGGCGATCGAAAGTGTCGGGATGCCCGACAGCCCCGCGCCGACCGTGCATCCCCCGGCAAGGACGCCGCCAAAGCCCATCAGCGCGCCCCCGGCAAGGTAGCGGCCGGTTTCGGACGGGGTCGAGAAGCTCTGCCAGTGAAAGCGCCGCGACAGCAAGGCCGCCGCGAGCCCGCCCAGCAGGACGCCGCCGATCAGCCCCGTGCCGAAGCCTGCCGGAATGGAGGTCGAGGCGACGGTGAAGAACAGCGTGTCGGACATGGAGGAGGTGAAGGCCAGCGATTCCATGGCGATCGGGTCGAAATCGTCGTAGAGCAGGAAGCCCGTGCCGACCCAGCCGAGCGGCACCAATACGCCGATCAGCGCGGCAAGGATCAGCATGCCGGGCCGGTTGCCCGAGCGCAGCGCGTAGAGCAGCGCCGCGGCGGCGATGACCGCCGTCCAGATCAGCGGATTGCCGGGCAGGGCGGCGCTGTCGAGCGGCAGCGTGATCGAGCCAAGCGTGGTACGCAGCGGCGACAGTACGCCCTTGAGCGCCGCGTGCGCGGTGATGGCGAAGATCACCACCACGGTCAGCGCCCGCAGGTTGCCCGAGGCGGAGAGCACGGTCAGCCGGGAAATGCAGCCCCGGGTCAGCACCATGCCCGCCCCGAAGAGCAGCCCGCCCACGACCACGGCCAGCACCGGCAGGTTGGCGGCCATGAAGCGGTGATCGCCGAAGCCGATCCAGCCTTGGGCGACGACCGCCTGCGTGCCCAGTACGGCCACGGCCAGTGCCGTCAGCCAGACACCGGCGGCCTGCTTGCGATCCTCGCCCACGAGCGAGCGGCGCAGGCAGAACTTGGTGATCTGTGCCAGCGCCCCGAAGGCCAGGCCCAGGGCGAGCGCGAACCAGACCACCGCCTGCGGGGCGGTGAGGGTTTCGAAACCGAATTCTTCAAACATGGCAGCCTCGGCAGAGATGCGGAATTATTTCCCATCTGGCGAGGAATCCGCCGCCGATCAAGTATTCTGACCTGTGAATATCTGCCGCGTTTCGGGAAAACGTTCGCCTGCGCCTTGCTCACGGGAACATTGTTCCGGTTGACCCCAGTGCGTGGGTGAAACGTTTTCCCGGCGCCCGGTCCGGCGTAAAGGGGTTCTTATTTGCGGCAAAAGGCCCTGTGCGCCTATCGCCCCCGGATGCGGGGGTCGAGCGCGTCGCGCAGCCCGTCGCCAAGGTAATTGACCGACAGCACGGTCATCGAGATCGCCACGCCCGGCCAGAACACCCGTTCCGGATAGTCCTGCAAGTAGACCGTCGCGTCGTTCAACAGCCGCCCCCATGTGGGGAAGTCGGGCGGGAAGCCGAGGCCGAGGAAGCTGAGCGCGGATTCGGTGATGATCGCGTTGGCGATGCCCAGCGTGGCCGACACCATGATCGGCGACAGAACGTTGGGCAGCACATGCCGGGTGATCAGGTTGAAATTCGTCGTGCCGATCGAGCGGGCGGCCAGCACGAATTCCCGCTCCTTCAGCGCCAGCACGTCGCCGCGCACCACGCGGGCGGTGGGCATCCAGCTGGTCACGCCAATGGCGAAGACGATCAGGATGAAGATGCCCTTCTCCGGCCCGAAGGTTGTGTTGAGCGCCTGCCGGAACAGCAGCACCATCACCAGCAGAAGCGGCAGCAACGGCAGCGACAGGAACAGGTCGGTCAGCCGCATGAGCGGCCAGTCGATCCGGCGATAGAACCCGGCAAGCACGCCGTTCTGGCTGCCGAGGCCGAGGGCCAGAAGCATCGCCGTGAGCCCCACCGCGATGGAGACCTGACCGCCCGCCATCATCCGCGCCAGCGTGTCGCGGCCAAGCTGGTCGGTGCCGAAGGGATGGGCCCAGTTCGGACCCTGATTGCGGGCGCGGATGTCGATATAGGTGGCGTCGATGGTCCAGACGAGCGGGCCGAGATAGACCACAGCAATGATCAGCAGGAACAGGATGCCGCCGGCTAGCGCGCCCCGATGATGCTTGAACTGGTCCCAGACATCGCGCCACTGGCTGCGGGGCGGGGCCACGGGTTGCGGATCGGAGAGTGCGCCCAGCGGTGTAGGGGCCGGGGTCTTGGGCTGCGGGTTTTCGGGTTTCGGATCAGTCATAGCGGATCCTCGGGTCGAGCAGGCCATAGAGCAGGTCGGCGATGATGTTGAAGAGCACGATCAGCACCGCCAGCATGAAGGTGACGGTCTGCACCATCGGCAGGTCGTTGGCCTGAATGGCGGTGATCAGGAGCTGGCCCAGCCCGTTCACCTTGAATATCTGTTCGGTGATGATGGCGCCGCCGAAGATCTGCGGCACGCCGAGCGCGATGACGGTGACCACCGGGATCATCGAGTTGCGCAGCACGTGGACCATGACCACGATCTGTTCCGAGAGCCCCTTGGCGCGGGCGGTGCGCACGTAATCCTGATTGAGGTTGTCGAGCATCGAGGCGCGCATGAAGCGGCTGATCTGCGCCGTGGTCTGCAGTGCCAGCACCATCACCGGCATCACCATCTGCTTGAGCTGGGTGACGAAGGTGTTCCAGTCGACCACACGGTGCGTCGTGTCGTAGATCGAGGGCAGCCAGCCAAGCTGGACCGAGAAGATCACGATCACCAGCACGCCGGAAAAGAAGGGGGGCACCGAGTAGCCCACCATGGTGATGAAGGTTCCGACCTGATCGAACATCGAGTATTGGCGGTAGGCCGAGTAGATGCCGATGGGCAGGGCGATCAGCACGCCCACCACATAGGCCATCGCCACCACCCAGATGGTCTGGGGCATGCGCTGCACGACGATGTCCATCACCGGCGAGCGGGTCTGCCAGCTTATGACACGCTGCTTGTCGGCGGCGAGTTCGGTGCCGAAGACGTGGTCGGTCAGCACCATCGGCTCGACCACGAAGAACTGCCACAGCCATTTGCCGAAGCGGATATGCGTGGGCTCGCCCAGACCCAGCGCCTCGCGCATCTGGGCCTTCACTTCCGGCGGGACCGTCAGCGGCACCTGCGCCATCGGGTCGCCCGGCGCCAGCTCGAGCAGAAGGAAGATGACCAGCGCGATGAACAGAAGCGTCGGTACCGACAGGACCAGCCGGCGGATTGTATAGGTCAGCATTCAGCCGCACACCCCCTGAAAGTCAGCCTTGGCAGGGCGCGCGGGTACCCCGCGCGCCCGGTCGTGGCAAGCGTTCAGTTGGTGTCCTTGCGGTGCCAGTCCGCAACGTTCCAGAGTTCGCTGTCCCAGGTGTTGAGGATGACGCCGCCGAGGCTGTTGGAATGGGCCGAAACGCGGCCGCGATCGACCAGCGGGATGATCACGTATTCCTGCATCAGCATGTCGTTCATCGCCTTGGCCAGCTCGGCGCGTTTCTCGAGTTCGCCGGTCTGCTGCATCTCGTCGACGAGGGCGTTGTATTCCTCGTTGCAGAAACGCGGCATGTTGTTGCCCTGCCACTGGTTTTCCGGCTTGGGGATCTGGTCGCAATGCCAGTTCGACATGTAGGCCTCGGGGTCGGTGCCGTCGAAGTTGTTGGCGTACATCTCGACATCGGCGAAGAACTTCTGGAACGTGTCCGGGCTACCCGGGTCGCCGCCGAAGAAGACGCTGGAGTCGACGTTGCGCAGCTCGGCCTCGACGCCGATCTCCGACCACCACTGCTTGATCAGCGCCTGGAAGTCCTGGCGCACGGCGTTGGTCGAGGTCTGGAACAGCATCGACAGCTCGACCCCGTCCTTGTCGCGGACACCGTTGCCGTTGGTGTCGGTCCAGCCGGCCTCTTCCAGCAGAGCCTTGGCACCCTCGACATCCTGCATTTTGCAATCGTCATTGGCGGTGGAGGCATAAACCTCCGGCGCGGGCAGGACGTTGCAGGTCGCACGGCCCGCGTCGCCATAGCCGATCTCGACCAGCAGTTCGCGGTCGATCGCCATGGACAGGGCCTGTCGGACGGCCTTGTCGGTCAGGAACGGGTGCGGGTGGTCGAGCGTTGCGCGGCGGTCGCCCAGATCGGAGGAGGGATCGGTCTGGTTGACCATGATCCGCTCGACCAGCGTGCCGAAGCCCGAGACGATCTGGCCCTTGCCGGCCGATTCCATGTTGGCCAGCACGTCAGGCGCCAGTTGCAGGTTCCAGGCGTAATCGAATTCGCCGGTTTCCAGCACAGCGCGGCCCGCCGCCGTGGCATCGCCGCCGCCCTTGAAGACAACCGAGGCGAAGGCCGGTTTTTCGGGATCGCGGTAATTCTCGTTGGCCTCAAGCGTGATCACGTCATTGGGCCGGAAATCGGTGACAACGAAGGGGCCGGTGCCGACCGGGTTGAAGTTCTGCTCGGTGCATTCCGGCGCCTTGGGCCCGAGGCAATCCGCGAACTGCGCCTTTTGCAGGATGGGCGACTGGGCCCCCACGAAGGCGGTGTAGGGGAAAGGCTTGGGGTTGCGGAAATTGACCACGGCGGTCAGCTCGTCCGGGGTCTCGATGCTTTCGATTCCGCCGTATTTCTCGATCTGGGCACAGCCGCCGCCCTCGGCGGTGCAGTATTCCCAGCTGAACTTGATGTCTTCGGAGGTGACGGGCGATCCGTCGGACCACACCAGCCCCTCGGTCAGCGTCCAGGTGATCGAGGTCAGGTCCTCGGACACGCCGCCGTTTTCGACGGTGGGCACCTCGTCGACCAGCCATGGCACCATCGCGCCGGTCTCGTCGTAGCGCGCCAGCGGCTCGAGCACGAGGCTCGCGGCCTCGAGATCCTTGGTGCCGCCGGACAGGTAGGGGTTCATGATCGAAGGCGCCTGCCAGTAGATGATGCCGACCTGGCCGTCTTCACCGCGCTCGGCCTGCGCCATGGGGGCCAGCGCCGCCGCGGCGATTCCCCCGAGCAGGATAGTTCTGAGTGTCATTTTGGTTCTCCCTTGCTGGACGTTCTGTCGTCTCTTTTACGGTTCTTGCGCCGTTGACCGGTGCAGCCCGTTCTTGTTGGTTCGCACCGCGATAGTGACAAAGATGATGTGAATATCAAGGATTTCCGAGTGGGCGCCCCTGACGTCAGCGATTCCGCGCAGGTTGTATCGGGAAAAAGAAAAACCTCCCGCGCGGGAGGCGGGAGGTCATGGTCTTGTCGGGCTGGAAAGGTCGGTTTTACTTACCGACCGGGCCGATGATCATGATCATCTGCCGCCCTTCCATCTTGGGCATGTTCTCGACCTTGCCGATTCCCTCGACATCGCCGGCGACGCGATGCAGCAATTCGCGGCCGAGGTCCTGGTGGGCCATCTCGCGGCCGCGGAAGCGCAGGGTGACCTTCACCTTGTCACCGCCTTCGAGAAACCGCATCACGTTGCGCATCTTCACATCATAGTCATGCGTATCGGTGTTGGGGCGGAACTTCACCTCCTTCACCTCGATGACCTTCTGCTTCTTGCGCGCCTCGGATTCGCGTTTCTGCTGTTCGTACTTGTACTTGCCGTAATCCATGATCTTGCAGACCGGCGGCGTGGCGTTGGGCGAGATTTCAACGAGATCGAGTTCGGCCTCGAAGGCCAGCTCCATAGCCCTTTCTGGGGTCACCACGCCGACATTTTCCCCCTCCGCGCCGATCAGGCGGATTTCGGAAGCTCGGATCTTATCATTGACGCGGGGGCCGGTGTCGCGCGTGGGCGGCGCGTTATGGGGTCTGCGGGCTATGGCTTCGTTCCTTTGTGTCGTGATTGTTTGAGTGCGCAAGGTAGCGTCCCGTAAGGGGCGTTTCAAGCTGCAAAATCAGCGGCCCGGGGCCGATACGCGAGCGGTTTTCCCTTGCGGCTTTTCTGCTAGGGTAGTCATGTGGATACTGGTTAATCTGACGGCCGCCGGCTGCGGGGGCTGCCACTGTCAAGGGGAACGATCATGCGAAACCTGCTCTGGATCATAATTGCCGTGTTGGTCATCGGCGGCGGATATCTGCTTTTCACCGGGAAATCGGTGCAGGAAGTTCTCGGGATGAGTGACGAGGCCGCCGAAGAGGCGGCCGAGGATGCGGGCGAGGCGGCCGATGCCGCCGGTGAAAGCGCCGAGGAAGCGGCAGAGGCCGCAGAGACCGCTTCGGAAGAGGCGGCGGACACGGCCGAGGGCATGGCCGATGACGCGGCCGTGGCGGTGGACGAGGCTGCGGAAGCCGCGGAAGAGGCCGCGGCGGAGGCAACAGAGGCTGCCGAGGATGCCGCCGACGTTGCCGGCGAAGCGGCAGCGGATGCGGCCGAGGCCGTCGAGGAGATGGCGGACGATGCCGCCGAGGCGGCTGGCGAGGCGGCGGATACGGCGGCCGACACGGCTGGCGACGCGGTCGAGGCCACGGAAGAGGCCGCTGACAGCGCGGCGGATACGGCCGGCGATGCGGCGGAGGCGGCCGAGGACGATATCATCGAGCTCACCATCGACGACCCGGAAGAGGCGCAAGCCACTGAGGCCACCGAGGAGGCCGCCGAAGACACGGCCGAGGCCACCCAAGAGGCCATGGACGAGGCGACCGACACCGCCGACGGTGCCGCTGCCGAAGCCAATGCCGGTGCGTCCATGGACGCCACGGCGGAAGGCGCCGAGGCCGAGGAGGTGTTCACCGTCGAGGGGTTCGACCTCGACCAGGCTGTCGACATGATCGAGGCCTCGGATCTCAACGCGGTTCAGCGCACGGTGCTGATCGAAACGCTGAGGGAAGCTGCAGGGACCCCCGAGCAACTCGAAACCGCGCTGACCACGGCGCGCGAGGCTCTTGGCCTCTGATCCGACCGGTCAGCATTGAAACCAAAACCCGCGCCGGGAGGAACGGCGCGGGTTTTTATATTTTAAAGCAGATATTTATGTTCTGGACTTAATCCAGAAACGCTTTCTCGACCACGTATTCCTTGGGGTCGGAATTGGCGCCCTCGCGCAGGCCGTATTCCTCGAGCATCTCTTTGAGTTCGAGGTTGAAGGCAAGATTGCCGCAGACCATCGCGCGGTCGGTTTCGGGGGCCAGCGGCTCGACGCCCAGATCCTCGAACACCTCGCCCTTGCGCATCAGGTCGGTGATGCGGCCCATCTTGGGGCTCTCTTCCCGGGTGGTGGTGGGGTAGTAGCGCAGTTTCTCGTGAAAGCCTTCGCCGATCAGTTCAGCCAGCATCTCGTCCGACCGGATCGACTCGATCAGGTCATGGCCATATTGCAGCTCGCCCACCTCGCGGCAGGTATGGGTGATGATCACCTCGTCGTAATCCTCGTAGGTCTGCGGATCGCGCAAGAGCGAGGCGAAGGGCGCGAAACCAGTGCCCGTGGCGAAGAACCAGATGCGTTTTCCGGGCAGCAGCGCGTCATGCACCAGCGTGCCGACGGGCTTGGGCCGCAGGATGATCTCATCGCCCGGCTGGATATGCTGCAGGCGCGAGGTGAGCGGGCCGTCCTGTACCTTGATCGAGTAGAATTCCAGCTCGTCATCCCAAGAGGGCGAGGCGATGGAATAGGCGCGCAGCAGCGGCTTTTCCTTGCCGGTTTTCTCGTTCATCTGCATCAGCCCGATCATCACGAACTCGCCCGAGCGAAAGCGCAGGCTGGCGGGGCGCGACACGCGGAAGGAAAACAGCCGGTCGGTCCAGTGCTTTACTTGCGTTACTTTCTGCGCGTCGGGCAGGGTGGGAACTTTCACGGCCTTGGCGTCGGTCACGGTTACGGTCTCGTTCATCAATGCATCCTGCCGGTCTCTCGATCCGGCACCTTCTGTTAATCGTTGAGGACGGCGAGGTGAAGGGGCGTTATCCGCGCAGGCGGGCCTGATAGTCATGCGCCTGCCAGTTTGCGCGGAATTTCCACTCGTCTTCCGGCTGGCGTGCTGCCAGTTCGTCGGAGATTTCCACCTCGTCGAAACCGGCGCGGCGGGCCATGGCGTATTGGTCGGCGATGACGTGGCCACGGGCGCGCAGGCGGCCGGTGAAGCCCATTAGGCGCAGTTGCCGCGCGATGGTAAAGCCGCGCCCATCGGCGAAGCTGGGGAAATCGACGCGGATGGCCTCGACCCCCTCCAGCCGGTCCGACAGCGTGGCCGGATCGGTGTCGGAGGGCAGATCAAGCGCCGGGGCGTTGACGGGCGCCTCTTCCAGCGCGGTGAATTCACCGTTGAAGCCATCGGGCGCAAAGCCCGTGTCGGTTACGATTACGGTCATGCGTTCACTCCTGTCCGGACGAGTTTGCCATCCACGAAATGGATGCCGCACTCGGATTTTTCTTCGCCACGCCAACGGCCTGCGCGAATGTCTTCACCTTCCTTCACCGGCGAGGTGCAGGGCATGCAGCCGATCGACGGATAGCCCTTGGCCACCAGCGGATGCCGCGGGAGGCGGTTTTCTTCCATGTAGGTCTGTACGTCCTCGCGGCGCCAATGGGCCAGCGGGTTGACCTTGATCCGCCCGGTGCCGGATTCGACCTCGAAGAACTCCAGCGCCTCGCGGCCATTGCCGTGGAACCGCTTGCGACCGGTGATCCAGCCGTCGAAAGGCGCCAGCGCGCGTTGCAGCGGGACGGTCTTGCGCAGGTCGCAGCAGGCGTCGGTGTCGCGCTGGTGCAGCGTGCGATCGGGGTCGGTGCTTGCCAGCGCGGCTTGACCGGCGCGGATCACGCGCACATCCGTCAGGCCCAGCCGCTCGCTCACCTCCTGCTGATAGACCAGCGTTTCGGCAAACAAGAGCTCGGTGTCGAGGAAGACTACCGGCGTGTCGCGCTTGGCGACTGAGACCATGTGCAACAGCACCACGGATTCGGCGCCGAAGCTCGACACCAGCGCCAGGTGCCCGGCATCGGGGTCGCGCAGGGCGTGGCCCAGAACGGAGGTTGCCGAGTGGTGGCGGTAACGCTCGTTCAGGCTCGCGACGTTTTTTTCTATATCATTCAGCGGCATAGGCCTCGGCCTTCTCGTCAAGGGCGGCCTTGAACGGCTCCATTCCGACGCGGCGATAGGCTTGCAGGAAGGTCTCTTGCGGTCCGTCGCGCAGTTCCAGATAGGCATAGACGATCCGTTCGACCGCCGGGATGATCTCGTCGGCCGAGAAACCGGGACCGGTGCGGGTGCCGATAGCCGCATCCTGCGTGCCGTCGCCGCCCAGCGTGATCTGGTAATTCTCGACTCCCGCGCGATCGAGCCCGAGGATGCCGATATGGCCCACATGGTGGTGGCCGCAGGCGTTGATGCAGCCGGAGATCTTGATCTTCATGTCGCCGATTTCGTGCTCGAGTTTGAGCTCGTCGAAACGGGTGGCGATCTCCTGCGCGATGGGGATCGAGCGGGCCGTCGCCAGCGCGCAGTAATCCATGCCCGGGCAGGCGATGATATCCGAAATCAGGCCGATATTGGCGGTGGCGAGCCCGTGTTTCTTGAGCGTGGCGTGGATGGCCGGCAGGTCGGACTTGTGGACATGCGGCAGGATCACGTTCTGCTCGTGGCTGATGCGCAGTTCGTCATGGCCGTATTTGCGGGCGATGTCGGCCATCACGCGCATCTGCTCCGCCGAGGCGTCGCCGGGGGTTTCGCCATGGGCCTTCAGACTGATCTGCACGATGGCATAGCCCGGCGCCCGGTGCTGGGCGAGGTTGGTATCGGCCCAGGCGCGGAAGATCGGATCGGTCTTGTAGGCGGTCTCGTAGACGGCGGTGCTGTCCTCGCGGAAGGCGGGGGCGGCAAAGGCGGCCTTGATCTCCTCGAAGAGCTTGACGTCGATGCCCGAGAACGTGGGGCGGATCGCCTTGAAGCGTTCGTCTACGCGGGCGGAAATGTCTTCGATTCCATGCTCATGCACGGTGATCTTGATGCGCGATTTGTACTTGTTGTCGCGCCGGCCCAGCAGGTTCCAGACGCTGACGACGGCCTCGACATAGGGCAGCAGGTCTTCCTGCGGTACGAAGTCGTTCAGCACCTTGCCGATCATCGGTGTCCGGCCAAGGCCGCCGCCCACGACGATGCGATAGCCGAGCTCGCCGTCGCGGTCGACGATCTGGATGCCGATATCATGTGCCTTGATGACGGCGCGGTCATTTTCCGAGCCGGTGACGGCGATTTTGAACTTGCGGGGCAGGAACTGGAATTCCGGGTGGTCGGTGGACCATTGCCGCAGCAGTTCGGCCACCGGGCGGGGGTCGGCCACCTCGTCGGCGGCAGCACCGGCGAAATGGTCGGCGGTGACGTTGCGGATGGTGTTCCCGCTGGTCTGGATGGCGTGCATGTTCACCTCGGCCAGCGCATCGAGCATATCGGGCACGTCCGGCAGGGTGGGCCAGTTGTACTGGATGTTCTGGCGGGTGGTGAAATGGCCATAGCCCTTGTCCCACGTCTCGGCGATGTAGGCGAGCTGGTCCATCTGGCGGCTGCTGATGGTGCCATAGGGGATGGCCACGCGCAGCATGTAGGCGTGAAGCTGCAGGTAGAGGCCGTTCATCAGGCGCAGCGGCTTGAACTCGTCCTCGGTCAGGTGGCCGGCGACGCGGCGTTCGACCTGGGCGCGGAACTGGCGGTTACGCTCGGCCACGAAGGCGGCGTCGAATTCGGTGTAATCATACATGGGTCTGCGTCTCCTGTTCGGGGCTTGCCGCCTTGGCGGGCCCTTCGGATTGCTTGCCGTGGAAGTAGTTGGAGGGGCCGGTGCGCCGGAAATCCTCGCGGAAATGGGTGGGTTCGGGGCCGTTCTCGCCCGCCGTCACGTCGGCGAGGTAGACGCCCACGACCGTCTCGGTCTGGGCCGAGGCGAAGAGCAGGCGCTCGTCGGCGACGGCCTCGTCTTCCAGAAGCTCGGCCTGTGACAGCTCGCGCGTCCAGCTGTCATTGACGGCGAGGTAGACCACGTCGCCTTCGAGCAGGGCGTTGGCCGTGACAACCTTGGGGGTGAATGGTTTAGCCATGTCAGGCAAGCTCCTGTTCAGATTGGGTAATCTCGGCTTGTGCCGCTCGGGGAGCGAGGCCGTAGAAGGTAAGCGCGGGCCCGGTCAGCCCGGCCTCGGTGAGGTCCTGCGGCAGCCGGTCGAGCGTGGTGGAGAGCACCCGCTGATCGGGATGCGAGGCGTTTTCGACCACGGTGACGGGGGTCGCGCGGTCGGCGCCGTGCATGATGAGGCGGCCTTGAATGAAGCGGGCGGATTTCTTGCCCATGTAGATCGCGGCGACCTCGCCCGTGCGGGCCAGCGCCGTCCAGTCGTGGTCGGCAAAGCCCTTCATGTCATGGCCCGTGAGGTAGCGGACCGAGGCGTTGCGCTCGCGCTTGGTGAGGCTTTGGCCGATGGCGGCAACGGAGGCCGAGGCGGCGGTGATGCCGGGGACCACGTGCCAGCCGAGGCCGGCGGCGTCGACCGCGTCGATCTCCTCGTCGAGGCGGCCAAAGACGGTCGGATCGCCGCCCTTGAGGCGGACGACCTGCGCGCCTTGAAGGCCATGCTCGACGATCAGGCGGCAGATTTCATCCTGGCTCATGGAGGGGCCGAAGCCTTCCTTGCCGGCGTCGATCAGCACCGCCTCGCGGCGGGCGAGTTCGAGGATTTCGGAGGTGACGAGCCGGTCGTGGATGACCACGTCGGCCGTATCGAGCGCCTTGCGGGCCTTGAGGGTCAGCAGCTCCGGGTCGCCGGGGCCGGCGCCGACAAAGGCGACATGGCCTTCACGATCGACGGCGTTTTCGTGTTTAGTCAGAAGGGTTTGCAGCGCATTTTTCACAGTCCCTTCGCCACCGTCATCCATGGCGCGGGGGCCGGCGTTGAAATAGTAGTCGGCCCAGAAATCGCGGCGGCGGCGGCCGAAGGGCAGCACCTCGACGGCCTTGCGGAAGCTTTTGCCGATGCGGGCGAGCGTGCCCAGCGTGGCGGGCAGGCGCGCCTCGAGATCGGCCTTGATGGCGCGGGCCAGCACCGGGGCGGCACCCTCGGTGCCGATGGCCACGGTCACCGGGTCGCGGTCGACGATGGCGGGGGTGATGAACTGGCTGTCTTCGAGGTTGTCGACGATATTCACCAGTGCGCCGTCGGCTTTCGCGATGGAGGCGGTGCGGGCGTCTTCGGTGGCGTCTTCGTCGGCGGCGTAGAACATCACGGCGCCGGCGGTGTCGCCGGGCTTCAGGGCGCGGCGGGTGAGGGTCAGGCGGCCCTCCGTGGCCCAGCTTTCGATTTCGGGCGCGGGGGACGGGGTGAAGACGGCCAGATCGGCCTCGGTCTTCAACAGCAGGCGCAGCTTGGCCAGCGCCGCCTCTCCGCCGCCCGAGAGGGCGACGCGGCGGCCTTCCAGCGCCATGAAGATCGGGAAATGTTTCATCTGTGCCGTCTCCGCGTTGCGATTGACTTCCTCCTCTATA
>JAVJTX010000051.1:0-28092 GCA_040220035.1 Roseovarius sp. | reverse complement strand
CTCGTCCCAGCTGAGGTCGGAGAGGTGGACCATCCCGTCGATCTCGCCCGGCAGGCCGATGAAGAGACCGAATTCGGTGATGTTCTTGACCTCGCCCTCGACCTCGGTGCCTTCGGGGTGGGTTTCCGCGAAGACTTCCCACGGGTTGCGCATGGTCTGCTTGAGGCCGAGCGACACGCGGCGTTTCGCCTGATCGATCTCGAGCACCATGACCTCGACCTCCTGGGAGGTGGAGACGATCTTGCCGGGGTGCACGTTCTTCTTGGTCCAGGACATTTCCGAGACGTGGACCAGACCTTCGACACCGGGCTCCAGCTCGACGAACGCGCCGTAGTCGGTGATGTTGGTCACGCGGCCGGTATGCACCGATTCCAGCGGGTACTTGGCGGCAACCATATCCCACGGATCGTCCTGCAGCTGTTTCATGCCGAGGCTGATACGGTGGGTTTCCTTGTTGATCTTGATGACCTGGACCTTGACGGTCTCGCCGATCGACAGGATCTCGGAGGGGTGGTTGACGCGGCGCCATGCCATGTCGGTGACGTGCAGCAGGCCGTCCACACCGCCGAGATCGACGAAGGCGCCGTATTCGGTGATGTTCTTGACCACGCCGTCGACCGCATCGCCCTCGGTGAGCTTGCCGATGACCTCGGCGCGCTGTTCGGCGCGGCTTTCTTCGAGGATGGCGCGGCGCGAGACGACGATGTTGCCACGGCGGCGATCCATCTTGAGGATCTGGAAGGGCTGCTTGAGACCCATCAGGGGGCCGGCATCGCGCACGGGGCGCACATCGACCTGAGAGCCGGGCAGGAAGGCCACGGCGCCGCCAAGATCGACGGTGAACCCGCCCTTGACCCGGCCGAAGATCGCGCCTTCGACGCGGGCGTCGTCGGCATAGGCTTTTTCCAGACGGTCCCAGGCTTCTTCGCGGCGGGCCATCTCGCGGCTGACGACCGCTTCGCCGCGGGAGTTCTCGGCGGCGCGGAGATAGACCTCGACCTCGTCTCCGACGGAGATTTCGGGCACTTCACCGGGATTTGCGAATTCCTTGAGGTCGACACGGCCTTCCATCTTGTAGCCGACGTCGACGATGGCTTGGCCCGCTTCGATCGCGATCACCTTGCCTTTGACGACAGAGCCCTCTTCGGGGGTGTCCATTTCGAAGCTTTCGTTGAGGAGGGCTTCGAATTCCTCCATCGATGTGTTTTGAGCCATGTGGCGTTCGGTTCCTTTTACGTCTTCGATTTTTCCGGCCGCGCGGTTGTCTCCGCCGGTCTTCGGTGGGTTCGTTGGTCAGCGGGCTGCAAACGAAAGAGGGCCGGTGTGCCCGACCCTGCTCGACCTCTTTTTTCATTTGCGGCGTTGCCCGCCTTGTCGACACCGCGCTCTATAGAGGCCGCGACGCAGGGAATCAAGGCCTAACCCGCCGCATCCTCCGCGCGGGCGTGCGAGGGTTGGGCGCGATCAGGTTAACGTTTCCTTAACGAAGGTGATCGCGGCGGCGACGGCGGCGTCGATATCCATAAGGGAGGTATCCAGCGTGACCGCGTCGTCGGCCGGTTTCAGCGGCGCCGCGGCGCGGGCGCTGTCGCGGGCGTCGCGCGAGCGCAGATCGGCCAGAACGCTGTCGTAATCGGTATCGTGGCCGGAGCCGAGCAATTCCTTAAGGCGCCGTTCGGCGCGGATGTCGTCGGTGGCGGTGACGAAGAGCTTCACCTCGGCCTCGGGGCAGATCACCGTGCCGATATCGCGCCCGTCGAGCACCGCGCCGCCATCGCGCCGGGCGAAGGCGCGCTGGAAATCCACCAGCGCGCGGCGCACATCGGGGATCGCGGCCACGCGGCTGGCGGCCTGGGCCACGTCGGGGGTGCGCAGGTCGTCGGCCTCGAGATCGGCGGCCTGCAGCCGTTCGGCGGCGGTCACCGGGTCGGTGCCGTCAAGCGTGCGGCGGCCGGTGGCGCGGTAGAGCAGCCCGGTATCGAGATGCGCGAAGCCGAAATGGGCCGCGACGGCCTTGGAGATCGTGCCCTTGCCGGCCGCGGCCGGCCCGTCGATTGCCACTGTGAATGCCATCGCCCTGCCCCTCTCTGAGACCCGGAGTCGTAGAAGATCACGGGCCGGGGCTCAAGCCTTAGCAGGGGAATGACGTGGGGGGGAAGTGCTGGAGCGGGTAGCGGGAATCGAACCCGCAACTTAAGCTTGGGAAGCTCGCGTGATACCTTTTCACCATACCCGCTTGGCAGGATGGACAGGTATGAAATCGCCGGGGTGGGGTCAAGTGGTTTCGATTGCGCCCGGCCGTTGCGTTGGGGTTTCGGCAAAGGTGAACGGGCATGTCGGACCGCGAGTCGGGGCTATCGGGCGGGAATCACCCTCAAGGGGCTGATTAAAGGCGAGAATCCGGTGTCGGTATCGCGTCGGTATAACGTCGGTATTACGTCGGTATTTTTTCCCGACACGGGCGGGTTAAGGGAGCGGGCGGGGGTGTTGCGCCGCGTATCGGCGGGCCGCGGTGCGGCGATCCGACGGGAATGGCGGGCATTTTATGGCGGCCAAGCACATCCAACCTATTTTGGTCGCGCTACCGCGCGGGATGGTCGAAAGACGGCTTACCCCCGCCGCCTGCGCCGTCTGCCCTCGCCGCCGCTATCACCGCCGCTGTCGCCGCCGCGGATGTTGAAGCTGACCTGCGGCAGAGGCGCGATCTTTTTCAATTCGGGGAACGGGTCAGTCTTGTGGGGGATGGCGTTGGCGGCGACGAAGTGCTCCTGAAACTTGGGCTCGATGGCGGTTTCGACCTTGGTGATCTCGCGGACCACGCGTTCGATCTCGGCACGCGCGCCGATGTTGCAAAGCGCGATGCGCGCGCCGGTGCCGGCGGCGTTGCCGGCGGAGGTGACCTTGTCGAGCGGCACGTCGGGGATCATGCCCAGCACCATGGCGTGTTTCGGCGAGATATGCGCGCCGAAGGCCCCGGCGAGGACGACGCGGTCGACCTTATCCACCCCGCGTTGATCCATCAGCAGGCGGGCGCCGGCGTAAAGCGCCGACTTGGCAAGCTGGATGGCGCGGATGTCGCCCTGGGTGACGGTGATGCGCGGGCCGCCCTCGTCGCTGGCGTCATGGACGAGGTAGGAATGGGTGCGGCCCTCGGGAATGCTGCGCGTGGTGCCGGTCATTTCCGCCGAGCCGATCAGGCCGGAGGGGTCCATCAGCCCGGCCATGCGGAGTTCCGCCACCGCCTCGATGATGCCCGAACCGCAGATGCCGGTGATGCCGGTGACGGCGGTTTCCTCGGCGAAGCCCTCCTCGTCCGACCACTTGTCGCAGCCGATGACGCGGAAGCGGGGCTCCTTGGTCTCGGGGTCGATGCGGATGGCTTCGATGGCGCCCGGCGCGGCGCGTTGACCGGAGGAGATCTGCGCGCCCTCGAAGGCCGGGCCGGTGGGCGAGGAACAGGCCAGCACGCGGGATTTGTCGCCCAGCAGGATCTCGGCATTGGTGCCCACGTCGACGATGAGCGCGAGGTCTTCGGATTTGCCGGGTTCTTCCGAAAGCGCCACGGCGGCACAGTCAGCGCCCACATGGCCGGCGATACAGGGCAGAATATAGGTGCGGGCGCGGGGGTTGATGGTGGTGAGGTCGAGATCGCGCGCCTCGAGCGTCATGCTGTCGGAGGTGGCCAGCGCAAAGGGCGCCTGACCGAGTTCGACCGGGTCGATGCCGAGGAGCAGGTGGTGCATGACCGGGTTGCAGACGAAGACCGTCTCGAAGATGAGGTGCGGCTCGATCTCCGCCTCTTTGGCGATTTCGCCTGCGAGCGTGTTGATCGCCTCGCGCACGGCCTTGGTCATTTCCTTGTCGCCGCCGGGGTTCATCATGGAGTAGGAAACCCGGCTCATCAGGTCTTCGCCAAAACGGATCTGGGGGTTCATGATGCCGGAGGAGGCCTTGACCTCGCCCGTCACCAGATCTGTCAGGTGGGCGGCAATGGTGGTGGAGCCAAGGTCGATGGCAAGACCGTAGAGGCCAGATTCGTGCAGGCCGGGCCAGATGTCGAGCACGCGGGCCACGTCATCGTGGTGGGATTTGTGAAGGGCCACGGTGACCTGAAACTTGCCCTTGCGCAGGACGGGCTGAAGCTTGGACAGAAGGGTGATATCGGCGCGGATCGCCTCGATCCCCCATTCCTTTTTCAGGGCGCGGGCGAGGCGTTCGAGATCGCCGGTGGGCTCGTGCATATCCGGCTCGTCGACATCGACGAGGTAGAGCTTGGTGGCCGGGTCCATCTCGATCACGCGGGCGGAGGCGGCCTTGCGCACAACCTGTTTGTGCACCTGGCTTTCGGGGGGCACATCGATGACGACGTCGCGCAGGATCTGGGCCTGGCAGCCGAGGCGGCGGCCAGATTTCAGGCCGCGTTTCTGGTCGTAGCGTTCCTCGACCTTGTTCCACTCAGACAGCGCGTCGTCGGCCACGGCGATGCCATGCTTGGAGAACTCGCCATAGCCCGGCGTGATCTGGCATTTCGAGCAGATGCCGCGGCCGCCGCAGACGGAATCGAGATCGACGCCCAGCTGTCGGGCGGCGGTCAGGACCGGGGTGCCCGCGGGGAACCGGCCGCGCTTGCCGGAGGGGGTGAAGACGACGAGGGGATCGGTGGTCATTGCGGTGCGGACCTTGTGGCGAAAGGTGACTTTGTGGCGCACCATAGAGGGTCTGTCGGGTTGGGACAGGCTGCAACCGGCAGAATCTTGTCTGGGGGCGTCATCGGGTGGGGAACGGGGAAGGGGGGCGCTGCCCCCGACGTTGAAACTCTGAAGAGTTTCAACGTCTCCCCCGGGATATTTTGGGCCAGAAGAAGCTTGGGGGGTGGTTTCAGTCGCGGCGGATGGTGGCGCCAAGGGCGGTCATCAGCGGCTCGAAGACCGGGAAGGAGGTGGCGATGGGGGCGCCGTCGTCGATGCTGACCGGTTTCTGGGTGGCGAGGCCGAGGATCAGGAAGGACATGGCGATGCGGTGGTCGAGATGGCTTGCGCAGGTGGCGCCGCCGGGGACGTTCCCGTGGCCGAGGCCCGTGACCGTCCACCAGTCTTCGCCCTCCTCCACGGTGATGCCGCAGGCGCGCAGGCCGGTGGCCATGGCGTCGATGCGGTCGCTTTCCTTGACGCGGAGTTCCTTGACGCCGCGCATTTCGGTTGTGCCTTCGGCGAAGGCGGCGACGACCGACAGGACAGGATATTCGTCGATCATGCTGGCGGCGCGATCGGGGGGGACGGAAATGCCCTTTAGGTTCGGAGAGAAGCGGGCGCGGAGGTCGGCCACGGGTTCGCCGCCCTCTTCGCGCTGGTTCTCGTAGGTCAGGTCGGCGCCCATGTCGCGCAGGGTGGTGAAGAGGCCGGCGCGGGTGGGGTTGAGGCCGATATTCGGCACGAGGATGTCGGAGCCTTCGGTGATGAGCGCGGCGCAGACGGGGAAGGCGGCCGAGCTGGGGTCGCGCGGGACGGCGATGGTTTGCGGTTTCAGCTCGGGCTGGCCTTGGAGGGTGATGATGCGGCCTTCGTTCGTGACCTCGGTGGTGATGGTGGCGCCGAAGCCGGCGAGCATGCGTTCGGAATGGTCGCGGGTGGCTTCGCGTTCGATGACGACGGTTTCGCCGGGGGCATTGAGGCCCGCGAGCAGCACGGCGGATTTCACCTGCGCGGAAGGCACGGGCACCTCGTAGCGCACGGGCAAGGGCGCGCGCGCGCCGACGATGGTCATGGGCAGGCGCCCGCCGGAGCGGCCGACGGCTTGCGCGCCGAAAAGCGCCAGAGGATCGGTGACGCGGGCCATGGGGCGTTTGTTGAGGCTGGCGTCGCCGGTGAAGGTGGCGGTGATGGGCGAGGTGGCCATGGCGCCCATGATGAGCCGCACGCCGGTGCCGGAATTGCCGCAGTCGATCACCTGTTCGGGCTCGGCGAAGCCGCCGGTGCCGACGCCGTGGATGTGCCATGTGCCGTCATCGTCGCGGGTGATCTCGGCGCCCATGGCGCGCATCGCCTTGGCGGTGTCGAGCAC
Source organism: Roseovarius sp. (assembly GCA_040220035.1). GTDB lineage: Bacteria > Pseudomonadota > Alphaproteobacteria > Rhodobacterales > Rhodobacteraceae > Roseovarius. The sequence continues at coordinate 22,032 of JAVJTX010000051.1, read as the reverse complement.
GTCTTCGCCTTCGAGCAGACCGGTGACGGTGGTCTCGCCCACCGCGAGCGCGCCGAGGATCAGGGAGCGGTGGGAAATGGACTTGTCGCCGGGGATGGCGGCGCTGCCCGAAAGGCCGGTCGAGGCGTGGGAGGACATGGGTGTAGGGGTGCCGTGGCCGGACATGGGATGCGCCTTTCGTGAACGGGTCGGTCTGCCTGATAGCGCAGGCACGGGGCGGGGTAAATCCGTGTTCAGCCGCGGGTGAGCGGCAGGGTGGCGCAACGGAAGGCGCCGCCGGTGGAGGGGACGGCGTTGAAGGGGATGGCATCGACCCGATAGCCGGCGGCACGCAGAGCGGTGTTGACGCGGGCGCAGGCGGGATCGTCGCGGGCGAGGAGGTGGTCGGGAGCTATGGAGAGGATGTTGGTGGCAAGCGCCGCCGCTTCGTCGCGGGTGACTTCGATCCAGTCGAACTGGCTGCGCATGGCGGCGGGGATGGTGTCGAGCCCGGCCGGGTAGATGAGGGCGTGGCCGAGGCCGAGGGGCTGAAAGGCGCAGTCGAGGTGGAGCACGTCTTCGCCCTGTGACAGGGGGCGGGTGGGCACCGGGTGGATGGAGTAGATGTCGCCGAATTGCCGGCGGAGGAAGGCCGCGCCCTCGGGATCGCTGCGCTGGCCCACGCCCACGAAGATGTCGGGGCCCGCGATGATCACGTCGCCGCCTTCGAGGGTGATGCCCGGCGGCACGGCGAGGCGGGGGCCCTCGAAGGTGGAGAGCAGCTTTTCGATGCCCGCCATCTCTTCGGCGCGGCTGGCGTTGCGCATGGCGGCGGTGACGAAGGTGTCGCCGATGACAAAGCCGATGTCGCGCGGGCAGGTCTGGTCCTGCACGGTGTCGGGGGCGAGGTCGGGGATGTGGACGGTGACGCCCGCGCGTTCCAGCGCCGCGCGGAAGGTGGCGAACTCGGCCACGACCTGTGCCTCGGCCGGGTGGCCGTCGCGGGCGAGCGTCTGGCGGTGGGTTTCGTTGACCACCTCGACGCGGGCCGCATCGCGGTGATAGCCGGCGCCGCGCCCCATCACCACATGGCGGAGGGGCGCGAATTCATCGGCGACGTGGAACTGCCGCAAGACCTCAGCCCGCGGCGGTGATCAGGAACTCGACCTTGAGCTCGGGATGGGCCAGCTTGGCCTCGCCGCAGGCGCGGGCGGGGGCGTGGCCCTCGGGCACCCAGGCATCCCAGACCTCGTTCATCTCGGCGAAATCGGCCATATCGGCGAGCCAGATGGTGCATTGCAGGATACGGGTGGTGTCGGAGCCGACCTCGGCGAGGAGTTTCTCGACCTTGGAGAGGCAGGAGCGGGTCTGGTCGGCGACGCTGTCGCCCTTTTCGCCCACTTGGCCGGCAAGGTAGATGGTGCCGTTATGGGTGACGATCTGGCTCATGCGCTGGCCGGTGTGGTGGCGGGTGACGTCGGACATGGAGGTTCCTTCCTGGGTATGTGGGCCGGGTGGCGGAGGGCCGAGTTGACGATTGCATCCGGCTGCGCGATCGGCATAAGGCGGGGCATGGCCAAGCTCTATTTTCACTACTCGACGATGAACGCGGGCAAGTCAACGCTGCTTCTGCAGGCGGCGCATAACTACCGCGAGCGGGGGATGGAGACGTTCCTCATGACCGCGCAGGTGGATGACCGGGCGGGCGATGGCACCATCGCCTCGCGCATCGGGATCGGACAGCGGGCGACGACGTTTTCGACGCAGACCGACATGGTCGCGGCGCTGACGGCGCGGCTGGAGACAGGGCCGGTGGCCTGTGCCTTCATCGACGAGGCGCAGTTCCTGACCAAGGCGCAGGTCTGGCAGCTGGCGCGGGTGGTGGACGATATCGACATCCCGGTGATGTGCTATGGGCTGCGGGTGGATTTCCGGGGCGAGCTGTTTCCGGGCTCGGCCGCGCTTCTGGCACTGGCGGACGAGATGCGCGAGGTGCGCACGATCTGTCATTGCGGCAAGAAGGCGACGATGGTGGTGCGGCAGGACGGCCGTGGCCGGGTGGTGACCGAGGGCGAGCAGGTGCAGATCGGCGGGAACGAGACCTATGTGAGCCTGTGCCGCCGGCATTGGCGCGAGGCGGTGGGCGATCGGGGCTAGCGGGAACCGGCGATGGCCTTGTCACGTTGAGCTTACGTGAAAGGAGAACCGTCATGGACCGTCTGGCCATCTATCTTGCCGTTCTGGCCGGTGCCTGTGTCGCCGGGGCCGCGCTGATCGCGGCGTTTGCGCTGGGGTATTACTCTTTCTGGGCTTTTATCCTCTGTGGGTTGATCGGTTTGATCACCGCCTATCCGCTGGGGTACTGGATTTCCCGCGCCATCAAGCGGGAGGATCCGGCGTTCAACCACCGCAAGCCGCGGCAGTCGGACGGGGTCCTGCCCGATCCGAAGGCGCCGGAGATTTAAGTCAGGCCCGCTCGACCAGGACAGAGCCGACCGAGTAGCCTGCCCCGAAGGAGCAGATCAGCCCGGCATCGCCGGGCTGGAGGTCGTCCGAGTATTTCGAGAAGGCGATGATCGAGCCCGCCGAAGAGGTGTTGGCATAGTCCTGCAGGATGTTGGGCTGTTCGTCGGGCTCGGGCGTGCGGCCCATGACCTTTTTGCCGATGAAATCGTTCATCGTCTTGTTGGCCTGATGCAGCCAGAGGCGTTTGAGACGGTCGGAGGGCACACCCTCCTCCGCCAAGTGATCGGCGATGTGTTTCGACACGAGCGGCAGGACTTCCTTGAACACCTTGCGCCCCTCTTGCACGAAGAGCATGTCGCGGCGGTCGTCCATGTGCCCCTCGCGGGTGCGACGGAGGAAGCCGTTATTGTTGCGGATGTTGTTCGAGAATTGCGTGGCGCAGCGGGTGGAGTGGACGAGGAAATGGGCGCCTTGCGCGTCCTCGGCGCGTTCGAGGACCATGGCTGTGCAGACATCGCCGAAGATGAAGTGACAGTCGCGGTCGCGCCATTCGAGATGGCCCGAGCAGATTTCGGGGCTGACCACGATGGCGCAGCGGACGGAACCGGCGCGGATCATGTCGGCGGCGGCCTGAATGCCGAAAGTGGCCGAGGAGCAGGCGACGTTCATGTCGAAAGCGAAACCGCCGGCGCCGAGCAATTGCTGGATCTCGATGGCGATGGCGGGATAGGGGCGTTCATGGTTCGAGGCGGCGCAGATGATCAGGTCGACCTCATCGGCCCTACGGCCCGATTGGGCCAGCGCCTTGCCGCAGGCGTCGAGCGCCATTTCGGCCATGATCCCCGGCTCCTCGTTCGAGCGGGGGCGAAGGTGGGGGTGCATGACGTCCGGGTCGAGGGTACCGGTCTTGTCCATCACGTAACGCTGTTCGATGCCCGACGCGGAGAAGATGAAGCCGGTGGAGGATGGCGGCTTGGGTTCGACCTCGCCGGCGGCGATGGCCTCGGCGTTCTCGACGTTGAATTTCTCGGCATAGGCGTTGAACGCCGCGACCAGTTCCTCGTTGGTGATGGTCTGGTTGGGGGTGAAGACCCCGGTGCCCGTGATGGCAGGTTTGAACATTGTGGCTCTCATCAGGTGTGCCGCCCAGATCAACGCAGGCGGGCCTGAAGGTCAAGCGGAACCGGCAACACCTTGCCGTAACGTCCGTCAGTTGACGAGGTTCGGCGGGGTGTTCCCGTTGAGCGCGGCCACGAGATTGTCGACGGCGAGAAAGCCCATCCGCTCGCGCACTTCGAGCGCGGCGGTGCCCAGATGCGGGAGGAGGGCGACGTTTTCCATCTTGGTCAGCGCCGCCGGAACCTCCGGTTCGTTCTCATAGACGTCGAGCCCGGCGCCGCCGATCCGGCCGGATTGCAGCGCCTCGATCAGCGCGTCCTCGTCGACCACGTCGCCGCGGGCGATGTTGATGAAGCGGGCGTGGGGCTGCATGGCGGCGAAAAGCTCTTCGCCGACGAGGTAGGTGTTGTCGCCCCCGCCCGGCACGGCGGTGACGACGAAATCGGAAAGACCAGCCAGTTCTTGCAGAGTTTCGACCTGCCGGGCCTCGATATCCACATCCTTGGGCGAGCGGTTGAAATAAACCACGTTCATCCCGAACCCGTAGTGACAGCGGCGGGCGACGGCCTGACCGATGCGGCCCATCCCGATGATGCCGACGGTCTTGCCGGTGACGTGGAGGCCGAGGAGTTGCGTGGGGGTCCAGCCTGTCCACTTGCCGGCGCGCAGCAGGCGCTCGCCCTCGCCGGCGCGGCGGGCGGTCATCAGCATCAGCGTGAGGGCAATGTCGGCGGTGGCGTCGGTGACGGCGCCGGGGGTGTTGGTGACCATGAGCCCCGCAGCCCGGGCGGCGGCCACGTCGATATGGTTGTAGCCGACGCCGAAATTGGCCAGCACCTTGCAGCGCGACCCTTCGGAGCCCTCGAAAACATCCGCCGTGAAATAGTCGCCCAGCGTGGGCAGGACACCGTCATAGAGGGTGAGGGCCGCGCGCATCTGGCCGGCTTTCAGGGGCCGTGTGTCTTCGCGGATCTCGACATCGAAATGCTGTTCGGCGCGGGCGATGACCGCGTCGGGAAGGCGTGTGGTGAAGAGGACGCGCATCAGTGCATCCGCTCCCCTTCGGCGACTTCCTGATCCGGGGCGATGAGGACGATGCCGCCCTCGGCGTCGGATGCGCCCAGCACCAGCACCTCGGACATGAAGGGACCGATCTGGCGGGGCGGGAAGTTCACGACGCCCATGACCTGCCGTCCGGTCAGGCTTTCGGGGGTATAGTGGGCGGTCAGCTGGGCCGAGGTCTTGCGCTCGCCGATCTCGGGGCCGAAATCGATCCACATCTTGATGGCGGGCTTGCGGGCCTCGGGGAAGGGTTCGGCGCGGATCACCCGGCCCACGCGGATATCGACCTTGAGGAAGTCGTCGAAGGTAATCTCGTCAGCCATTGCGAAGTTCTTTCGAGCGGTCGGTGGCGGCGGCCACGGTTTTCTTCATCAGGGGCGGAAGGCCGGTTTCCTCGTCCATCAGCACCTCGAGCCCGGCCTGCGTGGTGCCGTTGGGGCTGGTGACGTTGACGCGAAGCTGATCGGGGGTTTCGTCGGCCTCTTCGGCCAACGCACCGGCGCCCGCGACGGTGGCCTGTGCCAGTTGCATGGCGAGTTCGGGGGGAAGCCCCTGCGCCTCGCCCGCCTTGGCGAGGCATTCGATCATGTGAAAGACATAGGCCGGGCCGGAGCCCGAGACGCCGGTGACGGCATCCATCTGGTCTTCGCTGTCGAGGCGGACCACCTGCCCCACCGCTGTGAGCAATTCCTCGGCGGTGTCGAGATGCGCGGGCGTGGTCTGGGCGTTGCCGATGATGGCGGTGATGCCCCGGCCCACGGCGGCGGGGGTGTTGGGCATGGCGCGGATAATGGGGCTGTCATCGCCCAGCGCGGCCTCGAAGGCGGAAATGGGCGTGCCGGCGGCGACGGAGACGAAGAGGGTCTTGCCCCCGCCCATGGCCGCGATGGCAGGGAGCGCGTCGCCCATCATCTGGGGTTTGACGGCAATCAGAACGATGGCGGGCTGTTCCGGCAGGTCGCCATTGAGGGTGACGCCGGTGGATTGCAGCCAGTCGGAGGGTTTGGGGTCGATCACCCAGACGCTTTGTGGCGGCAGGCCCCGGTTCAGCCAGCCCGCGAGCATGGCCGAGCCCATCTTGCCGCAGCCCAGCAGCACCAGCCCGTTGCGGGCTACGTTATCCGTGGTCATCGCTGTCCCCCTTGCCTTGATGAACGGCATTCGGGGGAGAGTGTTACGCCCGCATCCCGGAGGATTCAATGGCGGGAAAACCGGCGCGGGGCGACCCGGCGAAGCCTTGCCCGCCGGATCGGTTGGATTGCCTTGAAATCAGGCGGTGCCGTAGGCCTCGGCGATGGCGACCTGCATGGCGTCGCGCGGGCTGCGGTCGCCCCAGATCACCAGCTGGAAGGCCGGGTAGAAGCGCTCGGCGCTGAGGACGGCGGCGTTGATCAGCGTGTCGACCTGTTCGGGGCAGACGCTGGGCGCGCCGGCCATCACGAGACCGTAGCGGTAGACCATCAGTTTCTGCTCGGCCCAGTAGGTAAAGGCACCGGCCCAGCACTGGTCGTTCACTTCGTTGAGGGTCTGGTAGAGCACCGGCAGCTTGTCGTCCGGCGGCTCCATCTCGAAGGTGCAGACCATGCGCAGGGTCTCGTCATAGGCGGACCATGCCAGCGTGACCGAGTAGGTGCGCCACTGGCCCTCGACGGCCATGGCGATCTGATCGTCCCCGATCCGGTCGAAATCCCAGTCGTGATGCTCGGCGAGATGCTCGACGATATCGATGGGGTGAAGATCTTCACTCAGAAACTGCTCTGATAATGCCATGCCGCCACCTCTTGTGAGTTGTAGCGCGGGGGCTTGGCAGCGCCCCAAGCGCTAGGTGCCTGCTCTAGGACGGGGGCTTATTCCCTCTGTCCATACCATATATCGTGGCGAGTGGATTGAAGCCTGTAAAGCTATTTATTGGGGATAACCTCAATAAGTTGTGGATGACGTCAAAACTTCATCAACATGAGATTGGGGTGTTATGTGGGGAGTAGCCGGGGAGTGGTGGGTTGGCACCCACGTTATGGCGTGGGCCGGTCAGCGCGCGTCCGGGGGTGGGCGCGCCGACGTGTGTGATGGTTGATTTATGGTGCGGCCAGCCTCCGACGATGGCTCGACATGGCGCCGGTGCCCGGCGCCGCGCCCTTGGCGCGGCTTGATTCCGGGCGGGGCGTGTGTGGGAAGGATGCAAGAGGAAGAGGTGGGTTGGCACCCACCCTACGACCGCCGCGCGGCACGCATGGCGGAGGATGTGCGCAGTTGGCGTCAAGGCGCCGTCGCCGCGGCTACTTCTCCAGCGCCTCGATGCGGGCCTTCAGCGCCTCGTTCTCTTCACGCGCCTTCTGGGCCATGGCGCGGACGGCGTCGAATTCCTCGCGGGTGACGAAATCGCGGTCGGCGAGCCAGCGGTCGATCAGCGACTTCATCGCCGTCTCGGCCTCTTCCCGCGCGCCCTGGGCCACGCCCATGGCGTTGGTCATGAGTTGCGAGATGTCGTCGAATACCTTGTTTCGGGTCTGCATGGGGATTGCTCCGGCGTTACATTTCAAATCTATATGGCCCCCGAAACACCGCTGCGCAAGGTTGACTTCCCCGTTGACTTCCCCGCGGCGCCAGAGGCAGAGAGACACAAATGCAGGCCGCCATCCAATTCCCCGATCTGTCGCCCGAGATCTTCATCCTGCCGATCTTTGGCATGGAATTCGCGCTGCGCTGGTACGCGCTGGCCTATATCGTGGGCATCATCATCGGCTGGCGGCTGGTGGTGGCGACGCTGCGCCGGCCGCACCTGTGGAAGAACGATACGCCGGTGATGAAGGAGAGCCAGGTCGAGGACCTGCTGACATGGGTCGTGCTGGGCGTGATCCTTGGCGGGCGGCTGGGCTATGTGCTGTTCTACAAGCCCGCCTATTTCGTGCAGAACCCGGCCGAAATCCTGATGCTGTGGCAGGGGGGGATGTCGTTCCATGGCGGGCTTTTGGGGGTGATCACGGCCTGCGTGGTGTTTTCGTGGCGGCAGCGGATTGCGTGGCTGTCGGTGGCGGATGTGCTGTGCATGGCGACGCCGGTGGGCCTTTTGCTGGGGCGGATTGCGAATTTCATCAATGCCGAGCTTTGGGGTCGGCCGACGGACCTGCCGTGGGGGGTGATTTTCCCCGGCGAGATGGCGCAGTATTGCCCGGAGGTGGTGGGCGCCTGTGCGCGGCATCCCTCGCAGCTTTACGAGGCGCTGCTGGAGGGGCTGATCCTTGGCGCAGTGCTGTTGTGGCTGGTGTTCCGGAAGGGCGCGCTGAAGCGGGTGGGCACGGTGACGGGCGTGTTCTTTGCCGGCTATGGCATGGCGCGGTTCCTGGTCGAGTTCGTGCGGCAGCCGGATGCGCAGTTCGTGTCGGAGGGCAATCCGTTGGGGCTGGCGCTGCATGTGGGCGGCTACGGGCTGACCATGGGGCAGATATTGTCGCTGCCGATGCTGGCGCTGGCCGCCTATCTGGTGATCCGGGCGCGCGGGCCGGCATGACGGCGCTGAAGGAGCAACTTGTCAGCCAGATCAGGGCCGGCGGGCCGATGACGGTGGCCGAGTATATGGCGGCCTGTCTGATGCATCCCGAGCACGGGTATTACGCGACGCGCGACCCGCTGGGGAAGGCGGGTGATTTCACCACGGCGCCGGAGATGAGCCAGATGTTCGGCGAGCTGATCGGGCTGGCGCTGGCGCAGGCGTGGATGGATCAGGGCGCGCCGAAAGCGTTTACGCTGGCCGAGCTGGGGCCGGGGCGCGGGACGCTGATGGCGGATGCGCTGCGGGCGACGAAAGGCGTGCCGGGGTTTCACGCGGCGGCGCGGGTGAACCTTGTGGAGACGTCGGCGACGCTGCGGCAGGTGCAGGCACAGACGGTGGATTGGCCGGGGGTGCAGTGGCGGGAGAGCGCGGCGGACCTGCCGGAGATGCCGCTTTTCGTGATCGCGAACGAGTTCTTCGACGCCCTGCCCGTGCGGCAGGTGCAGCGCGAGGGCGAGCGGTGGCGGGAACGGGTCGTGGGCCTGGAGGATGGCGCGTTGCGGATCGGGCTGAGCGATCCCAAGGCGATGGCGCCGCTGGAGCACCGGCTGGAGGATACGCGCGACGGGGATATCGTGGAGTTCTCGCCCGTGGGCGAGAGCATCGCCGCCGAGATCGGCGGGCGGATCGCGCGACATGGCGGCGCGGCGCTGATCGTGGATTACGGCGACTGGCGGTCTCTGGGCGATACGTGGCAGGCGGTGAAGGTGCACGAGACCACGGACCCGCTGGCCGAGCCGGGGCTGGCCGATCTGACGGCGCATGTGGATTTCGAGGCGCTGGCAAGGGCCACGCCCAGCCGATACAGCCGATTGACGCCACAGGGGGTGTTCCTCGAACGGCTGGGGATCACCGCGCGGGCGCAGGCGCTGGCCAAGGGGCTTGAGGGAGACGCGCTGGAAACCCACATTGCCGCGCATCGCCGCTTGACCCACCCGCATGAAATGGGGACGCTCTTCAAGGTAATGGCCTTCACCCCCGACGGGACGGCCGCGCTGCCCGGACTGGACACATGACGCTCGAGATCATCACCGCCGACTCGCTTGCCCCGCTGCGCCACGGGTTCTTTACCCGCAAGGGCGGGGCGTCTTCGGGCGTGTTCTCGGGGCTGAATTGCGGGCTCGGCTCGTCGGATCAGGCGGAGGTGGTGCGGATCAACCGGGACCGGGCGGCCGATGCGCTGGGGGTCGGGCCGGAGAAGCTGGTGAACGTGCACCAGGTGCATTCGGCGCGGGTCGAGGTGGTCGAGGGTCCGCAGGCGGACCGGCCCAAGGCTGACGGGATGGTGACGAAGGTGCCCGGGCTGGCGCTGACGATCCTGACGGCCGATTGCCAGCCGGTGCTGTTCGCCGACCGGCAGGCCGGGGTGATCGGCGCGGCCCATGCCGGCTGGCGCGGGGCGCTGGACGGGGTGCTGGAAGAGACGGTCGACCGGATGGAAGCGCTGGGGGCCACGCGCGGCGACATCGTCGCCGTGATCGGCCCGTCGATCAGCCAGCAGGCCTACGAGGTGGGGCCGGAGTTCCTAGACGACTTCATGGCGGACGACCCGGACAATCACCGGTTCTTCGCCAATGGCGAGGGCGACCGATATCTGTTCGATCTGCCGGGGTTCGGGCTGCACCGGCTGCGCAAGGCCGGGGTGGGCCATGCGGAATGGACGCGGCATTGCACCTATTCCGATGCCAGGCGGTTCTATTCCTACCGGCGGACGACCCATGCGGGCGAGGCCGATTACGGGCGGCTACTGGCGGCGATCCGGCTGTAGATTGGGGCATGACGGGGACCGGGAGGCCCCCGATCCTGCCACAATCGCGCGTGCGGGACCGGCCAAGACCACGGTGATTTCCGTAAATTTCATTATATAAACAATGGGATAGGGGAAATCCGGCAGACCATCCCGATTATGACCGCCCTGCCCGGCAAATGACCGAGGAATCCCATATCCGCGTCAAATCGTGGCCTCAAACCCGCGCAATATTGCCGGCAACGGAACGAGAGACGCCGCAGCGCTCACACCGCCGCGCTCAAGGACCGTCACAGCAAGAGGGTAAGGGACATGAAGAGACGTTGGATGAAATCCGTCATCGAAACCAGCAAGCAGGCGACGCCAGCGCTGCCGTTCCAGCGTGGGATGCGCAAAACGGCACTGCGCAACGCGGGCCAGAGCGCCACGCCGGTCAAGGCCGTGCGCACCGCCTGAGCGACGACGCCACGGGCGGGGGAATGCCCCAATTGTGGCAAAGTTGCGCGACTCGAATCGTGCGGAAATGCCGAATTGTGGCGAAACCGTCGACACGTGACCGACAATCTTAACGAAGTTTAAGTGATTGTCGGCCAGCACATGACAGTGATTGGTCAAATTTGACTAAACTTGGGCAATTGCGCCAATTGTTTGTCATCGCAACGTGAATGGTAACTAGTCCTTCTGTCGTTGTCGGTGGGGGCCGACGCGGTTGAGACAACCTGATAAAGGTGACTCAATAATGGTATCCCCCTACGATTCCGCGCATTTTTCCGCGCGCTCCGGTAACACTTCTTCTGCACATCATAATCGCGGTGCCGTGCCCCAGCAGGCACGCAAGAGCCTTGCCATGCGCAAGTACCGCATCTCGTCGCTGATGGCCGACGGACAGATCCGCACCTCGGACCAGATCGGGCCGGCGATGCCGGTTTTCGAATCCGCCTTCTCGGCCTTTGCGCACGGCACGCTGATCAACACCACGCAAGGTCAGGTCGCGATCGAGGATCTCGAGCCCGGCATGAAGCTTCAGACCACCGACCAGGGGCCGATGCAGCTTTTGTGGGTGGGGGCAATGACGCTGATGCCGCGCTCCGACCGGCATCCGCATGGCAGCAGCCTGACCCGGATCATGGCCGACAGCTACGGCTTTGGCCGGCCGCAGGCCGATATCATGGCCGGCCCCGGCGCGCGGTTCCTGCTGCGGCCCAGCGGCTATGCCGAGCGGTTCGGCAGCGAACGGGCGCTGACACCGGCGGCGCAGATGGTCGACGGCTACAACGCGATCGAGATCACGCCGCCGCGCCCGGTGACGGTCTATCACCTCTGCCTGCGGCGGCATGCGATCATCACCGCAGGCGGGATGGAGGCCGAGAGCTTTCACCCCGGCCCCGGTTTCGAGCGCAATATGGGGCCCAACATGCTGAGCCTGTTCCTGTCGTTCTTTCCGCATATCAAGCAGCCGCGCGACTTTGGTCCGCTGGCGCAGGAGCGCCTGCCGCTCAAGGGTGTCGAGAACACGGCCGAGATGGCCTGACGCAACATTTGCTGCCACGACGAAACGGGGCGCGGCCGGGGTCGCGCCCCGTTTCGTTTGAAGGCGCGGAGCCCGTGCTCATCCAAGGTCTTCGACGAGGGTGAACCGCTCCCAAACGATTTGCATATCAGTGGAAAAGCCGCCGTTCCGCCCGAAATAGGCCGCATGGCCCGCGCGCCACCCTTGGAGGCTGTCATCCTCGCCTTCGGCAAGCGCCATCTCCTCGGTCACCTCGTCGAAGCGGCACCGGACCAGTTCGACGGTTTCGATGACAAGGGCCGGCGTGCCACCCCAGTTCAGGGCGATGTCCCGCCGTCCGATTTCCGGCATGGCTTCGCCATTCTGGTAATCCCGCAGCGCGCCGCAGGTTGCCACCTTCTTTCCCGACCGGACAAGAGACAGCAGCTATTCGGAGGTGGCGGCGCTGTCGCCGAACCTGAACGTTTCGGCCATGGGATAGCGCCGTTTCAGCGCGGTCGTCTCCTCGGACATTCGCTGACCTGCCTCCTTGCGTTTCCGGGCTTAAGGATGGCTCCCGACCGGGATGCGGCGGACACTCCGCAGACGCCGCCTGCCGCCGGTCACGCCGATTTCTTCAGCCGGTCCTCGAGCACGTCGAAGGGCACGCCCGGCTCGTCCTTGGCGCCGCGGATCACCAGCGAGGTCTTGACGCTGCCCACGTTCTCGGCCGCCGTCAGTTCCTCGGTCAGGAAGCGCTGGAAGGTCGACAGGTCGGGCGCCACGCATTTGAGGATGAAATCCACCTCGCCGTTCAGCATGTGGCATTCGCGGACCAGCGGCCACGCCCGGCAGCGCGCCTCGAAGGCCGACAGGTCGGCCTCGGCCTGGCTTTGCAGGCCGACCATGGCGTAGACCTGCACCTCGAAGCCCAGTTCGCGGGCATCGACCTTGGCGTGATAGCCCTGTATGTAGCCGCTCTCCTCGAGCGTGCGGACCCGGCGGAGGCAGGGCGGGGCCGAGATTCCGACGCGCTTGGCCAGTTCGACATTGGTCATCCGACCGTCAGCCTGCAATTCGGCGAGGATCTTTCGGTCGATCTCATCGAGTCGGGTCGCGGGCATTCTGGATCTCCTGCAAATTCGCGATTGTTATACCACCACTGCCGGCACGCGCAATAATGTTTCGTCACTGCGCAAGATCGTTTCCTGACTGACGCCGCGCTGGTGTTTCGTTTCGCGGCGCCTATCGGGAACGGCGCCGCGAAGGGCCGCAATTTCGCGGGATTGCGTCCCGCTTTCCGCATGGCGGGCTTGCAGGGGTTTCGCGCCCCCTGCCCCGCCGCTATATCTGTGGCCCGAGTCGCAGACACCCTTACCAGACAGGTTCCGATCATGGCCGAGACACGTCACACCAAAACCCTCATCATCGGGTCAGGCCCGGCCGGCTATACCGCCGGTGTCTATGCCGCCCGCGCCATGCTGGAGCCGGTGCTGGTGCAGGGGATCGAACCGGGCGGGCAGCTGACCACCACGACGGAGGTCGAGAACTGGCCGGGCGATACCGAGGTGCAGGGCCCCGACCTGATGGTGCGGATGGAAGCCCACGCCAAGGCGATGGGCTGTGACATCGTGAGCGACATCATCACCCATCTGGACACCGACAGCCGGCCCTTCAAGGCCACCGGCGACAGTGGCACGGTCTATACCGCCGACAGCGTGATCATGGCCACCGGCGCGCGCGCCAAGTGGCTGGGGATCGACAGCGAAGAGGCCTTCAAGGGATTCGGCGTGTCGGCCTGTGCCACATGTGACGGGTTCTTTTATCGCGGCGAGGAGATCGTGGTGATCGGCGGCGGCAACACCGCCGTGGAAGAGGCGCTGTTCCTGACCAATTTCGCCAGCAAGGTGACGCTGATCCACCGGCGCGACGAGCTGCGCGCGGAGAAGATCCTCGAGAACCGCCTGCTGAAGCATCCGAAGATCGAGACGCTCTGGTTCCACGAACTGCAAGACGTGCTGGGCGAGGACACCCCCAAGGGCGTGACCGGCGTGCGGGTGAAGAACAACCAGACCGGCGAGGTTTCGGAGATTCCCTGCAAGGGGGTCTTTATCGCCATCGGCCATGCGCCCGCCAGCGAGCTTCTGAAAGGCAAGGTCGAGATGCATCACGGCGATTACGTGAAGGTCGAGCCCGGCAGCACGCGCACCTCGGTGCCGGGGCTGTTCGCGGCGGGCGACCTGACCGACCACACCTACCGGCAGGCGGTGACCAGCGCGGGCATGGGCTGCATGGCGGCGCTGGATGCCGAGAGGTTCCTCGCCGAGCTTGAGGATCAGCCGGCTCCGCCCCCCGAGAAGGTTGTCGCGGTCGAGTGAGGCGCGCGATGGCCAAGGGCCGATCGCCGAGCAAAACGGCAATGCGTCGCCCATTTAGCGGCTTTTTCGCCAGTTTCGCCAAGAACCCTGTCTCCGCGCTTGCATGTAGGGTTCAAGGCGGTTTAAGGCGCCGGTGACGCTGGGGCCGGTCGTTTCGGGCCTCTTGATTTTTATTGTTCAGACGACACGAGAGAAACAATGCCTTATTCGAACCTGGCTCCGATCCCCGAGCTGTATGTCTCCTATGAATCCGCACAGAAACTGAAGGTCGAGGCTGGCGACCTGACAAGCTGGGACATGAGCCCGCGCCAGATCTGCGATCTCGAGCTTCTGATGAATGGCGGCTTCAACCCGCTCAAGGGTTTCCTGACCGAGGCCGATTATAACGGTGTCGTCGAAAACATGCGGCTGGCGGATGGGTCGCTCTGGCCGATGCCGATCACGCTCGACGTGACCGAGGCGTTTGCCGAGGGCATCGAACTGGGCCAGGACATCGCGCTGCGCGATCAGGAGGGCGTGATCCTCGCCACCATGACCGTCACCGACCGCTGGACCCCCGACAAGGCGCGCGAGGCCGAGAAGGTGTTCGGCGCCGATGACGACGCGCACCCGGCCGTCGACTACCTGCACAACACCGCCGGCAAGGTGTATCTGGGCGGCCCCGTCGTGGGTATCCAGCAGCCGGTGCATTACGATTTCCGCGCCCGCCGCGACACGCCGAACGAACTTCGCGCCTATTTCCGCAAGCTGGGCTGGCGCAAGGTCGTGGCCTTCCAGACGCGCAACCCGCTGCACCGCGCGCATCAGGAACTGACCTTTCGCGCTGCCAAGGAAGTGGAGGCCAACCTGCTGATCCACCCGGTCGTGGGCATGACCAAGCCGGGCGACGTGGATCACTTTACCCGCGTGCGCTGTTACGAGGCGGTGCTGGACAAGTACCCGGGCTCGACCACCACGATGAGCCTGCTGAACCTCGCCATGCGCATGGCCGGCCCGCGCGAGGCGGTCTGGCACGGGCTCATTCGCGCCAATCACGGCTGCACCCATTTCATCGTCGGCCGCGACCATGCCGGCCCCGGCAAGAACAGCCAGGGCGAGGATTTCTATGGTCCCTACGACGCGCAGGACCTGTTCCGCTCGTTCAAGGACGAGATCGGCATCGAGATGGTCGACTTCAAACACATGGTCTATGTGCAGGAACGTGCCCAGTACGAGCCGATGGACGAGATCGAGGACAAGGACAATGTCACGATCCTGAACATCAGCGGCACCGAACTGCGCCGCCGCCTGTCCGAAGGGCTGGAAATTCCCGACTGGTTCTCCTTCCCGGAAGTGGTCAAGGAACTGCGCCGCACCAAGCCGCCGCGCTCGGACCAAGGGTTCACGGTGTTCTTCACCGGCTTTTCGGGCTCGGGCAAGTCGACCATCGCCAACGCGCTGATGGTCAAGCTGATGGAAATGGGCGGTCGCCCGGTCACGCTGCTTGACGGCGATATCGTGCGCAAGAACCTGTCGAGCGAGCTGGGCTTTTCGAAAGAGCACCGCGACCTCAACATCCAGCGGATCGGCTATGTCGCCTCCGAGATCACCAAGAACGGCGGCATCGCCATCTGTGCGCCCATCGCGCCCTATGCCCAGACCCGCCGCAAGGTGCGCCAGATGATCGAGGAATATGGCGCCTTCTGCGAGGTCCATGTCGCCACCTCGATCGAGGAATGCGAACGGCGCGACCGCAAGGGGCTCTACAAGCTGGCGCGCGAGGGCAAGATCAAGGAATTCACCGGCATCTCCGACCCCTATGACGTGCCCGAGGACCCCGAACTCAAGGTCGAGACGGAAGGCACCGATGTCGACAACTGCGCGCATCAGGTGATCCTGAAGCTCGAGCAGATGGGCCTGATCACGGGCTGAACTGCCCTGAATGTGACACAATTGCATCGAATCGCCCCTTCGCATCGCCTGCGGAGGGGCTTTTTCTTTCTCGATCGGCCGAATCTTTGTAGTTTACCTTACGTAAACTGCATGTGCCGTGCCGGCAATTTTTCTGCCAGAAATTTCTGACACAGGAATCCTGCCATGCTGAGAAAAGCACTTGTCCTTTCCGCCGCTCTTCTGACCTTGCCACACCATGCGCTTGCGCAGGACAGAGGGTTTTTCAACCCCGCCCGTATCGTCGCCAGTATCGGGACCGCGATCGACGACGATCACTCGATCACCGGCGCCGCGGGCCTGCCGGAAAGGATCAACCTCCACCGAATGCTGATGTACCGGCTTCAGCTCAACTTCCTCTTGCTGCTGCCTGCGGTGTTTGCGGCCAGCCGGGACGAACCCGACCTCCTCTATTTCAACGCCCCGGCGAGCCGTGGCCATGACCGGTGGGAACTTGAAGCGACGACCGGCCTGACCGGGCGCCACGGCAATGTCTCCTCGCTTCAGAATGTCTTCGGCGGTGTGTTCCCGACGGCCGGCAACACCGATTTCATGGGAGGCTATATCGGCCTGAACGGACGCTTCAACGGCAGCGACCCGATGAACCGATGGAGCTTTAACCTGTTCGGCAACGTAGGCTTCGGCAAGGGCGAGGTTGATGCGTTCGGCGGCGCCTTCAAGCGCGAGGAAACCGGCCTGTTCTACGAGGCAGGCGCCGGTGTCCAGTACCGGGTGAGCGACCGGGTGCGGGTCGGGCCGACGATCTCGTATTTCCATTTCGACCAGGGGGCTGTCGAGATGAAGGACTGGACGGCGGAATTCACGGTGACAATAGACCTGAACTGACGACCCGGCGGGCAGGAGGACCGGAGGACGGGCCGCCGCCGATTGCCCTGATCGGGCGGGTTACGCTATGGCCGGGCGCATGTATGCCGTCGCGCTGACCTCCATTCCGCCGCGCCTGTCCCGGCTGGGGCCGGTGCTGGCCGCGTTGCTGGCACAGGACCCGGCACCGGCGCGGGTGCTGCTGTGCCTGCCGCAGAGATGGGCGCGATTTCCCGGCGGAGGCGCCCTGCCCGCCCTGCCCAAAGGGGTCGAGGTGATCGCGGCAGAGAGGGATCATGGACCGGCCACCAAGGCGATCGGCCCGGCAAGGGCGCTGGCAGGAGAGGTCGACCGGCTGATCTATTGCGATGACGACTGGCTGATGCCGCCGGGCTGGGCCTCGGCGCTGCTGGCGGCGCAGCGGCCGGGCGAGGCCGTGGCGGCGAGCGGCTGGTCGGTGGACCGGCTGAAGCGGCAAGGCGCCGCGAGGCCGGGATGCGTGGATGTCGCGCAGGGATTCTCGGGCGTGCTGATCGAGCCGCGCTGGCTGGTGGGTGCGGAGGTTGCGCCACCCGCGGAGGCGTGGGCGGTGGACGATGTCTGGCTCTCGGGTCAGTTGGCGCGGCAGGGGGTTGCGATCCGGCTGGCGAAAGGGGCGCGGGCGGGCATGGCGCCCGCCTTCGACGACGGGCACGCCCTGCAGGATGCGGTGATCGACGGAAGCTCGCGCCATGCGGCGAACCTTGCCTGTGTCGAGACGCTGACGCGGAGATATGGCATCTGGCCCGCGCTATAGGGCCGGTGCCGCTGGCCTATCGGTCGGATGCCTCCGGCGGGGATATTTCGGGCCAGAAGAAGCATGGCGGTGCGCTTCTGTTTTTTCCCGGTCATGTATGCTTCGCGGGGAGCCGGCCTTGTGGCGCGGCTGCGCCGTGAGGCGCGCGATCACGTATGGGGTGGCACGGGGCGGTCTTCGAGGACCGCCGTGGCGGCGCGGAGGTAGAAATCGCCGTAGGATGCGGCGGCGGGAATGGCCTGTTCCAGCCCTGGCAGGCGGGCGGCATGGTCATCCTCGGACATCGACAGGAGGGCCGCGTGCATCTCGGCCTCGGTCCGGCAGAGGATCATGCCGGACGTGTCCATGAAATCGCCGATATTGGGACAACCCCAGTAGATCGGCACCGTCCGGCAGAGCACCGCGTCGACCAGTTTCTCGGAGAAGTAGTTCCGTTCGCGCACGTTCTCGATGATCAGCGAGTAGCGGTAGGGTGCCAGCCCGTCGGCCTTGGTGTCGAACGGTGTGTAGCCGCGGCCCATGACATCGACCGGCAGCCCCTCGGCCCGCACCCGTTCGACCAGCCGGTGGCGCAGCGCATGGCCTTCCTGCGAGCGTTTCTTGGAGGCGATGAGCGAACACATGGCGGTTTTGGTCATGTCGCGGGTCTGCCAGTCGCGGACCCATGTGCTGCCATAGGGGAAGAACAGGCCGTTGGGCAGGCGGGCAAGCAGATCCTCGTTGTAGCTGAGGATGCGGTGATAGCGGTGCGCGGCGCGGGCGACGCGGGACTGGTAGGCGCCGTGGATGGCGGTGGGTTCGGCCATGATGACCGAGACCCGCGCCCGCGTGCCGAGGCCGGGCCAGGCGAGGTAGTAGCTTTGTGCAAAGCCCACGAGGTGATCGGTGGGTGCGAGGTCGGCGATGGTGGCGCCCTCGCCTGCCAGCCGGTCGGGCCGGCCCAGCGGCCAGAGCAGCCGGTCGAGCGGTACGCGCCCGCGGCGCAGGCCCGGCTTGATGGCGGGCGTCATGACGGCAACGGCAGGGGTGAGGTCAGGCATCGAAGGCTCCGCTTGGCAGGCAGGGTCATACGGGCAAACCGCGCGCCGGGCAATCACCAGCCGTCACATCCCGCGCGCCTAAGCGCTTTACCATGGCCGATTTCGCCTTTATCCGTGGATCCCGTCAGAAGACCGCGCCCCGTCCGCAAGGAGACGCCCCCGTGACCGCCCCCTTCCCCATGTTCCATGTCGCGAAAGGCGCGCGCCCGTGAACGCCGCGCGCGAGGCCTTTATCACGGCGATGCGGCAGGTCGCGGCTACGGTCACCGTGGTCACCACCGACGGGCCGGCCGGTCAGGCGGGCGCCACGGTCAGCGCCTTTACCTCGCTTTCCGCCGATCCGCCTTCGGTGCTTGTCTGCCTGAAGGCCGATAGCGGCATCGCGCGGGCGGTGCGCGGCAACGGGGTGTTCTGCGTCAACGTGTTGCCGGAGGATGCGGTGGAGATGGCACAGGCCTTTGCCGGCGTGTTCGATCACGAGCGCGACAGCCGCTTTCAGGGCGTGGAGTTCTCAAATACAGAGTTCGGCCCGATTCTGGCGCGGGCCACGGCGTTTACCTGTACGCTCAACCATCGGCACGTGCATGGCAGCCACGCCATCTGTATCGGTGACGTCACCGGCATTTCCAACGCCGGAGAAAAGCCGCTGACCTATATGAGCGGGTCGTTCCACATCGTGCGGCCACGGCAGGTCTGACGCCGCCCCCGCTAGCGGCCCCTTATTGGCTAGCGTTTCCGGCAGCTTGGCCGAAATTTACCCCGCCCGCGCCGCGAAATGGATATGGGCCCGACATATTGTCGCCGGTTTTTTCGCGCCAATTCCACTCAAGTGGTAAACACACAGACAAAAGGTCGGCAGAGCATGGGACGGCTGGAAAACATCTACGAAGGCGAGTGGCGCACGGTTTCACTGACGGCGACCGCGCTGGGCCTGACGGTGCGCGAACGGTTCGAGCGCTTCAAGGTCGAGGCGATGTCGGAACTGGTGCTGCGGCTGGCCGGCGGGCTGATGGTGGCGGGCTCGACGCTGCTGTGGCTGGTGTTGCCGCTGGGCGCGGGGGCCGACCAGATCGTGTCGCACAGCCTGTTGGCGACGCTGTTCACCGCGACCGGGCTGATCGTTTATGCCTATGGCACGCGCGGCTTCCGGCGGCAGCTATCGCTGGACGCCAAGCGCGGGACGCTGGCGCTGACCAAGATCAACATGAACGACCAGGGGCGCGTGGTGCGCAGCATCCGCCTCGCCGAGATCGAGAGCCTGTTCCTGCGCCGCCCGGCCGGGCGCGCGGGGTTCGCGTCGCTCTATGTGCGGGTGGCCGGGCAGGACAGCCCGCTCCTTGCCCTGACCGGGGCGACGGAGGAGCTGGAGCAGCTTCACGAGGATCTCTGCGAAATCATCCAGACGTCGGAAACCGATGTAAGGCCCGCCGCGGCACGATCGCCCTTCGCGAAACAGTTCCAGTCCGCCTGAGAGTGAACGCCCCTGAACCGGGGCGAAACGTTGTCCGAACAACCGCAAGGGCCGCCCGGCAGGACGGCCCTTTTTTGTCCGCACGCGTCACAGTTCGTCGGCAAGCTGGTCAATGAAGCTGCGCACATTCGCGTCGAGCATGCGCTTGTGAGGATATATCGCAAGCACCTGCACCGTTCCGGTTCCGGCCGAGGGAAGCAGCCGGGTCAGGCGCCGCGTTTCGAGATCCGGCCCCACGATCACCTCGGGCAAGAGCGCCACCCCCATGCCCGCCAGTGCCGCCTCGCGCAGGGCCTCGGCATTGTCGAGCCGCAGGCGCGTGAGGCCCGCGACGCGCATGTTCGTGCCGTCCGCCTCCTCGATATGCCATGTCAGCTGGCGGCCGCCGTGGCTGTGGATCAACAGCTCGTGGCGGCTCAGGCCTTCAACCGTCGTTGGGGGTGGAATGCGGTCAAGATAGGCCGGGCTCGCGCAGAGCAACAGCGATTCGCGCCGAAGCGTGCGGCTGATCAGGCCCGGATTCGGGTCGCTGACGCCCAGCCGGATGGCAAGGTCGAACCCCTCGGTGATGATGTCCGACACCCGATCCGAAAGGCTCATCTCCACCTGCACCCGTGGCCAACGGTCCAGAAACCGCCGCACAGCCGGCAGGATCAGGCGCCGCCCCACCGCATCGGGCGCGGCGATGCGCAACTGGCCGCGCGGCTCGCCCGTGCCACGAGCGATGCTGGCATCGGCCGCCTCGAGCGCCTCGCGGACCGTCAGCCCGTGTTCGTAAAGCGTCCGCCCCGCTTCGGTCAGGTTCAGGGCTCGCGTCGTGCGGTTGAGCAGCCGGGCACCGAACCGCGCCTCCAGCCGGGCGAGGGCCTTGCCGGGGGCAGACCGTGACAGGCCCAGCCGATGCGCCGCCGCCACGAAGCTGCCGGCATCCACCACCTCGACAAAGACCAGAAGGTCGTTGGCCTCGGGGCCGGTCATGACAGGCCGACTTTCAGTAGAGCCTCATTCGCCACAGAAACGATCTCCATTCGCCGATACGATCCATAGATAAGATAGGACCAAAGCAAAAGAAGGAGAGTTGCAATGGACGTCACACCGATACGCATGAACCCGCCCGGTTTGCCTGATGCCGGCCGCCTCGGCTATGCCCAGATATCCGTCACCAACGCGCAGCGGCTGGCCTTCGTATCCGGACAGGTTGCCGTGCGAGCCGAGGGAACCCCGACGCCGGACAGCCTCGAAGCGCAGGCCGGAATCGTCTTCGACAACCTCGCGGAGGCACTGGCGGCGCTGGATGCCGAACCGGCGCAGATCGTGCAGATGCGGATATATGTCACCGACCTGTGCCCCGAAAAGATGGAGGTGGTCATGCCACAGCTCTCCGGCTTTCTGAACGGCGTCCAGCCCAGTGTAACCGGCGTGGGGGTCAGCGCGCTGGCCTCTCCCGAATTGCAACTCGAGATCGAGATGGTCGTCAGCCTTCCGGCGTGACGGGTGACCCCGCAAAGGTAAGGGGCCGCCCCGAAAGGCGGCCCCTCGTAAAGTCTCGCACAGGGTGCGGCAGATTACATCATGCCGCCCATGCCGCCCATGTCGGGCATGCCGCCACCGGCGGCGCTACCTTCCTTTTGCGGTTTATCGGCCACCATCGCTTCGGTGGTGATCAACAGGCCCGCAATCGAGGAGGCGTCTTCAAGCGCGGTGCGAACGACCTTGGCCGGGTCGATGACACCATAGGCGAACATGTCGCCATATTCTTCGGTCTGCGCGTTGAAGCCGAACTTGGGATCGTCCGATTCCCGGATCTTGCCGGCAACGACCGAACCGTCAACGCCCGAGTTCTCGGCGATCTGGCGAAGCGGTGCTTCCAGTGCCTTGCGGACGATGGCGATGCCGTTGTCCTGATCGGAGTTGGCGCCTTTCAGGCCGTCGAGTGCCTTGGCACCCTGAATCAGAGCGACGCCGCCGCCGACAACGATGCCTTCTTGAACCGCGGCGCGGGTGGCGTTCAGCGCGTCATCGACGCGGTCCTTGCGCTCTTTCACCTCGGTTTCGGTCATGCCGCCGACGCGGATGACGGCAACGCCGCCGGCCAGCTTGGCAACACGTTCCTGCAGCTTCTCGCGGTCGTAGTCCGAGGTGGTGTCCTCGATCTGCTTGCGGATCTGGCTGACGCGGGCT
>JAVJTX010000050.1:0-7153 GCA_040220035.1 Roseovarius sp. | reverse complement strand
GCCCCGTCCGCCGCGACCTCCGCCCCCACCCCCGCCGCCGGCGGGCCTACCCCGCGGCGGGGGGCGTTGGCCCCCCCCCCCCACGCCCGCCCACTTCCTTCCCGATCACCGAGATGGAGACTTTGCCCATGACAGGTATGTCCGACGATCTGTCGATTTCCTTTGAACTTTTCCCGCCCAAGACCGAGGCCGGCGTGACCCGCCTGCTGGATACCGTAAGGCAGCTGAGCGCCGCCAATCCAAAATATTTCTCGGTCACCTATGGCGCCGGCGGCACGACCCGCGACCGTACCGCGAAACTGGTCGAGATGGTGGCCAACCGAACCGGCCTGCCGGTGGCGCATCACTTCACCTGCGTCGGCGCCAGCCGCGGCGAGATCGACCGGCAGGCCGAGGGGTTCTGGGAAAACGGTATCCGCAAGATCGTGGCCCTGCGCGGCGACCTGCCCGATGGCGAGAGGGTGCCCGAGGACGGCTATCGCGATGCAGCGGAGCTGGTGGGCGCGCTGCGCCGGGTGGGCGATTTCGACATTTCCGTCGCCGCCTATCCGGAGGTGCATCCGGAAGCGAGCGATGCGAAGGGCGACCTTGACCACCTCAAGCGCAAGATCGACAACGGCGCGGCGCGGGCGATCACGCAATATGCCTTCGACACCGACACGGTGCTGCGCTTTATCGACCGGGCGAGGGCCGCGGGCATCGAGGCGCCGATCGTGCCGGGGATCATGCCGGTCTCGAATTTCGCCGGGCTCAAGCGGTTCTCCGAGGGCTGCGGCGCGTCGATCCCCGACTGGTTGGGCCAGATGTTCGACGGGCTGGACGACGCACCCGACACCCGCGCCATGGTGGCCACCGGCGTGGCCGCCGAGCAATGCCGCCGCCTGATCGACGAGGGTGTGAGGGAGTTCCACTTCTACACGCTCAACCAGCCCAAGGTGACCCTCGCGGTTTGCCGGACATTGGGGCTGACACCAGATATACTGGCGGAAGATGCCGCTTGAAGGATTGAAAGACGCATGACCAAGACCAATGACATAAGAGCTGCCGTCGAAGACCGTATTCTGGTTCTCGACGGGGCGATGGGCACGATGATCCAGCAGGACAAGCCCGACGAGGCGACCTATCGCGGTGAGCGGTTCAAGGATCACCCCAGCGACGTGGGCGGCAATAACGAGCTGCTGTCGCTGACCCAGCCCGACATGATCCGGAAGATCCACGAAGAGTTTCTGGAGGCCGGCGCCGATATCCTTGGCACCAACACGTTCGGGGCCAACGCGATCAGCCAGGCCGATTACGACATGACCGACCTCGTGGTCGAGATGAACACCGAATCCGTGCGGCTGGCCCGCGAGGCGGCGGACGCGGTTGCCACGCCCGAGAAACCCCGTTGGGTGGCCGGCGCGATCGGGCCGACGAACCAGACCGCCAGTATCAGCCCGGACGTGAACGACCCCGGCTTTCGGGGGGTCACGTTCGACGGTCTGGCGAAGGCCTATGGCGAGGCCGCCCGCGCGCTGATCGAGGCGGGCGCCGACCTGCTGCTGATCGAGACGATCTTCGACACGCTCAACGCCAAGGCGGCGCTGTTTGCCATCGACAGCCTGTCGGATGAGGGGCTGACCATTCCGCCGCTGATGAGTTCCGGCACGATCACCGACCGGTCGGGCCGCACGCTGACCGGCCAGACGCCCGAGGCGTTCTGGGTGTCGATGAGCCATGCGCGGCCGTTTTCCATCGGCCTCAACTGCGCGCTGGGCGCGGGCGAGATGCGCCAGCACGTGCGCACCCTGTCGGAGGTGGCCGACACGCGCATCAGCTCTTATCCCAATGCCGGCCTGCCCAACGAGATGGGCGGCTATGACGAAACGCCGGAAGAGACCGCCGAGCATCTGGAGGAGTGGGCCCGGTCCGGGCTGGTCAATATCGTCGGCGGCTGCTGTGGCACCACGCCCGACCATATCCGCGCCATCGCACAGGCGGTCGAGGGCAAGACGCCCCGGAAAATTCCCGAGAAAGTCAGCCGGATGCGCCTGAGCGGGCTGGAGATGTTCGAAGCCCAGGGCGCCGTAGCAAAGGAGGGCGCGGCATGAGCACAGGCGTTTCCAGCTTCATCAATATCGGCGAGCGGACCAATGTCACCGGCTCCGCCAAGTTCAAGAACCTGATCATGGACGGCGATTACGCCACCGCGCTCGACGTGGCGCGCAGTCAGGTCGAGAACGGCGCCCAGATCATCGACGTGAACATGGACGAGGGGCTGCTCGACTCGGAAGAGGCGATGAAGACCTTCCTGAACCTCATCGCGTCGGAACCCGATATCTCCCGCGTGCCGGTGATGATCGACAGTTCGAAATTCGAGGTGATCGAGGCCGGGCTGAAATGCGTGCAGGGGCGCGCGGTGGTCAACTCCATCTCGCTCAAGGAGGGTGAGGAGGCGTTCCTCGAACAGGCCCGCACCGTGCGCCGCTATGGCGCCGCCGTGGTGGTGATGGCCTTTGACGAGAACGGACAGGCCGAGACCGCCCAGCACAAGTTCGAGATCTGCAAGCGGTCGCATGACCTGCTGGTGGAAAAGGCCGGGTTCGAGCCGTGGGATATCATCTTCGACCCCAACATCTTTGCCGTGGCCACGGGCATCGAGGAGCACAACGATTACGCCAACGCCTTTTTCGAGGCGACCCGCATGATCAAGGAGGCGATGCCGCATTGCCATGTCTCGGGCGGGCTGTCGAACGTGTCGTTCAGCTTCCGCGGCAACAATGCCGTGCGCGAGGCGATGCATTCGGCGTTCCTTTACCATGCGATCCCGCTGGGTCTGAACATGGCGATCGTCAATGCCGGGCAGATCACCGTCTATGACGACATCCCCGAGGAGCTGCGCGAGCGGGTCGAGGATGTGCTTCTGAACCGCCGCGACGACGCGACAGAGCGCCTTCTGGATATTGCCGACAAGTACAAGGGCTCTGGCGAGGCGTCGAAGAAGGAAGACCCGAAATGGCGCGAGCAGGAGGTCGAGAAACGGCTTGAGCACGCGCTGGTGCATGGCATCACCGATTACGTGGTCGACGATACCGAGGAATGCCGCCAGCGCGCGGAAAAGCCGCTCGACGTGATCGAGGGGCCGCTGATGGATGGGATGAACGTCGTCGGCGACCTCTTTGGCGACGGCAAGATGTTCCTGCCGCAGGTGGTGAAATCGGCCCGCGTGATGAAGGCCGCGGTGGCCCATCTGCTGCCCTTCATGGAAGAGGAAAAGCGCCTTGCGGGCGATACCTCGGCCAAGGGCAAGGTGGTGATGGCGACGGTGAAGGGCGACGTGCACGACATCGGCAAGAACATCGTCGGCGTCGTGTTGCAGTGCAACAATTACGACGTGGTCGACCTTGGCGTGATGGTGCCGACCGAGGATATCCTCGACGCCGCCAAGAAGGAGAAGGCCGATATCATCGGGCTTTCGGGGCTGATCACGCCGTCGCTCGACCGGATGGTCGACGTGGCCGCCGAGATGAAACGGCAGGGGATGGACCTGCCGCTGCTCATTGGCGGGGCGACCACCTCGAAAAAGCACACCGCGCTGAAGATCGCGCCGGAATATGAGCATGGCGTGATCCATGTCGATGACGCCTCGAAGGCGGTGGGCGTGGTCTCGCGTCTGCTGTCCAAGACCGCGCGGCCCGAGTATCTCGAAGGGATCCTGCAGGATCAGGAAAAGCTGCGCGACGGCATGAAAGGGCAGGGCGACCGCCCGACCGCCCCGCTGGCCGAGGCGCGCAAGGAGAAGTTCGACGGCGACTGGCAAGGCTACACGCCGCCCGCGCCACAGACGCCGGGCCTGACGGTGATCGACGACATGGGCATCGCCCAGCTGCGAGAGTTCATCGACTGGACCCCGTTCTTCAACACGTGGGAGATGAAGGGCAAGTTCCCGAATATCTTCGACGACCCCAAGAAGGGCCCCGCCGCGCGCGAGCTTTACGACAACGCGCAGGCGATACTCGACCGGATCGAAAAGGAAGACTGGTTCAACCCGCGCGGCGTGGTGGGCCTCTGGCCTGCCAATGCGCAGGGCGACGATATCGTCGTCTGGGCGGATGAAACCCGCAAGACCATGAGCGCCCGGATGCCGCAACTGCGCCAGCAGCGCAGCAAGTCGAACGGCCGCCCGCAGATGTGCCTTGCCGATTTCGTGGCGCCCGAGGGCACCGAGGACTGGGTCGGCGGCTTTACCGTCACTGCCGGGCCGGAGGTGCATGATATCGCCGACCGGCTGAAGGCCGAGGGCAACGATTACGATTCCATCATGGTGCAGGCGCTGGGCGACCGGATCGCCGAAGCCTTTGCCGAGGCGCTGCACGCCCGCGTGCGCCGCAGCCTTTGGGGCTATGCCTCGGACGAGGGGCTGGACAACGAGGCGCTCATCACCGAGCAGTATCGCGGCATCCGCCCTGCTCCCGGCTATCCGGCCTGCCCGGACCACACCGAAAAGCGCACGCTGTTCGACCTTCTGAACGCGCCCGAACATACCGGCGTCACGCTGACGGAATCCTGCGCGATGTGGCCCGCCTCGGCGGTGTCGGGGCTGTACTTTGCCCACCCCGAGGCCGCCTATTTCGGGATCGGCCGCGTCGGCCCCGATCAGGTGGCCGATTACGCCGAGCGCAAGGGCATGAGCATTGCCGAGGTGGAGGCGTGGCTGCAACCCAGCCTGTCCTACACACCCGACAAGTCATCGGCCGATCGCAAGATCGCCTGACCCCCGCAAAACTACGGTTTTTGCCAAAAGCGACCCAACCCCACGACAGTGGAGAAAGGAACGATTATGAGCGACAAGTCATGGCTTTTCACCAGCGAGTCGGTGTCCGAGGGGCACCCCGACAAGGTCTGTGACCGCATCTCGGACGCGGTGCTGGATGCCTATCTCGCCGCCGATCCGCAATCGCGCGTGGCCTGCGAAACGCTGGCCACGACCGACCACGTCACCATCGCCGGCGAAGTGCGCGGCCCGGAAAACGTGCTCAAGGATGTCGAACAGATCGCCCGCGATGCGATCCGCGATATCGGCTACGAGCAGCACGGCTTTTCGTGGAAGGACGCCGAGATCGTCTGCCGTCTGCACGCCCAGTCGGCGGATATCGCCATGGGCGTCGATGAGGGCGACAAGGGCGAGGAAGGTGCCGGCGATCAGGGCATCATGTTCGGCTATGCCTGCAACGAGACCGAAGAGCTGATGCCGGCGCCCATTCAGTTCGCCCACAAGATCCTGCGCCACATGGCCGAGGACCGGAAATCCGGCAAGCAGCCGAATTTCGGCCCCGACGCCAAAAGCCAGGTGACGCTCAAGTACCAGAACGGCAAGCCTGTTGGCATCGACACGGTGGTCGTGTCCACCCAGCATGCCGAAGGCCTGAGCCAGGATGACGTGCGCAAGCTGGTCGAGCCCTACATCACCGATTGCTTCAATGCAGAGGGCTGGAACCTGCCCTCGCAGGACAAGATCATCGTCAACCCGACCGGGAACTTCGTGATCGGCGGGCCGGATGGCGACGCGGGCCTCACGGGGCGCAAGATCATCGTCGACACCTATGGCGGTGCCGCGCCCCATGGCGGCGGCGCGTTCTCGGGCAAGGATCCGACGAAGGTGGACCGCTCGGCGGCTTACATTTCGCGCTACATGGCCAAGAACGTCGTGGCCGCCGGGCTGGCCGACAAGTGCCAGATCCAGCTGGCCTATGCGATCGGCGTGCCGGAGCCGGTGGCGCTTTACGTCGACACGCTGGGCACCGGCCGGGTGGATGAAACCAAGCTCGCCGCGATGCTGCGGGAGATGGTTCGCCTGACGCCGCGCGGCATCCGCGATCACCTCGACCTGCTCAAGCCGGTTTATGCCCGCACCGCGGCCTATGGCCATTTCGGGCGCGTGCCGACCGATGATGGCGGGTTCAGCTGGGAACGCACCGACCTTGCCGGGGAGCTGGCCCGCACCTTTGGCGCCTCCGCCGCGGCCGAGTGAACGGAACAGGACATTAAAGAAAGGACACGCGACATGAACAAACCGGAAAGCTTTGCACCCGAAGACAGCGCGATCCGCGACATCAACCTTGCCGGCTTTGGCCGGCGGGAGCTGGACATTGCCGAGACCGAGATGCCGGGGCTGATGGCCCTGCGCGAGGAATACGGGAATGACAAGCCGCTGAAAGGCGCGCGCATCGCGGGCTCGCTGCATATGACGATCCAGACCGCCTGCCTGATCGAGACGCTGGTGGCGCTGGGCGCGGATGTGCGCTGGGCCAGCTGCAATATCTTCTCGACGCAGGACCACGCGGCCGCCGTCATCGCGGAAGGCGGAACGCCCGTTTTCGCGGTCAAGGGCGAGACGCTCGAGGAGTATTGGGACTATTGCGACCAGATCTTCCAGTTCGAGGAAGGTGGCGCCAACATGATCCTCGATGATGGCGGCGATGCGACGCTCTATATCCTGATGGGCGCGCGGGTCGAGGAAGGGGAAACCAACCTCATTGAGACCCCCGAGAGCGAGGAAGAGGAATATCTCTTCGCGCAGATCAAGAAGCGCATGAAGGAAAGCCCGGGCTGGTTCGTCAAGCAGCGGGACATGATCAAGGGTGTGTCCGAGGAAACCACCACGGGCGTGCATCGTCTCTACAAGATGATGGAGAAGGGGCACCTGCCGTTCCCGGCAATCAACGTGAACGACAGCGTGACCAAGTCGAAATTCGACAACAAGTATGGCTGTAAAGAGAGCCTTGTCGATGGCATTCGCCGGGCGACCGACACGATGATGGCCGGCAAGGTCGCGGTTGTGTGCGGCTATGGCGATGTCGGCAAAGGCTCTGCGGCGTCGCTGTCGGGCGCGGGCGCGCGGGTGAAGGTGACGGAGGTCGACCCGATCTGTGCGCTGCAGGCGGCGATGGACGGGTTCGAGGTGGTGACGCTGGAAGACGTGGTCAAATCGGCCGACATCTTCATCACCACGACCGGCAACAAGGACGTCATTCGCATCGAGCATATGCGCGAGATGAAGGACATGGCGATCGTCGGCAATATCGGCCATTTCGACAACGAGATTCAGGTGGCGAGCCTGAAGAACCACAAGTGGACGAACATCAAGGAACAGGTGGACATGATCGAGATGCCC
>JAVJTX010000049.1:0-63053 GCA_040220035.1 Roseovarius sp. | reverse complement strand
GGCGATCGTCGGCAATATCGGCCATTTCGACAACGAGATTCAGGTGGCGAGCCTGAAGAACCACAAGTGGACGAACATCAAGGAACAGGTGGACATGATCGAGATGCCCTCGGGCGCGCGGATCATTCTGCTTTCCGAAGGGCGTCTGCTGAACCTCGGCAATGCGACGGGTCATCCGAGCTTTGTGATGAGCGCCTCCTTCACCAATCAGGTGCTGGCGCAGATCGAGCTTTGGACCAAGGGCGAGCAGTATGACAATCAGGTCTACATCCTGCCCAAGCATCTGGATGAAAAGGTCGCGCGGCTGCATCTGGAGCGGATCGGCGTCAAGCTGACCGAGCTGCGGGCCGATCAGGCCGAATATATCGGTGTGAAGCCGGACGGGCCCTATAAGCCGGAGCACTACCGCTACTGACCCTGACTGCAGGATCGAATACGACGCGCTGCCGGAAACGGCGGCGCGTCTTGCATTTGATCCGACGGGCGCGATGGCCGGCGAGACGCGGGCGAAACCGGTCGTGAAAGAGAAATGGGGCGCGTACCGGGTGGATGCCCCTGAGCCCAACTGAGGGCAGCACGGCATCAATGCGGCCACCGAGGTCGCCGCCGGGAATTGCCCGGAACGGCGAAGCGAACATCAAGAATTGGTCGAATGCCGACAAGGTGCTGGACAAACGCACCAAGGCGGAAGGGGGCGTCTTTGCTTGACATTCGGCTTCTGGCGCGGCGGGTGTTGTCGGGCGGGGGCATGTCGCGCGAAAGGTGCCGGGCGGGGCGGCTGGAGATCATGGAAAACGGATTGATTTCATGAGGTTGTCGGAGATCTGATGCCGCAATGTGCCGGTCAGCCGACCGGGGCGAGGTCCGGGCGGACCGGGGGGTGCATCGGCGGGCGGAGCCGCCCCGTTCGGGATTGAAAAACTCGATTCAGGCGGGAACCTGCCTGTGGCGAGATGGTCAAATGGCGTACAATCGCCGGGATATCGCTCAAAAAGCCGGCAGATATAGGCGACGCCAAAACCCCTCCTATCTCGAATAGCACGTTGTGTGAGAAAAGGAGGCACATCATGACCCTGAGTAAGTTTCTGACATCGGCCGCCGTGGCCGCGCTTCTGACGGGCGCTGCATCGGCGCAAGACACGACCACCGATACCGGCACCGACATGGGCACCGGCACTGAATCCACTGGCATGGCCGATACCGGCACGAGCACCGGAATGACCGATAGCGGCACCGGCTATGCCGAGGGTGACGCAGCCGCCCAGGCGCCGCAATCGCTTGAAGAAATGACTGTCGGCCAGGTTATCGGCCGGTCCGTCGTCGACCCCGAAGGCAACACGATCGGCGAGATCGACTATGTGATCGAGCAGCCGGAAGGTGTGGCCGGGGTGATCGGCATTGGCGGGTT
This sequence comes from Roseovarius sp., assembly GCA_040220035.1. GTDB lineage: Bacteria > Pseudomonadota > Alphaproteobacteria > Rhodobacterales > Rhodobacteraceae > Roseovarius. The sequence continues at coordinate 61,645 of JAVJTX010000049.1, read as the reverse complement.
CCTTGGCCTTGGCGAGTATACGGTCGCGATCCAGATGGGCGAGTTCGAATACTCGGCCGAAGAAGCGACCTTTATGCTGGACACCGACAAGGAGACGCTTAAGCAGCGCCCCGAGTTCGATGAATCGAACGCCGAGAGCCTGCCGGACGACACGCAGATGGCCAGCATTCTGCCCACGGAAGACGAAACCTCGGCCGAGGGTTCCTCGGACATGAGTTCGGATTCCGCCGCATCGACCGATGTGGAAGAGTCGACCGACACCGAGACTGAAGGCGCCGCCGCCGATACCGAGGCATCGGAAGATGCAACGGAAGAAGGTGCCGCCGCAACGGAATCGGAAGACGCGATGGAAGACGACGCAGCCGCCGATACCGGTGCTGACGCCGCGGCCGAAGAAGACGCCGCTGCCGATACCGGTGGTGACGCCGCGGTCGAGGAAGACGCTGCTGCCGATACCGGTGCTGATGCAGCCACCGAGGAAGAAGGCGCAAGCGCCGAAGATCCGGCTGCCGATGCAGAGCAGGACGCCGCTGCTGGCGACGATGCCGATCAGGCTGAAGAAGACGCAGCCGCGGCAGACGACGTCGAAGAAGAGACGGACGCCGACCAGTCGTAACGACATGGTCCGCCGAACCAAGGGCGCCGGGGCCAAGCTCCGGCGCCTTTTGGTGTGAGCGGGGACCGGGCGCTTGACGGACGGGGATTGCCGGGGTCTGATTGGCGGGCTTGGGTTTCGAGGCCGCAGGAGGACCGATGCACAGCTTGTTTTCGCGCCGGGCCGCTGTGGGGGCTATTGCGCTGGTTCTGGCCGCAAGCCAGCCGGCGCTGGCCAATCCGGTGATCAAGGAGAACTGGGAGACCTATCCCGTCGATGCCACGACGGCGCCGGATATCCTGCGCCAGATGGAGGAGCGCGGGCCGGACGGGTTCTGGGCTTATGCGCGGTGGTATGTGCGCTGGAGCGAGCGGTGCGAGGTGCGGCTTCGGATCGAGTACACGATGCCGCGGCATGTGAACCCGGCGCTTATGGACGAGCCGCTGAGGCTGAGCTGGGAGAAGATGATCAAGGCGCTGGGCCAACACGAGGAACAGCACGGGGCGCATGGGGTGGCGGCGGCCAGAGAGCTTGTCGAGGCGGAATGCCGCGACGGGAACGCGATCATCGAGCGGTGGTCGGAGCAGGATCGGATCTATGACCGCGAGACGGATCACGGGCGGTTTGAGGGCGTGATCTTCCCCCATCCGGAGGCGGTGGCGGGACAGAGAGTGTCGGGTGGCGGGCCGGGCGACGCGGCGCGCCAGGACCAGTGACCGGCCAAGTCAGCCAAACGACGAGATATTTTTCTTTGTACGGGTACGAACACTCGCTATCGTTGAGGCAGCCATCAAGGCTGCCAGGAAAAAAAACCTTTGAAGGCCGGCGCGGGCGCCGGCGAATTCGGGAGATTCACTATGGGACGTCGTGACGATCTGATCGAAACCTATGCCGAGGACCTTCGCAGCAAGTGCGGAATGCAGCCGGACATGGACCTGTTGACCAAGGTGACCATCGCCTGCGGGCCGGCGATTTACGATGCCGATGCATCGACCGTGGCCGCGGGGCAGGAACACGAACTGGAAACGGTAAAGGACAATTTTCTGGTCAAGAAGCTGGGTCTGGCGGACGGCCCGCAGCTTATGGATGCGATCAACCAGGTGATCGAGACCTATGGCAGGTCGGAGCGGAACAAGTACCGGGCGGTGATTTATTACATGCTGACCAAGCATTTCGGCAAGGAGTCAGTCTACGGCTGAGCCTGCCGTGTTTGGGATGTGCGAAGGCCCGCTCGGTCGAGCGGGCTTTTTGCGTTGGACGGGCGGGGCGGGGCGGGGCGCTCGCCTGTTGTCGGGGTCATTGCCAGCGGTTGCACACGCCTTCGGATATCAGGAGATTGCCGATGTCGCGCCCGTCGGCGAGGTGACAGGTGCCGACCTCGCGGTCATAGGAACGCTTGCCTGTGAGGTTGCAGGCGAGGGGCCCGGCGCTGACCAGCCGCAGCATGACGCGGGTGGCGCGTTCGCCGTCGGGGGTGCCCTTTTCGGCGCAGTCGAGATTGGCAATGCGGACGGGAACGCCGGAGACTTCCACGGTGTCGCCGTCGCGGACCCTCGTCACCGTGCCGGCGATGCGTTTTCCCGCGAGGGCGAGGCCCTCCTCACGCGAGACGGGGCGGATGCCCGCAAGGGCGTTTCCGCCGCGCAGCGCATTGTGGGCCGGCGCGTCGGTTGTTGCGCGCAAGGCAGTGGCATCCGGCCGTGGCTCGTACCACGCGGAGACATAGGGGACCGTCATCAGAGCCAGTCCGACCAGCACGGCCGACCGGACCGAATACATGATGCGCCCCAATACTGAACCCGGGCTAGGTCGGAACAAAAACAACATGGCCGGGAAGGTAGCTAACCTCTTCGGCAAAAATATGGCCCGGGGCCGGAAATTCTTGTGAAAGTTGTGTGACGATCAGGGCGTCTCTTGCCGCTTGCGTGGCACGTATTGAGGCAGAAACATGTTTGAAAGGAAGATCTGCTCGATCGCGCGGATCATCATTCCGCTGCCGTTCCGAGGAGGATGAAGGGGAAAATACCAGCCCCAAGGCTGAAGTGGTGCCGCTGATAGGACTCGAACCTACGACCCCATCATTACGAATGACGTGCTCTACCAGCTGAGCTACAGCGGCCCCGTGGGGCGGGGCTATAGCACCGGGACGGGGGCGGGGGAAGCCCTAATTTGCGGCTTTTCGGTCCTCTTCGGGCGTGGGGTCTTCGACGATTTCGGCGTCGGCGATTTCGGTGTCGGAGGTGTCGCCTGTGGCGTCGGCCGGGGCGGGTTCGGCGTCGTCGCGGGAGCGGTCCTCGAGGGAGCCGACGATGAGGGGCAGCATTTCGACGCCGGTGGAACTGGTGACGGTGGCGGCGGGGGGCGAGCGCCATGTCAGGGTGTCGAAGGACTGGCAGTTTTCGCAGGCCGGCACCCAGTGGGCATGGATGTGGTGGCAGTTGTCGCAGACCCATTGCGGGCCGCGGGGGGCGGCCAGTGCGCGGGTGAGCCAGCCCTTGACCACGGCGTCTGATGCACCTTCGCCGCGTTCGATGGCGGCCATCAGGGTCAGCGTGCGGGCATCCGGGTCTTCCTCGGCGAGATTGCCAAGGGCGCGGCGGGCGGCGGGGAAATCCTCGGCGGCGATGTGCAGCTCGGCATCGACCAGCTTGGACTCGCGGTGTTCGGGGTGGATCTTGAGCAGCTTGGCGAAGCGCTTGAGCCGCTCCTGCGGGGTTTCGCCAGGCTCGATCTCGGCGAAGGCGGCGGCGAGGTCGGGGTGGGGCTGGGCCTCCCATGCCTTGCGGATGACGCGCACGGCGTAGCGTTTGGAATCGGCGCGGATATAGCTGCGGGCGGCCATGGTGGCGGCGGGGATCAGGTCTGGCGAGAGGCGGTTGGCCTCGATCGCCTGTTCCTTGGCCTCGATATCCTTGCCTTCGTCGAGGATGTCCTGAGCTTCGGAGAGGGCCAGTACCGCGTCGCGGCGCCTATGGACATCGCGGGGCAGATTGCCGTGTTTCAGCTTGGCGCGGAGGGTTTCGCGGGCGCCGGACCAGTCGTGTTTCTGGGCCTGAAGCTTGAGCAGCGTATCCTGCACCTCCTCGTGGCGCGGTTTGAGGGCAAAGGCGGTCTGGGCCAGTTTCAGCGCGGTCTCGGTGTCACCGTCGGAGAGCTTTTGGCGCATGATGCCGCGAACGCCAACGAAGCGGGTTTTCTCGTTGGTCAGCAGGCGTTTGTAGACCTCCTCGGCCTTGCGGCGGTCGCCCGACATCTCGGCCGCCTGGGCGGTGATGAGGTTGGTGAGCGCGGGTTTGCGCAGGTAGCGTTCGGCGCGGTTGGCCTTGGCCATGGCCACGTTCCCCTCGCCCGAGGCGAGCGCCATCAGCCCTTCGGAGAGGGCGCGGTAGCCCTTTTCCTGCCGGTTCTTGTCGAAATAGCGGGAAATGGCGGTTTCATCGCCGTTGATGAAGCGCAACACGGCGATGAGCAGCGAGGCAAGCTTGAGCAGGAGCCAGATCGCCACCATCAGCAGGATCAGGGCGATCACCGCCGTCAGGGGCGTGAGGTTGAATTCCTGCCCGGCCATGACGATGCGGACGCCGCCCTCGAGTTCGAGCAGGTAGATCGCGGCGAAGCTTGCCCCTGCGACGAGGGCGACGAAAACCGCGATCTTGATGATGGACCATAGCATTGGCACGCGCCCTTTCGGTGTCAGTTCAGTTCTTCACTCAGTTGCTGTGCCGCCGCGACGGTTTCGAGGCGGCGGGCGGCCCGGCCGGCCCAGTCGGAGAGTTCGGCGCGGGCCACTTCGGGCAGCGCCTCGATCTCGGCCAGCGCGTCGGTGAGGCGGCCGGCATTGGTGGCGGCCTCGGCGCGGGAGAGGATGGCGTCGGCGTCGTCGCCCTCGCGCGGTTCGAGCGAGCGGGCGCCGAGCTGCGTGCGGATAAAGGCCGACAGGCCACCGGACTCGCCGGCCTCGGCGGAGGCGTTGCGCGCCGCGGCAAGGGCGGCGCGGGCGGCCTCGGGGAAGCTTTCCTGCAGCTCGGGAAGGGTGGCGACGCCATCATTGGCGGCGCGGGAGAGGGGCTCGGGCACGTCCATGCCGGTATCCTGCAGGTCGGCCAGCGCGTCGGCAAAACCGCCACCGGCGTCGAGCGCGGTCTGGATGCGGGAGAGGGCGGCGCGTTTCAGGGTGGCCTGGGCCGTGGAGTCGGCCTCGTTTTCCAGTTCCTGTGCGCGGGAGACCATCTGTTCGATCTCGGCGCGCTGGGCGGCCATGGCGTCTTGCAGTTTTTTCAGCTCGGCCTCGTAGGCCGCGGCGGCGGCTTCGGAGGCGCCTTCGGTGAGGGGGCGGGATTCGACCTCGTCGAGGCGGCCGGAGAGGGCAGTGACGGTCTCGCGGGTCTCAGTCAGGCGGTCGGAGAGGGTGGTGAGGGTGTCCTGCAGGTCGGCCTGACCCTGTTCGAGAGCGGAGAGGTCGGGCGCGGCGCCGGTCTGTTCGGTCAGTGTGTCGAGACGGTCGGACTGGGCCTGCAGTTTCTCGTCGGTTTCGCTGCGGTAGGTGTCAAAGGCAGAGGTGTCGGCGGGCTGGGCGAAGAGGTAATAGGCAACGCCGAAGCCGATGGCGCCCGCGGCGACGCCGCCAAGAAGCATCGGCAGGAAGCCGCCCTTGCGGATGGTGACCTGTTCTGTGCGGTCCGGTCTGGCGGCGCTTTCGGTGGGTGAACCGCCTTGGCCTGCCGGCGTGTCGGCGCCCCACGGGCCGTTGTCGTCGGATTGCGCATCGTTGCCCGGCGTGCTGTCGCCCGGGGTGGCTGAGTCGGGCGTGGCCGGGTCAGGCGTGGCGATCTTCGCGCCGCCGAGGGGTTTGGGATCGGGCGCGGTGGGGCTGTCGGTGGTGTCGCCGGTGTCCTGCGTGTCGGTGTTGCCGGTGCTGTCGGCGGAGGGCGCTGTCGAGCCCCCGGACGTGTCGGCGGGGGATTCGGGCGCATCTTCCGTCGCGTCCGGCGCGGCGGTCGTATCAAGCGTCTCGGCCTCGTCCTTGTCGGACCTGCGTTTCGACGCCGTTGTTTTTGACGTTGTCTTTCTCGCCACCTGTCTCACCCCTGTCGATTGTCCGGCGCCTCTGGTCTTGATGTGACCTTACTTTGCCGGATTTCCACTCTCAACCCGGTAGGGGGCTTACGCAAGGGCTTCGATCGTGTCGAGCATCGCGTCGGCGGTGGGCGACGCGGCGATGGCGATTTCCTGTGCGCGGCCGGGGGAGACCGTGTTGGCGACGGCCGGGCTGATGGCGGCGATCTTGAGGGGGGCCGCCGGCGGGGCGGCGTCAAGGAAGAGGCGTGCGCTGCGGGCGGAGAATAGCGGGGCGATCACGGGGGTATCGCCGGAAAGAAGGGTCTGGGCCGTGTCGGAAAGGGGGGTGGCGAGCTGGCGGTAGACGATCAGTTCATGCGTCTCTATTCCGGCCTGATTGAGCGATTGGGCCAGATCGGCGGCGACATGCTCGCCGCGCAGGTAGAGCAGCTTTCCGCCGGGGTGGTCGGCGATGAGCCGCTTCAGGAGGTGCTCTGCGGTGCCGCCGCCGTCGATTGCCGAGAGGCCGGCCCGGCGGGCCGCCGCGGCAGTGCCAGGGCCCACGCAATAGCAGGTCTGGCCGCCAGTGCTATGGGCGAGCGCCGGAAGGGCATGGGCCGAGGTCAGGACGAGCACGTCGGATGTGCCGATTTGTCCCGGCGTGGGGGGCAGATGATCGATCCGGAGGATGGGGGAGACGAGGATTTCGGCCCGCGCGCCGAGGCGGTCGCGCAGCTTTTGGGCGAATCCGCTGGCGGAGGGTTCGGGCCGGGTGATTAGAATCGTGTTCGCCATGCCTTGCCCGGAGTTGTTTGCGCACCATACTGGTGTTAACCGCCGATGGATCAACGCGCAACGGGCCAGCCGATGGATAAACCTCTGACAATTCTGGGGCTGGAAAGCAGCTGTGACGATACGGCCGCGGCGGTTTTGCGCGTGGAGCGGCCGGGCGAGGCGGAGATCCTGTCATCGGTGGTGTTCGGGCAGGCGGAGCTGCATGCGGCGTTTGGCGGGGTGGTGCCGGAGATCGCGGCACGGGCCCATGCGGAAAAGCTGGATATCTCGGTAAAACAGGCTCTGATACAGGCGAATACACGGTTGTCGGAAGTTGACGCGATTGCTGTGACCGCCGGGCCGGGGCTGATCGGTGGGGTCCTCTCGGGGGTGATGTGCGCCAAGGGGCTGGCCGCCGGGGCGGGGCTGCCGCTGGTGGGGGTGAACCATCTGGCGGGGCATGCGCTGACGCCGCGGCTGACGGATCGGGTGGCGTATCCGTACCTGATGCTGCTGGTGTCGGGCGGGCATTGCCAGTTGCTGATCGTGCGGGGGCCGCAGGATTTTTCAAGGTTGGGCGGCACGATCGACGATGCGCCGGGCGAGGCGTTCGACAAGGTTGCAAGGCTGCTGGGCCTGCCGCAGCCGGGCGGGCCGGCGGTGGAGCGGGAAGCGGCCAAGGGCGATGTCGGACGGTTCCGGTTTCCGAGGCCGCTGTTGGACAGGCCGGGCTGCGATATGTCGTTCTCGGGGCTGAAGACGGCGGTGCTTCGGGCGCGGGATCAGATCGTGGCGGAGAAGGGCGGGCTGACGCGGGCCGACCGGGCGGATCTTTGTGCCGGGTTCCAGGCGGCGGTGGCGGATGTGCTGGCCGAGAAGACGCGGCGGGCGCTGGAGGTTTACGTGGCAGAGGCGGGGGCCGGGCCGGTGCTGGCCGTGGCCGGGGGTGTTGCGGCAAACGAGGCAATTCGGGCCGGGTTAGAGACTGTCTCAGCGACGTACGAAACAAAATTCGTGGCCCCGCCGTTGAGCCTCTGCACAGATAACGCCGCCATGATCGCCTATGCGGGGTCGGAGCTGTTTGCAGCTGGCGTCAGGGATGACATGACGCTGGCCGCGCGGCCCCGCTGGCCGCTGGACGGTGCGAGCCCGGCGATGCTGGGCAGCGGCAAAAAGGGAGCGAAGGCATGATCCGGGTGATGGGTGCGGGCGCGTTCGGCACGGCGCTGGCGGTGTCGCTGGCGAAGACCGGGCCGGTGACCTTGTGGTGCCGCGATGCCGAGCATGCGCGGGAGATGCGCAAGGACCGGGTGAATGCGCGGCGGTTGCCGGGTGTGGCGCTACGGGAAGAGATTTCGTTTGCCACGGGCGAGTTGCCGGCGACGGATGTGGACGCGACGCTGCTTTCGGTGCCGATGCAGAAGCTGCGGTCGTTTTGCGAAGAGAATCAGACGCTATTGGCGTCGGGTGGGCCGCTGGTGGCGTGTTGCAAGGGGATCGAGCTGTCGACCGGCAGGCGGCCGACTCAGGTGATCGAGGATGTGCTGCCCGGGGCGATCTGTGCGATCCTGACGGGGCCGTCCTTTGCCGATGATATTGCCAAGGGGTTGCCGACCGCGCTGACGCTGGCCTGCGAGGGGGAGGCGACGGGCGCGGCGCTTCAGGAGCGGCTGACGACGCCGAATTTGCGGCTCTATCGCAGTACGGATGTGACCGGGGCCGAGCTGGGCGGGGCATTGAAGAACGTGATCGCCATCGGATGCGGGGCCGCGATGGGCGCTGGGCTGGGCGAAAGTGCGAGGGCGGCGCTGTTGACGCGGGCCTTTGCCGAGATGAAGCGGGCCGCGGTGGAGATGGGCGCGGAGCGCGAGACGCTGTCGGGCCTGTCCGGGTTCGGTGATCTGGTGCTGACCTGTACGTCGGGTCAGTCGCGGAATTACCGGTTCGGGGTGAGCCTTGGCAGGGGGGAAGAGTTTGAGCCCGGCGTCACGGTGGAAGGCGCGGCCACCGCCGAGGCGGTGTGTGATTATGCCGAGAAGGCGGGGCTCGACCTGCCGGTGATGCGGGCGATCATGTTGCTGGTCACCGGCCAATTGCGGGTGGAACAGGCAATGGATATGCTGTTGTCGAGACCGTTGAAGGAAGAATGAATGCTGATTGCCCTGATTGCCCGTGACAAACCCGGAGCGTTGCAGATCCGGACCGAGAACCGCGAAAAACACCTCGCCTATATCAAGGAGACTGGCGTTGTGAGCCAGGCCGGGCCGCTCTTGGACGATGGCGGGGATATGTGCGGCTCGCTGGTGATTCTCGATGTCGAGGACATGGCGGCGGCCGAGGATTGGGCCGGGAATGACCCCTATGCCAAGGCCGGGCTGTTCGAGAGTGTCGAGCTGATCCCGTGGAAGAAGGTGATCTGAGCGATGCGCTACTGGCTGTTCAAGTCCGAGCCGTCGACCTGGAGCTGGGATGATCAGGTCGCCAAGGGGGAGACGGGCGAGGAGTGGGATGGCGTCAGGAACTATCAGGCGCGGAATTTCATGCGCGAGATGGAGGTGGGCGACCGGGGTTTCTTCTATCACAGCCAGACCGAGAAGGCCGTGGTGGGCGTCGTCGAGGTGATGGCCGAGGCGCATCCGGACAGCACGACCGATGACGAGCGCTGGGACTGCGTGGATATCAAGGCGGTGATGCCGGTGGACCGGCCGGTGACGCTGGACATGATCAAGGAAGATCCGCGGCTGGCGGAGATGGTGCTGGTGAAGAACTCGCGCCTGTCGGTGCAGCCGGTGACGGAGGAAGAGTGGAAGATCGTGTGTGAGCTGGCCGGGGTGTCGGCCTGATGTGATCACAACGGGAGGTTCGGATGGGATATCTTGGCGTGCTTGTGGCGGCGGTGGCCGCCTATGCCTTTGGGGCGGTGTGGTACATGGTGCTGGCGAGGCCGTGGGTCAGGGCCGCCGGGGTCGAGACCGACAAGAACGGCAAGCCGGTGAATGCCTCGAACGTGGTGCCGTATATCGTGGCGTTCGGCTCGGCGGTTCTGGTGGCCGGGATGATGCGGCGTATCTTTGCGCTGAGCGACATTGATACGGTGGAAAAGGGTCTAATTTCGGGTCTGGGGATCGGGCTTTTCCTGGCCAGCCCGTGGCTTTTGACCTGTTACAGTTTCGGGGGCCGGCCGTTCCGCCTGACGCTGATCGACGGGGGCTATGCGACGATCGGCAGTGCGATCATCGGCGTGGTTCTGACACTGGTCTGAAAGCGTTTCGCGGTTTTCACGGAGGGTACCGGGCAGGATCGCGCGGTACCCTCCGTCACCCCAGTGCTCCCACAGCACCGCACGTGTCTCTCGAAAGGTCGCGGCCATCCTGGCCTTTGAGCCGACCATAGGGGAACCGGCGCGGTTCGGCAAACGGCAAGTGCCTAGAATCCGTTTCAAATATGCGGCGAAGCGAGGGGCCGCGCACCGGGACGTTAATCGCCAAAACTTTATCCGTTAAGCCACCGGTAAGAGGCCATGGGCTATGCCTGTCGCCGGGTGAGAGAAAAGGTGGTGGAGATGAGTGCGTCTGGCAATAACGCCGCGCCGGTCATCATCAAACGGAAAAAGATCGTCAAGGCCGACGGGCACCATGGTGGCGCCTGGAAGGTGGCGTATGCCGACTTCGTGACCGCGATGATGGCGTTTTTCCTGCTGATGTGGCTGTTGAACGCGACAACGGAAAAACAGCGCAAGGGGATTGCGGATTACTTCAGCCCGACGATTGCGATCAACCGCATCTCGGGCGGGGGTGAGGACAATTTCAGCGGTGACAGCATGTTTTCGGAAGAGCGGCTGGCAAGGAACGGGACGGGGGCAAGCAACCGTCATCCGACCGAGTCGAACGAGGCCCGGGGCGAGACCGGGCTCAGCGAGACGGGGACGGACGGAGCCGCAAATCAGGCTGAAACAGGGTCTGATATCGAGGAATCGCTGAAGGAGGTCGAGGAGCTGCTGCTTGGCCGTGCGGGCGAAAGCCGTGTGTCGGAGGATGCGGCAAAGCACATCCTGACGCGGGTGACGGACGAGGGGCTGATCATCGAGCTGTTCGACCTGGAGGGCGCGCCGCTCTTTACGCCGGAGACCGGGGAGGCGACGCCGCTTCTGGAGGGGTTGGCGGAGTTGATCGGAGAGGTCGGCGGCCTGGTCGAGAACCGGGTCGCGGTGGAGGCGCATACGCGCGCGCGGCCGGTTGTCGTGGCCGAAAGCCCGGTCTGGCGGCTGTCGGCGGAACGGGCGGACGCGATGCGGCAACTGCTGGAAACGCATGGCATCGCGGCCAAGCGGGTGCGCCGGGTGACCGGCCATGCCGACCGGGAGCCGGTCGTGCGCAACCCGCTGGCCATTCGCAACAACCGGCTGGAGGTGATCCTGCTGCGATCGGACGGACCGGGCAATTAGTGAGAATTTTATCTGTTAGGCCGCTGTTAAACCGGCGGCCTTACACCTGCGCCCCAATGGCAGTCGATGCAGCAGAAAGGCGTATCCATGACTATTTCCTCTTCGCTCAATGCCGGTGTGGCGGGGCTCAATTCCAATGCGACGCGGCTTGCGGCGATTTCCGACAACATCGCGAACTCGGGCACCTATGGCTACAAGCGGGTCGAGGCGGATTTCCAGTCGCTGGTGATCTCGCAGAACGGCGGTACCTATTCGGCGGGGGGCGTTTCCGCCTCGACGCAGCGTTTGATCGATCAGCGCAGCTCGCTGGTGTCGACGGACAATGCGACCGATCTGGCCGTGAACGGGCGAGGGATGCTGCCCGTGGCACTGTTGAGCGATGTGGCGATCAGCGGCGACGACGCGCAGATGCTTTTGACGACGACCGGGTCGTTCCGCACGGATCAGGAAGGCCGGCTGGTGACGGAATCGGGGCTGGTTCTGCTGGGCTGGCCGGCGAACCCGGATGGCTCGGTGCCGGAGTTTCCACGCGATACGGATGACGGGCTGGAACCAGTGCGGATCAACGTGAACGAGCTGAACGGGGAGCCGACCACGGGCATCAGCCTCGGGGTGAACCTGCCGGCCACCGATACGGCGGCTGGCTCGCCGGGTGACGTGCAGAACCTGTCGATCGAGTATTTCGACAATCTCGGGAAATCGGAGAACCTGACGATCGAGTTCACGCCGACGGTCCCGGCGACGGGTTCGTCGAACGAATGGACCATGGTGATTTCGGACGGCGCGCAGGGCGGTGCGGTGATCGGGGAATACACGCTGACTTTCGATGATGCGCGCGCCTCGGGCGGGACGCTGCTGAGCGTGACGGACACGACCGGCGGGGCCTATGATCCGGCCAGCGGCACGGTGATCGTCAATGTCGACGGCGGGCCGATGGAGATCGATATCGGCCGGATCGGTGCGACGGACGGGCTGACCCAGCTTTCGGACAGTTTCGCACCGCTGTCGATCAACAAGGACGGCTCGCCTGTCGGGAACATGGTCTCGGCCGAGGTGGATGAGAATGGGTTCGTCCATGCCTCGTTCGATACCGGCATCACGCGGATCATCTTCCAGGTGCCGTTGGTCGACGTGCCGAACCCCAACGGCATGGTGGCGCTGGCCCAACAGACCTATATGCCCTCGCCCGAAAGCGGCTCGTTCTTCCTTTGGAACGCCGGTGACGGGCCGACCGGAGAGGTCGCCTCCTTCGCGCGGGAGGAATCGGCGACCGACGTGGCGGGCGAATTGACCGACATGATCCAGACGCAGCGGGCATACTCGTCGAATGCCAAGGTCATCCAGACCGTCGACGAAATGCTGCAGGAAACCACCAACATCAAGCGCTGACCCGGGGGGCGATACCCCCGGCCCGGCCAGTGATCGAAAGGAGAGGCGATGAGCATTTCAGGCGCCCTGTCAAATGCGCTGAGCGGCTTGACGGCCAGTTCGCGGAACGCGCAGGTCATTTCGACCAACCTCGCGAACGCGCTAACGCCGGGCTATGCGACGCGCACGCTCGAACTGGTGCCGCGCGCCGAAGGGCGGGTTGGCGGGGTGTTCGTGCAGGGCGTGACGCGCCACGTCGATGCCGGGCTGCTGGCCGATCGGCGGATGGCCGATAGCAGCCTCGCCAACGCCGGCGCCAAGGCCGGGTTCCTGACCGAGATGGAGCGGCTGATCGGTACGCCGGATTTGTCTTCCTCGCTCTCGGGCCGGTTCTCGGCCTTCGAGGCCAGCCTCGTGACGGCGGCGGCGAAACCCGAGGAGGAGAGCCGTCTTCTCGCCGTCACCCTGCGGGCCGGAGAGCTTGTCACAGCGCTCAACGACGTGTCGCGCGGCATCCAACAGGCACGGACGGAGGCAGAATCGCAGATCACGCAGGCGGTGGGGGAGGCAAACACCTATCTCGGGCAGCTACAGAGCCTGAATGCGCAGATCGTGGATGCCACAAATGCGGGCCATTCGACCGCCTCGTTCGAGGATCAGCGGCGGATCGTGATCGACCGTCTTGCCGAACTTGTGCCTGTCCGGCTGGCGCAGCGCGACAATGGTGCGGTGGCGATCTACACGCCGGGCGGCGCGACGTTGCTCGACGGTAAACCGGCGGTGCTGGAGTTCACGGCGAGCAACCTCGTGCAGCCGCACATGACGCTGGAAAACGGCCTGCTCGACGGATTGACGATCAACGGGAACCCGGTGCCGCCATCAGGGGACAGAAGTCCGATCGCAGGCGGGCGGATCGCCGGGCTGTTTGAACAGCGTGACAGCCTCGCCCCCGACGCGCAGACCCAGATCGATGCGCTGGCCCGCGACCTGATCTCGCGTTTCCAGGACCCGGCGCTGGATGGCACCCGCGGCCCGGGCGATGCCGGCTTGTTCACCGATGAGGGGGTGGCCTTTGCCGCCGCTGACGAGACCGGAATTTCGGCGCGCATATCGTTCAACGCGCTGGCCGATCCCGACCAGGGGGGCGCGCTCTGGCGGCTGCGCGACGGGCTGGGTGCCGCGGCCCCCGGCGACGCGGGGGATGCGAGCCTGTTGCAGGCCATGACGGCGGCGCTGACCAGGCCGGCCGCATTGGCCTCTGGCGACCTCGGCGCCACGGCGCGGGCCGCCGCGGAGCATGTGTCGAGTTTCGTGTCGCGGATCGGACAGCAGCGTTTGACACTGGATCAGACCGTCGCGTTCGCCTCGGCGCATCAGGCGGGGCTGGTCGAGATCGAACTGGGCATGGGGGTCGACAGCGATGCCGAGATGCAGAAGCTGCTGCTGGTCGAACAGGCGTACAGCGCCAATGCCCGGATGATTCAAACCGTCGAAGACATGATCGACGCCCTGCTGAGGATCTGAACCATGGCCGTGACTTCCATAGGTGATCTTGCACGCGGCTACGTGCTGCGGTCGCGCAACGCCGCGTTGAACCAGACGTTGACGCGGCTCACGCAAGAAGTGGCCAACGGTCGGACGAGCGACCCGGCCGCGCGGTTGGGCGGACATTTTTCCTATCTGTCGCAGATCGAGCACGACCTCACCATGGCGGAGAGCTACGGCCGTGGCGCGAAGGAGGTGCAGATCGCCGCGACCACGATGCAGACGGCGCTGGGCCAGATTGGCGAGGTTACCGATGGTCTTGTCGGGACATTGACGATCGCTTCGACCGGGTCTGGCCCGACGGATATATCGGCCGTCGCCTCGGAGGCCCGCGGTGCGGTCGAGAGCATCGTTTCCGCCCTTAATTCAAACACCGCCGGGCGGCACCTCTTTTCCGGCACGGCGGTCGACACGCCGGCGTTGGCGGGGGCGGATGAGGTGCTGTCGGCCTTGGGCAACGCCATTGCCGGCGCCGTGAGCCCGGCTGATGCTCGCGCCGCGGCCGATGCCTTCTTCGACACGCCCGGTGGCGATTTCGAGGTGCTGGTCTATTCCGGCGGTACGACCGGTCTTGCTCCTGTGCAACTGGGCGCGGGCGAATCTGCCGACCTTGACCTGAGGGCCGATCATGTGGCCTTTCGCGAAACACTGAAAAATGCGGCGCTGGTGGCGCTGGTCGACGATCCGGGTCTGGCGTTGGGCGACGCGGCCCGGCGTGGCCTGTTCGGCGACGCGCTGGACGGGCTGCTTTCGGCGAAGGCCGCGCAGGTGGCCGTGCGTGCCGATCTCGGCTTTGCCGAAGAGCGGATCGCACGCGCCGGCACACGGATCGAGGCCGAGATCGCGGGGCTGCAGATCGCAAGGAATGAGTTGCTTGCGGTCGATCCGTTCGAGGCGGCGACGGAACTTGAGGCGGTGCAGCTTCAGTTGGAAACGTTATACACCGTCACCGCGCGCACCTCGCGCCTCAGCTTGGTGAATTTCCTGTGATGATGCGCTGTATCTGCTTCTGCCTATGCCTGTTTGCAATGATGGCAGGCGCGCCCGGCCCGGCCGGGGCCACGTCGATCCGGATCAAGGACTTGGTCGAATTCGACGGGGTGCGCGGCAACGATCTGGTCGGCTACGGGCTGGTCGTGGGGTTGAACGGCACCGGTGACGGGCTCCGCAACGCCCCGTTCACCGAGGAGATCATGACGAACATCCTCGAACGCCTCGGCGTGAACGTCACGGGGGAGCAGTTTCGCCCCAAGAACGTGGCCGCCGTGTTCGTGACCGCCAGCATGCCGCCCTTTTCGCGGGCGGGATCGCAGATTGACGTGACAGTCTCGGCGATCGGGGACGCCAAGAGCCTGCTGGGCGGGACGCTGGTGATGACACCGCTCAATGCGGCGGACGGGAATATTTATGCGGTAGCGCAGGGAACGATCATTGCAGGCGGGGCCGCGGCACAGGGCGAGGCGGGCGGTGTTGTCGAAGGGGTGCCGACGGCGGGGGCGATCCCGGCGGGGGCGCGGATCGAGCGGGAGATTGATTTTGACCTGTCGAGCCTTGCAGAAATGCGGCTGGCATTGCGCGAACCGGACTTCACAACTGCGGCGCGGATCGAAACGGCGATCAATACCGCGTTCGGCCGGCGCGTGGCGTTGATGCTCGACAGCGGCACGGTACGGGTCGATATCCGCGCCACGCGCACCCGTTCGACCGCGCATGCAATTCGGGATGTCGAAAACTTGTTGGTGGAGCCGGAGCGCAAGGCGCGGGTGGTCGTGGACCAGCGGTCTGGCACGATCGTCATGGGCGAAGACGTTCGGATATCCCGGGTGGCTGTGTCGCAGGGCAACCTGACCCTGCGAGTCGAGGAGATGCCTTACGTCTCGCAGCCCAATCCGTTCTCGGAAGGTGATACGGTGGTGGTGCCGCGTACACGAGCCGAGCTGGAGGAGGAGCCGGGCATCGGCCTTGCCGAAGTGCCCGAGGGCACGTCGCTGTCGCAGGTGATCGCCGGGCTGAACGCGCTGGGTGTTTCGCCAAGGGACATGATCGATATCCTGAAGAGCATCAAGGCCGCCGGTGCTTTGCATGCGGAGTTCGTGGTGCGGTGATACGGGTGGCGGGCGGCGCCAAGTGCCGGGGCCGGTGCCAGGCAAAAGGTTCACGTTTCGGGGTCGGCTTGCTGTCGGCACGCGTCGCCTGGCGTTGGCCTAGCGGAGGTCCCCAAAGGTCACGTCGCTATCGCAGGTGATTGTCGGGCTGAACGCTCTGGGTGTGTCGCGGCGGGATATGGTCGACATCCTGACGAGCATCAAGGCGGCGGGTGCGTTGCACGCGGAGTTCGTGGCGCGGCTGTACGAGCGGCGGAGGGTGCCGTGTGCCGCGACCGGTGCCAGAACGGATGTTGTTTGGGGGTTGGGAAGGCGTGGCCGGGTCTCGTCCTTGCCCATAACTTCGTTTCTGAGCGTGGAGGGCGACGATCCTAAGGCGCGGGTTGTCGCTGGCGCCCCCGGGTCGAGCTCAGCGAGGGCTGCTATTTCGACGAATGCAGGGGCAAAGACCGGTCTGACAGGATCATCCTGCCCTTCGCGGTCTCAGAAATAACCGCGGACGAGGCTGTCGGCGATGAGGGTCCAGCCGTCGGCGATGACGAAGAAGGCGAGCTTGAACGGGAGCGAGACGACGACCGGCGGAACCATCATCATCCCCATCGACATCAGCACGGCCGCGACGACGAGGTCGATGATCAGGAAGGGCAGGAAGACGAGAAAACCGATCTGGAAGGCGCGGGCGATCTCGGAGAGCATGAAACTTGGCACGAGGACCGAAAGTGGTGCGTCGGGCGACAGGGGGGTGCCGGCGCTGTCGGGTCGGAGCGCGGCGAGAGCGTCGTAGGTGCCGGCATCGGCGCGGCCGGCCATGAAGTGCCGGAATGGCTCGAGCGCGCGGACGATGGCAGTTTCGGTGTCGATGCCGTTTTCCAGAAGCGGCTCTATCCCGGCCAACCATGCCTCTGTGAAGACCGGTTCCATCACGAAATAGGTCAGGAACAGCGCAAGGCTGACGATGAGCATGTTCGGCGGCGATTGCTGCAGGCCGATCCCCTGCCGGAGGATGGCGAGCACGGTCACGATGAACGGAAAGCAGGTGATCATGATCGCCAACCCCGGCGCGAGGCTGAGCACGGTGATCAGCAGGATGAGCTGGATCGTGCGGACGGAAAGAGAATCGCCCTCGCCGAGGGAGAGGGTGACCTCCTGCGCTGCCGCCGCCCCCGGAAGGAGGAGCAGGGCCACGGCGAGGAGGCCGGGCACCGCGGTGCGGATCATCCCAGCCCGTCTTGCAGGTCGGCCACTTCTGTCAGGCGGACGGCAAGCTGGCCTTTCTGATCTCCGTCGAGCTCTTCCAGTTCGCCGCGGGCGATGAGGCGTTCGCCGACATAGAGTTCCACCGGGTCGTCGACCCGCCTGTCGAGCGGGAGCACGGAGTTCCGTTCGAGCGCCAGCAACTCGCGAATCAGGGGGCGCGTTTTGCCGACAGAGATGGTGATCTCGATCGGGACGGCCGAGAACGGGTTGCGGCGATCCTGTGTTGCGGTCTGGGCCGGGTCGGCAGGGGTATCGGTCATGCTCTCTCCTTCACGGTTTGCTCGGCCTGCTGGAAGAACCCTTCGACGGCGGTGCCGATTCCGGCCAGCACGCCGGTCAGGTCGATGTCGCGTTCGACAGCATCGCCGAGGCGCAGCTGAACCTGGCCGTCGGCCAGGGTGCTGTCCTCGCGGATGTCGAGGGGCAGGGTGGCGTCGTTCGGCAGGATGGCCTCGAGCGCGGCGCCGTGGCCGGGCGCGGTCACGATCGTGACCGGCAAGGCGCCATGTGCCGCCACTTCGTGTTGCAGCAATTCGGCGACCCGGACGGCCAGCGTCTCGTGGGCGAGATCGGGCAGGACGGAGGTGACGATCTCCCGGACAAGCGGCTCCATCGCGCCGATGACGGCGGTGCAGGCCTCCTGATAGGTGAAGGACAGGTCGCGGATGTTGCGGGCGAAATCCTCGGAGAGATGGGCGGCGCTCTGCTGCTGGGCCTTGGTGGAATCGTCCCATCCGGCCTGGTAGCCCTTTTCGAAGGCCTGGAGTTTCTCTTCCTCGAGCATCACGTCGGTCAGGCCGGTGGCGGCGCGCGCCGGTGCCTCGGAAAAGTCCTCAAGCATGTCGGACAGGGGCATCAGGCCTTCTCCTCTTCGCCTTCGAGCCAGGATCGCAGGATCTCGACGGTTTCCTCGCGCCGTTCGCCGATCAGGCCGCGCAGGCGCTGGGCCGGATCCTGTGCCGGGCTGTCGAAATCGGGCAGGCTGCCGCCGAGTGCGTCGGCCAAGGACAGGCCCGGCCCGCCGGCGTCGCCGCCCCGGTCGGTGACCAGCGACAGGGTCGAGGGATCGATATCACCGGTATCTATTTCGCCCGTCAGAGCCTTGCGGCTTGTATCCGCCCTTTCCTCGGTGTCGGGCGGAGGAGCGGCCAGTTGCTGGGGCGTGGCCTCGGCGGGACGGGAGAGCAGCGGGCGCAGCACGAAGAGACCCAGAACCAGCGCCACGATGGCCAGAACCGCCGCCTGGATCAACGACATCAGGTCGAGACCGAGGGTTGCGAGAAAGCTCTCTTCGACAAGGGTGCCCTCGGGAACGACCGGCTCGAACTGCATGGTCTTGATGGTGATGACGTCGCCGCGCGATTCGTCGAAGCCCACGGCGGAGGCCACCAGCTCGCGCAGGGCGTCGAGCTCCTCGTCCGAGCGCGGCTGGAAGGTGGAGGCGCCGGTATCGTCCGTCGTGACCTCGCCATTGACGAGGACCGCGACGGTGAGCCGCTTAATCGCGCCGGGCGCCAGCGTCACCTGTCGTTCGGTTTCAGACACCTCGTAATTGACACGCTCGCGGGTTTCGCTGGTCTGACTTTGGGAGCTGTCGCCCTCGGCGGCCTCGCCATCCGGCAGGTTGGAGGCAACGGTCACGTCGCCGCCCTGATCGGTGGCGGAGTTCGAGCGTTCCTCGGTATCGGTGCTGATGGCGACGCGGCTTTCGGGGTCGATCATCCGCTCGCGCAGTGATTCGGTGCGGGTGACGGTGTCGACGCTCACCTCGACCACGGCGTTGCCGGCCCCGACACGTGCCGCGAGCAGACGTTCGACCCGCTGGCGCAGCGCCTCTGACCGGTCGTCGGTGGTGCTGGCCGGGGCCTCCTCGGAATTGCCAATGAGCTCGCCATTGCCGTCGATGACCGACACGTCCTCGGCCGAAAGCCCGCTGACCGCCGACGCGACGAGGTACTTGAGCGCGCGCGCGTGTTTCGCCGTAATCTCGCCCGAGGCGGTGCCGACCGAGACAGAGGCGGAGGCCGTCGCATCGCGCTGGAACGGGTTCGAGCCGGTGTCGGAGATATGCACGCGCGCCCAGGCGATGGACGGGTGGGAAACGATGGTGCGGGCGAGCTCCCCCTCCTTTGCGCGCCAATAGGCGGCGTTGAACATCTGCGACGTGGTGCCGAAGCCGGACAGGCCGTCGAGCAGCTCGTAGCCACGTGCGGAATTGCTCGGCAACCCTTCGCTGGCCAGCGTCATGCGCAGAGAATCACGCTGCGCCGCGTCGACGAAGATGGCGCCGCCGCGGACCTCGTGCGCGACGCCGCGCTGTTCCAGCGCGCTGACGACCTCCCCGGCCGAGCCGCTTTCGAGGCCGGAATAGAGCAGGGTCATGCTGGGCGCCGACGCCATCCGGGCGAGCGTGAGCACCGCCGCGAACATGGCCAGTGTCGCGAGGCCGACGATCAGCCGGCGGCGTGTATCCAGCGCGGCCCAGATTTGCGCGATCTGCTGCAAACTCGTGTCTCCTGATCCTTGGGCGTTCTGCCGTTCGGTACGGTCATCTTTCGCTGATCAGGCTTAACATTCGGTTAGTTCCTGCATGCCTATAGTGACCCTGCATTGAAACGGGGCAAACCGATGGCCGATACCGACATTCCGCAGGGCGAGGCGCCGAAGAAACGCTCGAAACTGCCTTTGTTGCTTGGATTTGTGCTGGCTCTGGCCGGTGGGGGCGGCGGGTATTTCGCCGTCCAGGCCGGGCTGATTCCCCTGGGCGGTGCGGGCGCCAAGGAAAGTGCCACACATGGGGCGGAGCATGGCGCGGCGGATGACGGGCACGGGGCAGACGAGGCATATGATTCGCATGACGCCGCTTCCGCCCCGGATGTCGATTTCGTTCCGGTGGAGCCGCTGGTGATCTCCCTGAACGACGGCCGCGGCACGCATCTGCGGTTCCGCGCCCAGCTGGAGGTCAGGCCCGGTCGGAAGGCGGAGGTGATGCACCTGTTGCCGCGGGTCGTGGACGTGCTGAACGGTTATCTGCGGGCGGTCGATCTGGCCGATTTGCAGGACAATGCCGCGCTGGTGCGCCTGCGTGCGCAGATGCTCCGGCGGGTGCAGGTGGTGACCGGCGGCGATCTCGTATCGGATCTGCTGATCATGGAATTCGTTTTGAACTGAGGGCGAAGTTATGGAGTTGATTGCCGATATTCTTCTGGTTGCCGGGGCGCTTGGCGCCGGGGTCTACTGTTTCGTGCTGTCGCGCCGGCTCCGGCGGTTCAATGACCTTGAGAAGGGTGTGGGCGGGGCTGTGGCCGTGCTGTCGGCGCAGGTGGATGACCTGACGCGGACGCTGGATTCGGCCCGGACGACCGCGAGCACATCGACCGAATCGCTGGGCGGGCTGACCGAGCGGGCGGAGAATGTCGCCCGGCGGCTGGAATTGCTGGTGGCGTCGATGCACGACTTGCCGGAGACCAAGGCGGAGCAGCCTGCGCCCAGTGAAGACCCGGTGCCAGAGGAGGTCGCGCCGGCGGGCCCGGTGTTTCGCCGCCATGCCACGGCGGAGGCGGTAAGGTGAGCCGTTTGCGCCGAAAACGCCAGCCGGGGCGGGGCACGCTCGTCATCATCATCGCCCTGCTGATCGGGTCGGCCATTGCCCGGCTTGGCGGGGAGGCCGGTCAGGCGCTTGCCAGCGTGTCGGACAGGGTCGCCGCCCCGGAGGCAGCCGCGGCGGAAACCGCACAGGCCTGCAAGACACCGGAAGACCTGCGCGCGATGCTGGCCGCGTTCGAAGCCCGGGAAACCCGGCTCGACGAACGCGAGGCGGCCCTGCGCGACCGGATGCAGGCATTGCAGGTGGCCGACGAGGAGATATCCGCGAAGCTTTTGGCGCTGGAGGCGGCGGAGGAGTCACTGAGGGAGACGATCGCCATCGCCGACAGCGCCGCCGAGACCGATCTCGACCGGTTGACCAAGGTATACGAGAGCATGAAGCCCAAGCAGGCGGCGGCCCTGTTCGAAGAGATGGACCCGAACTTTGCCGCCGGTTTTCTCGGGCGCATGCGTCCGGAGGCCGCGGCGGAGGTCATGGCCGGGCTCAGCCCGGAATCAGCCCATGCCTTCAGCGTGGTCCTGGCCGGCCGCAATGCCAATGTTCCGACCGAATGACCGGCGTCGCTGAGGGTTTCTTAACCCCGCTCTGTCAGAATGGCGGAGACAGTTTCGGGCAGAGGCGCACATGATCGGACTCATCGGAATCGCGGTAATTTTCGTGATGGTCTTCGGGGGATATCTTGCCGCAGGCGGCAAGCTGGGGATCATTTTGAAAGCCCTGCCCTTCGAGCTGATGATGATTGGCGGCGCCGCGGTGGGCGCTTTCCTGATCAGCAACGACATGGGCGCCGTCAAACATACCGGCAAGGACATCGCCAAGGTGTTCAAGGGCCCGAAATGGCGGCCTGACGATTACCGTGACCTTCTGTGCCTGCTGTTCGAACTGATCCGGCTGGCACGGCAGAATCCCGTCGCGATCGAGGAACACATCGAGGCGCCGGCGGAGTCGTCGATCTTCAGCCGGTACCCGAAGATTCTGACCGACAAGGAGGCGATCGCGCTGATCAGCGACACGTTGCGTGCCGCCTCAATGAATTACGACGACCCGCATCAGGTCGAAGAGGTGCTGGACAAGCGGATGGAGGCCCACATGCACCATGCGCTGCATTCCAGCCACGCGCTTCAGACCATGGCCGACGGGCTACCGGCGCTGGGCATCGTGGCGGCGGTGCTGGGGGTGATCAAGACAATGGCGTCGATCGACCAGCCGCCGGAAATCCTCGGGAAGATGATCGGCGGCGCGTTGGTGGGCACGTTCCTGGGCGTGTTCCTCGCCTACGGGCTGGTCGGGCCGTTTGCCGGCAAGGTGCGCGCGGTGATCGAGGAGGATGCGCATTTTTATCACCTGATCCGAGAGGTGCTGATTGCCAACCTGCACAACCACGCGACCAATATCTGCATCGAGGTGGGCCGGCAGAATACGCCGGCGCAAAACCGGCCCAGCTTTACCGAGCTGGAGGAGGCGATCAAATCCGTGAAGCAGGAGGCGGCGTGATGCGGTGGCTGTTTCCAGCGGTACTCTGCATGGTCTGGGCCGGGGCGGCGGCGGGGCAGACCGTGACCGTACGAAGTGGTGAACACGAGGGATTTTCGCGTCTGGTTTTCGGTCTGCCCGCGCGGATGGGCTATGAGGTGATGCAGTCGGACCGGGAGGCGCGGATCACCTTCGAACGGCGTGGGCTGCAATGGCGTACCGACTCGGTGTTCGACCGGGTTCCAAGAGACCGGCTGACCGCCCTCGACGCGCCGGACGGTAAAAGGGTGGTGGTGCTCTCGCTGGGATGCGATTGTGACATCGATACGTTCTGGCACGGGGCGGCCTATCTGGTGGTCGATATTCGGGATCCGTCAGGTGATCCGGAGGATACCGCCGCCAGTGCGGGCGGGGCACCGGTGACCTTGCCGCTGACCCCGCCACGGGAGCGGCCTGGCAATGCGGGGCGGATGGTGTCGCAGGGGTTGGACGGGATACCACGTGTGAATACGCCGGAAGGTGAGCCGGGCGCGGGCCGAAATAGCCTTTCGGAAAGTCGTGACCGGCTGATCATGCAAATCGGGCGAGCAGCCTCGCAGGGGTTGCTGTCGCCGGGGTTCAAGATGCCGTCGGCACTGGCCGCCGAACCGGCACCGGAACAGGTGCGCGCGCCGCCTGAGCCCGAGGTGGCGGAAAGCGGGCCGCGGCCCAACCTCCAGCTCCGCGCCGAGACCAGTATTGACAGGGACATGAGCGCGGTTCTGATGCCGGGGCTTGGGGCGAACGGTTCGATCGCCTGTCTCGACCCGGAGCAGGTCGATGTTTCCGAATGGGCCGATGAGCGCCCGTTTCACGAACAGCTCGGGCCGCTTCGCGCCCGGCTGGTGGGTGAATTCGACAAGCCTGACGTTGCTGCGGTTCTTGGCCTTGCGCGGCTCTATATTCATTTCGGGTTCGGGGCCGAAGCGCGACAGGTTCTGCGTGAGCTGGGGGACGGCGCGACGACGGAGCCGGTGCTCAGTGGCATGGCCGTGATTGTCGACACCGGGCATGCCGGCCCGGTGTCGAAGCGGTCGGTGTCGAGCTTGTCGGCGCAGATGGATTGCGCGCCGACGACGGCGCTCTGGTCGGCGCTGTCATATCCCGAGCTGCCGGCCGACGCGCCGCTTGATGTCGACGCGATACTGCGTGGCTTTTCCGACCTTCCGGTGCATCTGCGGGCGCATCTGGGGCCGGGCCTTGCGCGCCGCCTGGCCCAGGCGGGATACGAGGAAGGAAGCCGGCGCGTGCGCCGTATCCTGAACCGGACGCCGGAAACAGTGACGCCCGAGGCGGCCCTGCTGGAAGCCGAGGTGGCGCTGAAGGAGGAGGGGGAGGAGGCCGAGGCGGAGCTGGAAACCATCGTTGCCGGCAATGCGGAGCCATCGGCCGAGGCGCTGTTGCGGCTGATCCGTCATCGGCTGGCGCGAGATGCGGAGATTTCTTATGAAACTGCGCAACTTGCCGGGGCCTATGCCCACGAGCATCGGGGCCAGCCGATGGGAGAGGAGTTGACCGCGGCATACCTGTCGGCGCTTGCGGCGTCGGGCGCGTTCGGTGAGGCGTTTGCGGAGTTGGCCGGCGCGGGGCCGAATGACGCGGCCTCGGGCGCGCCGATTCGCTCCGTGCTTGTCGACCTGCTGACGCGGCGCGCGGATGATTACGAGTTCCTGCAATATGCCCTGGCAGAGGCCGACGCAGAGGCGGCGGCGCCCGGGCGGATTGACGCGGAGACGGCGAACGCGGCCGCGACGCGTCTGTTGGCGTTGGGCTTTGCCGAAGCGGCGGCAGCTTTCGCCACCCCGGACGCCGCTGGCGACACCGGGACGGAGCGCAAGCTGCTGCGTGCGGAGATTGCCCTCCAGCAGCGACGACCGCGACAGGCGGAGCTCGCGCTTCAGGGGTTGACCGGGGCCGAGGCCAATCGGTTGCGGGCGGAAGCGCGCAGCGTGGTTGGGGAGCACGATGCGGCCCGCCGCTTGTTCGCGGGTGTCGGGCAGGAGGGCGAGGCGCGGCGGGAAGCCTGGCTTGCGGCGGACTGGCAGACGCTGGCCGAGGATGAGGACAGGGCACGCAGCGAAATTGCCCGGTTGAAGCTGAACCCGCCCGACGCGCCAGAGGCAGAGGATGGAGGTGTGCTCGCCCGCGACCGGGTGCTGATCGACCGGAGTCTCGAGACGCGCGATGCCGTTCGGGCCCTGCTCGAGGCGAATCCGGTGCCGGCTGACTGACACGCTTACCGGATGGTAACCGATCGGCGGTAGAAGGGGCATGCGGGCAGAACGCCCGAGGATTGGCGGGAGAATCGAAATTGCCAATTGCGCTCTTACAGAGCCTGTTTTCGGCGAGCCGGGCCGGGTTCTTTATCGGGATCATGGCTCTTGCATGCTCTGCATCCGGGCTGGCGTACGGGGCCACGGCGGATATCTGCGATGCGGCCGCGGCGCGCGCGTCGGCGGAATCCGGTGTCCCGCGGGACGTGCTGCTGGCGATCACGCGGACGGAAACGGGGCGCACCCGCGAGGGCCGCTTTGCGCCGTGGCCGTGGACCGTGAACCTGGCAGGCAAGGGGCGATGGTTCCAGAGCCGGGAGGAAGCACTGGCCTATGCGACGCGCGCCCATGGGGACGGTGCGAGGAGTTTCGATGTCGGGTGTTTCCAGATCAACTATCGCTGGCACAACCAGCATTTTGAGTCGATCGAACGAATGTTCGACCCGCTGGAGAATGCGCGCTATGCCGCCCGTTTCCTGACGCGCCTGCATGCGGAATTCGGCGACTGGTCGAAAGCGGCGGGGGCCTATCACTCGCGTACGCAAACCCATGCCACACGCTACCGTGCGCGGTTCGAACGGATCCGCAAACGGCTGGCCGGTGGGGACGACGAGGCGGTTGGGCCGGTTACCGTGACCCGGCGACCGGCCGAAGAGGCGCGTGAAGCCACCGTTCGGGCGAACAGTTATCCCCTGCTTCAACGCGCGGAGGCGGTCGGGCGCCGGGGATCGCTCGTGCCGTTGGTGGCGCGGGGGCGGGCGCTGATCCCGCTCGGTGACGGATCCTGAGCGATGGCTGGTTTGTCCATTCGCGATCTGTTTCAGCCGACGGTGCTTTTGGCGCTGGCGCTGATGGCGGTGATCGTCATGATGATCCTGCCGATGCCGGCCTGGGTTCTGGATGTGGGGCTCGCGGCCTCGTTCGCGCTTGCGATCCTGATCTTCACGATCACGCTTTTCATCGAACGGCCGCTCGATTTCTCGGCCTTCCCGACGATTTTGCTGGCCTCGCTGATGCTGCGACTGTCGCTCAACGTGTCGTCGACCAAGCTGATCATCGGACAGGGTCATACCGGCACGAACGCGGCGGGCGACGTGATCGAGGGGTTCGCCAATTTCGTCATGGGGGGCAGCGTGTTCCTTGGCCTCGTGGTGTTCTGTGTCTTGCTGATCGTCAATTTCATGGTGATCACCAAGGGCGCCGCGCGGATGGCCGAGGTGGGCGCGCGGTTCGCGCTCGACGGGATGCCGGGCAAGCAGCTTGCCATCGATAGCGACATGTCGGCGGGGGCCATCGATCACCGCGAGGCGAAGGAACGGCGCGAGCGGGAGCAGCAGGAAACCACGTTTTTCGGCTCGCTCGACGGGGCGTCGAAATTCGTCAAGGGCGATGCCATTGCCGGGCTGCTGATCACGCTGCTGAACCTCGTGATGGGGCTGATCATGGGCACGGTGGTGCATGGCATGCCACTGGCCACCGCCTTCGAGACCTACGCGATCCTGACGGTGGGGGACGGGCTGGTGACGCAGATTCCGGCGGTGGTGATCTCGATCGCGTCGGCCCTTTTGCTGGCGCGCGGAGGCACGCAGGGGGCGACCGACCTCGCCCTTGCCGCGCAGCTTGGCCGGCACCCGGCGGCGATGGCGACGGTGGCGGTGCTGATGGTGCTGTTCGCGCTGGTGCCGGGGCTGCCGTTCCTGCCGTTCATCATCGGGGGTGCGGCCTTGGGCGCGACGGCGGCGTGGATGTTCCGCCTGCGGCAGCAGGCCGGAGAGGCCGCGGATGCCGCGCCCGCGCCACAGGGGCCGGCAGAGAAATCCATGGGCGAGGTACTGGAGCTGGACGACGTGCATGTCGAGTTCGCGCCGGATCTCGTGAACATGGTGCTCGATCCCGGCACCGGGCTGGATGCGCGGATTGCGAACATGCGGCTCTATGTGGCGACACAGTTTGGCCTGATCCTGCCGGAGATCCGTCTGACCGACGATCCGTCGCTGCCGCGGGGGACCTACGTAATCCGTATCCAGGGGGTTGAGCAGGCTCGGGCGACGCTGAAGACGGAGCAGGTTCTGGCCCTCGATCCGGAGAGGAATCCGGAATTGCCGCCGGGCGAGGTGGTTGCCGAACCGGTTTATGGTGCGCCCGCCCGATGGATCGACGTGAATGCCGAGGAGGCGGCCGCGCTGGGCGGCACGACGCTGGTCCGCCCGGCGGAGGTGCTGGCGACGCATCTGCTGGAAATCATCAAGCGGAACCTGAGCCGGCTGTTGACGATGAAGGCGATGCGGCGGCTGCTTGACGAGATGGTCAACATCCCCGATGCGGCCCGGGCCGAGGCGAACCGGAAACTGCTTGATGAGCTGATCCCCGACCGGGTGCCGACGGATCTGTTGCATGCGGTGCTGCGGCTTTTGCTGGCTGAGCAGGTGTCGATCCGGAACATGCCACTGATCCTCGAATCCGTCGCGGAGGGGCGGCAGGTGCACGCGCGGCCCGACGCCATCTGCGAGCATGTCCGGCAGCGGCTGGGGTTCCAGATTGTCGCAGGATTGCAGAAAGAGGATGGCACCCTGCCGCTGATCCAGCTTGCGCCGGACTGGGAAGACCGGTTTTCGACCTACCAGATGGAGGGTGACGGGGCGCGGCCGGACGTGGCCTTGCCGCCGGAGCTGTTCAACGCCCTGGCCAACGGTGTGAGCGAGCAGGTCGCGCAGGCGGCGGAGGCGGGCACCTACCCGGCGATCGTAACCTCGACCCTGCGGCGGCGGTTCCTGCGCACGGTGCTGTCGGCCAAAAACATCTCGAACCCGGTGTTGTCGTTCGAGGAGATCGGGCTCGATGCCCATCCAGCGTTGCTGGGCGTGGTTCCGGCATGACCGCGCTGGCGGAGCTTGTCGGGTTGACGGGCGAGCTGCTCTGGCTGCACTTCATCGTGTTCCTCCGGGTCGGGCCGGTGATGTCGCTGTTTCCGGGATTCGGCGACAGCTCGGTGCCGGCGCGGATCAAGCTGATTCTGGCGCTGATGCTGACGGTGGTGACGGCGCCCGTTCTGGCGCCCGATCTGGCGGAGACGGTCGCTGACCCGCCGCCATTGGCATGGCTCGCGCTGGCGGAATCGGGCATCGGGCTGCTGATCGGGATTGGCATACGGCTGTTTCTGCTGGCGTTGCAGACCGCCGGAACGATTGCGGGGCAGGCGACGTCGCTATCACAGATCCTTGGCAATGCCGGGATAGAGCCGATGCCCGCGATGGGTTACCTTCTGGTGATTGGCGGCGTGGCGTTGGCGATGATGCTGGGGCTGCATGTGCGGCTGGCGGAGCTGATGATCCTGAGCTACCGGCTGTTTCCGGTGGCGGAAGTGCCGGCCACCTCGGCGGTCACAAGCTGGGGTGTGCGGCAGGTGGCCGGGGCGTTCGGGCTGGCCTTTACGCTGGCGGCGCCGTTCGTGATCGTTTCGGTGATCTACAACCTGACGCTCGGGATCATCAACCGGGCCATGCCGCAATTGATGGTGGTCTTCGTGGGCGCGCCGGTGATCACGGGCGCGGGGCTGGGCCTGTTGCTGGTGCTGGGGCCGACGATGCTGCGTATCTGGGTCGAGGCGCTGGGCGTGTTCATGGCCAACCCGTTCGGGGGCGGCTGATGGCGGGGCCGGATGACGACGCCGACAAGTCGCACGAGCCGACGCAGCACAAGCTTGACGAGGCCCGGAAGAAGGGCGAGCTGGCGCGTTCGGCCGACCTGAGCACCGCGGCGGCCTATGGCGGGTTTCTCCTTGCCGCGATTGCCGCCGGAAATGCCTCGGTCACGCGGATCAGCGAGGCGATGATGGCGTTGCTTGGCCGGCCCGAGGCGCTGGCCCGGCTGGTGTTCGACGGATCGGCCGCCGCGCCCCTGAGCAGGCTGTTGATGGCCGTCGTGCTGGGCCTTGCGGCGTGGTTTCTCATTCCCGCGGCCCTGGCATTGGGTGCGGTGATCGCACAGCGTGCCTTTGTCGTGGCGCCCGACAAGATCCGCCCGCGCCTGTCCCGGATCAATCCGCTCCAGAACGCCAAGAACAAGTATGGGCCGGGGGGGCTGTTCGAATTTGCCAAGAGTGCCGCTAAGCTGTTGCTGTATTCCCTGTTGCTTGGTGTCTTTCTTTCGATGCGCCTGTCGGACATGGCGGGCGCGCTGCATGCCGAGCCCGGGCTGATCGGGGCGCTGCTGGGCTCGATGCTGGTGGATTTCATGGCGGTCGTGGTGATGATCGCGCTGGCCATCGGGGTCGTCGACCTGGTCTGGCAGAATTTTGATCACCGGCGGCGTAACCGCATGTCGCACAAGGAGGTGCGGGATGAACATAAGCAGCACGAGGGCGATCCGCATATGAAGCAGGAGCGCCGACAGCGGGCGCAGCGGATCGCCACCGATCAGATGATGGCCGAGGTGCCGCGGGCCGATGTGGTTCTGGTCAATCCGACGCACTTTGCCGTGGCGCTGAAATGGTCGCGCCTGCCCGGGTCGGCGCCGGTTTGCGTGGCGAAAGGGGTGGATCACGTGGCGCTCGCGATCCGGGAGTTGGCGCTGGAGTCAGGTGTGGCGGTGCGGCATGACCCGCCGACGGCCCGGGCGCTCTATGCTGCAACGGCCATCGGGCAGGAAATCGAGCCGACCCATTACCGCGCCGTCGCCGCCGCCATCCGGTTTGCCGAGGCGATGCGCCGGAAGGCGCGGGCGTTCGGATGAGCCGGGCGCCGCTCGAGGACCTTGTGCGCATCACCGCGGCCGCCCGGCGGGTGGAAGAGGCACGGATGCAGCGGCTGGTCGAGGAGGAGACGGCGTTGCGGGCGGAACTGGACGATCTGGATGCGGCGCGGCGGGCAAATCAGGCGCTTGGCGAGACCGATCTCGCCGCGTCGCGAAGCGTGGGGGCGGACATGCTCTGGCAGGGTTGGGTCGCGCGATCCCGGCGGCAGTTGCAGATTCGCCTGGCGCGGGTTCTGGCGCGGAAGGGCGATGCGTTGCGAGACCTGCGCAAAGCCTATGGGCGCGGGGATGCGGCACAGTCGTTGCTGGACGAGGCGGGGAAGGAAGAGGCCGATGCGCGCACAAAAGGCCGGATTGAGCAGGAACAGAGCCTGATGATCCTGCGCGCGGGCCGGGCGGATGGGCCTTGAGCCGGGTCAGATATCCTGTCGCGCGATATCGACGATCAATACGCCGGTCACGTTCGTGCCGAGCACGTTGCGGGCCGTTTCGGTCAGCGCTGCGCGCAGGATGTCGAGCGTGTTGCCATCGGTAAAGGTGCCCTCGAATCCCCCCATATTGGCGTGATCGAACAGAACCTGAAGGAAGGCATCCCTTAGCTTGGGTTCGCGCGCGTAGACCAGTTCGCGCTGGCCCTGATCGATCTCGATGCTGAGCGACAGGACCACCAGCGACTGAACGGCGTCGTCACTGACGACGGGCACGACGAATTGGTTGTTCAGCTTGACGTAATCTTGCTCTGCCCCCGGGACGTGACCCTCTTCGGAGGCATTTTCGTCGGTGTGGGCCTTTTCCGCATGGTCGGCCTCGCCGCAGGGGTTGGTCAGACCCTCGGGCTGACCGGTCGGGCGCAGGGCGATGCCGGCGCCGACGCCGCCGGCCACGCCGACCAGGCCTAGGATCAGGGGAAGCAGAAGCTTTTTCATCGGGACCTCGTCAGAAGGGCAGGATCATGTCGAGCACCTGCTGGCCATAGCGCGGTTGCTGGACATCGGTGATCTGTCCGCGGCCACCATAGGAAATTCGCGCCGAGGCGATCTTGTCATAGGTGATTTCGTTCTGGCGGGAGATATCGGCGGGGCGGACATAGCCGCTGACCAGCAGTTCGCGCAGCTCGAAATTCACGCGCACCTCCTGTGTTCCCGCGATTTCCAGCACACCGTTCGGCAGGACATTGGTGACGGTGGCCGCGACACGGAGGGTCAGTTCCTCCTGCCTCCGGATCGTGCCGTCGCCGCTGCTGGAACTGTCCGAGCCGAGCGAGACCGCCTCGTCGAGGCTTGCGCCCTCGGGGAGTTTCTCGTTGATGCGCTGGGGCAGGCCGAAGAGGTGCGGCACGCGCATGCCTTCCGACCCGTTGCGCGAGCGCGAGGTGCTGTTGGAAATGGCCGCTTCTTCGTCGATCTCGATGACGACGGTCAGGATATCACCCTGCTGCATGGCCCGCCGGTCGCCCAGAAGGGAATGACGATTCCCGCTCCAGAGCGACGCGCGGTCGACCTGCCGGTTCGGATCAGCCGTGAGCGGGAACCCGGCATAGAGCATGGCGGCGTGATCGTCGCTTTCGCGGGCTTCGGTCAGGGTTGGCGGTTTGCCGAGGTGGTCCATGCGCCCGCAGCCGGGAATGAGCAGAATTAGGGCACAACAGAGACTGATACTACGCACGGTGTTCTCCTAGGGTGATACGAAGACACGGCCATTCGGGCCGGTGCGGCCGGTCACGGTGGCGCGGGATGTAAGGTTCATGACGCGCACCCGTTCCCCGGCACCGGCACGGGTGAGAGAGCGGCCCTCGGCTACGATGTGCAGACCGCCGTATTCGTAGATGAGGGGCACGATCTGGTTTCGTTCGATCACGGCGGGCGGGCCGATATCGGCGAGCCGCAGCGGGCGCCCGGCATAGACCGCGACGCGGGTTTCCTGGCCGATAACCTCCGAGGGTTGCGCGGCAATCCCGGCGATCTGGCCGGGTTTGACGGCGATGTCCTGGGATGTGATCACGGACTGGGCGCGGATCGTGCGCGCGGCAACGATGATGTCGGCCGGCGCAGGGGCGGCCGTCAGCGTGGCCACTGCCAGTGCGAGGATCATCGTTGTCCGCATCAGCGCACCTGTGTCGTCGCGCTGAGCATCTGGTCGGCAGCGGTGATGACCTTGGCGTTCAGTTCATAGCCGCGCTGGGCCTCGATCAGTTCGGTGACCTCGCGCACGGCATCGACCGAACTGTCCTCGAGATAGCCCTGACGCAGGGTGCCGAGCCCGTCCTGTCCCGGCGTACTGACCAGCGGCAGGCCCGATGCCTCGGTTTCGAGGAACAGGTTGCCGCCGATCGCCTCGAGCCCCTTTGCGTTGGTGAAGCCCACGAGGTTGAACTGGCCGAGAAGCTGTGCCTCGGCGGCGTCGGCGAAATAGACGTATACCTCGCCATCGGCGTTGATCGACAGGCTCCGGGCGTCGTCGGGGATGGTGATCTCGGGCGCGACGGCATAGCCGTCGGAGGTGACGATCAGCCCGTCCCCCGAGCGTTTCAGCGCCCCGTCGCGGGTATAGGCGGCCTGACCGGAGGGCAGTGTAATCTCGAGAAACCCGTTGCCGTCGATGGCGACATCGAGGTCGCCGCCGGTTTGTGACAGGGCGCCTTGCGACAGGTGCACCGACACCGCAGCGGGCCGCACGCCGAGGCCAAGCTGTACCCCGGTGGGCAGCACCGTGCCATCGACGGCGGCGATGGTGCCGGGGCGGTTGAGCTGCTGGTAATGGAGGTCGGAGAATTCCGCCCGGCGGGTGTTGTAGCCTGTGGTGGACATGTTGGCGAGGTTGTTGGAGATGGTTTCCACCCGCATCTGCTGGGCGGCCATGCCGGTGGCGGCGATTTTCAGGGCGCGCATCGCGGGCTCCTCTCGGGTTGGTTACTGTCGGGTCATGGCGCGCAAGGCCTCGCGCACGCGGTCATTCTCGGCGTCGAGAAAGCTCTGTCCGAGTTCGTAGGCGCGCTGGACCTCGATCATGCGGGAGAGCTGAAGAACAGGCTCTACATTGGCGTTTTCGAGGGAACCTTGCAGGATGGCACCGTTTTCGGCGGGCTCCACATCCCCCTCGAAACGGAAAAGAACGCCCGCCTCGCGGATCAGATCGAGCGGATCGGTGGGTTGGACGAGGCCCAGTTGACCCAGCGGGCGGCCATCGGCGCTGATCGTGCCATCGGACGACACGCTGAGCGCGGCCGAGGCGGGCGGGATGAAGACCGGTGCGCCGCCGGCGTCGAGCACAGGGTTGCCGTCCGGGGTGACGAGCGTGCCCTCGGCGGAAGTCGAGAAATTGCCCGCGCGGGTCAGCCGCTCGCCCTCGGCAGTTTCGATGAGGAAGAAGCCCGGGCCCTCGATGGCGAAGTCGAACGTGCCGCCCGTCTGCGTCAGAGCGCCCTGCTGCATCGAGGTGGAGTGCGCCGACGTGCGGGTCATCGAGATTGAGGGCGCATCCTCGACCCCGGTCACGTATTCCGAGAAGATCAACCCTTCCTGCCGATAGCCGGTCGTGGCGGCATTGGCGATATTGTTGGCGATCACCTGCATTTCGTGCAGCAGCCCGGATTGTCGTGTCAGGGTGGTGTAGCCTGCGGTTTCCATCTCATCCTCCGGTTATCAGGGGCACCAGCCGGTCCTGGAAAAATGCCACCAGCGTTTGTGTCATGAACCCCATCGACAGCCAGAAGACGGCGACGATGGCGGCCAGTTTTGGCACGAATGTCAGGGTCAGTTCCTGGATCGAGGTGAGCGCCTGGAACAGGCCGACGGTCAGGCCGGCCAGCAGCGCGACGGCGAGGATGGGCAGCGAGACGATCATCGCCACCCAGAGCCCCTGTCGCATCGTGTCGTAGAAGACGACCTCGTCATACATGGCTCAGACCGGCATCCTAAGGATTTCCTGATAGGCCTCGACCACCTTGTCGCGCACGGTCACCGCCGCCTCGACGGCGAGTTCCGTTTGGGCGAGCGCCTGAACCAGCGCGTGGGGATCGGCCTCTCCGGTCATCGAGGCCTTGGCGAGCGTTTCGCTTTCGCGAAGCGTCGCCGCGAAATCGCGGGCGAGGTCCTTTACCGCCTCGCCCGCGCCCGGCTGATCGGCATTCGGCTCGGTTGCCGGGCGGGCTGCTGCATAATTCCGTGCAGCGCCAAGAGAACTGATATCCATTCTGGATCTCCTCTATCTGCGTAACAGGTCGAACAGGCTTTGGGCCATCTGGCGTGTCTGTTCGAACATCTTCAGGTTCGCCTCGTAACTGCGCTGGGCCTCGCGGGCGTCGGCGAGTTCGATGACG
This sequence comes from Roseovarius sp., assembly GCA_040220035.1. Classification (GTDB taxonomy): domain Bacteria; phylum Pseudomonadota; class Alphaproteobacteria; order Rhodobacterales; family Rhodobacteraceae; genus Roseovarius. The sequence continues at coordinate 28,037 of JAVJTX010000049.1, read as the reverse complement.
AGGTTGACGTTCGATCCGGTGTAGTGACCGGACGGGTCGGCCAAGGGATGGGCCGGATCGTAGATCTGTTTCGGTTCGGACGGATCGAGCCTGACACGGCTCAATTCGACCTTTCCGGGCGCGCCAGTGGCGTCGAAGGCCGTGCGGAACCCGACGGTTTTGCGCCGATAGCCGGGCGTGTCAGCATTGGCGATGTTCTCCGACAGGTGTCGAAGGCGCCGCGACTGGGCCTTGAGCCCGCTGGCGGTGACGGAGAGGGCGTCTGAAAACTCTGCCATGGTGCCCCCTACCTCCGACCGATGGCCTGACGAAGGATGCCGAGCGAGGTGCGGTAGATCGCCAGCGCGCGGTCATGGGCGCGCTTGGTGTCGACGGCAAAGATCATCTCGGTTTCGAGCGAGACGGAATTGCCGTTCGGGTCGGCCTCGGCCCCTGGTCTGTCGGAGACGGTGACGGGCGCCCCTTGAACCGATCCGTTCAAATGCGTGTTGCGCGTTGCCCGGGGGGTGAATTGCGCCGAAACAGACTCGAATTGTGTTTGAAACGGCGTGATGTCCTTGGCCGCGTAGCCCGGCGTATCGGCGTTGGCCATGTTCTGTGCGATGACGGCCTGTCGCGCGCCGGCATGTTTGGACATCGCATGGGCGATGCGGAAGATATCGATATTCTCGAACATCGGGGCTTCTCCCTCGATTGGTTTCAATCAAGGCTTAACCCTGATTCCTTTAGAAAGGGTTTTCAGAAGATAAGCGGAGAGTTCGATGCTTCAGAAAGCCCTTGCCGCCCTGCAGGCCGAGATTGCGGCATTGCAGCCCGATCATGCCGTGGGCCGCGTGGCGTCGGTCGATGCCGGGCTCATTCGGTTGACGGGCCTGTCGGGCCGCGCGCGGCTCGGGGATATGTTGGTCTTGCGGCGGGAGGGGGCGCCGCCGCTGACCGGCGAGGTGCTGCAATTGACGCAGGAGCATGTGACGATGTTGCCCGACGAGCCGCCGACGGGCGTATCTCTGGGCCAGCGGGTTCTGCTGGAAAAGGCCCGACAGGTTGCTCCGGATGACAGGTGGATCGGGCGGATCGTCGACCCGTTCGGCAAAGCGCTCGACGGGCGGCCGCTCTTGCGCGGGGCGGACCCGCGAGATCTGCAATCCGCCCCTCCGGAGCCCGCGCGCCGCCGTGCCCTGGGAAGCCGTCTGGAAACCGGCATGGCGGTGTTCAACACGCTCTTGCCGGTGGTGCGGGGGCAACGCATCGGGCTGTTCGCCGGGTCGGGTGTGGGCAAGACCAGCCTGCTCGGGCATCTCGGGCGCAACATGGAGGCCGATGTGGTGGTGTTCGCCCTGATCGGCGAGCGGGGGCGGGAACTTCGGGAATTCGTGGAAACGGTCCTTGGGCCGGAGGGGATGCGCCGGTCGATCGTCGTGGCCGCCACGTCGGACCGGTCGCCGCTGGTGCGGCGGCGCTGTGCCTGGACGGCGATGGCGGTGGCCGAGCATTTTCGTGACCAGGGCCGGCATGTGCTGTTCCTGGCCGATTCGGTCACCCGTTTCGCCGAGGCACATCGCGAGGTCTGCACCGCGGCGGGGGAACTGCCGGCACTGCGCGGCTTTCCGGCGTCGACCGCGCATCAGATCATGGCGCTGTGCGAGCGGGCGGGGCCCGGGGTTGACGGGGCGGGCGATATCACGGCGCTGTTCAGCGTGCTCGTGGCCGGGTCGGACATGGACGAGCCGGTGGCCGACATTTTGCGGGGCGTGCTCGACGGGCATGTGGTGCTCGACCGTGAGATCGCCGAGCGGGGGCGTTATCCGGCGATTGATCTTTTGCGATCCGTCTCGCGCAGCCTGCCGGCGGCGGCGAGCGAGGAGGAGAACGCGATGATCTTGCGCACGCGCAGCCTGTTGGGCGCCTATGCGCGGTCGGAAACGATGGTGAAAGCGGGGCTCTATGCGGAGGGGAGCGACCCGGAACTGGACCAGGCATTGAAGGTCTGGGCAGAACTGGACGGGTTCATCGCAGACAAAGAGTCTGTTTCGGCGGAAAACAGTTTCAGGAAACTGGCGCTGATCCTGCGCCGGGCGACTCACGGGCCGGGACAGGCGAAAGCGGTGCAACGGTCGGAGGGCGGCATGCCGGCGGTCCAGAAGCGCACCCGGAAGACCCCGTCAGCAGCGTGAGCGGCAGGTGCCAACGCCTCAGCCCTGAAGCAGTGTCAGGGCGATGGATTGTGGCGACTGACCGGTGACATCCTTGATCTGATCGCGCAGCAGGTAGGTTTCGATCAGGTCCTCGCGCACCGCCGGATCGGTCAAGGCGTCGATGCTGTCCACGCCGAACTTGTCGCGGGCGGCATTGCGGAAGATATCCAGCTGCCGGTCAAGATCGAGCTGACCGACGCCCTGAGGCAGGCCGAAGGCCGTTTCGAACACGGTACGCAGGGGCGGCGTGCCCAAAATGCGGAACCAGCGGGTGTTCTCGGTTGCGTCTTCTGCCCCGATCTCGGCCATTTCGCGCGCGGCGTTCATGGCGAGGCGCAGGCTTTCATCCTGGTTGCCCACCGCCACCTCATAGGAGCGGGTGCGGAACCTGGCGGTCATGTCCGGGCCGAACCCTTCGTCCCCGGTACGGGGGCCGAGCAGCACGTCGCCGAACCCGAACGCCTCGCTCAACTGCTTGTAGCGGTCGTCGGCGAGCCGGTTGGCGAGCGAGCCCGGCTCGGTCACCCCGCCCTCCAGAACCCTGCGGATCAGGAACCGGTTGTCGATATCGTCCTGCAGGCCGAAGGCGCCCAGCGCGACGCGCAGCAGGCGGCGGTCGGCGACCAGATCCGCGGCCGACCCGATGGAGGGGATGGTGGCCTCGAAGTACTCGGTATCGCGCACGATGGAGGGCGAGGCGTCGAACGCCTTGGTCTGTACCTCCATCGTGCGGTTGAGCATGGCCCAGCCGGGCAGCCCTGTAAGGGGAATAACCGGCTGGAACATCACGTCGCCCCGTGAGCAAGCAGCCGGTCTTCGCGCGGCAGGAGGGCGCGAAGGGATTTGAGCGACTGGTAATGGTTGTTCTGCAACAGCGCGTCCGTGGCCCGGCCCAGTGCGGCGCGGCTGTCCGGGTCGGTGAAGACCTGGCTCAGCTCCTCGAGCCGGCGAAGGAGTTGGAGCCGGGCATCCTCGGGCGTGACATCGCCCGACAGGACAAGCTGGGTTGCATAGCAGGCGCGGCGCACCGGCGTGGTCGCCTCCTCCGGGTGGATGGCATCGCGCAGGCGCAGGATATTCGCCTGCGGCGTCACGATCGAGAGGCGCGAGCGCCGCTCTCCGTTCTCGATGACGGCACCGTTTATCAGCACCCGTTCCCGCGGGCTAAGCTTCAGGACCAGCCCGCTCATGGTGCACCTGCCCCGGCGCGCAACCCGCGCATGATGGCCGTGTTGATCTCGACCAGCGGCGCGGCCTTGGCACCTGCACGCAGCACCTTGCCGCTGTGCTGCCGGGTGAATTCGGCAAGGTAGAGGATGCGAGCCCGGAGGTCCTTGGGCAGGGAATTGTCGTTGCCGGCGGCGTCGGCGGCGAGGATCGCCCAGAGCCGTCGGTTGTCCTGAATCGCGCCGGCCATGTCGCGAAACTGGCCATTGGCGGCGTCGGCGGCCTTGAGACGGCTGGTGATACGCGCGAAGGCCTCGTATTCGGCGCTGCGCGGTGTTCTGATGGGGGTCGCGGCGGTACTGTACGCCGCCTGCGCTTGCTGCATCGCGGTCACGTCATATCCTTTCAGTTGTCAGTTCCAGTCAGGCGGAAAGGGGGGGCGCCGGAATGGCGCCCCGCCCCGGTTACCCGCGGAACAGCGACAGGATCGACTGCGGCGCCTGGTTGGCGATCGACAGCGACTGAACCGCCAGCTGCTGCTGCACCTGGAGGGCCTGCAGACGCGCCGATGCCTCTTCCATGTTGGCGTCGACCAGTGAGCCGATGCCGGAGGTCAGCGAGTCGGTGAGGTTCGAGATGAACTTCGACTGCGTTTCGATCCGCCCCTCGACCGAACCGAAGGCCGCCGCCGCGTCGATTGCGGTGTCGATCAACGTTTCTATCGTGCCAAGAGCGGCGTTGGCGCCGGCCTGCGACGACACGTCGATCCCGGCCATGGCCCCGAGACCGCCGGACCCGGCATTGGTGAACTGACCCGATACGAAGAGCGAGTCGGTGCCGTCATTGGTGATCACGAGCGTGCCGGCGTTGGCGATGTTGTAGTCGACCGAAACGTTTGCACCCGACTCCTCGATCAGAGACTTGAGGTTCACGGCGACGATGTCTTCGACCGAGGTGCTGGCCACGTCTTCGGCCGTTACGGTGTAGGACACATCGACATCACCCAGACGCATCGAGATCTTGTCGCCGGCCGCATAGGTCGGGTCGACGATCACGACAGTGCCGTCATCATTGGTGCCGCCGTTGGCATCGAGGGCGAAGCCGAAGCTGTCATCGTTGTCGGCGGCAAGGCCGTCCGTCCCGGTGAAAGCCGCTTTGGCAGTGTAGTTGCCCGTGGCGAGATCCTGCCCGGCAACGGTGATGGTTGACGAGCTGACGTTGCCGGAACTGTCACGGTCAAGCGACGAGAGGACCTGTGCGCTGGCGGTGTTGCCATCGATCAGGTTCAGCCCGTTGAACTGCGCCGCCGCGACGACCGAGTCGATCTGATTCTTCAGTTGAGTGACATCATCGTTGATCTTGCTGCGGTCCTTGTTGTCTTCCTGTGCAGCGACGATTTTGTCTTTCATCTTGATGAGCAGGTCGGTCACCGTTTCCGTAGCCTGACGGGCCACCGCGACGGTGGATTCGCCCAGTGCGAGGCTGTCCGAGATCGCCTTGAAGCCGGCGACATCCGATTCCATCACCTTGGAAATGGCGAAGACAGCCGAGTTATCCTTGGCGCTTGCCACTTTCTTGCCGGTCGAGATCATGTCCTGGGTTTTTGCCAGGTTCGAGTTGACTGATTTCAGAGTCTGCAACGCCACCATGGCGCTGTTGTTTGTCAGAATGCTGGACATAGCATTTTCCTTTAGCCTTTGGCGCTTTGCGCCAGTGAAACGTCCCGCCCCCCGCGGGAGACGGCCTCAAGCTGTCTTTCTGACATCTGCAGCAGGCTTACCGTCCTGCCGCGCCATTCTCACTGGAATGCAGGAGCAACATGGCGCCGAGGTGCTAATGGAGTGCTAAGCTCCGCCAGGCATGTTCCGCGGATTTGACACAAATCGCGTCACGCCCGTTTTTCTACCTTCCGCACCACGGCGCCCTCGATCGTGTGGCGCCGTCCGGTTTCGTCGTAGGTGTCGAAGGAATGGCGAAGCTGCCGAAGCGCGGCCACCCGGCCCGCCACCTGACGAATTCCCTGCAGCGCGCCATCCAGCAGGGTCTGGTTCCGCATCACCTTTCCGCGAATATCCTCGAGATCCGGTTGCTGTGCGGGTTCGAGGGCGTTCAGCGCGTCGATCAGACCAGTCTTGCGGTCGAGCAGTACCGCCATCTGGTCAAGGTCGCCGGTCAGCAGGGCACGGCGCTCCTGTTCGAGCAGGTCGTCGAGTGCCTGTAGTATGTCGGTTGCTGTTTCAGGTGCCATCCTTCGTCTCCATCATTGCCTCGAAGAAGTGTTCCGCCAGCCCGATCCCGCCGGCGCGGGCCATCCGTTCGGCGATCGCCTCGCGGTGAAACGAGGCGAACTGATCCTCCCCGGCGCCGCCCGAGAACGTGCTGATCTGAGTGCCGAAGCCCGCGGCCTTCAGCATTTCCGACAGGAAGCTGGCCTCGAGCGCCAGCGCGGCCTTTCTGGCGCGGGTTTCCTGTGGGGTCAGGTCACTTCCGGCGCCGGTGCGGACAGGGGCAAGTTGTGAAATTTCCGTCACTCGAACGTCTCCAATTCTACGCAACTCGGACTCAGTTTGCAGGGGAAGCGGTAAACATTCGGTAACCGGCATCTGTCATGGTCCCCCAAATCGCGGAAGAAATCCCGGAGCATGCGAATGTTTTCCACACTCAACGATTCGATATTGAAGTCGACCTTGCCCGGAGGTGCCGGGGCGGGGCGCGAAGGGATGGCGGAGCCGTCGAAAGATGGCTCGGGCAAGACGGACTTTCGCGAGGTCCTTGGCAGTCTTGCGCGTGCCGCAGGGCGTGCGGTTGAAGGGCCAAACGGGGCCGGACCGGTCGAATCACCCGGGCACGATGACGCGCCATATGAAGAGGGTGACGTCGTAGAGGATGCGGAGCAGGCGGTTTCCGACGAAGACTTGGTTCCGGATGGGTCCGTGGACCGGCAGCCCGATGACGATTCCGGTGCGGAAGCGGGGAATTTGAACGAAGATGGCGACGGGAGCGAATGGTTTCAGGACGACGAAAGCTTCGCGCCCGACGAAAGCGCCGGGCCCGAGCCTGACGGAGAGGCGCCGGCTCGTGTGAGTTTCGAGGGTCGGGCTAATCAGGCGCATACAGGTGGGTCGTACCGCGATGACGGCGGATATCCCACGCGCGCCGATGACGGTTTCGCAGGGTACGTGGTCAATGCCGGCCGCCGGTCGAACCGGACGGGCTTTGCCGTGGAACGCCAGAGAAACGTCCCCGGGGTGAGGCACGCCGAGGCCGGAAAGGATGGGCTCTCGACGCCAAGGAATGTCGATGCCCGGCAGGGTGAGACCAGCGGCAAGCCCGATCGGCCAGGTATGGAACCGGTTCACGTGAGGCTTCCGATTGATGTCGTCGAGGCCGAGGCCCAGGCCGGGCCCAGGCGCGGTGAGGTGGAGGCGGTTCGTCCAGTACGGGAAGACCGAGCGCCTATCCCGACACAAGGGAAGGTGTCTGATCAGGCTCTCACGCACACCACCTCTAAGGACGGCGCGGCGAAATCGGCGGAACGGGCGGAAACGGCTGCGCCGGAGCCGCGGCACCCAGTGCGTCGGGATTGGCAGCAGCCCATGCCCGAGCAGAGGGTGGCTTTGTTACATGGGCCGGTGGCGCAAGCGAATCGGGACGACTTCGATGTAATAGGAACGGGACGGACGACAGTGTCGCGTGACACGCAGGCTGCCGGTCCATCGGCGGCGGATCAGGACAGGACCGCGCAGAGTGAAGCGTCGGTCAGAGAACGCCAAACAGACCCTCCGATCCCGCCGGCTGCGAATTCGGCGAAAGCGGGCCGTCAGGCACCGGCTGAGTTTCGCCCCGCGAGGTGGGATCAGGAGGGTCTGATTCCTTCGCAGGGAACGGATAGGTTGGTTTCTACTGGACGAGCTGGCGACGCGTCGGCGAATCGTCTGGATTCGGGCGAACGGAGCCAGGGGGACGATACGCCATTTGCATCACGGACCCTTGCAATTTCGGGGAACCGGCCGACGGGGGCCGAGCCTCTCGCGTCGGTGCGTCGTGATGTGGGCACGGCCCCGCGCTCGGCACCGGAGGCAGAGCGAAGCGAGGCGCGCGTCAGGGATGGCCGGGCGAGCGAGCACATCCATGCCGCGCTGACAGGCCGGCGTGAGGAACCGATGATGCGTCCGCGAAGCGACCAACTGGCCGTGCACGATCCGGATGCCATGGCCGGCGATCAGAGAGCGGCGGATGGCACAGCGACAGATCGGCTCGGACGGCCGTTGGCCGCGACCCATATCGTTTCGGCACCGACGGAAACGGCCAATTCGGCCAATGATTTGCATATACCTGTGGGACAGGAGCGGGAACAGGAGAGACCGGCCCCGCGCGATACGACGCCGCCTCGCTCGGCGGAAGGACCGCCCCGCGCCTTGACAGGGCCACTGCCGATGCCTGCAACGCGCGGTGTCTTCGGCGCTGACCGGGTGAGCGTGGCAAATCCGGCCCTCCGATCAGTCACGTCGACGGCAGAGATAGCCGAGGAAATCGAGGCTCCGGTTCACGGCGATTCGAATGCCGCGATCCGTTCGAGTGCGTCGAGTCCCGGCGCCCAACCTTCGCCGGCACCGCAGAGCGCGCCGCCACAGGTGACACAGGTGTCGGCAGCGATCCGAGGCAGTACGGAGGGATCGTTCGACATTCACCTTAATCCGACCGAGCTGGGCAAGGTGCGGATTTCGTTGATCCCGTCGGATGCCGGCATTCTGGTCAGTGTCTTGGCCGACCGGCCGGAAACGCTCGACCTCTTGCGTCGGCACGTCGATCTTTTGGCGCAGGATTTCCGTGAGATGGGATATGAAAGCGCCTCTTTCTCGTTCGGCGCCGGCGGGCGGGAGGGCAGCGGTGCGGAACACGAGCAGGACATGCATCGTCGGGCAGAGGCGGACCCGGGCGACGCACGTGAGCCTGTGGAAGCGCCAAACGTGCCGGGCGGGCGAATGCCAGGCACCGGTCGAATGGACCTGCGCGTTTAAGGACGGAGGAGCACCGTGGATATTCAACCGACATCGCAGCCAGCCGGGCAGAGGGGGGGCTTTGCCGCCGCCACGCCCTCGTCAACAGGCGGTGGGCTCATCAACTCGGATTTCGAGACCTTCCTGAAAATGCTGACGGCCCAGATGAAGCATCAGGATCCGCTTAACCCGGTCGATTCGACCCAGTTCGCGACCCAGCTCGCCACGTTCTCCAGCGTCGAACAGCAGGTTCGGACGAACGAATTGCTGACAGCGCTCGGGGCTCAGATGGGCGCGCTGAGTGTTTCACAGCTTTCGGGATGGGTGGGCATGATCGCAAGGGCAGAGATGCCGGTGCATTTCGACGGCCAGCCGGTGACGATCAGCACGCGGACGGCTGAGCTTGCCGACAGGGCTGAACTGGTGGTCCGCGACGAGAACGGCACCGAAATCCAGCGGCTTCCGATCGATACCGGCCGGCAGGAACTGGACTGGGCGGGCGTCTCCGACAGTGGCGCTCCGTTCCCGGCCGGCATCTATGAGCTGTCCATCGACTCTTATGCGACGGACGAGCTGATCGCGACCGATCCGGTCTATGTGCACGCCCGAATCGCCGAAGCGCGCAACGAAGACGGCCGGCCGATCCTTGTGATGGAGAGCGGACAGGAAGTGGCGACAGGTGATATCGTCGGTCTCAGGCAGGCCCAATAACCCCGCGCCCTGTGCAAAATTACGCCAATCGGCCTTTGTCGGGCCCCGCCTGCGTTGTATTTGTGCATTACATTGCCGACGGTCGGAGATGGGTCTTTATCGGCGCGCCCACTTGAAGTAGTGATGTGTTGAACGTAAGTTTCACCAATGGGGCGTAATGCCCTGAGAACGTTTTGGAGATGGCTATGACGAAATTCATGACCCTGATCGCTGGCGCTGCCCTAGCTGGCGCGACCGCGATGCCCGCCTTTGCGAATGATCCGTTTGTGTCGTCGCAAAGCGGTGAAGGCAACACCCTGACCACCGAAGGTGCCGTTGCACTTGGTGCGGCCGGCCTCGCCGGTGCTATCATCATTCTGAACGACGACAGCTCGTCGTCCACGACCTCTTCGGGCAATGGGCTCGCTGTCACCGCCAACTAATCGCGTCGTGTAGCACAATCGAGATTTGAAAGGCGGGCCTCTCGGGTCCGCCTTTTTTGTTTGGGAAATGCTGAGATGGCGGCCGCTAGCGGAGCAACTGGAAGGTGGCAAAACCCAGTTTGGGCCCCACCCACTGCCGCGATTGCAGGATACGGCCGCTGTTGCTGACCAGATAGAGATCGACGAACTGGCTGTTCCGCGCGACGCAGCTCGAGAACATCTGCAGGGCCGGCTGGCTGACTTGGCCGTATTCGACGAACTTTTCATACCCCCGGCTGACCACGCAACTTGTCTTAGCCTCGATCTCCTGATGATTTCCATCGAGGTATCTCTGGGTATAAAGCGCGGTCCCTTCTTCGCGGCGGGAGACCAGGGTCAGCACACCATCGACATCGGCGGACATGAGATCGGGCGGAATAGCACGGGTGGCGGTGATGATACCGTTCTTGGTCGTGACCGTCCGCCGGTCGCTTGAGCCCCAGGCCGCCCAGGTGCCGTAGGCGCCGTTCGTCTCGATCACCCGCAGTACACTCTGACCCTTGACCGACGGAAATTGAACTGTCGCCAGCGCCTCGTCCGGCCCCGTGCTGGCCAGTGCCTTCCGTGCGGTCCGCGACAGCTTGACCGGGTCGAGTTCAAGTTTGGGCGGCCGGAGGGCCGCCTTGGCCAGCTTGCCGGCAGACAACAATGTCAGGTCTGACTTGCGGCTTGTGCAGCCGGGAAGCGCGAGCATTGCAACGACGGCAAGGCCGACCAAGAGCCGGGTGACGATCATCTCCAGAATTTCCCCCAGCTTTCGGCAACACTCGGCCGGTGCGCGTCGTTGACCACGTCATATAGACGCCCGTCGACCTTGAGCCGCTGACCACCGTCCCGTTGCAGCGGGCGAATCGTATCGCTGTAGGTCTGGCGTGTCGGCTGGCCGATGAGCCAGGTGAGCGGTACCGAGAAGAAAATGCCCTTGTCGAACGAGCCTTCACCAAAGGTCGCCGCGGACACGTTTGTCTTGGTCGCGAAGGCCCCGAACCGCCAGCCGTTTGAGAAGCTGCGCGCCACCTCCAGCGTGGCGCCCCAGTCGCCGGCAAGATAGCGGCCTGCGTGAACCGTGGCGTCGAACCCGTTCTGGAAGTCATAATAGGCCGACACATGACCGTTCCAATGGGGGATGACCCCGCCGGGGGTTTGCCGGGTGCGCAGACCTAAGAGTTGATCGAAGTCGCGTGGATGGACGAAATTGACCTCGGCCCCGAAAGCAAGGCGGCTGTCGACCGGCTTCCAGAGCACCTCGCCCGACACGCCGGCATACATCATTTCAAGGTAGCCGGCGGTGAGACGGCTATAGACGTTGGGCCCGTGGCGCGAATATTTCGCGATTGTCAGCTGATCAATCGTCGGGCCGGCCTCGCGGTTGTAGCGTGCCGCGTTCGTCCGCACATGCGGCATGAGGGAGTTGCTGGGCCGGGTGACCTGGTCGAGGTTGCCGAACAGTTTGACCGAGCTCGACCCGGACACGATCCAGCCCTTGCCGAGATGCCAGTCGGCCCGGGCGCGAAGCCGGACGTCGGCGCGGAAGGGCTGGTCGGGGTCAAACGTATAGGTGCGGGCGAACGGCGCAATCTTCCATTCCAGCTTGGGGTACAGACCGGGAAGCGGGGCCGGGATGTCGCCGAAGCGCAGGCTGTCCGTCATGACCGCGGCCGCAAGGGCATCGCGTGCCGGAGCGTTTTCGAGGCGCTCGAGATCACTGCGGCGGAACGTCGTCGTGCTGAGCGGAAGGCCGTTGCGGCTGACGGTGATGTGGAACGTTTCGATCGACGCGGGCATCGTCCGGCTGAGCACGCGGAAGGTGCGGCCCAGCGCCTGTGCGTCGGCGATGTAGATGTTGTTCTCGATCAGCGCGTGCGCCGTGCGTTCGGAGATGTTCAGACCGATGAGCTCGATCTGCTCCTGCGCGAGCAGTGTGGAGAAATCGCGGTAGGATTTTTTCTGCGTGTTCTGGTCGAGCGTCCACCCGAGATCGTTGAGGGCGGCCGGGTCACGCACAGCGACCGGCAATGGCGCCTGTTCGAGGCTGGCTGTGGCCGGCTTCTTCACGTTCAGGGACAGCGAGACGCTGGCCCCGATTTCCGAACCGGCCAACGAGAACAGCCGCACATCCACACCCTCGGCCGCGCGATAGGTCAGGCCGAAGTTCCACGGCGACTTGTGATTGAAGCTGATCGCGGCCGCCGGGTTGGCCGTTTGCCGCTCTTCGAATTCGTAGGCGTCCGACGAATATTCGGCCGAGACGCTGATCTTGTCGGTGATGTCGTAGGTCAGGCCGCCGAAGAACGCCATCCGGCCGCTGAAGTAGTCGGAAAAGCGGAAATTGCCGCCCGTGCCGACCCCGGCGAAGGTAAAGGGCTGCCGGTTGCGCCAGCTTGCAAAGCTGTTGTAGCTGCCCAGCCGGCCCCAGCCGATACCGCCGGTCACCCGAAGGCGGTTGTTGATCGCCTTGGTGGCGACGATGTATTCGCCCGAAAGAACACCGGTGCCGAGAAAATCCTGCAGGCCCACGGCCACGGCGGGCAGGTAATCAGTTTCCTCGAGAAGCCGAATGCGCACGTCGAAGCTGCGGTCATAGTAGATGCGGAACGCAGGTGACAGGCCATCGATGCCCGAGTAACGAAAGCTGCCCGACAGCCAGGGCAATACCTGGAAGGTCGCGGTGCTTTTGGTATAGCCGGGGAAATGCGACACGGTGATCGAGAATTCCGAATCCGGCGCCATCTCGGCCGTGGGCATGTCGATCAGGCCGCTGGGAACGCCGTAGTTGTTGGTTTTCGTGGTGGTCAGACTATCCGCATGGCTCGCGCCGGGCATCATCAAGGCCGCCAACATGGTCGCAAAAAGAAATTGCTTCCGGATCACGCTCAGCTTCCCCACAAGATATCGTGTTCACTCTGGGTTACTCTAGCGAAACGTATTGCTGGCAACAATGAAACAATCCGCGTTTTTATGCCCGTGGCGAAAGCTTGCGGGATTGTGCGGCCTCGTGGCCACTCAAAGCAGTTCGATCGTGGCCAGTGCGGTCGCTGCACCGGCCGCGAAACCGATGATCGCCCAAGCCAGGTAGATGAACCACGATCGCCCTTGGGGCGGGGGCGGCGATTGCGATTGCCGCACGAGGGCGTTTTCGACGATCTGCGGAAGGCGGGGTCCGTAGCGGCTGAGCACCGCCAGCGTGCGCGACAGGTCGCGAAGGGCGGCGCGGGGGCCCACGTTCTTGCGGATGTAATCCTCGACCACGGGGCGGGCGACCTGCCAGATATTGATCTGGGGGTTCAGGGAGCGCGCCACACCTTCGACAACGACCATCGTGCGTTGCAGCAGGATAAGCTCGGTCCGGGTTTCCATGCCGAAACGCTCGGTCACCTCGAAGAGATAGCTCAGGATCCCGCCCATCGACATCTTGCTGGCGTCCATCCCGAAGATCGGCTCGCCCACCGCGCGCAGGGCGCGGGCGAACTCGGTGACATCGCGGTCGGCGGGTACGTATCCGGCCTCGAAATGCACCTCGGCGACGCGCTGGTAGTCGCGGCGGATGAAGCCATAGAGGATCTCGGCATAGACCTTGCGGGTATACTCGTCGATATGGCCCATGATCCCGAAATCGAAGGCGATGATATCGCCGTTCGGCGCGACCTTGAGGTTGCCCTGGTGCATGTCGCCGTGGAAGAAACCGTCGCGCAGGGCATGGTTTAGGAAGAGCTGCAGCACCCGTTCGCCCAGAACCACCCGGTCATGCCCCGCCGCATCGAGCGCCGTATTGTCGCCCAGCGGAACGCCCGCGGCCCAGCCCATGGTCATGACCCGGCGGCTCGACAGGTTCCACTTGATCTCGGGAAGTTCGAAACCGGGGTCGTCGGCGGTATTGGCCCGGAATTCCGAGGCGGAGGAGGACTCGAGCCGCAGGTCAAGCTCGCCAAGGACCACACCCTCGAAATGCGCGATCACCTCGGTGGGCCGCAGGCGGCGCGAGGCGGGTGACAGGAATTCGATCATCCGGGCGGCGAAATAGAAGGCGTCGATATCCTTGCGGAACGCCTTTTCGATCCTTGGGCGGAGGACCTTGACGGCCACTTCCTCGCCCGTGTCGTTCAGCCGGGCCTTGTGAACCTGTGCGATGGAGGCGGCGGCCACGGGCTCGCTGAACTCCATGAACAGTTCGTCGACGGAATGGCCCAGTTCACGTTCGACGCTTTGCTTGGCGATGGCCACCGGGAAGGGCGGCAGCTTGTCCTGAAGGATGCGGAGTTCGTTGGCGAGGTCGTCACCGACGATATCGGGCCGGGTCGAGAAGACCTGTCCGAACTTGATATAGGCGGGGCCGAGCGCCGTGAGCGCGCGCAGCGCGGGCGGCATGGCCGGGTCGCCCCGATAGCCCAGCCACTGAAACGGCCAGGCGAGAAAGCGCATCGTGCCCCGCACCAGCGGCGGCGCGTCCATCGCATCCATGATCAGGCCCATGGCGCCGGTGCGTTCCAGCGTGGCGCCGGTGCGGATCAGGCGCAGAAGGTTGTGCGGCCCGCGCATCGGCTAGATCTTCCAGCCTGAATGGAGACAGGCGACGCCCATCGACAGGTTGCGGTACTTGGCGTTCTCGAACCCCGCGTCGCGCACCATCTGCAGGAAGGTTTCCTGATCCGGGAAGCGGCGGATCGACTCGACGAGGTATTGATAGCTGTCGCGGTCATTGGCGATGGCCTGCCCCATGCGCGGGATGATGTTGAAGGAATAGAGGTCATAGACCTTCTGCATCAGGTCATTGGGGATCTGGCTGAATTCCAGCACCATCAGCCGGCCACCGGGTCTGAGCACGCGGAACGCCTCGTTCAGGGCGTCCTGCGGGCGGGTGACGTTCCTGATGCCGAAGCTGATCGTGTAGACGTCGAACGTGTTGTCGGCAAAGGGCAGCGCCATCGCGTCGCCCACCACCCAGTCGAGGCTGTCGCCAAGGCTTTCCGCCTCGGCCCGCTTCTTGCCCTCGACCAGCATCGGTTCGGTGAGGTCGAGCACCGTGGCATGGCCGTGGCCCGCACGCTTGAGAAAGCGGAAGGAAATGTCGCCAGTCCCCCCGGCCACATCAAGCAGCCGCTGGGCCGCACGCGGCGCCAGCCAATCCATCATCGCATCTTTCCAGACACGGTGGATGCCGAAGCTCATGGCGTCGTTCATCACGTCGTATTTCGACGCGACCGAGCCGAACACGCCCCGCACGCGGCCGGCCTTTTCGTCCTCGGGGATGTCCTGAAACCCGAAATGGGTGGTTTTCTGGGTCATCTTGGCTTTCCGGCCCTTGCCGTTTGAGGTCACCGACCTTCTTATAGGGCGCCCGGGGCCGGTTACAATCCGCCCCGTTCATGCCGAGGGGGAAACATGCCCGAATTGCCAGAGGTTGAGACCGTTCGCCGCGGGTTGTTGCCCGCGATGGAAGGGGCGGCGATCGTTCGGGCGGAGGTGAACCGCCCCGATCTGCGTTGGCCCTTTCCGGAGCGGATGGCCGAGCGGCTGACCGGTGCAAGGGTTCTGAACCTGCGCAGGCGGTCGAAATACATCCTCGCCGATCTGTCCTCGGACGAGACATTGCTGATTCACCTCGGCATGTCGGGGCGCATCCTGATATCGGGCGATCCGCTGGGGCAGTTCGTGCATGACCACCCGGCGCCGGAAAAGCATGACCACGTGGTGTTTCACATGGAGAACGGCGCGCGGATCACTTTCAACGACCCGCGCCGCTTCGGCGCGATGGACCTGATCGCAACGCCCATCGCCGACCGGCACCCGCTGTTGCAGAAACTGGGGCCCGAGCCGCTGGGCAACGCCTTTCACGAGGCGCACATGGTAGCCGCGCTGAAGGGGCGGAACACTCCGATCAAGGCGGCGCTGCTGGACCAGCGAATCGTGGCGGGGCTGGGCAATATCTATGTCTGCGAAGCGCTGTTCCGGGCCCGCATTTCGCCGAAACGCCGGGCCGGGGCGATCTCTGTCGCACGGGTCGCGGGGCTCGTTCCGGTCATTCGCGACGTGCTGAACGACGCCATCGCCGCGGGCGGATCGTCGCTTCGCGATTACCGGCGGGCGGATGGCGAACTCGGTTATTTTCAACACAGTTTCGACGTGTACGACCGTGAAGGGCAGCCCTGCCGCACACCCGGATGCGAGGGGCAAGTGCGCCGTATCGTACAATCGGGCCGCTCCTCCTTCTATTGTGCGCGGTGTCAAAGATAAGGTTGAACCGGCGCGTCAAATTGTTAAGGAATCGTCTTTGACCGAAACAAGCGAAAGCAGATTTCATGGCCTATGAGACGATCATCGTCGAAGTAGAAGACCACGTCGCCCTCGTCACCCTCAATCGCCCGGATGCCCTGAATGCGTTGAACGACCAGCTTCTGAAAGAGCTGTCGAAGGCGCTGACGGAGTGCCAGAAGAACGACAAGGTGCGCTGCATCGTTGTCACCGGTTCGGACAAGGCCTTTGCCGCCGGGGCCGACATCAAGATGATGAGCGAGAAGTCCTTTGTCGATGTATTCTCGGAAGATCTCTTCGGCGCCGAGCCGGACATGATCCAGAGCGTGCGCAAGCCGATCATCGCCGCCGTGGGCGGCTATGCCCTTGGCGGCGGGTGCGAGCTTGCCATGATGTGCGACTTCATCATCGCGGCGGACACGGCCAAGTTCGGCCAGCCCGAAATCAACCTTGGCGTCATGGCGGGCCTTGGCGGGTCACAGCGGCTGACCCGGTTCATCGGCAAATCCAAGGCGATGGACATGAACCTGACCGGCCGCTTCATGGATGCCGACGAGGCCGAGCGTTCGGGTCTGGTGTCGCGCGTGGTGCCGGCCAAGAAGCTCAAGGAAGAGGCGCTGGCGGCGGCGACCAAGATCGCCGAGAAGTCGCAGATCGCGGTGATGGCGGTGAAGGAGTCGGTCAACCGCTCCTACGAGGTCCCGCTGCGTGAGGGGCTTCTGTTCGAGCGCAGGGTCTTCCACTCGCTCTTCGCGACCGAGGACCAGAAAGAAGGCATGTCGGCCTTCATGGAGAAGCGCGAGGCGCAGTTCCGCGACAAGTGAGGGGAAGCCGGGGATCGGCCCTGTCGCCGTGGCCTGTCAGGGGCCACGGCCTGGCCTGTGCCGTCATGCTAGGTGCAGGCGAGGGGTGATCGCTTTTGCCGGCGGATGGGGGCCCGGCAAGCGGGCGGCAGGCATGTTCCAGTGAGTCGCGCGTTTGTGTCCATTGCGTAACAGGTTAATGAAAATCAGCCGCATATGGGTCCGGATAATCCGCGCTGCGCGTCGCCGCCGGGAATCGGCCCTGGAATGGGTGAGTTAGCGGTTTGCCTTTTGGCCAAAATCGGTTATACGCCCCCGTCATACATGCGCGTGCGGCCCGCTCTGGCCAGAATCATCCCGGTTGTGGACCTGCCGGTTCGGGTTTGCCGACGTGCTATCGAAACACTGAAAACCCGAGTAAAGGTCTGAAAGAACATGGCAAATACACCTCAATCCAAGAAGCGCGCCCGCCAGAACACCAGCCGTCTGGCCGTCAACAAGGGGCGCCGGTCGCGTATTCGCACCTATCTCCGCAAAGTCGAAGAAGCCATCGCCGCAGGCGACAAGGATGCCGCAATGGCCGCGCTGCGCGCCGCTCAGCCCGAGCTGATGCGCGGTGTGACCAAGGGCGTCTTCCACAAGAACACCGCCGCTCGGAAAATGTCGCGCCTGTCGGCCCGGGTAAAGTCGATCGGCTGAACGACCGAGCCTAAGCCGTTGACTCTTAAAGGCGCCCTGAAAGCGGGGCGCCTTTTGCTTTTTCCAACAGTTTCGAATGTGACAGATTCTTTTCAGGCAAAGAACCTGTCAAGCGAGAAGATAAGTTGCCGCCACTGTGACGCTGTTGCTAATTTTGCAGGGCGATTCCGCTAGGGGGGAAAGGCTGCCACAGTTGCTCCGACGGGCATAACTGCTTGTGCCACAGGAGCAAAACCGTCGTCGTTGACGACTGGCCGAAACCCGAAAGTGTGTGTGCGCGACATGAACTGACCGACCCGTATATGGGGGACATCGTGCGTGGTCGGCGACAACATGTAAACGCGGCACTATACAGGTCCGAAGGTGGACACTTCCGACCGTTGCCATGCGCAACGGAGCGGTTGAGGTGTTTTCAATTCGGCCCCCGGTGTGATCGTCGACGTCGTACAGAGCGGTACGCCGTCGGAGTTCGAGAGCAATAGTCGCGGAAATGGGGACAGATGACTAAAGAGCAATGGGGCCAGCTGAAACAGGAACTTCTGGGGACCGTCGGGAAGCACAACTTCGCCAACTGGATCGAGCCGCTGGAACTTTCGGATGTCAGTGATGGCGTGGCGACCTTCAACGTGCCGACCACCTTCACCGGCAATTACGTGTCGCGCAACTTCGGCGACCTCATCCTTTTCCAGGTGAACACCGTGGCGCCGGATATCCGCCGTGTGCATTTCCGCGTGCCGGCCAACGGCACGGCCCGCCCGGAGCCGGCTGCCGCCAAGCCAAAACCCGCGCGGCCGGCTGCGCAGGCCGCGGCCTCGCTCGCCGAGGGACAGGTGCCTGCCGCCCCGCTGGACGACCGTTTCACCTTCGACAATTTCGTCGTCGGCAAGCCGAACGAACTGGCCCATGCCGCCGCGCGCCGCGTGGCCGAGGGCGGGCCGGTCACGTTCAACCCGCTGTTCCTGTATGGCGGCGTCGGCCTTGGTAAGACGCACCTGATGCACGCCATCGCGTGGGAGCTTCAGAGCAGGCGCCCCGACCTCAATGTCGTCTACCTTTCGGCGGAACAGTTCATGTACCGTTTCGTGCAGGCCCTGCGCGACCGCAAGATGATGGACTTCAAGGAGATGTTCCGCTCGGTGGACGTGCTGATGGTCGATGACGTTCAATTCATCGCCGGCAAGGACAGCACGCAGGAAGAGTTCTTTCACACGTTCAACGCGCTGGTTGACCAGAACAAGCAGATCGTCATCTCGGCCGACCGCGCGCCGGGCGAGATCGAAAACCTCGAGGACCGGATCAAGTCGCGCCTGCAATGCGGTCTGGTGGTCGACCTGCACCCGACGGATTACGAATTGCGGCTCGGCATCCTTCAGTCGAAGGTCGACCGGTTCCGCAATGACTATCCGGGCCTGAAAATGGCCGACGGCGTACTGGAGTTCCTCGCCCACCGGATCAGCACCACTGTCCGGGTGCTCGAAGGGGCGCTGACCCGGCTTTACGCCTTTGCCTCGCTTGTCGGGCACGAGATCACGCTGGAACTGGCGCAGGACTGCCTTGCCGACATTCTCCGCGCCTCGGAGCGGAAGATCTCGATCGAGGAAATTCAGCGGCAGGTGTCGGAGCATTACAATATCCGCCTGTCGGACATGATCGGCCCCAAACGGGTGCGTAACTTTGCGCGGCCGCGGCAGGTGGCGATGTTCCTGTGCAAGCAGATGACCAGCCGGTCGCTGCCGGAGATCGGCCGCCGGTTCGGGGGCCGGGATCATACGACTGTGATGCACGGCGTGAAGCGCATCGACGAACTGCGCAATCAGGATGCGCAGATCGCCGAAGACCTCGAAATTCTGCGTCGCACGCTGGAAGGCTAGGCGCAGCCTGTCCCGAAAATGCAACCGGCCCTGCCTTTGGCGGGGCCGGCCTTGACCCTGCCCCGGAATGGGCCGAAAACAACACGAAAAGGCTTGAGCGTTAGGGGGAGTTTGCTACGGTGCGCTTCCCGGCACGCAGATCAGGGAGCGAGGGCATGAAACTCAGCATCGAACGCGGGACGCTGCTCAAGGCAGTGTCACAGGCCCAGTCGGTGGTCGAACGCCGCAACACGATCCCGATCCTAGCCAACGTGCTGATCGAGGCCGAGGGCGACATTGTTCAGTTCCGCGCCACGGATCTGGATATCGAGGTTGTCGACAAGGCGCCCGCCAAGGTCGAACGGGCCGGGGCGACGACGGTGTCGGCCGTGACCCTGCACGAGATTGTGCGCAAGCTGCCTGACGGGGCGTTGGTGACGCTGACCGACGATGGCGCATCGGGCCGGGTGTCGGTCGAGGCGGGGCGGTCGAACTTCTCGCTGGCGACCTTGCCGCGCGAGGATTTCCCAGTGATGGCCTCGTCGGAATATGCCTGCAATTTCAGCGCCGACGCGCCTGTGCTGCGGCGGCTGTTCGACAAGTCGAAATTTGCCATCTCGACCGAGGAGACGCGCTATTATCTGAACGGCGTCTACATGCATATCTCGGATGGCGAGGGTGGCCAGGTGCTGCGCTGTGTGGCCACTGACGGGCACCGGCTGGCGCGTATCGATGCGGACCTGCCCGAGGGCGCGGCCGACATGCCCGGCGTGATCGTGCCCCGCAAGACAGTGGGCGAACTGCGCAAGCTGCTGGACGATGACGAGGCCAAGATCGCGGTCTCGGTGTCGGAGACCAAGGTGCGCTTTGCCACGCCGGATATCACGCTGACCTCGAAGGTGATCGACGGCACCTTTCCCGACTACACCCGCGTCATTCCCACCGGCAACACCCGCCGGATGGAGGTGGACGCCAGCGAGTTCGCGCAGGCCGTCGACCGGGTCGCCACCGTCAGCTCGGAGCGCTCGCGCGCCGTGAAGCTGGCGCTGGATGAAGACCGGCTGATCCTGTCGGTCAACGCGCCCGACAGCGGCAATGCCGAGGAAGAACTGGCCGTGGCCTATGGCGATGAGCCCCTCGAAATCGGGTTCAACGCCAAGTATTTGCTGGAAATTGCCAGCCAGGTCGACCGCGAGAATGCCGTGTTCATGTTCAACTCGTCAGGTGATCCGACGCTGATGCGCGAGGGGAACGATACCAGCGCGGTCTATGTCGTGATGCCGATGCGGGTGTGATCGGCTTCGCCGATGCCTTCGGCGAGAGTATTTCCGGAAAGATGAAAGGGCGGGTATGCCCGGGCTCTACCTTTCCCGCCTGACCCTGTCGCATTACCGCTCGCACAAGGGGGCGGCGCTGGCGCTGGATGCGCGGCCGGTGGCGATTTACGGGCCGAACGGGGCGGGGAAGACCAATCTTTTAGAGGCGGTATCGCTGTTTTCGCCGGGCCGGGGGCTGCGGCGGGCGGCGGCGCAGGAGATGGCGCGGCGGCCGGAAAGCCTTGGGTGGAAGGTCACCGGGCATCTGCATTCCCTGCATCAGGTTCACGAGGTCGAGATCTGGTCGGAGGAGGGCCAGCCGAGGCAGGTGAAGATCGATAGCAAGGCCGCGAGCCAAGTGGCGCTGGGGCGGATTGCGCGGGTGCTGTGGCTGATCCCGTCGATGGACCGGCTTTGGATCGAGGGGGCCGAGGGGCGGCGGCGGTTTCTGGACCGGATGACGATGAGCTTCGAGCCGTCCCATGCCGATGTTTCACTGGCTTATGAGAAGGCGATGCGGGAGCGGAACCGACTGCTGAAGGACCAGGTGCGGGACGGGCATTGGTACGTGGCGCTGGAGCGGCAGATGGCGGAGGCGGGGGTGGCCATTCACCACAACCGGCAGAAGGCGCTGGAAGAGTTGCAGGCGGCGCAGGAGGCGGCGGAGACGGCCTTTCCGACGGCGGAACTGGAGCTGACCATGTCGGAGGGGGAAATGCCTGGGACGGAGGCGGATTTCCGCGAGGCGCTGCATGAAAGCCGGTTCCGGGATCTGGCCGCGGGGCGGACGCTGGTGGGGCCGCACAGGGCTGATTTATATGGAGTTTATGCGGCCAAGGGGGTTCCGGCGAAGGACTGTTCGACGGGAGAGCAGAAAGCGCTTTTGATCTCGTTGATCCTGGCCAATGGACGGGCCTTGGCAAGGGAGTTCGGGGCGCCGCCGATCCTGCTCTTGGACGAGGTGGCAGCGCATCTGGACGCGGGCCGGAGGGCGGCGCTTTATGACGAGGTCTGTGCGCTGGGGGCCCAGGCGTGGATGACCGGGACGGGGGCGGAGCTGTTCGAGGAGCTGGGCGAAAGGGCGCAGTTGATCGAGGTGACCGAGGCGGAAAGTATCAGCAAAATCAACGGGAAGGACATGGCATGACACCTCAGCGCGTGACTCTTGTGACATTGGGAGTTTCGGACCTTGACCGAGCCAAGGCGTTTTATGGGGCGCTGGGCTGGACACCGGCGGAGGAGCAGGAGGGCGTGGCCTTCTACCAGATGCTGGGTATGGTGTTGGGATTGTTCGGAAAAGAGGCGCTGGCGGAGGATCAGGGGCGGGCCGGCGAGGCGCTTGGGACGGGGGCTATGACGCTGGCGCAGAACTTTGCGACCGAGGCGGAGGTGGATGAGGCGTTTGACGCGGCCATCGAGGCGGGGGCCAAGGCGTTGAAACGGCCGGAGAAAGTGTTCTGGGGCGGGTATTCGGGCTATTGGGCCGATCCGGACGGGCATGTCTGGGAAGTGGCGATGAACCCATTCTGGCCGCTGGCCGAGGATGGGAGTTTGACCTTGCCGGGGGCAGGGTAAACGGATCGTTTATAGGGGCGTATTTCGGGCGTTTTCGCGGGATTGCCGACTATAAGGGTTAACGGCCTTGTTTTGCTGGGATTCCGACGTCGGTATCACGTCGGTATTTTGTCGGTATCGCGTCGGTGCGGGGGTCTGTAAGGCGGATGGTTGATGTGGCGTTCGTTGGGGGGTGGCACGATATGTCGGGTGCGAGGCAACACCGGGGCGGGCCAGTGGCGGGCCGCGGCGCGAACCGTGGGGGCGTGGCTGCATGACGCTGGGCCTTGTGGACATGGCGCTCTATGCCGGGGCGCTGTTCATCCTGTTCATCACGCCGGGGCCGGTCTGGCTGGCGGTGCTGGCGCGCTCGTTGTCGGGGGGATCGCGGGCGGTTCTGCCGCTGGCGCTGGGCGTGATGGTGGGCGATGTGCTGTGGTCGCTTCTGGCGGTGCTGGGGGTGTCGTGGATCGTGAGCGCCTATGGCGGTTTCCTGACGGCGCTGAAGCTGGTGGCGGTGGTGACGTTTGCGGGCATGGGGGTGATGCTGATCCGCAATGCGGGGCGCAGCATCGTGGCCGATAGCCGGCTGACCCGGCCGGGGGCGTGGGCCGGGTTCATGGCGGGGCTGGCGGCGATCCTGGGGAACCCCAAGGCGATATTGTTCTACATGGGCGTTCTGCCGGGGTTCTTCGACCTTGGGCAGGTCACGCCCGCCGACATCGCGGTGATCGCGGTTCTGTCGGCCATCGTGCCCTTCGTGGGCAATATGGGGATGGCGCTTTTCCTTGATCGGGTGCGGCGGTTGATGACCTCTCCGACGGCGCTGAGGCGGACGAACGTGGCGGCGGGCGGGCTGCTGATAGCGGTGGCCGTGGTGATCGCGCTGACGTGAGATTTCAGGGCCTTCCGACAGGTACGAATTCTGCCGCCGATTGCGTGACATTCCCCCGGAAAAATCGTATAAAATCGGAAAGTTAAAAAGGATAGCTTGCATGGCTGAAGCAGTACCGGCGCAAGAAGAATATGGC
The DNA here is from genome assembly GCA_040220035.1 of Roseovarius sp. Taxonomy (GTDB): domain Bacteria; phylum Pseudomonadota; class Alphaproteobacteria; order Rhodobacterales; family Rhodobacteraceae; genus Roseovarius. Next base: position 5,001 of record JAVJTX010000049.1, on the reverse strand, counting down.
GCCGATTCCATCAAGGTTCTCAAGGGGTTGGAGGCCGTCCGCAAGCGGCCGGGCATGTATATCGGTGATACCGATGACGGCTCGGGGCTGCACCACATGGTCTATGAGGTGGTCGACAACGGGATCGACGAGGCCCTGGCGGGTCATGCGGATGTCGTGACGGTCACGATTCACGGCGATTCAAGCGTGTCGGTTAGCGATAACGGGCGCGGAATTCCGGTCGAGATGCACGAGGAGGAGGGTGTCTCGGCGGCCGAGGTCATCATGACGCAGCTTCATGCTGGCGGCAAGTTCGACAGCAATTCCTACAAGGTGTCGGGCGGTCTGCACGGGGTCGGTGTTTCGGTGGTGAACGCGCTGTCGGACTGGCTTGAGCTGCGCATCTGGCGGAGCGGGAAAGAACATGTCGCGCGGTTCGAGGGCGGCGAGACGGCTGAGCATCTGAAGGTGGTGGGCGATGCCGAGGGCAGGCGCGGCACCGAGGTGCGGTTTCTGGCCTCGACCGACACGTTCTCGAACCTCGAATACAGTTTCGAGACGCTGGAGAAGCGGCTGCGCGAGCTGGCCTTCCTCAATTCCGGGGTGCGCATCCGGCTGTGCGACGAGCGGCCGGAAGAGCCGCTTGTGTCGGAGCTGCATTACGAAGGCGGGGTGAAGGAGTTCGTCAAGTATCTCGACCGGCACAAGGCGCCCATGCTGCCCGATCCGATCTTTATCACCGGCGAGCGGGATGACATTGCCGTGGAAGTGGCGATGTGGTGGAACGACAGCTATCACGAGACGGTGCTGCCCTTTACCAACAACATCCCCCAGCGGGATGGCGGCGCTCACCTTGCGGGGTTCCGCGGTGCGCTGACGCGGGTGATGCAGAAATACGCCGCCGAAAGCGGGATCGCCAAGAAGGAGAAGGTGACGTTCACCGGGGATGACGCGCGTGAGGGGCTGACCTGTGTGCTGTCGGTGAAGGTGCCGGACCCGAAGTTTTCCAGCCAGACGAAAGACAAGCTGGTGAGTTCGGAGGTGCGCCCGGCGGTCGAGGGGCTGATGAACGAGAAGCTGTCGGAGTGGTTCGAGGAGAACCCCAACGAGGCCAAGCAGATCGTCGGCAAGATCATGGAGGCCGCGCTGGCCCGCGAGGCGGCGCGGAAGGCGCGCGAGCTGACCCGGCGGAAGACGGCGATGGACGTGAATTACCTTGCCGGGAAGCTGAAGGATTGTTCCGAGAAGGACCCGTCGAAGACCGAACTGTTCCTTGTCGAGGGTGACAGCGCCGGCGGCTCTGCCCAGACCGGGCGGGCACGGGGCACGCAGGCGGTGCTGCCACTGCGCGGCAAGATCCTGAACGTGGAGCGGGCGCGGTTCGACCGGATGCTGGGCAGTCAGGAGATCGGCAACCTTGTCATGGCGCTGGGCACCGGGATCGGGCGGGACGAGTTCAACATCTCGAAGCTGCGCTATCACAAGATCATCATCATGACCGATGCCGACGTGGACGGCGCGCATATCCGGACGCTGTTGCTGACGTTCTTTTACCGGCAGATGCCGGAGCTGATCGAGGGCGGGTATCTCTATATTGCGCAGCCGCCGCTCTACAAGGTGTCGCGGGGCAAGTCGGAAGTGTACCTCAAGGACGTGCCGGCGCTGGAGGATTACCTGATCCATCAGGGCACGGAGGACGCGGTGCTCAGGCTTGGCTCGGGCGAGGATATCGTGGGGCAGGATTTGGTGCGCGTGGTCGAGGAGGCGCGGCAGGCGAAGCGTATTCTCGAGACTTTCCCGACGCATTACCCGCGGCATATCCTCGAGCAGGCGGCGATTGCCGAGGCGTTCCTGCCGGGCCGGGCGGATCAGGATGTGCAGGGCGTGGCCGACGCGGTGGCCAAGCGGCTGGACCTCATTGCCGTGGAATACGAGCGCGGCTGGCAGGGGCGGCCGACGCAGGATCACGGTATTCGGCTGACCCGGATGGTGAGGGGTGTCGAGGAGGTGCGCACGCTGGATGGCCCGGTGTTGCGGTCGGGCGAGTCGAAGCGGCTTGCGCAGCTGACCGACGGGCTGCGCGAGGTGTATACGGAGCCGGCGAAGCTGTACCGCAAGGAGCGCGGGCAGGCGATCTATGGGCCGCTCGATTTGCTGGACGCGATCCTGAAGGAAGGCGAGAAGGGGCTGGCGCTGCAACGTTACAAGGGGCTGGGCGAGATGAACCCCGGCCAGTTGTGGGAGACGACGCTGGACCCCGAGGCGCGGACGCTGTTGCAGGTGAAGGTGGATGACGTGGCCGAGGCGGACGATCTGTTCACCAAGCTGATGGGCGACGTGGTGGAGCCGCGGCGCGAGTTCATCCAGCAGAACGCGCTGAACGTCGAGAACCTCGATTTCTAGGCGGGTGTAGGATCGCGTGTAATGATGCGCGGTCCGCATAGTCTTGCGCGATTTGCCCACAATCTTACGTGCTGCCGATTACAGAACCTCTTCATGGCGATGCGAAGCAAACTGGTAGTCTGCCTTCTCAGTTCATTGCATCGATGGTCAAGGTTGGGCGGAGAGCCGACCTTCGCTACGCCTTTGACCTCAAACTGCACACTCGCAGTAAGCGGACATTCAAGACGGCAACGGACAATCTTTTGATGTGGAGGTGCGGCAAACGACAGGTATCCACTCTACCAGATGCCGTCCCGCAGCAATGCGTCGGTGCAGAAATCGAGCGAGTTACCACCGCCTTAACTGCCGTTTGTTTATCGCGCAGAAAATGTCTGCTCCAATCCAGACTACTCATCACGGCTTGTCTCGGCGAGAAATCAGTTGCGGACGTTTGGCGGCTGGCCGCAGGTCGCTTGGAGCAAGTCGGCACAAGTTAAACACTGTATCCGCCTGCTGGCTAAGGCACGGGCGCCGGAAGGCCGGGAACCTCGGCCGACACGCGCAGCCTTGCGGCATCCCTCGATGGGGGCAGGCCGAATTGCCGGGCATATTCGCGGCTGAACTGTGAGGGGCTTTCATAGCCAACCCCGAAGGCTATGGAGGTTGCACTGCCTTCGCCTGCGAGCAGTAGGGAGCGTGCGTGCAGAAGCCGCACATGCTTCTGGTACTGGAGAGGCGACAAAGCCGTGACCGCCTTGAAATGGCGGTGGAAGGCCGAGACGCTGAGGGCCGCCATCTCGGCCAGCGCCTCGACGCGCATTGGTTCGGCAAAATGCTCCCGTATCCACTGGATAGCGAGGTTGATCCGGGACAGCGCGGTGTGGGGTGTCGCGATGTCGTGCAGCATCCAGCCCATCGGGCCTTGGAGGACGCGAAAGAGAATCTCGCGCTCGTAGGCCGGGGCGAGGGCCGCGACTTCGTCCGGGCGCTCCATCAGGCGCAGCATGCGCAGCCAGGCATCCAGCAATTCCGGCGTCACGGGCGCGACGGAAAAGCCGGGATCGTAGAGCGCCCCTCCGGCAGGTTTGGGCAGGTCGACCAGAAGGCTCGCCAGGATCGCGGGCGACAACGTCAGGCTGACCGCCAGATAAGGCTCGCCAGCGGCGGACGGATGAACGGAGCCGACCGCCGGCAAGTCGACTGACATGACGAAATAGGTCGCGGGATCGTAGCGAAGTGTGCGGTCACCGACCGTTATCGTCTTGGAGCCAGTCAGGATAAGGTTCACCATCGGGTCGTAGACCGCGGCAAGCTGGCGCTCCGGGATCTCGCCCTGCACCATGGCAACGCGCGGGATGCCGGTTTCGGTGCGGCGGTTTTCGGCCCGCGCCGCCAGGCACCTGAGTTCGTGAAGCTGCGTTTCCATCAACCACTTCTGTCACCAGTTCGCCCCGACCACAACGTGAAAGCAGGATCAGGCAAGTTTAGGGGAGGATCGGGTGAGCAGCGCCGGAGCACGGCGGCTATCTCTTGCTCATCCGAACAAGGGAACAGCGAATTGAGTATCGTCATCATCACCGGCGGAAGCCGGGGCCTTGGGGCCAGCACGGCCATCCAATGTGCCAATCGCGGGATGGGCGTCATCCTGACTTACAATAGCAATGCAGCCGCCGCCGAGAATGTCGTCGCGACGATTGAGGCCTCCGGTGGCAAGGCGGCGGCACTGAAGCTCGACGTGGCTGACAGCGCCAGCTTCCCGGCCTTCTGTGACAGCGTCAGGCCCGTGTTGGCCCGGAACTGGAACGCGCAGAGCTTCGATGCCCTCGTCAACAACGCGGGATACGGGATCTACGAGCCGATCAAGACCGTCACTGAAGAGGCGTTCGACGGCCTCTTCCGGGTCCACCTCAAGGGGCCGTTCTTCCTGACGCAGGCGCTGCTTCCGCTGATGGCAGACGGCGGTCACATCGTTAACCTGACCAGCGCAACCAGCCGCGGCGACTGCTGGCGTTGCGCCCTATGCGTCCTTCAAGGGAGGGCTCGAAGTGCTGACCCGCTACATGGCCAAGGAGTTCGGGGCGCGCGGCATCCGCGCCAACTCCGTTGCACCGGGGCCGATCCGCACCGAGCTTGGCGGCGGTTTGAACGAGAAATTCGAGACCCTACTCGCCGGGCAGACGGCCCTTGGCCGCGTGGGTGAGCCGGGCGACGTTGGCTGCATGATCGCGGGGCTCCTTTCCGACGACATCCGCTGGGTTAACGCCCAGAACATCGAAATCACCGGTGGCTAAATCATCTGAGGAGACTTCCATGCTCGACCACATCTTTCTGACGGTCAGCGATACCGCTCGTTCGATCGCCTTCTACGAACAGGTCCTGCCGATCCTCGGGATCACCGCCCGCCACGACTACGACGGCAGCGAGGGCCCGGTGGGGCATCCCGACCTCAAAGGCTTCGGCGCAGGTGGAAAGGTTTTCTTCTGGCTGCGCCAGGGCCCCCTGAATAGCCCCTAGTTTCCTAGACACCTTCTTGGTTCACTTTGCGCTGTCTGTTTTCGAAGTCGACAGGAGACAGCATCCCGTTCTTGGCATGTTTGCGTTTCGGGTTATAGAACATTTCGATGTAGTCGAAGACGTCCT